>NZ_JBZEER010000004.1:134993-382370 GCF_058310175.1 Flavobacterium sp. AK-345 | reverse complement strand
GCCATTTTGAAGATGATGTTTTTGAATATCTTTCCATATTTTTACACTTTTGTGTAAACCTATTTTAGGACAAGACAAGAAGTTAAGTTTGTTATAGATGAAATAATTAAACGGATATAAAATGTAAAGAATTGTTGTTTAGGAAATCAACTGATTGATTTTGATTGCGTTTACGAGTAAGATGCTCGCGCCAGTGAGGAGCCACACGAAAGGATTCGTGCGGTAGTGGAGGAAATGGTTTAATGCTGGCAGAGATAAATCTATATTTGCTTAAGAAAATAGAAGAAATCCTACTTTATATGATCGAATGGGTAAAGAAAAGCATAAACAGTCTTTGTAAATTGAGATATTACAAAAAGAAAATGAAGGTATTAAAACTGTTTTCGAAAGATTATTTAAAATTGAACAAAAAACTAAAATAAATAAATACATGAAAAGAACATTCCTTTTTTTTACAATACTCTTTTACGCGTCTTCTTACAGTCAAACTTTTGATGGTAATTTGGGGACTAAAAGTTTGAATTGGGCTCAGAATCAAAAAGATTTTACTAGTTCTCCACGAGTTGGTATAGATCCTATGTCCATAAAACTTTGGGATAATTATAATAGTGCAAATTCACCTTCTCAATATGGTTCATTGTTAGAAATAAATGGAAGAGTGAATCATTTAGTTTCTCAGCTTTATTTTGTTGGTACAGGAGCTGACAACGACAGGATAAAGTACAGAACGGCATTTTATGGTCAAAATAACTGGACTGATTGGCGTAACATATTAGATTCAAAAAATGATGTTGAATCTATAGGTAATCTAAAAATTGAAGGGAATGGTTATATAGGTGGAAATTTTTCAGTTGGAAATAATCACGGTGTTAAACTGGCAGTAGGGAATTCTACATGGATAAGTACTTCGATAATTGAAACTGGCTATACTGATGCTTTAGGAGATTTTACAGATTTAAAAGTTGCAAGTTATCGTGATAGTTATGGTTTTATTCGAATCTTGAAAAATGGAAATGTTGGCATTGGCACAACAAACCCAACTTCAAAACTCACAGTTGCCGGAAACATTCATGCACAAGAAGTAAAAGTAACAATTAATGCAGGATCAGTTCCCGATTATGTTTTTGCAAATGATTATAAATTAAAATCATTGCATGAAGTCGAAGAATATATTAAGCAAAATCATCATTTACCAGAAATACCATCAGCCGGGGAAATAGAAAATAGCGGTTTAATGTTGGCAGAAATGAATATGAATTTACTTAAGAAGATTGAAGAATTGACGCTATACATGATTGAGTTTAAAAAGGAGAATGAACAAATCAAAAAAGAGAATGATTTATTTAAAAAGAATCAAATTGATTTAGAAAAAAGAATAAAACATCTTGAAAATAAATAAAAATGAAAAAGCTATATATTCTTGTAATATTATTAATTAGTAATGTTGTTTTTTGTCAAAATAATCTTTCGCCAACGGGAAATATTGGTATAGGAACTGAGAATCCGGTAAGTAAATTATCTGTTGTAGGTTCTATAACATTAAATAGTGGTTTAAATAATGCTTTGCCCCGACCTGCACTTTTGTCAGGAACTTCTGAATATGGAGAGATAAGGGGATATAGTATGCACGGAAACATGATGGATGATGGTTTTTTAAGATTATCTGCTGGAGGAGGAACGACTCCTTGGGCTAAAACTTATATAGATATTTCAGGATATTCTATAGTTCCCGATATGGATCGAAATATTGTTTTTGGAACTTCTAATGTCGAACGTATGCGCATTAATCAGGCTGGTAACATAGGCATCGGCACACCAAATCCAGATTCTAAACTTACAGTAGCCGGAAACATTCATGCACAGGAAGTAAAAGTAACAATTAGCGCAGGAGTAGTTCCTGATTATGTTTTTTCGAACGATTACAAATTAAAATCATTAGAGGAAGTTGAAGATTACATCAAACAAAATAGTCATTTACCAGAAATTCAATCTGCAACGGAAATAGAGAAAAATGGATTAATGCTGGCAGAAATGAATTTGACGTTGCTTAAGAAGATTGAAGAGTTGACGCTTTATATGATTGAAATGAAAAAGGAAATTGAACTTTTAAAAAGCGATAAAAAATAATTATGAAAAATATTGTCACCTTTATCTTCATTATTGCATCCTTCAATGCATTCTCTCAAATTAACTCCCCAAATGGAAGTAATATTTTTAGTTACAATGGTCTCGCTGATGTGACCTTTAGGTTTACAGATAGAGGGTCAGGGGGAAGGGCTTTTGTTCATGCAGACTACAATGTTTTGGCTCTAAATTTTGAAAATGATTTTAGTGGAGGAACGAGAATTGGTAATGATGTGTATTTTAAAGATAGAGGAAATTCTTTTATTGCTTCTGGAAATTTTGGTATAGGTACCACTAATCCTTTGGCAAAACTTGAAGTAAGGAATGGGAATATAATTGTGAGAAACTTTGAAAATAGGCTTAATGAATCAGCAATTATGATTGCGCATTCTATTAGTATTGGTGACTACGATACATTTGGAACTTCTGTTAGAACTTTTACCGAAAGTGCTGATGCAAATATTTATGCTCTGCAGTTTTTTACTCAGCAATCTCATCAAACTGGTCAAACTGAAAAATTGCGAATTCAAGGAAACGGCAACGTCGGCATCGGCACACCAAATCCAGATTCTAAACTTACAGTAGCCGGAAACATTCATGCGCGAGAAGTAAAAGTAACAATTAATGCAGGATCAGTTCCTGATTATGTTTTTGCTAATAATTATAAATTAAAATCACTTCAGGAAGTTGAAAATTATATAAAAGAAAATAGTCATTTGCCGGAAATTCCATCTGCAACGGAAATAGAAAAGAACGGATTAATGCTGGCAGAAATGAATTTGAATTTACTTAAGAAAGTTGAAGAATTAACGCTTTATATAATTGAACAAAATAAACGAATTGAAAAATTAGAAAAAGAAAAAAGATAACTACTATGAATTTTTTAACTATATAAAATGAAAGTAAATAAATTTTTAATTGTAATTGTACTTGGGGTATTAGGTGTAATAACTGTAAAAGCACAAACCTTGAACCCAACTTTTACCATAACCGCACCTGGTGCAGCTGATTCTTTTCGTGGAGGATATACATTTTCGTATACAGCGGCAGGAACTCCATGGAATGGAGCGTTAATAAGTTTCGGAGGAGCTGGAAACAATTATGATTGCCAAATAAACTCTGATTATCAAAAAAACCGAATTTCCTTTAGAACCAGAAATGGAGATTATAGTAATTCTTGGAATCCATGGAATGAATTAGTAACGACATTGGAGACAATAACTTTAGCGGAAATCAAAATATCGCAGGATCTGTAGGTATATCTACATCGGTATTAACTTCTCCATTGACAGTAGGGGAATTTCATGGGGTAAAATTATCAGTGGGTGGAACAACATGGGCAAGTAACAAAATTCTTTACACAAGTTGGATTTCGGGAATTGGAGATTTTACTGAAATAAATGTTGTAGGTAAATATGCAAATAATGCTTCTATAAGATTAATTGAAAACGGTAACGTGGGTATTGGTGCAGATAACCCCGATTCTAAACTTACAGTTGCCGGAAACATTCATGCAAGAGAAGTAAAAGTAACAGTTAAAGCAGGAGATGTTCCTGATTATGTTTTTGCTAATGATTATAAACTAAAATCACTTCAGGAAGTTGAAAATTATATAAAAGAAAATAGTCATTTACCTGAAATCCCATCTGCAACAGAAATAGAGAAAAATGGATTAATGCTGGCAGAAATGAATTTAAGCCTTCTTAAGAAGATAGAGGAAATGACGCTTTATATGATTGAACAAAATAAGAAAATTGAACAGATAAAGAAAGAAAATGAATCTTTTAAAATAGTTTTTGAAAGACTATCTAAAATTGAACAAAAATTAAAATAACAGATGCATAAAAAAAACGAGACTAGTAAAATAATTATAACATTGGCAATTGTATTGTTTAATGTAATAAACATGGTAGCGCAAACTTTAAACCCAACTTACAGTATAAGGACACCCGGTGAAGCAGATACTTTTAAAGGAGGTTATACTTTTTCATATGCGACTGCAGGCACGCCGTGGAATGGGGCATTAATAAGTTTTGGAGGTTTTGATAATAGATACGATTGTCAGATTAGTGCTGATTACGGTCCAAATGGGGGTAATCGAATTTCTTTTAGAACCAAAAATGCCGATTTAAATAATGGAGTTGGTATTTGGAATCCATGGAACGAATTAGCTACTCGAAGCGAAAATACCTTTACAGGGATTCAAACAATCTATGGTAGTTTATCGGTTAGAAATTTACCTAATAGTAATAACAGTTCTGCTATAATGATTGCACATTCTATTGCAAATGACAATCTTGTAACTTTTGGTACTTCTATAAGGTCAATCACTGAAAGCGAAGGTTCTAATATTTACGGAATGCAGTTCTTTACACAAGAGTCGCATGGAACAGGTCAAACTGAAAAATTGCGGATTCAAGGAAACGGCAACGTCGGCATCGGTACAACACATCCAGATTCGAGACTTACTGTGGCTGGAAACATTCATGCGCAAGAAGTAAAAGTAACAATTAACGCAGGATCAGTTCCTGATTATGTTTTTGCGAATGATTATAAACTAAAATCATTACAGGAAGTTGAAGATTACATTAAGCAAAATAGTCATTTACCGGAAATTCCATCTGCAACGGAAATAGAGAAAAATGGATTAATGCTGGCAGAAATGAATTTAAGCCTGCTTAAGAAAATGGAAGAAATGACACTCTACATGATCGAACAAAATAAGCAAATCATCGATTTAAAAAACCGATTAGAAAAAGTAGAATAAATTTCAGTAAAGTAATAAAAAGCGACATAATGTTAAAAAGCGAGATTTTGTATCTCGCTTTTTTTATTTATCAAATATTTTTCTACAACGTTGTATTTTTATTAAATCCTCATTTTTTATCTTAATTTTTATATGTATGCATAGTAATTAAGATTGCCAAAGCACTCTTCTTGCTGTTAGTTTAACAAAACAGAATACAGAAAAGTTAAAATACAGGCAAAAAACATGTGTAATATTAATTTTTTTTAACGTTTTTTTATTAATATCAAAATTATTTGTATTTTGGTAACATAAACTAACAAAAAACCTAAACCAATGAGAGTGTATTTGCTAATTATGTTGTTTTTCTGCGGAATTTCCTTTGCGCAGAATACAGTTACCGGTTCCGTAACCGACAGTAACAAACAATCTATTCCTGGTGCCAATATTAATGTAGTGGGAAGTTCGAGTGGAGCTTCAACCGATTTTGATGGTTCCTTTAAATTGAATACTTCTGCTAAACCACCTTTTGTAATTAAAGTTTCGGCAGTAGGATTTGAAACAAAAACAATCAATATTACATCATTAAATCAAAATGTCAGTGTAGTTTTAAAAGATGAAGAAACGAAATTAGACGAAATTGTAGTTTCTGCTTCGAGAACTCCTGAACGTGTAATCGAATCTCCTGTTACAATTGAAAGAATGGGAATTCAGGAAATTAAAAACACCACGGCAGCTACTTTTTATGACGGTTTAGAGAATTTAAAAGAGGTGAATTTTAACACAAGTAGTATTTCTTTTAAATCAATAAATACCAGAGGTTTTGCTACAGTGGCAAATACTCGTTTTATGCAATTAGTCGACGGAATGGATAATTCATCACCAGCCTTAAACTTTGTGTTAGGAAACTTAATTGGTGTTTCTGATATTGATGTGGCAAGTGTAGAACTTTTGCCGGGAGCATCTTCTGCATTATACGGCGCCAATGCTTTTAACGGTATTATGTTTATGACTAGTAAAAGTCCTTTTGCTAATGAAGGAATAAGTGTCTATTATAAATACGGACAAACAAGTCAGGATGCTGCCGGAACAAATGATTATAATGATTTTGGAATCAGAGCAGCAAAAGCATTTACCAAACATTTTGCTTTGAAAGCAAATTTCACGTACATGGAGGCTTCCGAATGGATCGCAGCAGATACGAGAAGTATGACCGGAGGTTCTGTTGGACATGCAATGAATCAAAATTACGATGGATTAAATATATATGGAGATGAAGTTACAACGTTTATTCCAAATGTTGGACAAGTAAGCAGAACCGGATACCGCGAGCAGGACTTAACTGATAACAAAGTTACAAGTATGAAGGCCGATTTTAGCGCTCACATCAAGCCTTTTGCAGATGATACTGAAATTATATTGCAATATAAAATCGGTACAGGAAGTACAATTTATCAGGGAGCAAACAGATATGCTTTGAAAGATTTCTTAATGCAACAGGGTAAATTTGAAATAAAAGGGAAGAACTTTTTTGGAAGGGTTTATTTTACAAGTGAAGATGCAGGAGATTCTTATGATATGAGATTTGCCGGATGGAATGTAAACAGATTAGCAAAATCAGATAAAAACTGGTTTACAGATTACGGAACAGCATTTCAATTATCATCAGCAGTACTTGGTTTTAATGCAAATGACGCTGCTAATTATGCAAGAAATTTTGCTGATTACAATGTTGCGCCAGGTTTAGGATTAACTCCAAATATTGATCCTCTTAATCCAAGTGCTCCAAGATCAGCAAGATTTGAGCCGGGTTCTGCACAATTTAATAATGCGCTTACTACTGTAACTTCTAATCCTGATTTAACTCAGGGAGCAAAATTTATTGATCATTCAAAATTATATCATTCAGATATAAATTATAATTTCAGAGATCTTATCAAATTTGCCGAAATTCAGGTTGGTGGTTCTTGGAGAAAATATATAATGGATTCAGAAGGAACAATCTTTACAGATTACGATGGTCCGATCGATTATAAAGAATATGGTGCATATGCACAATTGCAAAAAAAATGGATGGACGACAGATTAAAATTTACAGGATCTGTACGTTACGATAAAAGCCAGAATTTTGACGGTAATGTTTCGCCAAGAATTTCATTTGTATATTCTGCAGGTGAATCAAAAAGACATAATTTCAGAGTATCCTATCAGACAGGTTTCCGTAACCCAACTACTCAGGATCAATATATTGGTTTAGATTTAGGGCCTTTTGCATTAATTGGTTCTGCAGCTGATAATTTAGATCGTTTTCAGGAAACTCAGCCTGTAAGTCTTGCCGGTCAGGCTTTACCAGGTAATGGGGCAACAGTTGATTTATCAGGTCGTAGTGCTTATGAAAACTCTTATACATTAGCTTCTGTTCAGGCATTCGCGGCATCTGCAAATCCAGCAGATCTTAAAGTAGCAAATCCTAGATTAGTAAAACCAGAAGAAGTACAGGCTTTTGAAGTAGGTTATCGTACAGTGGTTCAAAACGATTTGTCTATTGATATCAATGGATACTACAATATTTACAACGATTTTATGAATACCTCTAGAGTAATTACTCCTTATTATGGAACAGCAGGATCAGATCCTACAGATCCTAATGTTCAATTAAGTTATGCTGCTTTGGCTTTTGGTGACAGAAGAGTTTATCAGGTATATACCAATACTATTGCTCAAATTACATCATTAGGTTTTGGAGTTGGATTGTCTAAAAAAGTATATAAAGACTTTGAATTAGGAGTTAATTACAATTATGCTCAATTTGATTTTGATCAAACAGAAGATCCAAGTTTTGTTGCAGGATTTAATACTCCGAAACACAGAATTAAAGGTTCTTTTGGAAATGCTAAAGTGACTAAAAACTTAGGTTTTAATGTTAATGTAAGATGGAATACAGAATATTTGTGGCAATCTTCTTTTGGTGACGGAATGATTCCGGAAAATACAGTGCTTGATGCTCAGGTTAATTATGGTATTCCAAAATTAAAATCTGTTATTAAAGTTGGAGCAACAAATCTTTTCGGGAAAGATTACCTTCAGGTAGTTGGTGCAGGTATGGTTGGTCAGATGTGGTTTGCTTCATGGATAATTAATCCTTAAAACGACAGTGTTTATTTGATCAAAAAAGATTTTCTTTCTTTTTACGGCTTACTAATAAGAAAGAGCTAATAATTTAAAAGTTAATAACATGAAAAAAAATATAAAATGGCTATTATTGGTTTCTTTGACCTTTATAGCGGCTTGTAATAATGACGATGATAACAATACTCCCGAAGAAGTTCCTGTAACTCCGGGTTCGGCAGTTTTTACAAAATATGTAGCACTTGGAGATTCTTTTGCTGCGGGCTACAGCGATAATTCATTGTTTAAAAAAGGACAGGAAAACGGCTACGCCAATATATTATCTCAACAGTTTGCGGCAGCAGGTGGCGGTACTTTTACGATACCGTATGCAAATGATAATATTGGAGGATTATTGTTTGGAGGTCAGGTAAATCCGGCTTTCGGACCACGTTTGTACTTTAACGGAACCGCGCCACTTCCTGTATCTGGCGTGCCAACTACCGAAGTTATGACACATCTTACAGGTACCTTTAATAATTTAGGAGTTCCTGGTGCTAAAAGCTTTCACTTAGTAGCAAACGGTTATGGTAATCCGGCAGGTTTGGCTATTGGGGCAGCGAATCCTTATTTTGTTCGATTTGCAAGTTCACCTTCAACTTCAGTTTTGGCAGATGCGTTAATTCAGACACCTACATTTTTCTCTTTGTTTATTGGAGGAAATGATGTCCTGAGTTATGCAACTTCTGGCGGAGTTGGAAAAGATCAGACAGGTAATCCAAATCCGGCAACTTATGGCAGCAATGATATTACAGATCCTGCTGTTTTTGCAAATGTATATACTTCTATGGCGACTGCTTTAACCGCAAATGGAGCAAAAGGTGTTGTGGCAAATTTACCTTATATCACGGCTTTGCCTTATTTTACAACAGTTCCTTACAATCCGCTTACGGCTAAATCTTTAGGTAATAATGATGAGGCTGTCGGAAAAGCAACTATTCAAGCACTTAACGCACAATTATATGGACCGTTAAAACAAGCTTTGACAGCTTTTAGTGCAGGTGACAGAATTAATTTATTGTCTGAAACAGGTGCAAATCCATTATTAATTAAAGATGAAAGTCTGTCAAATTTATCTGCTCAGTTAACAGCTGCTTTTACTCCAACTTTGGGTGCGCAAACAGCGGCTTTTTATGGTGCTGTTTTTGGACAGGCAAGACAAGCCAAAGCTACAGATCTTCCGGTATTACCAACCAGAACAGTTATTGGTACAGCTCCTGTTGCTGGTGACTCTGGAATTGGAATTGCACCGCCGGCTCCATTAAATAAATTTGGTGTTACATACCCATTACAAGATAAACACGTATTGATTCCTACTGAAATTGCAGAAATTAAAACTGCAACAGACGCCTTTAATACAACAATTGCTGCAGTTGCAACTGAAAAAGGTCTGGCATTAGTTGATACTAGAGCTGTGTTGACGCAATTGGCAAGTACAGGAATCAAATTTGGAAATTTCAGTTTAACATCTGCCTATGTTACCGGCGGTGCTTTTTCATTAGACGGAATTCACCCAAGCGCAAGGGGTTATGCATTAATTGCTAATATATTTGTAGACGCGATTAATGCAAAATACGGTTCAACTTTACGTCATGTAGATTTGAGCACATATCCAAGTCAATATCCAAAATCATTATAAAAAACCATTTTTTTTACGAAGAAAGCCGCTCATTTCAAAATGCAGTGGCTTTTTTTATTTGTGGAAAAAATTGCCATTTTAGATATTTGAAGCCTGACTTTTAGGAATCAAACAAAATCATGGTATTTTTTATGAAAAAAAAATTGATTTTATATTTTAAAAAATTATCTTTGCGCTCTGAAAAAAGAGGTATTTTCGATAAACCTAAATAGCTATTTAATAAATACATAAGTAATGTCAAAAGTAATAGGAAAAGTTGCTCAAATCATTGGACCAGTAGTTGACGTAGTTTTCAACGGTAAGGATGTTGAACTTCCAAAAATTTATGATTCACTAGAAATCACTAAAAAAGACGGAACATTGTTAGTTCTAGAAGTGCAATCTCACATTGGAGAAAACACTGTTCGTACCATTTCTATGGACTCTACAGACGGTTTGTCAAGAGGATATGAAGTAGTTGGAACAGGAAATCCAATCCAAATGCCAATCGGTCCAGATGTATATGGAAGATTATTTAATGTAATTGGAGATGCAATTGATGGTTTAGGAAACTTGCCAAAAACAGGAGAAAATGGTTTGTCTATCCACAGATCAGCTCCTAAATTCGAAGATCTATCAACTTCATCAGAAGTTTTATTCACAGGTATTAAAGTAATCGATTTAATTGAGCCTTATGCAAAAGGAGGTAAAATTGGATTGTTTGGTGGTGCAGGTGTTGGAAAAACAGTATTGATTCAGGAGTTGATCAACAATATTGCAAAAGGTCACGGTGGACTTTCTGTATTCGCAGGAGTAGGAGAAAGAACACGTGAAGGAAATGACTTGCTTCGTGAGATGTTAGAGTCAGGAATTATTAAATATGGTGATGATTTCATGCACTCTATGGAAAATGGAGGATGGGATTTATCTAAAGTAGATATGCCAGGAATGAGAGAGTCTAAAGCTACTTTCGTTTTCGGACAAATGAATGAGCCTCCTGGAGCTCGTGCACGTGTAGCACTTTCAGGATTATCTATCGCAGAGTACTTCCGTGATGGAGCAGGAACTGATCAAGGTAAAGACGTATTGTTTTTCGTTGATAACATCTTCCGTTTTACACAAGCAGGTTCTGAAGTATCAGCACTTTTAGGTCGTATGCCTTCTGCAGTAGGATACCAACCAACTTTGGCAACAGAGATGGGAGCTATGCAAGAGCGTATTACATCTACAAACAAAGGATCTATTACATCTGTACAGGCGGTTTACGTTCCTGCGGATGATTTAACTGACCCGGCGCCGGCTACAACTTTCGCCCACTTAGATGCTACAACAGTATTGTCTCGTAAAATTGCTGAGCTAGGTATTTACCCAGCGGTTGACCCGTTAGATTCTACTTCAAGAATTTTAACTCCTCAAATTTTAGGAAATGAGCACTACGACTGTGCACAAAGAGTAAAAGAAATTCTTCAAAAATACAAACAATTGCAAGATATTATTGCGATCTTAGGTATGGAAGAATTATCAGAAGAAGATAAATTATCAGTATCAAGAGCACGTCGTGTTCAACGTTTCTTGTCTCAGCCTTTCCACGTAGCGGAACAATTTACAGGTATTCCTGGAGTATTGGTTGACATTAAAGATACTATCAAAGGATTTAACATGATTATCGACGGTGAGTTAGATCACCTTCCTGAAGCAGCTTTCAACTTGAAAGGTTCTATTCAGGATGCTATCGAAGCTGGAGAAAAAATGTTGGCTGAAGCTTAATATAAATTATGATTTATGAGTTATAAATTATGAGTTTCAACTCACTTATAACTCATAACTTATAACTCATAACTAAAAAAAGATGATTTTAGAAATAGTATCACCAGAAGCAAAATTATTTTCAGGAGAAGTAACTTCAGTTACATTGCCTGGAGTTGATGGAAGCTTTCAAATATTGAATAATCACGCTCCTATTGTTTCTATTCTGGAAAAAGGAACTGTAAAAATTACAGCTCCAAAGTTTAATTTTTCTAAAGAGGTAGCGAGTAAATTCACGAAAGTAAACGAACAGACCTATACATTAGAGATCAATTCAGGTACAATCGAGATGAAAGACAATAAAGTAATTGTTTTAGCAGACTAAAACAGTTTCAAAATAAATGAAAAAGCCAAACGTAATTGTTTGGCTTTTTTTATTTTTGGAACATGAAAAATAATGACAAATTTGAAATTTCGATTTTAGCTAAGAAAAGAAGTTGGTACGAATTAGTACTAGCGGCTGTCTTTTACGGTATTTTTATCTATTTGTTAGGGATTGTTATTTATGTACTTTATTTAGGCATTTCTTTTATTCTTTTTATTAAGCTAATGACAGCATTTGTTTCTGTTGGAGGATTCTGTTTTATTTATGGATTAACTTTTTCTGCCACAAGAGACATTATTATAAATGTTACAGATAGTGTTATTATAACAAGATACGTTGTGGGGTCATTTTCATACGATGTAAAATCTAAAGTAACAGAGTTTGAATATGTTTCTTTTTTTCAGGATAAATGGGGTGAGTATGGTACTAATCTCTGGTATGTTAAAAACAGGCATTATAAAATGTTTAGTTTTGAGAGTAAAGAAGCGGCGTATCAATTTTGTCTGGACATATCAAATAAACTAAATATTGATATACTCGATGCGACCGAAAGAGGAAACTTCGTCTGGGTAGAAAAAGAAAACCTAAAATAAATAAAAGTCAGACAATTACGAATCGCTTTTATTTTTTACTTTTGAAGTATTAAAATCTCTTTATAAAATATTGATCATTATAAAAGTTCAGTAAGCTTTTATTTTTTCGTTTTATCGCATTGATAAAACGTGATTTATCTATGTCAAAATTTTATAAAGAAAATACATGAAAAATATAAAAAAAGTTGCCGTTCTTGGAGGCGGTGGCAGAACTGGAAAATATCTTGTAAACCAGTTATTGAATGAAGGATTTAGCATAAAACTTTTGCTGAGACATCCGGAAGATTTTACAATTCAAGATCCAAATATCGAAATTATTGAAGGTGACGCAATTAATTCTAAAAGTATTCAGTTATTGCTTGAAGATTGTGATGCTGTTATTAGTACAATCGGCCAGCGTCAAGGTGAACCTTTGGTAGCAAGTTCTGCTACAATGAATGTTTTGAAATCGATGAATGACTTCGGAATAAAACGCTACATTTTATTGGCAGGACTTAATATTGATACACCTTTTGATAATAAAAGTACCAAAACTACTTTGGCTACAGAATATATGAAAACCAATTTTCCGGTAATTCAGGAAGATCGTCAAAAAACCTATGATCTTTTGGTGAATAGCAATATAGACTGGATATTAGTTCGCGTTCCGTTTATTGAATTTACATATGTTAATTCAACAATAATAGTTGATTTGGAAGATTGTCCCGGTGATAAAATCAATGCTGGAGATATTGCAAATTTTATGGTTGATCAAATTACAGATGATGAATTCATTAGAAAATCACCATTTATAACCAATTAACAAGCTTTAAAATAAACAGCGGGTAACATCAAACCCGCTGTTTAATATCATTTTCATAACTTTGCTTTTATGAAATTACCTGAAAACCTTATACAGAAATTAGAAATCCGAAAGGAGAATAACTCACTAAGAAAGTTGCCAAGCTTTAATAATCTTGTTGATTTTTCTTCTAATGATTATATTGGTTTTTCAAAATCAGAAAGCATTTTCAAACAAACGCATCATTATTTGATTGAAAATGAAATCCTGCAAAACGGCGCAACAGGTTCCCGATTGATTTCTGGTAATCATGATGCATACCAAAATACAGAAATTTTTATTGCGCAATTTCATGACGTAGAATCGGCTCTAATTTTCAATTCGGGTTACGATGCCAATGTTGGCTTTTTTAGCGCTGTACCGCAAAGAAATGATGTTATATTGTATGATGAATTAAGTCATGCTTCAATCAGGGACGGAATTACAATGTCGAATGCCAAATCGTATAAATTCAATCACAATGATTTTGAAGATTTAGAACGATTAATTCAGAAATTTCCCGAAACAAATATTTACATCGTTACAGAAACCGTTTTCTCGATGGATGGTGATAGTCCTAATCTGGAAGAATTGGTTTTACTTTCTGAAAAATACAATTGTTATTTAATTGTTGATGAAGCGCATACGTTGGGCGTTTTTGGAGAAAATGGTGAAGGCTTAATGCAATATCTGCAATTACACAATCGCATCTTTGCCAGAATAATGACTTTCGGAAAAGGATTAGGCTGTCACGGAGCAGCAGTTTTGGGAAGTTCTGATCTTAAAGAATATCTGGTCAATTTTGCCCGAAGTTTTATTTATACAACCGGATTATCTCCACATTCCGTAATTACAATTCTTACTGCCTATCAACATCTGGAAATCGAAAAAGCAAATATTGAAAAATTGCGCCAGAACATTGTGTTTTTTAATCAGCAGAAAAATTTATTAGGATTAAAGCCAATGTTTGTTCGAAGCAAATCAGCTATTCAATCGGCCATAGTTCCGGGCAATCAAAATGTAAAACAATTGGCTCAACAGCTTCAGGATAAAGGTTTTGATGTAAAGCCAATATTGTCTCCAACTGTTCCGGAAGGTCAGGAACGTTTACGTTTTTGTATTCACAGCTATAATTCAGAAGAAGAAATTAATCAGATCTTACAATTGTTAGGAAATTTCGTATTTTAGCCCGCCGATTAAACGGATTAAGCAGGTTTGCACGGATGATTATGACTGATTTACTACATAAAGAAATTTCTAAACCTATTTTAAAAATATTTTACGACGTTTATAATCAACTTGGTTATGGCTTTCTCGAAAAAGTATATCAAAACGCAATGTATTTTGAACTAATTGAACAAGGTTATAAAGTTGAAGCTCAAAAGCAAATAAAAGTTTATTTCAAAAATAAATTAGTTGGCGAATTTTATGCTGATTTATTAGTTGAAGACGCAATAATTCTTGAACTCAAGTCTTGTGAATGTCTAGTAAATGCACATGTAGCACAATTAATGAATTACTTAAAATCAACAAAAATTGAAGTTGGATTAGTCCTTAATTTTGGAGAAAGCCCAGATTTTAAACGCTTAGTTTATACAAATAACAGAAAGCATAATTTGAAGAATCTCTCGGAATGAACATTTAGGAAGTTGATGTTTTTAGTTTAATAATTGTGATAACGAAAATGCAAAAGGAAATCAAAAAGATTTGAGACGAATTAAAAGAAGAATAGAAAAAATAGAACCCACGTAATGATGGGTTTATTGTTTATTGGTATTTTTGTGGAATAACTCAAGTACAAAACAGATCGAACTGATTTATACAAATTATCTAGTTGGTTTGTATAAATTAAAAAATAAATCCGCGATAATCGGCTCAATCTGTGTCATCCGCGGTCTATTAATTATGAAAATATTTATAACCGGTATTTCTACCGATGTTGGCAAAACCATAACTTCGGCAATTGTTGTTGAAGCCCTCGAAGCCGATTATTGGAAACCCGTTCAGGCAGGAGATTTAGATAATTCGGATAGTCACAAAGTAAAAAGTTTACTAAGTTGTCATACTGAGCGAAGCCGAAGTACCAAATCCCAATTCTATCCCAATTCTTATCAATTAAATACGCCCGCAAGTCCGCATTTGGCTGCAGAAATTGATGGAATTACAATTGATTTAAAAAAAATTCAGGAACCAAAAACAGATAATCATTTGGTTATTGAAGGCGCCGGCGGAATTTTTGTTCCGTTAAACGAAGAAGATTCAATTATTGATTTGATTCAGCCTGATTATAAAGTCATTGTAGTTTCAAGACATTATTTGGGAAGCATCAATCATACATTATTAACTATTGAAGCCATTCGAAATCGAGGTTTTGAAGTCTCTGGAATTATCTTTAGCGGAAGCGAAAATAAATCAACAGAAAGTTTAATTCTGAATAAAACCAAGATAAAATTTATTGGAAGAATTGACGAAGAACCGTATTTCGACCAAAATGTAATTCGCGAATATGCTGATTTATTTCGGGACAATCTTCTAAATTTATAGAACAAAGAATATAGAATAAAGAAAATAGACTTTCCTATCTTTGTCAAAATTATAGAAGTCTAGTCTTTTTTCTATACTCTCTACTCTATTTTCTAAATACCATGACATTAACAGAAAAAGACAGCCAATATCTTTGGCATCCTTATACACAACATAAAACAGCTCAAACACCAATAGCTATTTCTAGAGGTGAAGGTGCTTTGCTTTGGGATGAAAATGGCAAAGAATATATCGATGCGATCGCATCCTGGTGGGTAAATCCGTTTGGGCACAGTAATAAATTTATTGCAGATGCCATTTATAAGCAACTTACGACTTTGGAGCATGTTTTGTTTGGAGGTTTTACACACGAACCAGCCATAAAAGTAGCAGAGAAATTAATTGAAATTCTGCCAAAAAATCAACAGAAAGTATTCTTTTCAGATAATGGTTCAACTGCTGTTGAGGTTGCGATTAAAGTAGCTTTGCAATATTTTTTTAATAAAAATGAAAAACGAACTACAATAATTGCTTTTGAAAATGCTTTTCACGGTGACACTTTTGCGGCAATGGCCGCTAGTGGAATTTCATTTTATACGCAGGCATTTCAAGGAATGTTTATTGATGTTGTGAGAATTCCGGTTCCGGTAAAAGGGCAGGAGCAAGCTAGTTTTGATACTTTAATAAATGTAATTGAAAATCATAATTGTGCCGGATTTATCTTCGAACCTTTGGTGCAGGGAGCAGCCGGAATGGTAATGTATGAGCCGGAAGCATTAGCAAAATTAATTCAGATTTGTAAAGAGAATAATGTTTTGACTATTGCCGATGAAGTAATGACAGGCTTTGGTAAAACCGGAAAAACTTTTGCGATGGACTATGTTGATGAAAATCCGGACATGATTTGTTTGTCGAAAGCTTTGACAGGAGGAACAATCCCGATGGCAATTACAACTTTTACTCAGGAAGTTTTTGATGCTTTTTATGATGATGATATTAATAAAGCATTATTTCACGGACATACTTTTACGGCAAATCCAACGGGTTGTGCCGCAGCTTTGGCAAGTATTGATTTATTGCAAACTACAGAAATGCAATCTAGTATTGAGAGAATAAATGCGAGTCATTTGAGATTTCAAAAGAAAATTGAAAATCACGCAAAAGTTGTAACTGCCAGAACTTTGGGAGTTATTTTTGCAGTTGAAATTAAATCAGATTCAGAAGAAAGTTATTACGGATCAATGCGTAACAAACTGTATAATTTCTTTATTGAAAAAGGAGTTATTTTACGTCCGGTTGGAAATATAGTATACGTTCTTCCACCATATATTATGACAGACGAACAGCTTCAAAAAGTTTACAAAACAATTGAGGAAGCCATTGAAATGGTGTAATTTTGCCCACAGATGGCACGGATTAAACAGGTTTCACCGGTTTTAATAATTACCAGCGTAAATCAGTTTAATCCGTGGTCTATTTTTTTACTAAATAAAATATTTTGAATACACAAAAAATCGCCATAACAGCTTTTTCTTCTATTTCTCCTTTAGGAAATAATACTGATGCTGTTTGGAAAAAATATCTTGATAATCAACACTGTTTTTCGAAACAATTTTTAGATCAACAAGAAACTTCTGTTGCTGCTCTCGATCAGGAATCAAAGCAAATTATTGCTCAAGTTCGCGAATCAGATATTAAATATAAATTTCTGGATGATTCTGTATTGTTTGCTTTAACGGCTTCACGAAAAGCGGTTGAACAGGCAGGCTGGAGTTCGAATGATGTTTTCGGAATTAATATTGGTTCTTCACGTGGAGCGACAGATCTATTCGAGAAACATTATGCAGCATATTTAGATAGCGGAAAAGCACAAACTTTAGCATCGCCAACAACTACTTTAGGAAATATTTCATCCTGGATTGCTCACGATTTACAAAGTGTAGGTCCGGAAATTTCACACTCTATTACGTGTTCTACAGCGCTTCATGCAGTATTGAATGGAGTTGCATGGCTGAAATCTGGCATGGCCGATAAATTTTTGGTAGGAGGAAGTGAAGCTCCGTTGACTGATTTTACGATTGCTCAAATGCGTGCTCTAAAAATATATTCGCGTATTGATCAGGAAAAAGAACTTTGGCCAAATCTGGCTTTTGATTTTGAGAAAACACAAAACACCATGATTTTGGGTGAAGGTGCGGCAGTTTGCTGTTTAGAATCGGGAGAGAAAGAAAACGCAATTGCTTATATTACCGGAGTAGGTTATGCAACCGAGATTTTAGAGCATAATATTTCAATTTCTGCAGAAGCAGATTGTTTTCAAAAGTCTATGAAAATGGCTTTAAAAGATGAAAATCTAGAAGATATTGATGCAATTGTAATGCATGCACCGGGAACAATAAAAGGAGATTTGACAGAGTTGCGTGCAATAGAAAAAGTATTTGGAGAGAAATTACCTTTACTAACTACAAATAAATGGAAAATAGGACACACTTTTGGTGCTTCCGGAATATTGAGTTTAGAGTTAGCTCTTTTAATGATGAAAAATAATACTTTTATTGAAGTACCTTTTTCAGCAAAACAGAATCACACGAAAACAATAAAAAAGGTTTTAATTAATGCTGTTGGTTTTGGTGGAAATGCTGTTAGTATTTTGATTGAAAAAGCATAGTATTTGAATCGAATTTTAGCCATAAAAAAATCCATTCCGTTTTGCGGAATGGATTTTTTATTTAAGATTGCCACTTTTAATTAAAAATAATCTTTTTAGTTGCAGTAAAGTCATTCTCAAGAGTAACTTTTACAAGCAATACCTGATTGGATGATTGCAGGTTTTGTATTTGAAGCTCTGTTGTGCCTGCTTTCTTTTTGCTGTAAAGCAGTTTTCCCGAGATATCGAAAACCGTTACCTCTTTTATGTTTTCTGCCGAAGAAGTTACCTTGATGGTTTTGTCTTTTACAGAAACCAGAAGTCCGTTTTCAACATTTTCAAAATCTCCCGTTCCAAGTGTTTTGTTGGTGTAACGCAATACCAAACGATCGCTAAAAGTTCCTTTCTCGGTAGTAAAGGTATAATCGCTTGTTGTTAAATCGTGTATTACCCCGGTTTTCTTGTCTTCCAGATAAATGGCATGGCTGCTCAAATCACCATCGGTCTTATCAATAGAAATCGTAAAATCTCCGTTTATCGTTGTATTGTACCCCAAAGGAACCTGATCTGTATCTGTAAAAGGCAGGGCACGTCCCTGGATTACATAATTGTTTCCGTTGTCAATACTATAGAAATCAACATACGGATTGGCATTAAAACTCACCCCGTCGTATCTGTCCTCGTATTCATTGGTTGCCCCCTGCACGTAACCTACCAGCATTTGCTTGAAGACTCCCTTTGTATTGGTCATATTCAGCCATACGTGGTGTGCATCAGTAGTTTCTTTTGATGCGGATTTGAAAAACTGCGTGTTATCGGCAGCTCCAAGTCGCATGTCATTGTTAAAGGTCACTGTTCCGCCAGCTTTGGACGTTGCAAAGAAGGATTGTCCGGCGCCTATGAATCCAGATGGTTCCTCGTTGTTATTTCCGGGTGTTCCTCCGGTAATGGCACGTTCTTTTACAACTGTGCTTCCCGTTAAATTATAACTGGCATAATCATCTGAAGTATAAGTGTAGGCACCTGTTAAGGTAACCGGTGTATTATGGGTCCAGAAATACAGGGTTCCTTCTAAAATAGCTGTGTTTTGGTCCAGGAATTTTTTGGCGCTCAGGGCAGAAGGATATGGGTTTCCGATCAAATACGGTTTGCCTGCCGTTAGTGTTTCACCTAAAATTACACCATTGTTGGGCACGCCGTTAAACTCAGCAGGATAATCTGCTTTTACTGTCAGCGAATAGGTTTGCGGCCCACGGATGATATATCCTTTACCGACTTTCATAACCGTATTTTTATTGGTAATTACCCAATTATCGCCACTGTATCCGAAATATTTATCCCCTAAAGTCAAAGGAGAAACATCAATAAGTTTTTGAGGACTTACCGGTGTTGACCAGTATACGAAATCACCTCGCCTGATTTTTGGGGCAATACGTTTGTATTTTATGTTTCCTGAGTTCACGGCATTGTCATTTACCTGAACCAGGCTTGAATGGTTCTCGAATGTCAACGATGCAGTTGCAGAAACCGTAAGTGCGTTTACAACTGTAAGGGTATAGTTTGAAGGTACTGTTATGGCTATTGCCGGATTTATGGTAAGGGAGCAGGCAGTCAAATCAGAAGATATGGTAAAAGCTCCTGCAATAATGGCCGCTTTGCTTGCATCAGGGGTACCGTTTGACCACGCTGTACCGCTCCACGTCGTAGAAGATTGATCGAGGATTGTAACATCTGAAGAAACTGATGAAGTACAAGTCCCATTACTTACTGTAAATCTGTATGTTCCGGCTGCAAGACCTGTAACTGTATAGCTAGTTCCTGTGTTATTGATTGTATTTGAAACGAAACCAGTTTGATTTATTGTCCAGTTACCTGCAGGTAAATTATTTAATGTTACACTTCCCGAAGTAGTACAGTTAACCTCTGTTTGTACTGCTATACTTGGTGTTGTTGGTAACGCATTTACTGTAATTGCAGATGAAGAAGTCGCCGAAGTTGCAGTACATCCATTAGGAACAGTTGTATAATTAATAGTTACTGTTTTACTTCCAGATGTTAGATATCTTAAAGTTACTGTATTATCAGCGCTAGTTCCACCAGAAACAATTGTATAATCTGTTCCTGCAGTTCCCGGAAATCCCCACACATAGGTAGACATTGCCGCTTGAGTAGTGTAAGTAACAGAAGTACCAATACAAGTTGATCCTGCAGGTTGGGCAGTAAATGTTGGCGTTGGTAACGCATTTACAGTAGTTGCAGATGAAGATGTCGCCGAAGTTGCTGTACAACTATTAGGAACAGTTGTATAATTAATAGTTACTGTTTTACTTCCAGTTGTTAGATATCTTAAAGTAACCGTATTATCAGCACTAGTTCCACCAGAAACAATTGTATAATTAGTTCCTGCGGTTCCCGGGATTCCCCAAACATAATTGGACATTGCACCTTGTGTAGTGTAAGTAACAGAAGTACCAATACAAGTTGATGCTGCAGGCTGGGCAGTAAATGTTGGTGTTGGTAACGCATTTACAGTAGTTGCAGATGAAGATGTCGCTGAAGTCGCTGTACAACTATTAGGAACAGTTGTATAATTAATAGTTACTGTTTTGCTTCCTGTTGTTAAATATCTTAACGTTACTGAACTATCATTGCTAGTTCCTCCTGAAATAATTGCATAATCTGTTCCTGCTACTCCCGGTAATCCCCATACATAATTAGACATTGATACCTGTGTAGTGTAAGTAACAGAAGTGCCAATACAAGTTGATGCTGCAGGCTGGGCAGTAAATGTTGGTGTTGGTAACGCATTTACAGTAGTTGCAGATGAAGATGTCGCTGAAGTTGCTGTACAACTATTAGGAACATTTGTATAATTAATCGTAACTGTTTTGCTTCCAGCTGTTAGATATCTTAAAGTAACTGTATTATCAGCGCTAGTTCCACCAGAAACAATTGTGTAATCTGTTCCTGCGGTTCCCGGGAATCCCCACACATAATTGGACATTGCCGCTTGTGTAGTATAAATAACAGAAGTACCAATACAAGTTGATGCTGCAGGCTGGGTAGTAAATGTTGGTGTTGGTAACGCATTTACAGTAGTTGCAGATGAAGATGTCGCTGAAGTTGCTGTACAACTATTAGGAACATTTGTATAATTGATAGTTACTGTTTTACTTCCAGCTGTTAGATATCTTAAAGTAACCGTATTATCAGCACTAGTTCCACCAGAAACAATTGCATAATCTGTTCCCGCAGTTCCCGGAAATCCCCAAACATAATTGGACATTGCCGCTTGTGTAGTATAAGTAACAGCAGTGCCAATACAAGTTAACGCTGTTGGTTGTGCAATAAAAGTTGGCGTTGGTAATGCATTTACTGTAACTGCAGATGATGATGTTGCAGAAGCTGCAGTACATCCATCAGAAACATTAGTATAATTAATAGTTACAGTTTTACTCCCCGCTGTAAGATATTTTAAAGTAACTGTGTTATTAGTAGTCGCTCCACCAGAAACAATTGTATAATCTGTTCCTGCAGTTCCTGGAAATCCCCAAACATAATTAGACATTGACGCTTGTGTCGTATAAGTAACAGAAGTTCCAATACAAGTTGATGATGCAGGCTGGGCAGTAAATGTTGGTGTTGGTAATGCATTAACTGTAATGGTTATTGTATTTCCAAAACTTACGCATGTTCCTGTTCTTACAGTTAATATCCCGGTATAAGTTCCAGCTGGTGTATTTGCAGGCACTACAATTGCATTGTTAATTGTTGAAGGAGTAGCGACAAATGTATTAGCTATATTTGTTCTATCTGCTATTCCTGCAGTATTTGCGGCTGTATCCCAATCTATACTAAATGAAGTTGGAGAACCTGTCGTAGCAGAATAAGTAATAGATCTATTTTGTACCAATGTAGAATTAAAACAAGTACTGTAGTTACTATTTGTTAATGTTACAGACGTTGGATTGTTAACACTTATTGAGGCACATGTTGTCGCACCACAAGAATTTTTATATTTAACATAATAAGTTGCATTTCCTGTAGGAGTTAAAGTTAAAGCCCCACCTGGAAGAGCAGATGTTCCAATTACCGGTCCTGAACATGAGCCTGTAGTCCATTCTGCATATCCACCAGCACTACCAAAACTTCCTCCCACAGCTGTTAGTGTAATAGCATTCCCAGAACAAACTGTACTAGAAGATGAAGTTACTGAAGTCGGCGCACTAATTTCTGAAGTTGTATTTACAGGAATTACCACAATTGTTGGATCGGAATAAATACCTGAAGTTACAGTTCTTCTATACCAGGTTTTTTGACTAATAGCTGAAGGAATTGTATAATCTCTGCCAGTACTTATTCCAGGAGCAGTTGTATATCCTGCAATGGCACTAGTTGTACTAACTTCCCATAAATAATTGTAAGTTCCATTTCCTCCAGAAGGATCAGAACCAATTATAGTGCTTGGAGTTGTACCTGAACAAATAGGCTTGGCGTATGTTGCCACAACATAATAATTTTTAACAATTCCAAAGCATGGATCGCCAAATGTATCGTTAAATGCCCCAGACGCCGGAATAGTTGCAGAAGTGTTACCTAACAATCCTGTAGTAACAGTACGGCTATTGAATGCATGACAAGATCCAATTGTGAAATTCGGAGAAGTTCCGCCCGGAAGGCCATAACTTGCAAATTTAACATTTATGAAAACAGTTCCATCTGGAGCTGTTAATGTTAAAACTCCATCGTTTTCTCCTCTTACTCCGGTTATTTGCCCTGTTATACCGTAGGATGCATAATTATTATCAATAGCTGGATAAGGTGCTCCGGCGACTGTTATTCTTCCGGTATTAGCGGCAGCAAAAAAAGTATTATTAGTATTTGCAGCTACCGGATTTGAATTTGTATGTCCCCAAGTAGAAGTTAATGGTCCGGCACCTCCTAAAGTTAGAATTCCGGCAGTATGCTGAAAACTCCCTAAAGCGGCAACAGTATTTGTAGAAATGGATAATAGATTGGTAATAGCTAATGCTGCTGCAAAAGTTTTTGTTCCGCCATTTGAAAGTGTAAGATTTGTATAGGCAGTAGATCTAACTGTTTGATTTACCCCATCATAATTTACCGTTGATGATGTTCCATTTAATGCAACGGTACTGCCTCCTGTTCCAGATAGTGAAAAGGGAGTTGTATTACTAATTAACAATGTCCCAGATTGTGCACCGCTAGCCATAGAAAATGTTGAAGTATTTGACGAATGCTCGTTAGTAGTTATAATTTGACCATCTAAATTTAAAATACCACTTTGCAAATAAAATGCTGCATTAACCGTATTACCACCACTTCTTCTACTGTCAAGTGTCAAATTTCCAGTAATGTTTAAATTCGAAATAGTTGAAGTTATTGATGTACTTAACTGTGCATTGGGATTAACATTACTACCAACAGTCAAAGAAGTACAATTTAAGGTTCCACCACCTGTAATAGTAGTTGATCTGCTACTGGAAGCTGAAGACTCATAAATTATTGTTCCTGCTGCAGTTGTTGCTAAAGTTAGCGAAACACCTGAATTAATTGTCAAGGTGTTGATGTTTCCACGAAAAGTAATTGATGTACAAGCAGCATCTGCGGTAACAGTAATTGAATTTCCATCTATATAAACAACATCTCCTGCTACCGGAACACTTGCACCTGAACCACCACCTGCACTTGTAGACCAGGTTGCAGTAGAATTCCAATTTCCATTATTCACAGAATATCGAGTAGCTGCATTAGCAAATGAAACAACAAAAAACATCCCCAAACAAAGCAGTTTCACGCTAGGAATAAAAGATTTTTCAGTAAAAATTATAGTAAATAAAAGCTTTACTAATAAAAGTAGTTTTCTAATCATATAGTAGTGGTATTTGTGATTACATTTTGAAAAAAACTTATCAGCATTCTTTAAAAAATAAAAAACACTGATATTTAATCACTTACGATTTTATGATTAGAACAGTTTTTAAATGTTAATGTTAAAATAAATTTTAACATTTTGAAAGCATTTATTTACAAACAAATTTTGAAAATAAATACATTAAAAACCAATTCAACTTTCAAAAAAAGCTAACTCTTTAAACATCAGAACTTTTTAAAATAAAGTATTCCTTTTAAGATTATTCTAGTCCAAATAAAGCGTAAAAAACAGTTTATTACAAGTATTTTATTTTAAAAATTAACTTTTCCGACAAATAGCATCAATTACCGACCAAATGCATTTTTTTGTGTTAACAAAAAAACGATTGCTTTAAAAACCCTACTTTTTATACCTTGATTTTTTTGATTTTTTCGCAAAAAAAAAGTCCACTCGTCTATAACAAGTGGACTTTTCGCTGTATTATTGCTTTCTAGTAAACTATTTTACATGTTTTTGTTTCGTTGGTATCCAAAATTACTTTCACTAATAAAACCTGATTTTTGACTTTCAAATTGTCAATTTTCACCACTATATCTGATAAATTTGCTGTTTTATAAATCATTTTACCAGTAAGATCATAAATATAAACTGTGTCTACTTTTTCAGTACTGGATGTAATAGTAATTACCTTATTTTGCACGGCAATCAAAACATTTTTATCGTTCGCCTCAAATTCTCCCAAACCTAATGTTTTGTTTACATAAGTCAATACAAAACGATCTGTATAAGTTCCCGTTGCAGTTGAAAATGTATAATTGCTGCTGTTTAAATTATGAACTGTATTTGTGACTTTATCTTCAATATAAATAGCATGATTGCGTAAATCACCGTCAACGTGGTCTATTGAAATTGTAAAATCGCCGGCAATAGTGCTTCTGTAACCTAATGGAACAATATCTGTATTTGTAAATGGCAAGGCTCGACCCTGAATTACATATTTATTATCATTTGCGATACTATAAAAATCCAAATACGGATTACCATCAAATGTTACGCCATCGTATTTGCTTTCAAAATCATTAGTTGCTCCTTCAATGTAACCAATCAGCATTTGCTTAAAGGCTCCTTCGCTATTAGTCATATTTAACCATATTCGATGTCTTTCAGTTAATGCTGAATTTGAATTATTTTCAGGTTTAAAAAACTGAGAATTGTCAATACCTCCCAATCGCATATTATTGGTAAATGCAACTGTTCCTGCATTATTAGCGGTTGCAAAGAAAGATTGACCCGCCCCGATTTTACCGGTTGGAGTACTGTCGTTATTTTGTGGTGTTCCCGTTGGTGCTGGTGTTCCTATACCTACACCACCAGTAAAATTATAACTGGCATAGTCATCCGAATTATATCGGTAAGCACCTACCAAAACCACAGGAGTGTTATGTGTCCAAAAGTATAGAGTTCCGTCTAAAAAAAGATTTGCGCTTAAAAATAGATTTGCATCTAAAGCAGATGGATACGGATTTCCAATTAAATAAAATTTACCCGCCGCTACGGTTTCTCCAAATAAATCACCATTATTTGGCTGACCGATAAAAGAAGCCGTAAAAGTAACTCTATTAGTATTTGAATAATTTTGAGGAGCACGAATACTGTACCCTTTTCCAATTAACATATAACTGTTTCGATTGATGATTGCCCAACGATCTCCATTATAAGAAAAATATTTATCACCCAAGGTCAAAGGAGATACATCAAAAAGCCTTTGTGGATTTACAGGTGTTGACCAATAGACAAAATCTCCCCTAAGAATTGGAGTAGTAGTTCGTTGATAAGTAATATTACCTGTATTGATAGCATTATTTATTTGTAATAAACTGGCATTATTTTCGAAAGTTACACTTCCTCCATTATTTGACAATGAATTCATTAAGGTAAGAGTGTCTAAAGCTTGAATTGTAATGTTTACTCCTGCATTTACAGTACAGCTACAAGCTGTAATGTCTCCGGCACCGCCACCAGCTGAGATGAAATCTCCCGCAAAAATAATGTCCTGATCCGCTGTAGGTGTTCCATTAGACCATGAAGTGGTGTAGGTATTTGTAACTAGACTGGGCACGACTGCATTTGCAGAAATTACCGAAGTACAAATCCCATTACTTACTGTAAAAGCGTAAGTATTGGATGAAAGTCCGGAAATAGTAACAGTTGTTCCTGAATAAGGTTTTATTATTTCACCGGGATATAACGTTAATGTCCCTCCGACAGGTAATCCGCTTAAAGCGATGCTACCTGTGGCAACCGTACATGATGCAGGTGTTATGGCTCCAATAATTGGAGATGCAGGTGATTCATTTATCAATATACTAAAAGCCACACCAGAACTGGAAACACAAGAATCACCATTTGCTACAGTCAAAGTTCCACTATAAGTTCCGGGTGCAGTTCCGGCAGGAACAGCTATTGAAATTGGACTAGTGGTTAATGTTGCATTGGTAACCGCTACAAAACTATTCGCAGGAGATGCGTTCCAGACAATGCTATAAGTTGTTGGAGAATTGGTGGTTCCCGTATAAGCTAAAGTTGTATTTTGTGAACTTGCACTTGAACATACGGGCGCAACTGTACCCAAGGTAATGGTTGGCAGAGGATTAACATCAACACTAAAAGCCACACCAGAATTGGAAACGCATGAATTACCATTTGCTACAGTCAAAGTTCCACTATAAGTTCCGGGTGCAGTTCCGGCCGGAACAGCTATTGAAATTGGGCTAGTTGTTAATGTTGCATTGGTAACCGCGACAAAACTATTCGTAGGAGAAGCATTCCAGACAATACTATAGGTTGTTGGAGAATTGGTGGTTCCCGTATAAGCTAAAGTTGTATTTTGAGAACTTGTACTTGAACATACAGGCGCAACTGTGCCCAAGGTAATGGTTGGAAGAGGATTAATATCAACACTAAAAGCCACACCAGAACTGGAAAGACAAGAATTACCATTTGCTACAGTTAAAGTTCCAGTATAAGTTCCGGGTGCGGTACCGGCAGGAACTGCTATTGAAATTGGACTTGCATTTAAAGTTGCGTTTGTAACCGCTACAAAAGTATTGGCAGGAGATGCGTTCCAGATAATGCTGTATGTTGTGGGTGAATTTGTAGTTGCAGTATATGCTAAAGTTGTATTTTGAGCGAGTCCCGTTGCACACACCGGAGCTACTGTACCAAGAGTTATGGTTGGCAAAGGATTGACAACTACACTAAAAGCTACTCCCGGACTCGAAGTACAAGAATTCGCATTTTTGACAGTTATTGTTCCCGTATAAGTTCCGGAAGCCGTTCCCGCTGGTACTGCTATTAAAATTGGACTCGCATTTAAAGTTGCGTCTGTAACCGCTGCAAAAGTATTGGCAGGAGATGCATTCCAACTAATGCTGTATGTTGTGGGTGAATTTGTAGTTGCTGTATATGCTAAAGTTGTATTTTGAGCGAGTCCCGTTGCACACACCGGAGCTACTGTACCAAGAGTTATAGTTGGCAAAGGATTGACGACCACACTAAAAGCTACACCCGGACTTGAAGTACAAGAATTCGCATTTTTGACAGTTATAGTTCCGGTATAAGTTCCGGCAGCCGTTCCCGCAGGTACGGCAATACTAATTGGACTTGCATTTAAAGTAGCATCAGTAACTGCTGCAAAAGTATTGGCAGGAGATGCGTTCCAGATAATGCTGTAAGTTGTTGGAGATTGTGTCGTACCGGTATATGCTAAAGTTGTATTTTGAGCAAGTCCAGTTGCACAAACGGGTGAGATAGTACCCAAAGTAATTGCAGGCAAAGGGTTTACTATTACAGTTGTAAAATTTGACTCTATAGATGCACATGTTCCACTTTGCACAATTGCTCTAAACTGAGTTGTTTGAGTAAGTGATCCTGAAGTATAAGTTGTTAATGTATTTGCAATATCTGCCCATGTTGAAAATGGACTCACTGAAGATTGCCATTTTGCAACTGTTCCCGTATGTCCGGTTAAAGTTAATTGAGCACTTGTAAAACCACTACAAATTGTTGTGCCGCCATTAACCGTTCCTCCTACAGATGCAGGAGATACAGTAACAGTCGCGGTATTATTTGTAGATATATTAGAAACACAAACACCAGATGTTAATGATGTAATAGTTATATTACTCGTTCCAAGAGTTGTAAAACCACTAGCAGTAAAGGTTCCTGTACCTGCTGTAGTGATTGTCATTGGCGCTGTTAAGGCAGTTCCGGCTGGACTGCTACGATTGTAAGTTACAGTATAAACCCCTATCGGTAAAAAGGTAGCGGAAGATGTGATTGTTACTTCAGAAGTTCCTGATGTGACACAAACATTTGCTGCTGAAGTTGCGTTAATTTGATAAGTAGGACAGGTATAGGTAACAATTACCTGACCACGTGCTCCTGTACCTCCAATCTGGGCAGCACCTAAAGCAGAATTAATGGCCCCTGAACCTCCACCACCAGGTGCGGTTCCGGCATTTCCAGGACCAGTACCTAAAATTAAACTTGAGATCGCAGCTCCTCCAGCTCCTCCTCCTGGTGTAGCTCCTGTTCCACCTGCACCAGAGGTAAGTCCTAGCGATAGAAGAGCAGAACTTCCATTTCCTCCATTTGTACCAGGATTTTTTGTTGTTCCAACCGAGGCGCTTGTCGTGCCTCCTGGACCTCCTGTAGGAGTATTACCTGTAGTATTTGCAAAGCCTCCGGCGCCTCCGGCTGCGAGAATTGAGCTTTCAAAACCTAAAATAGTAGAACTTCCTCCCGTGTTTCCATTACCAAGGGTTCCAGAAGTAGTTCCTGCAACTGAGACCGATAAAGTGTTACCTGCAACAACTGTAATATTAGCCGCTGCATAAGCTCCACCTCCTCCACCTGCAGCACCCCTTCCCAAAAGTAATCCAGCGCCAGCAGCTCCACCTCCGGCTCCGCCACCTCCCCAAGCCTGAACTGCCATACTTGTAATTCCCGCAGGAACTACTAATGAACCATTGGCTGTAAATGTGTGTGGAGGCTGAGCCCATAAAGAAGCATAGATAATAGAAAATAATAAAGATAGTTTTAGCCTCATAATAGTGGTATTTAAGAGTTTAACAAATAATTTACCTGTGCTATCTTTAAGGAAAAAGAATATTGATTTCAGTAAATGATTACATGTACTTTTTTCTTAAAAACGCACTATATCTAAGTTATTGAATTAAAGGTATTTATATTAATAAAAGCGCTATTTACTTACAAGAATTACATATTTAGAAATTTTCTATCTTTGTTTTCTTAAAAAATTAAATTTTTAGTTGTAAATTCTTACTTTTGGCTAAAAATGTTTAATATTTTCACACTATCAATTTTGCTGTAACTATATGACAATCAAAGAAGCAATACAAAAATTAGAACAATTTTGCGCCTATCAGGAACGTTGTCATGCTGAGGTAACTTCCAAACTATATGATTTGAAAATGACTACCGAAGAAATGGACCAGATTATTGTTCACTTAATTCAGGAAAATTTTTTAAATGAAACTCGTTTTGCATGCAGTTTTGCCCGGGGAAAGCATCGTATTAAACATTGGGGTAAAATCAGAATTACAAATGAGTTGAAATTCAGGCAGATTTCTAATGCTAATATAACTTTGGCGTTGAAGGAAATTTCTGCTGAAGAATACCAAAACACATTTGACGAACTTTCTGAAAGATGCTGGCACAGTATAAGTGAAAAAAACACTTTAAAAAAGCGAAAGAAATTTTGTGATTATCTGTTAAGAAGAGGTTACGAAAGTAATTTGGTTTATGATAAACTGAAAGATTTTGAACAAAATTTATAACGATTATTCCCTTTAAAAAGCTTGTGAGGAAAATCTCTTTTGCATTTCAAATAACAGTCGTAAAAAACCTATAATTTTACACATTTTAAGAAATGTCAGAAAATCATTATTTTGAGGATAATTCACCATATCTGACGTTTTTTTGATAATTACTCCAAAAAAATACGTCCATTTCTGATTATATTAGAGATTTTTCTTATTTTTGACTTTGACGTTTTATAAGAAATAACATTAATTGTCATTTTTTTCGATGTAGTTCAACGATTTTTTTAACATTTCATCGATTATATAGCGCTTCAGAAAACCCCTTTTCAAACAAACACGTAGATGTATCTATCTTTGCTCGGTCAAATTATTATGCCAGCATAACAACCTGATAGAAAACATTTAACATGAAGAAAACTTTACTTTTATTTTTATTTTTACCTTTTTTTGGATTTAGTCAGGTTGACTTAATAAAATGGGATGCGGCATCAAACAGTAATCGATTTACATCTACAAACATTGCAAGTACAGTAACTGGTCAAAATGTAACATCAAACGGCGCAAGTTTATCTTATGTTTATGAAAATGATGATAGTGTATTTTTTCAAACAGGAAGCTGGCCAACTCCTGCAGATAAAGGCGGAGAGTACGATCCTGCCAAATATATTCAATTTGCAATAAAACCAAATACAAATTATAAAGCAGACTTAAGCACTTTTACTTTTGAATGCCGATCTGGATCTGGAAAATTCAGAATTAAGTATTCTAAAGACGCAACTTTTGCAACTGGAGTTAAAGATTTAGTTGCCGAAACAGCATCTCCAAGTTCCTGGACGACTTATAGCCCAAGTTTTTCTACAGAAATAAATCCGGTTCTAAGTACCGAAACTGTTTACATCAGAATTTATTCTTACAGTACTTACAATACTTTTGAAATAAAAACAGGTACAAAAAACACCAATATTGTACCTCTTTTAAGAGGAACAATAACAAACTTTGATTCTGCTAAAATTTTGGCTATAAATGATTATGTAGATACAAAAAAAGAATTAGCAGTCAACATCAATCCGTTAAATAACGACGTAAAAAAAGAAAATGTTACTTCACTTGTAATTTCTACTCCGCCATCAGCGTCAACAGGAACTGCAATTATTAATCCGGATAAAACAATAACTTTTAATCCCGCAGTAGGTTTTACGGGTTCCGTGACTTTTAGCTATACAATATCAAATGCAACCGAAACTTCAACAGCTACTGTAAAAATAACAATTGTAGATAATATAGATAATACATTATCTCTTTGGAACGGAGCTTCAAATAGTTTTAATCCGGTTACAAATGCCTATGTTAATTCTAATTCACCAATAACAGCTATCGGCGCATCATTAAATTATCAATATCAAAATACAACTACAGCTTTTTTTCAAACCGGAAGCTGGCCAAACCCGTCGGAAAATGGCGGTAGTTATGATGCGAACAAATACATTCAATTTAAAATAAATCCTGACTCCAATCATCAATTAACATTAAAGCAATTTAACTTTACTTACAGAGGGGCAAACGGTCAGAAATTCCAGGTTAGATATTCGAAAGATGTTAATTTTGCAACAGGGGTTAAAGTATTGATTCCTGAAACAAATAGTGCTACGGATTGGACAAATTTAAGCGGTACTTTTTCTTCAGATACAAATCCGGTACTTACTACAGAAACTGTTTATGTAAGGTTTTATGTTTACAGCACGTATAATACTTTCGAAATAAAAAATGGAAATGGTAATAGTGAAGGTCCATATATAACCGGTACAGTAAAAGACGTTAACACCTTAACTGCAAACGATGATTTTATATCAACTCCAATTAATGCAGCTGTAGTAATTCCAATTTTAGCAAATGATGTTGTTGGTGGTTCTGCTTTACAAGCAATTACTGTTACACAACCTTCAAACGGAAGTGTAACTGTAAACGGTACTACTAATATCACTTTTACACCGGCAAGTAATTTTACCGGAACAGCAACATTTACATACACATTACGTAATGCAAATTCAAATTATTCTTCTGCAACTGTTTATGTAAACGGAACAGCGCCATTATGTACTGCTACACCAACTCCGGGAATTAACTACTGGAAAGGGTTTGTTTATACCTATACAGGTAATGCACCTGCCGCGACAACATATGTAGGATCTATAGCCGAAAAATCAATTTTTGACAGAAATGTTGGTGAAAGTACAATTACCGGAGATGCAACTGTAGAAGCAAACAACTTTTGCGGTACTGCACCAAGCGATAAATTCTTTGTTCGTTATTTAATGCAAACTGACGTAGCAACAACTGAAACTTACAGTTTTAATATTGGAGGAGATGACGGTGTTCGATTGTATATTGATGGAAATTTGGTTACGATGAGCCCTACAAATTCATGGGGCGATCATAGTTATATCAGATACGCTGCACAATATACTTTAACAGCCGGAACACATAATTTTGTATTAGAATATTATGAGAATGCGCAAGCTGCGAGAGTTTCATTTTCGTACGGTGCTATAAAAGGCGATACTACTTTTCCGTTTGGAGATTATAAATGGAACGTTTATGGCTTTACACTTCCGGACATTTCTTTAGTAGCAGCAAGTTATGCAGGTACTTACGTAGATTCTAATTTAAATATCAACACGCAGACATTCTGGAACAAAACAAAATCGCCTTCTTATTACTCAGGCTGGCAAGGAGCCCCAATAGATGTAGATCAATTTGCTATCACATATAAGCGTAAAGGATTTGCTTGTGGACGTTACCAAATACAATTAGTAAACTGTGATGATGTTGCTGAAATTTATATTGATGGCACAAAAATATTTACTCAAAATGGTTATACTACTGCATCAACATTAATTAATAATGGGCAGACTTATCTTTTAAACGCTAGCTCAAAAGTTGAAGTACGTTTAAGAGAAGACGGAGGAGATGCAAATGTTGCGATTAATTTTATTGATGCTCCTTCTGTTTATGACGGATCGACGAATGTAATTCCAACAGGTTCTTCAATAATTGTAAATAATGACTTAACCTTAACGGGAAATCTGGAAGTTTGTTCTTGTACAGTGGCTGCAGGTAAAACTTTTACAATACCTGCAGATTTAACATTAACGGTTAACGAAAACATTGTTGTAAATACAAATGCTAAACTTGTTATAAAAAACAACGGATCATTAGTACAAACAAATAATACCGCTACATATACAGGAAGCGCTGATTCATTTCAAATGGAACGTATCTCGACTCCTATGAAAAACTTCGATTATACTTATTGGTCATCTCCTGTTATAGGACAAAAATTAAAAGTATTATCTCCTAATACATTAGGTGACAAGTATATGTCATATAATGGAACTTCATGGGCAATTGAAAATGGTAATAATGTAATGAAAGCAGGAAAAGGATACATTATTCGTGTTCCTAAACCAAATAGCATTTATTCAAATGGTAAAGACTATTGGACAGGAACTACTTATGCTCAGCCGGTAAATTTTATTGGAATCCCAAATAACGGAATTATAACTGGTGAAGCACTTAAGGCTGGTAGTCCTCAATTAATTGGTAATCCATATCCATCAGCAATAGATGCAGACGCTTTTTTATCAAACGTAAATAATTCATTTTTAGAAGGAACTATATATTTCTGGACCCACAATACAAAAATTACGAAAAACAAATATACTTCGGATGATTATGCTGCTTATAACAGACTTGGAGGAATAGCAACAAAGGCAGAAAGCTCAAAAACAGGAGGAGTTAACACTGATGCTCCACTAGGAGAAATTGCAGCAGGGCAATCATTCTTTGCTGTTACAAAAACAGCTGGTAATGCATACTTTAACAATAGTATGCGTGCTATTGGAAATAACTCTCAGTTCTTTAAAGCTGCAAGTTTAGAAAAACATCGTGTATGGCTTAATTTAACCAATGATGAAGGTGCTTTTAAGCAAACTTTAATTGGATATGTTGACGGAGCAACAAACGATTTTGATAACGATTTTGACGGAGCAGTTTTTAATCAGAATGCCTATGTGAATTTCTACAGCATTTATAATGAATCAACATTATTATCCATTCAGGGACGTGCTTTGCCCCTAGACAATAGCGATGTTGTGCCTTTAGGATATTCATCTACAATTGCTGGAGATTTTACAATTGCAATTGACAACGCAGATGGTGATTTAGCAAGCAAAAATATTTTTATTGAAGATAAAACATTAGGAACAATTACTGATTTATCTCAAACCGATTACAAATTTACTACAGCTATAGGTACTTTTAACGACCGTTTTGTTCTACGTTATACAAATAAAACATTAGGAACAGGAGATTTTGAAAGTACAGCAGAAACTGTTGTGGTTGGAGTTCAAAATAAAACGATAACGATAAATTCATCAAAAGAAAATATTGATACAGTTTATATCTATGATATTTCAGGCAAATTATTATACAAGAAAAAACAAGTTGATGATAAACAATTAACTATAGGCAATCTGGGTATTGGTCAACAAATAATTCTTGTAAAAGTGATATTAGAAAACGAACATATAAATACAGTAAAATCAATGTTTAGATAATATCTCAAATTTAGTACTAAATCCGACAGCGAAAGTTGTTGGATTTTTTTGGATAATGACAATTGCAATAATAATCAAAATGCAGGTAGTCATATTTTAAAAATAAAATCAAAAAACTAATAATTATAATTATCCCCAAAGAAACTATAACCAAACTTAAATTGTATGTCCCCAAAAATACTTTTAACCATTCGTTCTTTATTTTTAAAAAATATAGGAATACTTTTTTTTCTGGTTTCCTTTAATATGTTAAGCCAAAGTACCATTATTCCTGTCTCAAGAATCCATACCGACTGGAAAGGATATTGGACATCAAATGCTATAACAGGATCAGGAAATAGACCCGACAGAGAGAATAATTTACTGGCGTTTTCGTGGAACGGTGTAACTTATTCCACCGGAGTTAATGATAATGTGCTTACTAGCAATGGAGTAACTTTTAATGCTCAAAAATTTAGAGCATTAAAAATTCAAACTTTAGGATTAGATACAAATATGTATTATCTGCAAGGCTCAATGATAGACGAATCAGCAGGTAGCGCTTTTTTACGTCCCGCACTAACCGGAACAACCTCTACAGGAGCTGAACTTGCTTCCAGACTTACGGATGGCACTAATGGTTTGAGTCTTGGAACAGGTATTGCAAATATAAAAGCTGGGGTAGCTGAATTTAAAATTGGAACCAATAATATAAATACGAACGGTTTAAATGATAATATTCCGGATATAATAGTAACTCAGGTAGCTGAACCAGGAAATCAATATGATACTTTTAAATTTATAGATGCGGCAGGAAACACAGTTGGAACTGTATTATCTATAAAATTTGATACCGTTACAGCAATTGGCACTTATAGCCTTGATTTATTTAGGGCTGATAATGGTGCTGTCGCTTTTAGTCCTGCAGCAACGAGAGATATCAGGATGTTAGGGATTGAAGCAAGTGCATTTGGGATTAATGCTTCTAATGCTGCACAAGTGGATCGCTTTGTTGTTACTTTTTCAGGAAGTTCAGATTGCGCCTTTATTGCTTTTAATAGTAATTCATTAAAAATTGCAGAACTAAGTCTTGTTAAAAAAGCCTCCATGTCATCTTGTGGCAAATTAGGCGATAAGATCAATTATACTTTTGAAGTTACCAATACCAGAGATGTGCCAATTACTGATATCACTGTTACTGATCCACTCGTACCAACTATTACAGGCAATCCAATCGCTTCGCTGGCTCCAGGAGCAAAAGCAACATTAACAGGCACTTATACAATTACATCTGCTGATGTGGCCGCTGGCCGAGTTGTTAATTCGGCAAAAGTAACCGGAAAAGATCCTTCACTAAATATAATTGAAGATATTTCGGGAGCTACAAATAATGATAACATTGCAACAACAACTATTTTATTAACACCGCCTACAACAGGAACTCCCACACCCGTAACCTGTACTGCCCAAGGAACTGTTACATTAACCGATATGCCTTCTGGTACCTGGACATTAGAAAGAAATCCAGGCGCTGTTACAACATCTGGTTCAGGAACAAGTTATACAGTTACAGGTCTAGCGGTCGGAACCTATACTTTTAGAGTAACAAATAGCGTTGGTTGTAAATCACCATCTACAGGAAACGTTGTTATTACCAACCAATCCTCTACGACCTGGAACGGCACAGCGTGGTCAAACGGTACTCCTGATGCAAGCAAAGCAGCCATTATTGCAGGAGCCTTTACAATATCTTCTGATTTGACTGCCTGCTCCCTTACCATCAATCCGGCAATAGCCATCACAGTACCTTCAAACTATACCCTTACAGTTGTAAACGCACTTACGGTTTCTGCAACTGCATCGTTGACATTCGAGAACCATTCAAGCCTGGTTCAGGTAAACGACAATGCCGTGAACTCAGGAAACATAAAATACAAACGTATTGCCCCAAAAATTAGACGAGGTGATTTCGTATACTGGTCAACACCGGTAAGTCCGCAAAAACTTATTGATGTTTCTCCTTTGACTTTAGGGGATAAATATTTCGGATACAGTGGTGATAGTTGGGTAATTACCAATAAAAACACGGTTATGAAAGTGGGTAAAGGATATATCATCCGTGGGCCGCAAACCTATTCGCTGACAGTAAAAGCAGATTATCCTGCTGAATTTAACGGCGTGCCCAACAATGGTGTAATTTTAGGTGAAACACTAACGGCAGGCAAACCGTATTTGATCGGAAACCCATATCCTTCTGCCCTGAGCGCCAAAAAATTCCTGGACCAAAACACAGCTATTTTAGAAGGAACCCTGTATTTCTGGACCCATAATACACCGGTTACCTTAACAGGTGCCTACACTTATACTTCAGATGATTATGCCAGTTATAATTTAACGGGAAGCACAGTGGTAAAAGAACGTGCCATTACCGGAGGAACACCCGGAAATAACAACGAGGAACCATCTGGATTCATAGGCGCCGGACAATCCTTCTTTGCAACGTCCAAAGCTGGCGGAACAGTGACCTTTAACAATGACATGCGACTTGGAGCTGCCGATAACACGCAGTTTTTCAAATCCGCATCAAAAGAAACTACTGATGCACACCACGTATGGCTGAATATGACCAATACAAAGGGAGTTTTCAAGCAAATGCTGGTAGGTTATGTACAAGGGGCAACCAATGAATACGAAGACCGATACGACGGGGTGAGTTTTAATGCCAATCCGTATGTTGATTTCTATAGTGTTGACAACGGAAACAATTATGTTATCCAGGGACGTGCCCTGCCTTTTACAGATACAGATCAGGTTCCTTTGGGGTACAATACAACGATAACCGGAGATTTTACGATTTCTATTGATAAGACCGATGGTGATTTGAGCAGCCATGCCATTTATCTGGAAGACAAGAAAACCGGGGTAATACACGATTTAACAACAAGCGATTATACCTTTACTACCGAGAAAGGAACTTTTAGCGATCGTTTGGTATTGCGTTACACCAACAAAACACTTGGAACGGGAGATTTTGAAAATGTTGAAAACGGACTTCTGGTTTCTGTAAAAGACAAAACCATCAAGGTAACTTCTTCGGCAGAAAACATAAAAGAGGTAACGGTTTTCGATATCTCGGGAAAACTGCTTTACAGCAAAAAGAAAGCAGGCACAACAGAGCTTCAAATACAAAACCTGCAATCATCCAATCAGGTACTGCTTGTAAAAGTTACTCTTGATAATGACTTTACTGCAACTAAAAAGATAATTTTTAATTAAAAATATAAATTAGTTTATTTCTAAAAAGACGCACAAATAGTGCGTCTTTTTTGTTTTTTGACATCAAACTAACCAGAAAAAAACACCTGAAAAATCACGGTAAGTGGGTATTGCAGGGTTTCAAAACGAATTATAAATTTAGTCCAATTCTTACAAAATAATTATTGACTAAATTTTATTTACATTTTGATAAAAAAAATACTTTTTTCCCTGATCCTCTTTTTACCTTTTATTAGTCTGGAACTTTTGGCCCAGCAAGGCAAAGTAGATACTTATTTTAATACCATTGATGATGGACTAAACGGAGATGGTTTTGATAATACAGTTCGAACTTTATCAATACAATCTAATCAATACCTAATTGTTGGCGGAGACTATCTGAATCTTAACGGAATCCCTTCTCCTTATTTTGCCCGCTTAAATCCGGATGGAATACTTGATGAAAATTTTCATGTTGGCACAGGGTTCAACGGTAAAGTTTATACTTCACACATTCAAAGAGACGGGAAGATAATCGTTGGCGGAAGCTTTACATCCTATAATGGAAATAATTCAGGAAGACTTGTCAGATTAAATTCAGATGGTTCCTATGATGCTTCATTTAATACAACAATCGGTGCAGCAACAGGAATTATCTATGATGTTTGCGAGCAGGCTGATGGAAAAATTATCATCGTTGGTAGTTTTACAAAATACAATGGTATCACCGTAAATAGAATTGCACGTATTTTGCCCAATGGCGCGATCGATACTACGTTTAATACAGGAATTGGCACAACAGCAAATATTACAAACGTCGAAATTTTATCTGACGGAAAAATACTTTTGTCCGGCAATTTTACAGCATTCAATGGAATCTCTTCTAATAAAATAATAAAACTATTTCCCGAAGGAAGAGTTGATGAAAGTTTTAATATCGGAACAGGGTTTAACGATGATGTAAATGCAATGTTTATACAATCGGATGGAAAAGTTCTATTAGGCGGAAAATTTAGCAGTTATAATGAAATTTCGGCAAATAGAATTATTCGAATTAATGAAGACGGAAGTTTAGATTCGACTTTTTTATCAGGATCGGGATTTAATGGAGGCGCAGTTCAGGTTATAAAAACAGATATTTCTGGTAATATAATGATTGGAGGATCTTTTACTGGTTTTTATAATGGAGCTGAGGTGAATCGGATTTGTGTTTTAAACCGGGACGGAACTATTAGAACTGATTTGGATTTTGGTTCAGGACCTGCAACAGCTTCAGTTTTAGCTTTAGAAAATGACGCAGAAGGTTCTTGGTATGTTGGTGGTTCATTTTCTGTTTTCGATGGATTAAATCAAGGCCGATTAGCAAAAATTAATCCGGCAGGAGAATATGATACAGCATATTTATCAGCAGGAGTTGGTTTTGATAATTCTGTTTATAAAGTGATTCCTCTGGAAAATAAACAGACAATGGTATTTGGAAATTTTAAAAAGTTTAATGGCGAACAGGCTTCAAGAATTGTTCGGCTTTTAGAAGATGGAACTTATGATGAAAGTTTTAATTTGAAGCAATCAGGTGCGAATAATTTAATTAAAACAGCCGTTTTGCAACCTGATGGAAAAATTATTCTTGGCGGGAATTTCACAAAATATAACGAGACAGCCTGTAATCGGATAATTAGAATTTTGTCTGACGGATCAGTTGATCAAACATTTAATATCGGTTCAGGTTTTAATAGTCAGGTTTACGCTTTGGCAACTCAGTCTGACGGGAAAATAATTGCGGCGGGAAGCTTTACAAATTATAATGGTACTGCCAATCCAGCAGCGCGAATAGTGAGGTTATTACCTGATGGAACTCGGGATTTAAGTTTTAATATTGGTCATGGTGCCGATGGTATTATCGAAGTTGTTTTGATTCAGCCAGATGGGAAAATATTGCTTGGTGGAAGGTTTAATAATTTTAATGGAAATTCTGCTGCAAAACTGGTGAGGTTAAATGCGGATGGAAGTATTGACTCCAGTTTCAATGTTGGTGCAGGTTTTGACAACTACATTTATGCAATGGCATTGCAGTCTGATGGGAAAATTATTGTTGGAGGAAGTTTTTTATTTTATAATGGCACGTCCCAAAAGAGAATTCTTAGGTTAAATACCAATGGAAGTTTAGATACGACTTTTGATTCAGGTACAGGTTTTAATAAAGGTGACGTTCGAAGTATTTTGGTACAGCCGGACGATCGTATTCTGGTGGGTGGAACTTTTTCCGGAACTTATAAAAACTCCGTTTCGTCACGATTAATAAGACTTTTAAAAACAGGAGATTATGATGCTTCTTTTGATGCCCGTTTAAATAGTAAATTATACACTATGGCCTTCACATCAGATTTTAAATTAATGATTGGGGGAGATTTCAATTCTGTATCAGGAATATCCAAACACAGAATTGCACGTTTAAACCTTTGTTTGGATTCCTCAATTTGGAATGGTCACAGCTGGTCAAATGGTTTACCGTCAGGCGGAAAGCAAATCTACTTTCAAGAAGATTATCCGGCCTTAACGTCTTCAAATATTTGCAGCTGTTATATTAACGAAGGCAAAACAGTAACACTTTTAAGTGGAAATACTTTAGCAATTGAGTTCGACTATTCGGGTCTTGGTACTTTAGTTTTAGAAAATACAGCAAGTTTATATCAGCGGGACAATGATATTGTAAATACGGGTATTGCTGCTGTCAAAAGAAAATCTTCGCCGATATTAAAATTTGATTATACTTATTGGTCTTCACCTGTTTATAATGAAAAACTAATAAATGTTTCACCCAATACATTACAGGATAAGTTTTTTTCTTATGATGCTGTTTCGGATAAGTGGAAGATAGAAAATGCATCAAATACTATGATTCCCGGCAAAGGATATAGTATACGTGGTCCACAGCAATTTTCAACAACAAACCCTTCAAAATTTGAAGCCACATTTAAAGGTGTTCCGGTTAATGGAAAAGTGGAGGTAAGTTTGGAAAAACAAAATGGCTTTAATTTAATTGGTAATCCATATCCATCAGCAATAAGTGCCGATGCTTTTTTGACTAACAACACGTCAAATATTTTAGGGACTCTTTATTTCTGGACACATAATACACCAATAACTAATAATAAATATACATCTAATGATTATGCTGCTTACAATTTGCTGGGAGGTATTGGTACACGTGGCGCAGTTTCATTGGGTATAAATGAAAGTATTCCCGATGGAACTATTGCCTCAGGACAAGCATTTTTTGTAATCAGTAAAAATTCTGAAATTGCTGAATTCAATAATAGTATGCGCATTTCTGGTCGAAATTCTGCTTTTTTTAAGCAAGCCAAAACAAAAGAAAATATTGTTGAAAAACATAGAATCTGGTTGAATCTTAAAAATAACGAAGGCGTTTTTAAACAGATTTTATTTGGATATATCGATGGGGCAACCAATTTGTATGATGAAAGTTATGATGCGGAATCTTTTAATGGAAATCAATTTGTAGATTTTTATAGTGTTGTTGAAAATAAAAAATTAGTAATTCAGGCCAGAGGTTTGCCTTTCGAAGATACTGAGTCTATTTTGTTAGGCTATTCAAGCACTATCGATGGCGAATTTAGTGTTAGTATTGATCATGATGATGGACTGTTTAGTAATCTAAATGTTTTTATTGAAGATAAGGACTTGAAAATTAAACATGATCTAAAAGAATCTCCCTATTTATTTTCTACAAAAAAGGGAAATTTTAATGAACGTTTTGAGTTGAATTTCATTAGTAAAGATTTAAAAACAGATAATCCGGAGAGAGAAATAAATCAAATATCAGTTTTTGTAAACAACAATAATATAATTGTCGACGCAAACAAAAATGATATTAAGAATATTCAAATTTTTGACATTTCGGGTAAACAGATTTACAGAAAAACTAAGATAGAAAACTCCAGATTTAGTATTGAAAATCTATCATCCAAAAATCAAATTTTGCTACTCAAAATATCGTTGAAAAACGGATATCATTCAACACGTAAAATTTTATTTTAGTACGTTTTTAGCTTCCATTTTGAGTGATTATTTCGCGTTTAAAGAACGACTATTTTTTAAATAAAATTTCGACTCAATATTGTTTTCCAGACGTTTTTTTTTGGGTTAAATTTATTTTTAACATAATTTTTTTTCAAATTATTATAATTTTTGAAAAATAATGAAAAATGCATATTTATAAAATCAGATGATTTGCATTTTTTATATGATGAATTACTTAAAAAAAAAGTATTTATGAGAAATAACTTAAAATAGCAAAATCGAGTTTAATTGACTGAAATACAGAGTGTTAATTTAACCTTAGTTAATAGAAAATTGTAAATTGTTTATGGTGTTTTGAGGAAAAAACAGGTGATAAAAAAGGCCTTAAAATTTCCTCAGGGATGGACTAAAAAAAAAGCAAAATCTTAGGAGCTTTTTTTGAAAAATAATTTACTAAAAAAGATCTATTGTTAAATTTAAATACCACGTGAGATGAACCGAAAATTACTATTTATTTTATCAATGTTATTTTGTTTTGGATTTTCAAATGGAGCTACCATAACAAGTACAGGAACGGGAAATTGGACAGCTACAGCATCATGGATTGGCGGAACAGTACCTACTATAAATGATGATGTTATTATTGCTTCCGGATCAACCATAACGCTTAGCACAAATGTTTCAATAAAATCGTTAACGATAAACGGAACATTGTTGGCTTCCGGAGATCCAATAGTATCAACTTCTGCAGGAAATATTCTGGTTGTTACTATTAATGGAGTACTGGATTTTAATACAAATCAGAGTTCTATTCGTTTTCCAGCTGGGACAATCGTAGATATCAATCCACCGGGGAAAATTGATGACACAGGAGGAGGATGCTCAAATCAGGTTGCTTTGTATATTGGTACAGTAAAATTTGCCGTTTGTGTAGGAAGTGGCAATGCTGAATATACTTTCGCGCAGCTTAATAATTTAGGAGGAACTTTACAATCAAACCCTACAAGTAATGCGCCAGTTTGTGAAGGGAACACTCTTAATTTTACCGCAGCAAAAGATGGGGCAGACGGAGCTGCATTGAACTGGCATTGGTCTGTAAAACTTCCCGGTGCGGCATCTTTTGTAAACTATCCAGATAAACAATCAGTAGTATCTTTTGCAAATGCTATATCAGGTTCTTATGAAGCCAATCTTACCTATACTACTACTTATGGAGGATCTGTTTATACCAGTTCTAAAACTATTTTTGCAACCGTTAATGCCAAACCTGCGGTCCCCACAATATCCACAAGCGGGGCTACAACATTTTGTGATGGTGGAAATGTTACATTGACTTCCATTACTGGAGCAAGTTATTTATGGTCAACGGGTGCAACTACAAAAAGTATAGTGGTAGCAACATCTGGAAATTATTCTGTTCAGGTAACAAATGCTACAGGATGTCAAAGTCTTGCTTCTTCAGTCACTACTGTAACCGTTAAATCTTCATTACCCACACCCAATGTTGTTACTATTACACAACCAACTTGTGTTATCTCAACAGGAAGTGTAGAACTTAACGGATTTATATCTGCAACAAATGGACAAATTAACCAAAGCGGTTCATCAACTCAAACTTATTCATTTTCAGGCTCTAATTATACAATTGCTAATTTAGCTCCCGGCACATACACTTTTACGGCACAGGATGGTGTAAACTGTACTTCATTGCCAACAGTTAGTATTGTAATAAAAGCACCGGATGTAAATACGTGGAATGGAACAACATGGTCGAAAGGGAGCGTGCCGATATCTTCTGATATCATTGAATTTGCCGAAAACTATCAGTCAACAGGAGATATAAGCGGTTGCTCTTGTAAAGTAAAAGGGGGAAAAGAAGTGACAATAAATTCTCCACATACATTATTTATTGATAACGGTCTTACGGTAGAATCTGGAACAGGAACAAAATTAATATTCGAGAATAATGCAAGTTTAATACAGCGTAATAATGTAATTAATACCGGAAATATTATTTACAAACGAATAAGCCCGCAAATTCGCCAGGCCGATTTTGTATATTGGTCAACTCCCGTAAACCCGCAAAAACTGGTTGATGTTTCGCCATTAACGCTTGGAGATAAATATTTTAGATATAGCGGAACAAATTGGGTAATCACAAACAGAAGTACGACTATGGTTGTTGGAGAAGGTTATATAATTCGTGGTCCGCAAAATTATTCTAATACAATCAGGACCGATTACACAGCTTCTTTTATTGGAGTTCCTAATAATGGAAATGTAACCAGTGCGACATTAGATAGCGGAAAATTTTATTTGCTGGGAAATCCTTATCCTTCAGCATTAGATGCCGATGAATTTATTTTGAATAACCCGGTTTTAACCGGAACCTTATATTTCTGGACACACAACACGCCCGTAGTATTTGGAACTTCTTATAAATACAATTCAGATGATTATGCAAGTTATAATTTAACTGGGGGCGTTGCAGCCAAAACAGCAACCACAGCATCAGGAAACAATAAGGAAATACCAGGCGGTAAAATAGCAGCCGGGCAAGGTTTTTTTACTGAAACAAGCTCGTCCGGAACAGTAACTTTTACAAATGCGATGCGTTTTGGCTCAAACAGTCAGTTTTTTAAACTAGCAAAAACTTCAAAAGCTGCACTTGAAAAAAATCGGTTATGGCTTAATATGACTAATGATGGTGGTGCCTTTAAACAAATTTTAATTGGTTATATTGAAGGAGCTACTAACGATTATGAAACCAGATATGACGGTCAAACAATTGATGGTAATCCATATTTGGATTTTTATAGTGTAAATAATGGACATAAACTTGTAATTCAGGGACGCGCCGTACCTTTTTCGGATACTGATATTGTACCGCTTGGATATAAAAGCACAATTGCCGGCAATTTTACTATTTCTATAGATCAGACCGATGGTAATTTGGTTAATCAGGCTATTTATTTAGAAGACAAAACAACCAATTCAATTCATGACTTAAGAACCGGCAATTATACCTTTACAACTTCAACAGGTACTTTTGATGGTCGTTTTGTACTGCGTTATAGTAATAATAAAACTTTGAAAAAAGTTGCTATTGAGGATGTGGAACAGAAAATTTTGGTTTCTTCAAAAGAGAAAATTATCAAGTTAACATCAACCAAAGAAAATATCACAGAGGTTTTTATTTTTGATGTTACCGGAAAATTGCTTTATAATAAAAAGAAAATAGATAGTACAGAATTGCAGATATCCAATTTACAATCTAATCAGGTTTTGTTGATTAAAACAATTTTGGATAATGGAAATGTAACTACTACAAAAATGGCATTCTAATAATGGTTTTATAAAAAAGCCGTTGTGAACTTTAAAGTTTACAACGGCTTTTTTAATTATATCAGGCAGACTTTGCCAGATTTTCAGATTTCGTCAGATTTTGATGTGTATTCTGAATTGCTTTTTCGTTTTTATAGTCAATCCATTTTTGACCTTTAAATTTTCGCATTAAAACATCAAAATGCCGCATAATAAATACATTATAAGCCGCCTTTGATAAATGGGCAATATTTTTTGGAAAAGCACGCAAACTCATAGAAAAACCAGGAGTTAAGTATTTCATATAATGCCAATATCCTTCTGGCATGTACAATACTTCGCCATGTTTAAGATTAGTAATATAACCTTCGGCATTTTTAAGGGCGGGCCATTTTTCATAATCAGGATCATCAAAATCAATGTCTTCTCTCGAAATTAAAGCGTGCGGAACTTTGTACATATATTTAGACTGATCCGGAGCAAAAAGCATGCATTGTTTTTCTCCATGAAAATGAAAATGCAAAATATTAGAATAATCAATATCATAATGCATAAAAACCTTTGAATTTTCTCCACCAAAAAACAACATAGGCATTTGCTTCACTAATTTCAAACCAATATCAGGCCATAAAAAGTCGTCTTTTAGCGTTGGTATTTCTTTCATTAAATTATAAAGGAAAATGCGGTAGTTTGTTGGCTTAGATTCTAAAAGATCAATGTAGTCGCTCATCTTCATTTTAGTGTGCGCTTCATTAAAGCCATCTTCGTGGTTTACAGGTCTGTTATCGTATAAAGGAACGATAGTATCACCTGCGATTTCTTTCATATATGATAATTTCCATTTAGAATAAGCTGGCCAGTCTTCAGTCAGTTCTTCTATGACAACGGGAATTTGGTTTTTTACGTATTGGGAAATAAAATCAGATTTAGAGATTTTTTTTACCCTTTCGATTTGTTTTAAATTCATCTCTATTAAATAAAAAAATTGCTTATAACACTTGTTATAAGCAATTTAAAAATATTTTTCGAGATTTATTAACTCAATAACTTAAATTTTTGATTTGATCGAAGCCTCAAGATTTCTTTCAATTGTATGTCCCGGTCTTGACCATTTTGGTTTTTCGCCTAAAGGAGCAAATTGAGAATCTGATGCTTCAACAGTTTTTGGCTGCGAAACTTTTGTAAATGGTTTTTGCGGAATTAATCCTAACATTTCAAACATTTTCATGTCTTCGTGTACATCCGGATTTGGTGTTGTAAGTAATTTGTCTCCTGCAAAAATAGAATTGGCACCTGCAAAAAAGCACATTGCTTGTCCTTCGCGGCTCATATTGGTTCTTCCTGCAGATAAACGTACTTGTGTATCCGGCATTACAATTCTTGTAGTAGCCACCATACGAATCATTTCCCAGATTTCAACTGGTTTTTCTTCTTCCATCGGAGTTCCTTCAACAGCAACCAAAGCATTAATTGGCACAGATTCTGGTTGTGGATTTAAAGTCGAAAGCGCAACAAGCATTCCTGCTCTGTCTTCGATACTTTCTCCCATTCCAATAATTCCTCCGCTACAAACAGTAACATTCGTTTTACGAACATTTTCGATAGTTTGCAAACGGTCTTCGAAACCACGTGTTGAAATTACATCTTTATAATATTCTTCAGAAGTATCTAAATTGTGATTGTAAGCATATAAACCTGCTTCAGCCAAACGTTGCGCCTGGTTTTCGGTAATCATACCCAAAGTACAGCAAACTTCCATATCGAGTTTGTTGATGGTACGCACCATTTCTAAAACCTGATCAAATTCTTCACCATCTTTTACATTTCTCCAGGCAGCTCCCATACAAACACGAGATGATCCGCTTGATTTTGCACGCAAAGCCTGAGCTTTTACCTGACTTACACTCATCAAGTCGTTTCCTTCAACTCCTGTGTTGTAGCGTGCAGCTTGAGGGCAATAACCGCAATCTTCAGGACAGCCCCCGGTTTTGATAGATAGTAATGTAGATACCTGAACTACGTTCGGATCATGTTTTTGTCTGTGAATTGTTGCTGCTTCATACAGCAAGTCCATCATCGGTTTATTATATATGGCGATTATCTCGTCTTTTGTCCAGTTGTGTTTTGTAATACTCATTAGGTACATTGTTTTTGAAGCTTCAAAAGTAACGAAATTGTTCTAATCAACCAATGCCGAATTCTGTAAATGAACAATTGATAGTTATTTTCAAAAAAGAAACACTCTAAAATCATATAATTATATCTTTTTATGATTTTAGAGTGTTTAAATTATGTATTTTATTCTAAAAAATTAATCGGCTGCATATTTATTGTTCCAATACAACATCATCATTAAAGTTACAATAACAGAAGAGGCGAGTCCTTCAAATAATAAACAAATGCAATAAGTTGGTACAGATGGATTTCCTCCAAACATAAATGCTTCAGAAAGTGTTTTTACATATGCATCACCACCTCGTGCGTAACTGTAAACTAACAAGCCAAAAACGCTCATGGATACACCAACGACAGATGTTGTCATAGCAGAAACTGCGTTGGATACGAAGTTGGTTTCTCCTTCATGAAGATTCATCTGCATGGTTCTGTTTACGCCATAAAATATAAAAAAGACATTTAGCGTACGTAAATAAAACAAATCAGCGAGTCCTAAAAGATTCATCAATAAAAAATAGATGCCAATTCCCAGGAAAATTAAAAAACCGTTGGTAATTTCTTTAGGTAATTTCATAGTGGTTATTTTTAAAGAAGTTAATAGTAAATTGTTGACAAACAGAGTTGTATATCAAATTTACTAAAAAAAGAAGTACAAAGTTTTTTAAATGGGCATAAAGTATATATAGTGGCAATAATAGATATCAGGGGTAGTCCCTACAGGACATTTCTGAGTATCGTGATTTCGTTTGTTACCAATATTTAACTCCTGGCGGAGTATTTTGTAAAATATTGACATTATAAATATCTCGGAGAGATTGGTAGAAAATATAGTTAGATATCGGATTTGTCCCGGCATGGAAAATCTTAAAATATCTCGGAGAGATTATCTATTGGTAGCAAAAAATATTAGATAGCACAATTTTGTCCCGTAGGGACTACATATATTATAATCTGCAAAAAAAATATTTATAAAAAATGAATGGAAAATATTCCTAAAGTTGTCCCACAAAGTCTAAGGCAGTCTTTTTATCCTGATTTAATTGTTCTTTAAGTAAATCTACCGAACCGAATTTTTGTTCTTCCCGAATATATTCCAATAAAGAGATTTCCAGTTTTTGACCATAAATATCAGCATCAAAATCAAAAAGATTGACCTCGATAGTTTGCTTTTGTCCATTTACAGTTGGATTAAAACCAATATTCATCATTCCAAAAATCTCTTTGTTGTCAATAAAGGTTTTCACGATATAAACACCGTTTTTAGGAATTTTTTTATAATCTTCTTCAATTTGGATATTGGCCGTTGGGAAACCAATTGTTCTTCCTAATTGTTTTCCTTTTACAACTTCGCCGCTTAAAAAATAAGCATAACCCAAATAATCGTTGGCCAAAGTTATATTTCCTTCATCTAAAGCTTTTCTGATTTTGGTAGAGCTTACCGAAACATCCTGAATTTCCTGTGCCGAAATTTGCTCTACTTCAAAACCATATTCAGCACCAAAAGCGATTAAATCATCAATATTAGCCGTTCTGTTTCTTCCAAAACGGTGATCATGCCCAATAATTATCTTTTGAATATGAAATTGATCAACTAAAATAGAATGAACAAATTCTTCGGCTGTTAATCTCGAAAAACTTTCGTTAAACGGATGAATAACAAGATTTTCTATTCCGGTTTCTTCGAGTAGTTTCGATTTTTCGGCAATCGTATTTAAAAGTTTTATTTCTGATTTTTCCTGTAGAACCATTCGCGGATGCGGAAAAAAAGTAAGCACTAAACTTTCGTATTTCCCGTTTTCAGTATTTTGGGTAATTCGTTCTAAAATTTTTTTATGACCAATATGTACGCCATCAAAGGTACCAAGAGTTAAAATAGTTTTCTTGGGTGATTGAAAATCGTTTATAGAATGAAAGAGCTTCAAAGCAAATTGTTTAGGATGGTGCAAATTTATACTATCTATTTTAAATTTGACACTAAGGTTAATTGATTTTTTAAGATTATAAAGTCACTTTTTGTGATAATTGACTCGCTGGTCGATAAAAAACCATTAATTGTCGTATATATGTAAGAATTTAATTTAATTCACTTAATTTTGATTTTTCTAAATCCCTTGAGTATGAATAAACAGCTACTATTTTTATTACTTATTTTTTGTTGTGTCAAAGTTCATGCTCAAAATGATAATTTATGGCAGAGGAGTTCTGGTTCAGTTTTGAATAAAAGTGTAAATTCGTCTGATTCACATAAATTATATTATAAATTGAATTCAGATTATCTGAAAGCAAAACTTTCATCTGCAACCAATAAAAGTTCAAAAAATAGTAGTTCAGAAATTACAATTCCTAATTCGGAAGGTGTTTTGGAAAGATTTTCAGTTTGGGAATTTTCAAATTTTGATCCTGAATTACAGGCAAAATATCCTGAAATTAGAGCTTACGAAGGCCGTGGAATAGACGATAAATCGGCAAAAATACACTTTAGCGTTTCACCAATTGGCACACAGACAATGGTAATTCGTGCCGATAAACCATCTGAATTTATAGAGCAAAATCCGGATGATAAATCGGAATATGTTTTATTTACTTCAAATAAAACTGCTTCTTCAAAATTAATTTGTAAAACAGATAATGTTATAACAGATACTAATAGTTCAGGTAAAACTGCCAAAGAAGCTTCAAATAATAAAGTTTTTAAAACAATGCGATTGGCATTGTCATGTACAGGAGAATACACTTCGTATTTTGGAGGTACTAAGGTAGGTGCATTAGCAGGAATGAATGCAACTTTATCAAGAGTTAACGGGGTTTTAAATAAAGATTTGGCATTACACCTTATTTTAATCGCAAACAATGATGCCGTAATTTATACAGATGCTTCAGCAGATCCTTATTCAAACGCGGGAGTAGGGGTAGATGGTGCATGGAATCAGGAAGTTCAAAGTACACTGACTAGTGTTATTGGGGAAGGAAATTATGATATTGGTCATTTGTTTGGAGCTTCTGGCGGAGGAGGTAATGCAAATTGTATTGGATGCGTTTGTATAAATTCTGAAAAAGGAAGCGCTTACACCTCACCATCAGACGGAAAACCTGAAGGTGATACATTTGATATTGATTTTGTAGTTCACGAAATAGGACATCAATTGGGAGCAAATCATACTTTTTCATATGATGCCGGAGAAAGAACAAACGTAAATGTTGAACCGGGAAGTGGTTCTACTATTATGGGATATGCCGGAATAACAGATTATGATGTTCAAAGCAATTCTGACGACTATTTTGCTTATGTTAGTATTTTACAAATTCAAAATAATCTTGCAGGAAAAAGCTGTCCGGTTAGTACAGCATTAACTAATAATCCGCCAACAATTGGCGCGGGGGCAGATTACACAATTCCAATTAGTACCCCTTTCGTTTTAACCGGTACAGGATCAAATGTTGAAGGCAGTGCCACTACTTATAATTGGGAAGAAAATGATAATGCAACAACAACTTCAAGTGGAAATAGTGTAGCATACGCTACTAAGCCAGACGGACCATTATTTAGATCTGTAGCTCCTAATAGTTCGCTAATTCGATATATGCCAAGTTTTAGTTCTGTTCTTCAAAATAGATTAACGACAACATGGGAATCTGTTTCGTCTATTGCAAGAATGTTACATTTTACTTTAACAGCCAGAGATAATGGGATTTTTGGAACGGCTCAAACAAATACCGACGAAATGACTGTAAATGTATCTTCTTCAGCTGGGCCATTTGCAGTTACGTCTCAAAATACTGCTGACTTAAGTTGGGCACAAGGATCATTTCAAACTATTACATGGAATGTAAATAACACCACTAATCTTGAAGGTTCATCAAATGTAAATATAAAATTATCTACCGATGGAGGTTTAACATTTCCTCTAATTTTAGCAGCAAACACTCCAAATGATGGTTCAGAATCCATTTTGATTCCAACAAGTGTGGTTTCATCAACAAGTTGCAGAATTTTGATTGAGCCAACAGCAAATATTTATTACGCTTTAAATAGTAAATCTTTTGCAATAGGATATACATCAACAACGACATGTAATTCATATAGTTTTGGCAGTTCGTTTAGTATTCCAACTTCAAGTACTTATACATCAAGAACTATCACTGTTCAAACATCAACAGAAACTGTGTCAAATGTAAGTGTCGATTTGAATGTGACACATGCACGATTTTCTGATTTAGAAATTCAAATCGTTAGTCCAGCCGGAACTGTTGTTCAGTTATTTAATAAAGGCTGTTCAGGTACAGATTCTACATTAGCATTGCAATATGATGATTCGGGAATTGAATTAGATTGTGCCAAAACAACAGCTCAAATTGTTCTTCCGGTTGATGCTTTAGCTGCTTTTAATGGAGAAAATTCGCAAGGACCCTGGACTTTAAGAGTTCGCGATGCCGTTACAGGCAGATTTGGAACTATAAATTCAGCATCAATTAATATTTGTAGTCAGACATTTACCTTAGGAGTCAAAGAACCTGATGATGTTGCTTTTGTTCTTTATCCAAATCCAAACAAAGGAAGTTTTACAATTCAATTTACAACCGAATCAAAAACCGAAGTTCAGGTTTTTGTTCATAATGTTTTAGGTAAAAGAATATATTTAAATACTTTCGAAAGTACACCAAACTTTAAACAAGATATTAAATTATCTGATGTAGCAGCGGGTATGTATTTTGTAACAGTTATTGATGGAGATAAAAGAACAGTGAAAAAAATAATTATTTATTAAAATCCAATACCAAATTCCAGTTTAATTATCTATTGTTTTTTGGTATTTAAAAAATTGAAATTTTAAGAGTTCGCCATCGCCATACAAACAATGCTTATTTTAATTCCGGGAATTTTTAGTAAAGCACGTGAACAGGCTTCAAGCGTGGCGCCTGTAGTAAGTACATCATCAATAATTAATAAATGTTTGTTTTGATGCTTTTCTATAGAATGAACATCAAATATATTTTCGATGTTTTCTGATCTCCCCAAAAGATTTTTTTTGGATTGTGTTTTAGAATACTTTTTTCTGTATAAAACAGTATCATCATAAGCAATTTCTAGACCTTTTGCCAAAGTTTTTCCAAAGGTTGTAACCTGATTATAACCTCGTTCCTTAAGTTTTCTTTTGTGTAATGGCACCGGAATTACAACATCAAAAGGAATTTTCAATTGCAGTTCTCTTAGATCTTCAATATACCAGTTTCCTAAAATAGTACCAATATCTTCTTGGCCTTTGTATTTTAGATTATGAATAAGTTCCTGAACTATTCCTTTTTTATTAAAATATAAAAATGCAGATGCATACTCGATTTCAATCTTGCCGTAAAATTTTTTAACAGCCTCATTTTTGCTATCCAAATGATATTGAGTCAGAGGCATTTCATGACGACAATTTGTACATAAAACATTTTCGGTTGCTAATAAAAGTTTGCGACATCCGGCACAAACTTTAGGGAAAAACAGGTTAAGAAGAGAATTAAACACAAATAGACAGAATTTAGTTACAAAAATAATTAAATCAATGCTTCAATCTTTATAATTTTTCTTTTTTTTAAACGTACTTTTTATATTTTTGCATCACTATGGCAAAACAAGAAGATATATTTAAGAATGTGGTTTCGCACGCAAAAGAGTACGGATTTATTTTTCCGTCAAGCGAAGTATACGACGGATTAAGTGCAGTGTATGATTACGCACAAAATGGAGTCGAATTAAAAAAGAATATCCGTGAATATTGGTGGAAATCAATGGTTCAGATGAACGAGAATATTGTCGGCCTTGATGCTGCAATATTGATGCATCCAACAACCTGGAAAGCTTCAGGCCACGTTGATGCTTTCAATGATCCGTTAATTGATAATAAAGATTCGAAAAAAAGATATAGAGCAGATGTTTTAGTTGAAGATTATGCTGAAAAGCTAAATCAAAAAGCTCAAAAAGAAATTGAAAAAGCAAAAGCTCGTTTTGGAGATGCTTTTAATGAAGAAGAATTTGTTACCACAAATGCTCGTGTTGTAGAATATCTTTCAAAATATAAAGAAATTTTATCAAGACTTGCAAAAGGAATGAGCGAAGATCTTCAGGATGTAAAAGCTTTAATCGAAGAATTAGAAATTGCTGATCCTGAAACCGGTTCAAGAAACTGGACAGATGTTAAGCAATTCAACCTAATGTTCGGAACAAAATTAGGAGCTTCTGCAGATTCTGCAATGGATTTATATTTACGTCCGGAAACAGCTCAGGGTATCTTTGTGAATTTCCTGAATGTTCAAAAATCAGGTCGTATGAAAGTTCCTTTTGGAATTGCTCAAACGGGTAAAGCGTTTAGAAATGAAATTGTTGCAAGACAATTCATTTTCCGTATGCGTGAATTTGAACAAATGGAAATGCAATTTTTCGTTCGTCCGGGTGAAGAAATGAAATGGTATCACCACTGGAAAGAAGCCCGTTTAAACTGGCATTTATCTTTGGGATTAGGAAGAGAGAATTATCGTTTTCACGATCACGAAAAATTAGCCCATTATGCCAATGCTGCTGCCGATATTGAATTTAACTTCCCGTTCGGATTTAAAGAATTAGAAGGAATTCACTCTCGTACAGATTTTGATTTAAAAGCACACGAACAATATTCTGGTAGAAAATTGCAATATTTTGATCCTGAATTAAATGAAAACTACGTGCCATATGTAGTCGAAACTTCAGTAGGTTTAGATCGTATGTTCCTGGCTGTTTTTGCCACTTCATTACAAGAAGAAACTCTTGAAGACGGTTCAACTAGAACAGTATTGAAATTACCATCAGTTCTGGCACCAACAAAAGCCGCTATTTTACCATTGGTTAAAAAAGACGGTTTACCGGATATCGCCAGAAAAATCATCGAAGATTTAAAATGGGATTTCAGTGTAGCTTATGACGAAAAAGATGCAGTAGGTCGTCGTTACAGAAGACAAGATGCACTTGGAACTCCGTTTTGTATCACTGTAGATCATCAAACAATCGATGATGAAACAGTAACAATTCGTCATAGAGATACCATGAAACAAGATCGTGTAAAAATTTCTGAATTGAAAGATATTATCGAAAACGAAGTTTCTATGAAAAACTGGTTGATGAAAATGTAATTTTTTTAAATTTCATATATTAAAATCCCAAATTCCAATAGGAGTTTGGGATTTTTTAATTTTGCATTGGCGTGTTTATTTCCTTATTTTAACATTTGTTTATACTTATTAACAATGAAATGTTTGATTAACAGAATTGCGTAAATTAGATGCGCATACAAAGTCTAAACACCATTTTAAAAATAATATTGAAAAAGTATTCTTATATTATTATTGATGATAACGCCGAAGATATTTTGAAAACTCACGCGCTGGCCGGAGAGTTTTCAGAACTTACCTGTATTGCAACGGCTACAAATTATCAGGACGGATTGAATTTGGTTTTAGAACATAAGCCCTCTTTTATTTTTTTAGAAATTGATCCCACAGAATTGTCCAGCAATTTATCGCTTTCCTTCATTAATGAATTGCATCGATATCTTACAGAAGTGCCTAAAATAATTGTTACCACTTCTGCAAAAGAGCTTGCTTTTGATGCGATTCAATACAATGTTTTTGATTATATCCTGAAACCTGTTTTAGAGATTGATTTGCTTAAAATTATTTTAAAGCTGGATAAAACGACCTTAGAAGCAAATGCTGCAAAAATTAAAAATAGAATTAATACTTCAGTAATTCCAGCTTTGCAGCCTGCTCAAATTGATAAACCGCTTATTTTATGCATTAAATCATATGGCGATTATCGTTATATATCTACAGACGATATTTGTTATTTTCAAGCCGATAATAATTCTACAGATATTTATTTGAGTTCCGGCGAAATGATAACCGCTTTTAAAACCTTAAAACATTTTGAGTTTGTTTTATCGCACCCGTTTGTAAGAATTCACAATAGCTTTATTATCAATCAAAATTACATTTCCAGAATTCATAGCGGACACTCAGTTTGTTACATTAAAAATTCTCCGAAAAAAATTCCCTTCTCAAAAACCTATAAATCAAATGTTGATTTGATTATTACTAATTTTTCTGCAGGAAATTACTTAGAAGTCTAAAAACTAAGTATTTACATCGATTTGACGTTCATTGACTATCAATTGGGCATGTTTTACCATAAACTGATTTTTTCACACAATTTTTTTATGTCGTGGTCTTAGCTTTGTCCCATGATTTGCAACCAAAGCAATCATAAGCCCCAAAAATAAATCAAAACTAAACACCTCAAAAACATGAAAAAAGCAGCTTTAACAATCGGATTATTTTCTTTAGTAGTAGTAACAACTTCATTTACGGCACCAGAAATGGCAGCAAATGCTTTAAATAAAAACACCTATTTTGAAAAATCTATTGATCCCAGAGGCGGTGCAACAGGTGGCCAAACTAAAAAAGTTGATGGACTAATGCCAACTGAACAATCTACATTAATAAACAATAACTTAGATTTTACAGCTGTTAATCAATCTTTAGGCTTAAACAAAAAGCAAGATTAATTTTAATTAATTTACCTGATAATATTTTAGGCTGCCAAAATTTTGGCAGCCTTATTTTTGTATGTATAGTTTTAGTATTTTTGATGAAATTGACAACGTTGAAAAGAAAATTTCACATACTATTATTTTTAATTTTTGTTTTTGGAGCTTGTTCTGAAAAAACAAATTCAGATAAAAATATAATTTCTTCCTCAGACAGTCTTCCAACTTATCTTTCATTGGCCAATGAAGAAAAATTACCTTTAAATTTTAAGCAAGATTATAATAGAAAAGCCTTGTCTATTATTTTAAATCAAAAAGATGATTCAATAAATAAAGTAAATCTTTTTAAAGTTGCCAATCGATATTACAATATGAGCGATTGGAAGGGATACACCGAAACCACCAGGTTAATTTTAGAACGATCAAAAAAATCTAATGACTCGGCTAATATTGCTAAAGCCTATTCATATTTAGGAGATTATTATGTAGTAAAATCTATTGCTGATAGTGCTTTTATGAATTACTATAAGGCTGAAAAACTTTATTTAAGGTTAAAAGATGAATATCATATTGCTAAAACGTTTTTAAATAAAGCTAGTCTTCAATATAACGAAGGTGATTTTTTTGAGAGTGAAATTAATGTCTTTAAGGCTTTAAGTAGTTTAAAAAAGCAAAAAAATGTGAATGATCTTTTTTATGAGAGTTATAATATTTTGGGAATATTATATAATGAAAGAGAAGAATATGACAAGGCACTCGAGTTTCAAAACAAAGCCTTATTGGTATTAGAAGATAAATCAATACCATTAGAATTTCAATATAAAGCGACTTCATTAAATAATATAGGATATGTTTATTTAAAGACATATAATTATAAAAAAGCGAAAGTTTTTTTTAAAGAAGGATTAGAACAAACCAATCTGTTTAAGGACAAACCAACCTTATATGCTATACTATTGGATAATTTGGCTTACACTAAATTTAAATTAAAAGAATCTGATCAATTGCCGGACTTGTTTTACCAATCTTTAAAGATTAGAGATAGTTTAAAGCTTAAGGCAGAAATAATAGCCACCAAAATTCATTTATCAGAGTATTTTGCTTTTAAAAAAGATACATTTAAAGCCATACAATTTTCAAAACAAGCCTTAATGCAGGCTCGTACATCAGATAAATTAATTAATACCTTAATTGCTCTTAAACAAATTGCAATTGTTGATCCAAAAAATGCTTCCTCTTACTCAAAAGAATATATTCATCTTAATGATAAAATGTTGAAAGCTGAACGTAATATGGGGGAGAAATTCTCGCGGATTGAATACGAAACCAATGAAATTAAAGATCAAAACTCCAACTTACAGGAAAAGAACAAAACTTTAGTTTATGTTTTTAGTATTTGTACTTTGGTGGGATTATTTTTCTACGTTTATAAAACCCAGCAAGCCCGTAATAGGGAATTGCTTTTTAAACAGCAGCAGCAGGTTGCCAATGAAGATATTTATAATTTGCTGATTTCTCAGCAAAACGATATCGAATTAACACGTATAAAAGAAAAGAAAAAGGTTGCCCAAGAATTGCACGACGGAGTTTTGGGCAGAATGTTTGGCATTAGAATAAGCCTTGACAGCCTGGAACAAATGGATGAAGACGAAGCATTACCGAAAAGAAGAAAATATTTAATGGAGCTTAAAAATATTGAAGAAGATATACGTGAAATTTCCCATGATTTAAATAGAGAAAAATCCGAACTAATTAATAATTTTGTCCTAATTTTAAACAAATTGTTTGAAAACCAACAAAATACTTATGATTCGGAACTGATCACTTCTATTGATCCCCAAATAAAGTGGGAATTAGTGAGTAATGCTGTAAAGATTAATATGTACAGAATTATTCAGGAAGCACTTCAAAACTGTAATAAATATGCTAATGCAGAAAAAATTACTGTTGAATTTAAAAGTGAAATAAACTATCTGATTTTATCAATTTATGATGATGGAATTGGGTTTAATACCAAGAGAACAAAAAACGGAATAGGTTTGCATAATATTGAATACAGAGCAGCAGAATGTAAAGGAAGTATGTCAATAAAATCTGTTCAGGGAGAAGGAACCTTACTAGTTGTAAAAGTGCCAATAGATCAAAAAATTAACCTGCAAAATAATGACAATTGAACAAAACCCCCCAGTTTCTCAATTAATTAGACGTAATGTATTAATAGTTGACGATCATCCTTTTATTATTGAAGGATACAAAAATGCTATTACACGGTACAACCCTAAGAAATATGATTTTGTTATTTCGCAGGCTTATGATTGCAGATCTGCTTATGATTTAATCGAGAATGAAGCAACTCCGAATTTCGATGTTGCCTTTTTAGATATTAGTATGCCGGCTTATGAAGAAAAAGATCTTTATTCTGGTGAAGACCTGGCAAAGTTAATTCTGAAAAAAATGCCCAATTGCAGTGTTATTCTGCTTACGATGTATACAGAATTACTAAAAATTAAAACCATAATCAGAACCATAAACCCAAATGGTTTAGTAATTAAAAACGACCTTACGTTTGATGAATTGCTTTTTGCCTTTGATAAAGTAATGAAAAATGATAAATATTACAGTCAGTCCGTTCAAAAAATGCTGAATCAGTCGCCTCATAATTCCATTGAAATTGACGAATTTGATAAACAAATATTATTTCATTTATCAAAAGGAACTCCAACACACGAAATGCCACAATATATTCCGATTTCCTTAAACGCAATCGAGAAACGAAAAATCAATCTGAAAGAGCTATTAAAAATAAAATCCGGACTTGACGAAGAATTGGTCAAAGAAGCCAAAAGTAAAGGGCTTTTTTAGAATAAAAATTCCAATAAAAAAATTCCAAATTCCAATTGATACTCATATCGTTGGAATTTGGAATTTTTATTTTGGAATTTAAAAGTTTATTCGCTTAAGGCATCCCAGCCACGAGCTTTTAAAGGAATTTGAGTGTTTGCGCGTGTAACCAGATTTATTCCCTCACTTTCATCAGCCATGTGGCCAATAATAGAAAAGTTTGGATTTCCTTTTATTTTATCAAAATCATTAATGTCAATCGTAAACAACAACTCATAATCTTCTCCGCCATTGATTGCAACCGTTGTGCTGTCAATATTGAATTCTTCACAAGTCGAAATAAATTGCGGATCAAGCGGCAATTTATCTTCATATAAATTACAACCCACTTTTGATTGTTTACACAAATGAATAATTTCTGAAGATAATCCATCAGAAATATCAATCATCGAAGTTGGCTTAATTTCAAGAGCATGCAATAAAGTACGAACATCTTTTCGGGCTTCCGGTTTTAATTGACGTTCTACCAAATAAGTATAAGGATCTAAATCAGGCTGACTGTTTGGATTAACCTGAAAAACCTGTTTTTCGCGCTCCAAAACCTGCAATCCCATATAAGCAGCTCCAATATCACCCGTTACAACAAGCAAATCAGTTTGTTTGGCTCCATTTCTATAAACAATTTCATCTTCATTAGCTTCACCAATAGCAGTAATGCTAATAATTAATCCTTTTTGAGATGAGGTTGTATCTCCGCCAATAACATCAACTTTATATTCTTTTGCGGCGTGTGTAATGCCTTCAAATAATTCTTCCAGGGCTTCTAGTGGAAAACGATTAGAAACGGCTACAGAAACCGTTATTTGCGTTGGTTTGGCATTCATCGCACAAATGTCAGACACATTTACCACGACAGCTTTGTAACCTAAGTGTTTTAATGGCATATAAGCCAAATCAAAATGTACGCCTTCAATTAATAAATCGGTAGAAATAACTACTTTTTTATCTTTAAAATCAAGAACCGCAGCATCATCGCCTATACTTTTTAAAGTAGATTCTTGTGTAACATCAAAATTTTTGGTTAAATGTTCAATCAGGCCAAACTCGCCTAATTGCGCTAAACTGGTACGTTGCGGATTTTTATCTTCGATCATTTTTTCTAAGTTCCAATGTTTTTATGCTACAAAGGTACAATCCCGAAGCTTCGGGAGCAAAGGTTTTGGCTTATTTTAATGAGAATCACTTTGGTTCCATTAATAATAGGATACTAAAATTGACATTTTTTTCGGATCTTTAAGAGAATTAAAAAACAGAAAAAATGAAATCATTTGATATAGTTACACTAACCGTAAATCCTTCGGTTGATAAAAGCACCCATTTTTCGGGGTTGATTGCTGAACAAAAAATAAGATGTAAAGACCCTCAATTTGACGCAGGCGGTGGCGGAATAAATGTTTCTAAAGCAATTTCCCGCTTGCGCGGAAATTCATTAGCCGTTTTTACAGCAGGCGGACCAGTTGGAGAAATGCTAAAAAATTTGGTTGCAGAAGAAAAAATAGATTTTGAAGTAATCGAAACCAAAACAGCAACAAGAGAAAATTTTATTGCTGTTGATGATCATACAAATTCGCAATATCGCTTTGGATTTTCGGGTGATGTTTTGGAAGATTCAGAAGTTGAGAAGATTTTAGAAACAATTTCGAATTTAAAACCAAAATTTCTCGTGGCAAGCGGAAGCTTAAATGAGGGATTGTCTGATGATTTTTATCAAAAAATAGCAGAAATAGCAAAAACATCAAACTCAAAATTAGTTGTAGATACTTCTGGCGAAGCCTTAAAGAAAGTTTTAGAAACGGGTGCTTATCTCATAAAACCAAACGTTGGTGAACTGGCAAAATTAATAGGCGTTGACCGTCTGGAGATGGAAGAAGTAGACGATGCCGCTAAAAAAATCATTGCCAACGGCGGAGCAGAAATTGTAGTAGTTTCTCTTGGTCCGCAAGGAGCAGTTTTAGTCACAAAAGATAGTTGTGATTTTGTTCCGGCACCCAATGTGGCTAAAAAAAGTACCGTTGGAGCTGGAGATAGTATGGTGGGCGGAATGGTTTGGGCATTATCTCAAAATAAAAACCTGAAAGAAGTAATTCGCTGGGGCGTTGCCTGCGGATCTGCCGCAACAATGAATGAAGGCACACAATTATTTAAATTTGAAGATGCCAATCGTTTATTTGAATGGTTGAAGAATAGGTAATTTAGTTATAAGTTATTAGTTATCAATTATGAGTTTCGTTTGTCTACAGAGAATAAATAAATTTTCAATAATAATATTTAAAGAAACAGATATTATCCACAATTTATATCGTCGATCTAAATGGTAGAGGCGCACAGCAGTGCGTCTCCCGCACCGTAACCACAATTTATTACACATCGTAAATGCAATACTAAACCCGACAGGTTTTTAAAACCTGTCGGGTTTGGCATAACGGAATAAAATGGGGTTACGTTGTGTGAGACGCACTGCTGTGCGTCTCTACAAATGCGTCTCTACGGAAATAAAAAAAATAGAAATTTTCTATTTTTTTTATTTCCTGTTGACAAACTGTTGTCACCAACCCTCAATAATTTTGAAGTATTAAATAATTAAAACTTTAAAATCATGAAAACATTAGCAGCTCAGGTAATTACTCCGGAAGATTTATTGAAACATTGGCAAGGTCACCGCGCCTTAACGCGTCGTGTAATTGAAGCTTTTCCTGAAAAAGACTTTTTTGAATTTTCTATTGCAGGAATGCGACCTTTTGCAAAATTAGCCGATGAACTTTTAGCCATTGCGGTTCCGGGTTTAAAAGGAATCGTGACTAAAGAAACAAAACCATTTGCAGAAGACTCAGAAAAATTAGTTTTTAAAGCACAATATCTTGAAAAATGGGATGAAGCAACTGCAGAAATTAACGAGTATTGGCAAAAACTTTCGATAGAAGATTTTAATGAAAATTTTAATCTTTTTGGTCAATATGAATTTCCGGTAATTCAGAATATTCTATATTTTATTGATAATGAAGTGCATCATCGCGGACAAGGTTATGTGTACCTAAGAGCTTTAGGAATTGAACCTCCTTTTTTCTGGGAAAGATAATTAGACAAATTTTATATTATAACTTTATTGAACAAATCTAAAATTATTGACCATGAGCCTAAAAAATATAATGTCCAATTATGCAGATTACAATTTATGGGTAAATCAACAATTCGTGAATTGGCTTTCGCCGAAATCTGATGAACTGCTTTATGCAGAAGTACCTTCGAGTTTTTCGACTATTATGAAAACGCTCGATCACATTTGGTCGACAGAAGAATATTGGTTTTCTGTTATTTCTGAAACTTCTTTATTAGAAAAGAAGCTTGAAAGTGAATTGTCTAAAGAAGAAATTCTTTCAGGTTTATTAAATTCATCTAAAAAACTGGCCGATTATATTAATTCATTGTCAGAAGAAGATTTGGTAAAAAAAGTTAAAATCATTAATCCCTGGTTTGAATGTGAACTTCCAATTTCTGACTATTTACTTCAGGTTATTAATCACGGCTCTTATCACAGAGGCCAGATTGTAACAATGGGAAGAAACATCGGAATTACAGATGCCTCAAATACAGATTATAACTTTTATAATGTTGTGAAAACTCAGCAATAAAATAAAAAACTCCCGAAGATATTCTCTCGGGAGTTTTTTTATAAAAGTCTTTTTCTGTTGACTTCTAATAATTCTAAAGTTCTAGTTTTAAGGCTTTCAGGCTCTAATATTGTGGCATAATCTCCAAACATTAAAAACCACCGCGGAAAACCATTGTCGACACTGCTGGACATAAAAGTCATTTCAATTTTCCCGTCCACTTCTTTTTCTGAAACAAAACCGTGATATTTTTTTTCGGATACAAGATATCTTGCAATTTTCTTTTCAATCAAAATTCGGACTTTCGTCGTTGGAATTGTTTCTGTTTTATTTAAGTATGTTTCTAATGAATCATGTTCGATCGTAAAATCACAGTCTGTTTTTTTTATTGCCTGAATTCTATCGGTTCGAAATTGTCTGTAATCTTTTCGTAAATGACAATAACCCAGAAAATACCAATTATTGTGGTCGTGAAAAACGCCAACGGGTTCAATATTTCGCTGCGTTACTTCTTCTTTATCAAAGGTTTTATAGGATAACAAAATTTGCTTTTTCTCGGCAATACTTTCAAAAAGAACCGCCAGCGTATTAGGCGAATTATCGTTAAACATGGGTTCTGCAGTTTGCATGACAACCCTTGATTCAATATTCGAAAGCCAGTCTTTGTCATTACTTCTTAAAACCGATTTCAATTTATACATCGCCGATGCGTAATGATTTCCCAAAGAAGGATCTGTAAATTTCTGCATCAGTTTTTCGGCAGCAATAAAACTGCTTACTTCCTCGCGCGTAAACATTACAGGCGGTAATCTGTAACCTTCCATTAAAGCATAGCCAACTCCGGCTTCACTGTAAATAGGAACTCCCGATGCTTCCAAAGTTCGAATATCCCTGTAAATCGTTCTCAAACTACAGTCAAAACGATCAGCCAATTCCTGAGCTTTTACAATTTTTTTAGATTGTAACTGAATCAGAATGGCAACAATACGGTCAAATCGTTTTGGGGTTTCGTCCATTTTTTTTCTTTTGAGGTTCAGAGGTTCAAAGATACAAAGGTTCAAAGTTTAAAGAAATAAAAAAGATGTTCCAAATTAGGACAGATTTATTGGTTAAAAATAGAACATTTTATTCACAACGTATGTCCGTTTCGTTAAAGGAAACGTATTCACAATATTTGTATTGATTGTCGAATTTCTTTGCGGGAGACGCACTGCTGTGCGCCTCTACGATATGCGTTGTGGAATGTATTATGTCTAGACAAAACAAAAAAAACAAAAAACCCAACAACTTTCGTCATCGGGTTTAAATCTATATTCTTTACTCTTGCTTCTTTCTTCTAAAAAAACAAAAATCTAATCGTTCAATTTCAAAACAGCCATAAAAGCTTCTTGCGGAATTTCAACGTTTCCAACTTGTCTCATACGTTTTTTACCTTTTTTCTGTTTTTCAAGAAGTTTACGCTTACGCGAAATATCTCCACCATAACATTTTGCGGTAACGTCTTTACGAAGTGCTTTAATCGTTTCACGAGCGATAATTTTTGCTCCAATTGCGGCCTGAATCGGAATGTCAAACTGTTGTCTCGGAATCAATTCGCGTAATTTCTCGGTCATTTTTTTACCGATGTTATAAGCATTGTCTTCGTGAATTAAGGCAGAAAGTGCATCAACCGTTTGAGCATTCAAAAGAACATCCAGTTTTACTAATTTCGACGTTCTCATTCCGATAGGGGAATAATCAAAAGAAGCATAACCTTTAGAAACTGTTTTTAAACGATCGTAAAAATCAAATACAATCTCAGCAAGAGGCATGTCAAAATTCAATTCAACACGTTCTGTAGTCAAATATGTTTGATTGGTAATTTGACCACGTTTTTCTATACACAAACTCATTACGTTTCCTACGAAATCAGCTTTTGTAATAATTGTAGCTTTAATATAAGGTTCTTCAACTCTGTCTAAACGAGAAGGTTCAGGTAAGTCAGAAGGATTATTTACAACGAATGGAGTTTCAGGATCTTTTTTGGTGTAAGCCAAATACGAAACGTTGGGAACTGTAGTAATTACAGTCATATCAAACTCACGCTCTAAACGTTCCTGAATAATTTCCATGTGAAGCATTCCTAAGAATCCGCAACGGAAACCAAATCCTAACGCTGCAGAACTTTCAGGTGTAAAAACTAACGAAGCATCATTCAATTGCAATTTCTCCATAGAAGAACGCAAATCTTCATAATCTTCAGTATCAACAGGATAAATTCCGGCGAAAACCATTGGTTTTACATCCTCAAAACCTGTAATCATATTTGTGGTTGGCGTTTTTGCATCCGTTAAGGTATCACCAACTTTTACTTCTTTCGCTTCTTTAATTCCGGAAATCAAATAACCAACATCACCAGCAGAAATTACGTTTTTAGGAACCTGATTTAATTTCAAAGTTCCAATTTCGTCAGCAAAATATTCATTGCCGGTAGCCATGAATTTAATTTTTTGCCCTTTTTTGATTTGCCCGTTTACAACTCTAAAAATAACTTCGATTCCACGAAACGGATTATAGTGCGAATCGAATATCAAAGCTTGTAAAGGCTCATCAACATTTCCTGACGGAGGTGGGATTTTTTCGATAATGGCAGCTAAGATATTCTCAACACCAAAACCTGTTTTTCCCGAAGCATGAATAATATCTTCTAATTTACATCCTAATAAATCGATAATATCATCACTAACTTCTTCAGGATTAGCACTTGGTAAATCTACTTTATTCAAAACCGGAATAATTTCCAGGTCATTTTCTAAAGCAAGATATAAATTTGAAATCGTTTGTGCCTGAATACTTTGTGCAGCATCAACAATCAATAGCGCACCTTCGCAGGCAGCAATCGAACGAGAAACTTCGTATGAAAAGTCAACGTGACCGGGAGTGTCAATTAAATTTAAAATATATTCTTCTCCCTTATAAGTATATTCCATTTGAATGGCGTGACTTTTAATGGTAATTCCACGCTCGCGCTCCAGATCCATGTTGTCAAGCAATTGTGCTTTTTCTTCACGAGCTGTAACGGTTTGTGTGGCTCCCAATAATCTGTCTGCCAATGTACTTTTACCGTGGTCAATGTGTGCAATAATGCAAAAGTTACGTATCTTCTTCATTTTATAATATCAATTCTCTATACGAGTTTAAGTAATTCCGGGTATAAATTTACTCTTGGGCAATTGCTTTAGAGCGTGTTATTAAGGGGCAAAGATAGCGCAAAGTTTTGGATTCTGGAATGAAGATCTCTGATTGTTAGAATCTGCGTTTTAAAATTACTTTTAAAATTCAAAATTAAAACCTTTTTCGGTCAGTTTCTTGTAAATTTCAGGATCAAATTTATAGAGTTTTGCCGCTCTGTGCGAGACGTCTTTTTGTTTTTCATCAAGTGCAACTAATAATTTCATGTGCAAAATTTTTCTGCGAAAGTTGGATTTGTCTAATTCAATTCCTAATATTTCTTCATAAAGATGCATTAACTGCAAAAGAGTGAATTTCTCCGGCAAAAGATTAAAACCAATTGGTGCCTGGCGAACACGATTACGCAATTGCATCAAACTAAATTCGAGAATTTCGTTGTGGTCAAATATCAAATCCGGAATGTCCTTAATTTTATACCATTTGGCTTCAATTACAGAAATGCTGGCTTTAATATCATAATCTTCCCTATTGAGCAAAGTATAATAACCAACAGTTACAACTCTTGTACTTTTTACACGATCCGGATCCGTAAAAGCTTTTAGCTGTTCCAGATAAATGTTGTCAAGACTGGTCAATTCATATACTATTCGAAGGGCAGCATTATCAATACTTTCGTCCAAATATAAATCCCCACCCAAAAGTCCCCATTTTCCAACACTTGCTCCTCCGGCATGTTGTACCAAAAGCACTTCAAGGTTTTTTTTATCGAAAGAAAAAATAACACAGTCAATCGTGATGCCATGTATAACTGTTTTTTTATCTGCAGTTATATTGGTATTCGTTTCAGAAATATTTTGAGAAGAAGAAAAAGCCATTAAAATTCAAAATTAAATCCTTTTTCAGTCAGTTTTTTGTAAATATCAGGATCAAACTTATACAATTTTGCGGCTCTGTGCGAGACATCTTGTTGTTTTTCATCTAAAGCGACCAATAATTTCATGTGAAGAATTTTTCGGCGAAAATTAGATTTGTCCATTTCGATTCCTAAAATTTCTTCATATAAATGCATTAATTGCAGTAAAGTAAATTTTTCAGGCAAAAGATTAAATCCAAGCGGAGCCTGGCGAACTCTGTTTTGAAGATGTTTTAAACTGTAGGACAGGATTTCATTATGATCATAAATCAAATCCGGAATATTATTTATTTTATACCATTTGGCATCAGATGCTGTAAAACCTGCTTTAATATTGTAATCTTCGCGTTTTACCAAAGCATAATAACCAATCGTAATAACGCGTCGAAGCGGGAAACGATCGGGGTCGCCAAACGCTTTTAACTGCTCCAGATAAATATTGTCAAGACCGGTAAGTTCATTCAATAAACGATGTGCGGCGTTGTCTGTACTTTCTTTTTTATAAATCCATCCTCCGGGAAGTCCCCATTTTCCTTTACTAATCCCTTCTCCGTGCTGTACCAAAAGTACTTCTAAACTTCCTTTATCAAAACCAAATATTACACAGTCAATCGTGATTGCATTCATTGCAGTTTGTCCGTTCTTCAAAACTGAATTATCCTCTACATTTTTAACCATATGCTATTAAAATTTTGACAAATTAAATAAATAAAATGAATAATTGCCTTCGTAAAAGCTTTATATTTTTTTCAACGTAACAATTTTCTGGTAATCAGTGCCTTATTTAATTGGCAATTTTTCCACTTTCAAATTATAATTCTTAAATGTCTGATTGTCAAATTCATAATTCGTTATTTTTTTGACAATTTTTATTTCACTTTTAATTCATTTTTTGTTGTATCTGTAAAAATGAACATCAATTTATCTGAATAGCCAAAAAAAACATCTAATATTTTGTTAATATAGAAAAAATGTTTTACACTTGTAGTCAAAATAACCATAAGATAAGTTCAGTTTGACTATAAGTTTAAAATGGACAAATCTATAACTAATTAAAAAGTACCACAAATGTTTTTTTTAGGAATTGATTTAGGAAGCTCTTCAATAAAATTATCAGTTTTCGATCCTGAGAAAGGAACGACTATTGGCGCAGTAAGCGTTCCAGATTTTGAAATGCCCATTATCGCACAACAATTTGGCTGGGCAGAACAAGATCCGGAGTCATGGTGGCAATATGTAAAAGACGGAATTAAACAATTGGGTGCTAAATCTAATATCGATTTAAAGAAAATTGCAGGAATTGGAATTGCGTATCAAATGCATGGTTTGGTTTTAACCGATGAAAATTTGAATCCGGTTCGTTCTTCGATTATATGGTGCGATAGCCGTGCTGCTCTTATTGGGGATGAAGTTTATGCTCAAATTGGTGCCGAAAACTGCCAAAAACAAATTTTAGGAAGTCCGGGAAATTTTACGGCTTCAAAACTAAAATGGGTAAAAGAGAACCAGCCAGAAATTTTCGCAAAAGCAAAATACATGATGCTTCCGGGCGATTTTATTGCTGCGAAATTATCAAAAGTAGCTCAAATTAGTACTTCGGGATTATCAGAAGCGGCTTTATGGAATTTTTCGGAAGGAAAATTGGCAACTGAAATCCTTTCTCAAATGGGATTATCTTCGGATATCGTTCCTGAAATTGTTTCAAACTTTGGAATTCAGGCTACAGTTAATTCTGAAATTGCTCAGGAATTAGGATTAAATCCAGATGCAAAAATTACTTATCGCGCAGGAGATCAGCCAAATAATGCATTGTCATTAAATGTTTTGAAACCTGGCGAAATTGCTACAACAGCCGGAACTTCAGCAGTTGTATATGCCGTAAGCGATCAGGATGCTTATGACAAACAAAACAGAATCAATACTTTTTTACACGTTAACAATACAGAAACTGAAAAGAAAAATGGCGTAATGCTGTGCATCAACGGTTCTGGAATTTTATACCAATGGCTTCGTAAAATCATGTCTGTTGACAGAGCTGATTTAATCGCCTACGAAAAACTAAATGCCGAAGCTGCAAAAGTCGAGGCGGGAAGCAACGGACTTCGTTTTTACCCTTTCGGAAATGGTGTTGAACGTATTTTCAACAATAAAAATGCAACATCAGGAATTCAGAATTTAAATTTCAATATTCATCAGCCATCACATTTGGTGCGCGCAGCCTGCGAAGGAATCGTGTTTGCAATGAACTACGGTTTTGATGTTATGAAAGAAGTTGGCGTTTCCGGAACTGTGGTTCGTGCAGGAAATTCGAACTTATTTTTAAGTCCGGTTTTTAGGGAAATCTTCACTAATACCACCCAAACTACTTTAGAATTATACAATACTTCGGGAGCAGAAGGTGCTGCAAGAGGCGCCGCTTACGGATTAGGATATTACAATTCACTTGACGAAGCTTTTTCAGGATTGCAGTGTTTAGACCGAATTGAACCCAACAAAGTCCTGACTTCACAATATCAGGATTTCTATCAGGAATGGAAAAATCAAATTAAAATAGAACAATAATAATGAGCACTACCAATCAATATTTTAAAAACATCGATACAATTAAGTTCGAAGGCAGAGAAAGTGACAATCCGTTAGCTTTTAAATGGTACGATGAAAATCGTGTTGTTGCAGGAAAAACTTTGAAAGAACATTTACGTTTTTCAATGGCTTACTGGCATACGCTATGTAATACAGGTGGAGATCCGTTTGGAGCTTCAACTGAAACTTTTGCATGGGATAAAAATGAAAACGCGATTCTAAGAGCTAAAGACAAAATGGATGCAGCTTTTGAATTCATGACAAAATTAGGTTTGCCATATTATTGTTTTCATGATGTTGATGTTGTGGATGACGCGCCAACCTTGGCAGAATTTGAAACTCGTATTCAAACAATGGTTGAATATGCAAAACAAAAACAACAAGAATCTGGAATTAAATTGTTGTGGGGAACTTCAAACTTATTCAGTAATCCGCGCTATATGAACGGTGCAGCGACAAACCCAAACTTTGATGTTTTGGCTTACGCCGGAGCTCAGGCAAAAATTGCTATCGATGCTACTATCGCTCTTGGTGGAGAAAATTATGTTTTCTGGGGAGGTCGTGAAGGATATATGAGTTTGTTGAACACAGACATGAAAAGAGAATTAGACCATTTGGGAAGATTCTTGAATACTTGTAAAGATTATGCCCGTAAAGAAGGTTTTAAAGGAAACTTCCTTATAGAACCAAAACCAATGGAACCAACGAAACATCAATATGATTATGATGCAGCGACTTCATTAGGTTTCATTAATAAATACGGACTTCAAAACGATTTCAAATTAAACTTAGAAGTAAACCACGCAACACTTGCCGGACATTCTTTCGAACATGAATTGCAGGTTGCTGTTGATGCCGGAATGTTAGGAAGTATTGACGCTAACCGCGGAGATTACCAAAACGGTTGGGATACAGATCAATTTCCGATCAATCTTCAGGAAGTAACACAAGCTATGTTGGTTATCCTTGAAGGTGGCGGAATTCAAGGTGGTGGAGTAAACTTTGATGCAAAAGTGAGAAGAAATTCAATCGATTTAGAAGATAAATTCATTGCACACATTTCAGGAATGGATGTTTTTGCAAGAGGATTAATATGCGCAGATCAAATTTTACAAAATACAGATTACAGAAAATTACGCACACAGCGTTACAGTTCGTTTGACGGTGGTAACGGAGCCAAGTTTGAAAAAGGAGAATTATCTCTTGAAGATCTTAGCAAAATTGCCCGTGCAAGCGGAGAGCCTCAACCATTAAGTGGTAGACAAGAATTATTCGAACAGATTATTTCGAATGCATACTAATATTAAATTATAAGGTAACTAACTATAAATTTAAACCAATTCTTAATTATTATGAAAAGCAAATATTGTATAAAAACAACAATGCTGCCATATTATATGGCACTATTGCTTAGCTTATTTATGATACAATCTGGTTTTGCCCAAGAGCAATCCAAGGTTGTAAGCGGAAATGTTATTTCGGCAGATGATAACATGGGAGTTCCTGGTGCCACTATTTTGGTACAGGGAACTAAGACAAGTACTGCCACTGATTTTGATGGATTATACAAAATTGAAGCGAAGACCGGTGATGTACTGGTATTTAGTTTTATGGGATATAAAACGCAAAAAATCACTGTTGGAGAAAATAAAAAAATAAATGTAACCATGCAGGCTGAAACTGCAGAACTAAAAGAAATTGTAGTTATTGGTTACGGTACACAAAAGAAAAAGGTTAACACCGCTGCAACTTCATTAGTATCTGGAAAAGATATTCAGCAAGTTGCGAGTCTTGATGTTACAAATGCTTTGCAAGGTCAGGCATCTGGGGTAAACGTTACTTCATCTTCTGGACAGCCAGGCGCTAACATGGTGGTTAACATTCGTGGAGCCGGTACAGCAGGAAAAAGTGATCCGCTTTATGTGGTAGATGGTGTTGTTGTTGATAACGGAATCTCCTATCTTGATCCTTCGGTTATCGAAAGGGTCGATGTACTTAAAGATGCTTCTGCGGCTTCTATCTACGGAGCAAGAGCAGCAAACGGAGTTATCTTAGTGACAACTAAAAAAGGTAAAGACGGAAAAATGAATGTGTCATTTAATTCTTATACAGGTTTTCAGCAAGTTGCTAAAAAACTTGATTTGATGAATACACAGGAATATACAACAATCATGAATGAAGCTCGTGTAAACTCTGGGCTTACGCCATTATACACGCCAGCTCAGGTTGCAGCATTGCCAAATCACGATTGGCAGGATGATTTGTTTAATGAAGGAGCAATGAAACAAAATCACTCTCTTTTGATTACAGGAGGTGATAAAAAATCGACTATTGCTACAGGTATTTCATACTATGGTCAGGAAGGTATGATTGGTGGTGCAAACAGCCAGTCTCAATACGATCGTATTACTTTTAGTGTGAATTCAACTTCAGAAGTAATCGAAAATCACTTGAAAATTGGAGAAAACTTCACTTTATCAAATACAAAATCTAGTGGAGTTGCAGATGATGGTATTTACAGCAATGGGATTAGAAGTTTCTTAAACGCTGCTCCAATTGACGCTGCTTATGATGCTGATGGAAATTTTGCTAAATCAACTATTTCTGCAGACGTGAGCAACCCGGTTGGTTCACTTTATTATAATAATTTCAACCAGACTAAGGTAAATCGTTATGTTGGGAATATTTTTGCAGAATTAAAATTTCTTAAAGATTTTACTTTCAGAACAAGTTATGGTGTTGATATGACAGATAGTAATTATCGTTCTTTCAGACCTGTTTATTCTTTATCTTCAAGTGATAACAATACAGTTTCAAGTGTTACACAAAGCGGAACTAAAAGTTTAGGATGGATTTTTGAAAACACACTTCAATATAAAACTACAATTGCAGGAGCCCATAATTTTGACTTTTTGGTAGGTACTTCTGCAAAAAAGAATACTGCAGATTATATGGAAGGTCAGGGTAGAAATTTAATTTTTACTGATTTTGAACATGCTTATTTAGATAATGCTAAAGATCCAACATCAAATGTGGTAAAAGGAAATCGTAAAGATTATGCAATCCAATCTTACTTTGGACGTATGTTATACGACTACAACAACAAATATTTATTTTCTGCAACAGTACGTAGAGATGGATCTTCAGAATTTGGACCAAATAATAAATATGCAATTTTCCCTTCATTCTCTGCTGGTTGGAATTTAGACCGCGAAGCTTTCTTTAAAGAAAATGCAGTTGTAAATACATTTAAACTTAGAGCGAGCTGGGGACAAAATGGTAACGATCAGTTCTCAAGAACATTTGCTTACATGTCAACAATTAGCTCAAAAGACAAAACATATCATTTTGGTACAGGAGACGAAACTTTACTTGTAGGTTCAAGTCCAGATCAGCTTTCAGATCCTAACTTAAAATGGGAAACGTCAGAACAATTAGATTTCGGTTTTGATGCTACATTGTTTACTAATTTTAGTTTGACATTTGATTATTACGACAAAAAAACAAAAGACTGGTTAGTATTGGCTTCTATTCCAACTTATGCCGGAGCTTCTGCACCTTATGTTAATGGTGGAGACGTAAGCAACAAAGGTTTTGAGGTTGCAGTAGCATATCGTAAAAGTTTCGGAAACTGGAATTTTGGTATCAATGCAAACGTTTCTCATAACAAAAATGAAGTACTTAGAATTGCAAACAACGAAGGAATCATTCACGGAGAATCTAACTTATTGTTTCAAGGTTTAGACGAGATGAACCGTGTTGAGGTTGGAAAACCAATGGGATATTTCTACGGTTTAAAAACAGCTGGTATTTTTCAAAATGCAGCAGAAGTTGCAGCGGGAGTTCAGCCAAATGCACAACCTGGAGACGTTCGTTTTGTTGATTTAAACAAAGACGGACAAATTGATGCCAATGATAAAACAGAAGTTGGTAACCCAAATCCTGATTATACGTATGGAGTTAATTTTGATTTATCGTACAAAGCATTTGACTTAACGGTTAATACTTACGGATCTGCAGGTGGTCAAAACGTTTTTGGAATTCATGATTATACTCGTGCTTATACAAATAACACAACTGAAGTTTTAAACAGATGGACTTCTGAAGGAACTTCTAACACAACACCGAGAGTAACTTACGGAACAGATCCTAATGGAAACTATACTAAATTCTCGGATTTATATGTTCAGGATTCTGATTTCTTCAGAATTAAGAATATTACTATCGGATGTGATTTGACAAAATTAACAAACAAGTTAAATTTCTTTAGCAAATTCAGATTGTATGTTGCTGCTAATAACCTTTACACTTTCACAAAATATAAAGGTATGGACCCGGAAATTGGTTTCGGAAATACTACTGTAGGACAAGAATGGGCAAGAGGAATTGATGTTGGATTTTATCCACAGCCAAGAACGTATATGATGGGTCTTAATGTTAACTTTTAATTTATGAAAACGATGAAAACATATATAAAATTATTTGCGCTTTCAAGCTTACTGGTTTTAGGAGCTTGTTCGGAAGATTTTTTAGAAAATGAGCCTTATACAGATAAGGTAACAGACAATTTTTATAAAACGCCATCTGACGCTTTTGAAGGATTAGTTGCTGTTTATGATGTGTTGCAAAGAGAAGCATACGGAACACAATTAATTGTGAGCGAACAGGCATCTGATGATTGTTTTGGAGGATTTGGTATTGCAGATCCAACAACAGATTTACAATGGGATCGCTTTCAGTATACGACAGATAAAGATATGAATGCACTTATCTGGACCAACTCTTATTTAGGAATTTACAGAGCTAATATTTTATTAGAAAATCTTGATAAAGTGAACTGGGGATCTCAAACTGCCCTGAAAACACAATACGAAGCTGAAGCTCGTTTTTTAAGAGCGCACTTTCACTTCCAGGCTGCTAAAATGTTTGGAGAAATTGTTCCATTAGATCACACCGTGACTACAAGCGAATTTCAATTGCCAAGACAAGCTGCTGAGGTTACTTATGCCTTAATTGCTAACGATTTAAAATTTGCGGCAGATAATTTAGGACCTGAGAATTATTCTCAAAAAGGAAATGCAAACTTCGGACGTATCACAAAATGGGCAGCAGAAGCTTATTTGGCAAGAACTTTTTTATTCTATACAGATTATTATGAAAAACCTGATTTAGCTGGTGTTGTTACCAAAGATCAGGCGATTACATACATAAATGATGTAGTAAGCAATAGCGGACACGGATTGGTTCCGGATTTTGCTAATCTTTGGTTAGCAGCTTCTTTCGCAAATTTTGCAGGAGAAGATAATACAGAAATGGTTTGGGCTGTTCGTTTTAATAGTTCTGGAAAAGGAAATTGGGACTTACATGAAGGAAACCGTTTCCAGGTAAACATTGCACCACGTGGTGGAAGTGTTAACAACAAATATGCTACAGGATGGGGAGGAGCAACCGTTAACCCTAAATTATATGAAGCATATGAGGGAGGAGATACTCGTAGAGATGCAACTATTATTGCTTATGCAGAAGAAAGTTTAAGTTTTGATGCAGAAGCAAGAGAACAACGTCAGTATACAGGATATTCATGGAAAAAATATTGCCCTATTACCGACGCAGCAGGTACAGCAATTGTTGAAACAAATGGTGGAAATTTCCAAATTGATAATTATCAGGATCTTGCAATGATTCGCTATGCTGATGTATTACTGATGGCTGCAGAATTGAATTTACTTTCAAATCCAGGGTTAGCACAAGCAGATTTAGATAAAGTTCGTGACAGAGCTTTTAAAAGTACTACTAACAGAGTTGTTGTTTCTAAAGAAACTATTATGACAGAGCGTCAATTAGAATTAGCATTAGAAGGGCAACGTTATTTTGACTTAATCAGACAGGATATGACTGTTGCTAAAGCTCAAATTGACAATACTGATGGTGGATCTGATTTTGCTGTAACTTTTAGACCAGAAACTTTAGGCTGGTTCCCATTACCACAATCTCAAATTGTACTTTCTAATGGAACTATCAAACAAAATCCAGGTTGGTAATAACTAAAAAACAAATGATTATGAAACGTATATTATATATAGTAATAGCAGCAATAACCATAGGCTCATTTTTATTTTCATGCGAGCCTGTAGAAGACCGTGAAAGTTTAGATGCCATTACATTAACACCGGCTACTACTAAATTTTCGGTTGTTCAAAATCCCGCGAACGATCACGAAGTGGCGATTAAAAATGAAGATCCAAATGTAATTCCATACTGGCATTATATCGACAGTAAAGGAAATGAGTTAGGACATTCTAACAAAGGTGATGATAAAATCATTTTACCTTTTGGCGGAACGTATAAGATTTTTTATACTGCTTATACCAGAGGTGGTGCTGTTGAAGCTCCTCCGGTAACGGTTACAGTAGCAGAAAATGACGAAGCTTATTTTAGTGATGAAAGATGGGGTCTTCTTGCCAACAGAACAGAAGGAAAAACATGGGTATTAAACATGGTAAAACCTCTTGAGTTTGTTGATGCAAAGTACATAAACAGTACACTTAGCCCTGCAGGCTGGTGGCCATTACTTTCAGAAATTCCTTGGGCAAACTTAGAGAATAAAGATTGGGGAGAAATCACTTTCGACCTTAAAGGAGGTTACAATGTATCAGTAACACAAACTAATCCAACTTTAGGAAGTACAGAAAAAACGACTAAAACAGGAACATTCAACTTTGCATTTTCAGATCAGTCAAAAAATGACAGGTTAATTTTTAATGGCGGACTCGAAATGCTACACCCAAATGATGCTACATATTTTAGTTCTTCATTTAGTTTTACAAATGTAAGACTGGTTGAGTTAACAGAAACTACTTTAAGTTTTATAGCTATCAGAGCTGATGGAGGTTATTTATCTTATCACTTAATTGCTAAAACAAATACACTATAATTATTTAATTCTATAGTCTCAGTTTTAAAAGCGTTTATAACGTTCTATAAAACTGAGACTTAAATTATTTTATAAGAAATAAAGCAATCATTTTTATTTCTAACTTCAATTTTCCAAAACAAAAAAACAGTACCAATGCGTAAAAGAAAGAATTTAAGCAGTCAACTTTCCTTATTAACATTAGTAACAATAATTCTTTTTGGTTCTTGCAGCAAAAAAGAAGATACTTTTGTTAACCGCAAAGTTTCTTTTAATTCAGATTGGAGTTTTCATCTAAATGATAGTCTGGCAGATAAAGACACCATTGGAACTTCAACCAAATGGCGAACCCTAAACGTGCCGCACGATTGGAGCATTGAAGGAAAATTTGATGAGAAAAGCCCGGCCGGATATGGAGGCGGATCACTTACCGGAGGTTTGGGATGGTATAAGAAAACCTTCAAATTAAATCCTTCTGATAGTAGTAAAGTTATATCAATTACCTTTGATGGGGTTTACAGAAACAGCGAAGTTTGGATAAACGGACATTTTTTAGGAAAACGTCCAAACGGATATATTGGTTTTCAATATGACATGTCACCCTATTTAAATTATGGGGAAAAAAGCAATGAAATTATTGTAAAGGTTGACAATTCAAAACAACCCAATTCACGTTGGTATTCAGGATCAGGAATTTTTAGAAATGTCTGGATCGAAACCACCGATAAATTACATGTAGCAAATTGGGGAACTTACGTTACAACTCCAAAAGCGACTGCCGAAAAAGCTTCGGTACAATTTGAAACTACCATTCAAAACAAATATTCAGCTTCAAAAAAGGCAACAGTAACAACTACTATTTTTAAAGAAGATACCAAAGTAACGTCCGTTACGCAAAATATAACCATTGGTGCAAATGCCAATCAAACTATCAAACAAGAAACTCAGGTTGAAACACCAGTTTTATGGTCGGTTGAAAAACCTGAATTGTATACAGCAGTTACAGAAATTTCGGTAGACGATAAAATTGTAGATCAATACAAAACCAATTTCGGAATCAGGGATTTTAAGTTTGATGTTGATAAAGGTTTTATCCTTAACGGAAAACAGGTTAAAATAAAAGGAGTTTGCATGCACCACGATTTAGGACCTTTGGGTTCTGCAATCAACACACGCGCAATCCAACGCCAGTTAGAAATTTTGAAAGAAATGGGCGTAAACGGAATCAGAACTTCTCATAATCCGCCTGCACCGGAACTTTTGGATCTTTGCGATAAAATGGGTTTCATTGTCATGGATGAAGCATTTGATATGTGGAAACAAACCAAAACCAAATACGATTACGGAAACAATTGGGACAAATGGCACAAAAAAGATTTAATCGATCAATTACTGCGCGACCGAAATCATCCAAGTATTTTTGTTTGGAGTATCGGAAATGAAATTCCGGAACAATGGAATGAAAAAGGGGTTGAAATTGCCAAAGAATTAGCGGCAATTACTCGCCAGTATGACAAAACACGTCCGCTTACCGCAGCAATGAATCCGCCGGTAAATATGAATATTGATGACGTAACGTTACAATTCGAAAAGAATAATGTTCAAATTAATCCACTTGCCGCATCTGGCGTTTTGGATTTAATTGGTTACAATTATGCGCATCAAACGTATGAACATCATAAAAAGAATTTCCCCGGAGTTCCTTTCATTGCCACAGAAACAACCTCTGGATTACAGACAAGAGGCTATTATGATGCCGTTTCAGATACTATAAAAAAATGGCCAGTAAGATGGGATCTTAAATTTACAGAAGGAAATCCGGGCAACACCGTTTCAGCTTACGATCAGGTGCAAACACCTTGGGGTTCAACGCACGAAGCAACGTGGAAAGTCATTAAAAAACACGATTTTCTTTCTGGAATGTACATCTGGACAGGTTTCGATTATATTGGAGAACCAACTCCATACGAATGGCCGTCAATCAGTTCGTATTTCGGAATTGTAGATTTAGCTGGTTTCCCGAAAGATGTTTATTATATGTACCAAAGCGAATGGACAGACAAAACTGTGCTTCACATTTTCCCACATTGGAACTGGAAAGCAGGACAAACCGTAGATGTCTGGGCATACTATAATAAAGCCGATGAGGTTGAACTTTTCCTTAACGGAAAATCAGTTGGAATCAGAAGTAAAAAAGGAGATGATTTGCACGTAATGTGGAGAATTCCATATCAACCCGGAACACTAAAAGCAATTTCTCGTAAAAACGGAAAAGTGGTTTTAGAAAAAGAAATCAAAACAGCCGGAAATCCATCAAACTTAAAATTAACAGCAGACAGAAGTACGATAAAAGCAGATGGAAATGATTTATCATTTGTAACGGTAGATATTTTAGATGAAAAAGGAACTTTGGCACCAAATGCTAATAACGAAATCAACTTCTCCCTAAAAGGAAACGGAAAAATCGTTGGAGTTGCAAGCGGAGATCCCGTAAGTCATGAATCATACAAAGGTTTAAAACATACAGCGCTTAACGGAAAATGTCTGGTTATTGTTCAATCTGGAGATAAAACCGGAAGACTTGAATTAACCGCTAAAGCGAATGGATTAAAACCGTCGACAATTGTAATTACAGCAGAATAACCACTATATACAAACTAACTAAAAAAGACACAATGAAAAAAATAAAGATAGCCTCATTATCTCTATTCATGGGTTTTGGATTGCTTTCGCCAAAAGCGTCGGCACAAATTCAAAATGCCGATGTGCTAAATGCTCCGATAGATATCAGCAAAGATTTTCAGAATTATCTGAACACGTTTTATTTTGCCGATGAACTAAAAGCGTTTGATCCTGCTACAGGAAAAGGGACAATAAAATATTTGCGATACAATTATAAAACACGTCAGGCTTTCAACAACATGATGATGAAGCCGGACTCTGTTGCTGCAAACGAATTCCCGGCAACAGAATACGAAGCTTCGCCTTTATTGCCGTTTGAAATTCAGTTTATTTCTGATAGAACCATCAGGATCAAAACTACTTCAGGACCACAGTTTCATCCGCAAAAAGAATCTTTAATGTTGGTTGACGGTGTTGCGCCTAATCACCCGGAATTATGGAAGTATTCTAAAATCGAAGGCGGTCACAAATACACCAGCAAACATGGAGTTGTCGAAATCTTAGTAAAACCTTGGCACGTAAAAATCTACGATGAAAAAGGAAAACTACTGACAAGTACATTGCACGATACTGATTTTAAAAACACATATACCCCAACACTTCCGTTTTCTTATGTTCGTAGAAACAGCGATTATTCAAGAAGTATGGGCGCGGCTTTTAGTTTAGAGCCAGACGAAAAAATATTTGGTTGTGGAGAATCATTCACACAATTCAATAAACGAGGACAAAAAGTAGTTTTGTGGGCAGATGACGCCAACGGAATTCAGAATGAAACCATGTATAAACCTGTTCCATTTTATATGAGTAGCCGTGGTTACGGAGTTTTCATGCATCATTCAACACCAATTACAGTTGATTTTGGAAGATATTATTCAAGTGCCAACGAAATGTATATTGGAGATGACGAAGCCGATTTGTTTTTCTTTATCGGAGAACCAAAAGACGTTTTAGATCAATACACGGATTTGACCGGAAAAGCAGCAATGCCACCACTTTGGTCGTTTGGTTTCTGGATGAGCCGTATCACTTATTTTTCTGAAAAAGAAGGTCGTGACGTAGCAAGAGATTTACGTAAATATAAAATTCCAACAGATGTAATACACTTTGATACAGGTTGGTTTGATGTAGACTGGAGAAACAATTACGAGTTTGCAAAAGCCCGTTTCCCGGATGCACAAAAAATGATGACCGATTTAAAGAAAGACGGTTTTCAGGTTTGTTTATGGCAATTGCCTTACTTCACTCCAAAGAATACGTTGTTTAATGAAATCATGGATAAGAACTTAGCCGTAAGAGACCGTAAAGGAAATCTTCCGTACGAAGACGCTGTTCTTGATTTCTCAAATCCTGAAACGGTAACCTGGTATCAAGGAAAACTGAAACATTTATTCGATCAGGGAGTTGCAGTTTTCAAAGTAGATTTTGGAGAAGCTGCACCGCCAGACGGAATTTATCATTCTGGAAGAACAGGTTTTTACGAACATAATTTATATCCATTGAGATATAATAAGGCTGTTGCAGAAATTACACAGAAAGAAAAAGGATATACTTTAATCTGGGCAAGAAGTACGTGGGCAGGATCTCAACGTTATCCATTACATTGGGGTGGAGATGCTGAAACAACAAACGGCGCAATGTCGGCAGAATTACGTGGTGGACTTTCATTAGGTCTAAGCGGATTTAGTTTCTGGAGTCATGACGTGGGTGGATTTGCAACAAAATCGCCAGAGAATTTATACAGAAGATGGGCACCATTCGGAATGTTTACTTCACACGTAAGAAGCCACGGCGAACCTCCGCGCGAACCTTGGTTATACAGCAAAGATTTCTTGGAAGGATTTAGAAAAGCAGATAATATGCGTTACGAATTAATGCCATATATCTACGCCCAGGCAAAAGAAAGTTCTCAAAAAGGATTACCAATGATGCGTGCACTTTTTGTAGAATATCCAAATGATCCGGGAGCATGGTTGGTTGATAATGAATATTTATTTGGCTCAAGCATGTTGGTTGCACCACTTTTTGAAGAAGTTACAGAAAGAGATGTTTATCTTCCGGAAGGAACTTGGATTGATTACCAAACTAAAAAAGTATACCAATCCGGCTGGCATAAAATCAAAGCGGGTGAAGTGCCAATCGTAGTTTTAGTAAAAGACGGAACAGCTTTGCCTCACATCGCTTTGGCACAATCTACAAAAGATATGGATTGGAGCAAATTAACGTTGAAAGTTTACGCAAGTGACAAAACAACTTCGGCGAAAGCCAAAGTATTTTTACCGGATGGCGATGCCGTTCAGGAAATTACAGTAAACAAAAACGGAAATGCATTTGACGTAACACCAAACGCATTAAGCGGAAAAACCACTTTTAAAACGGAGTGGGTTAAATAGAAAAAGTTAGCGACAGATAAAAGAATTAAAAATTGAGAATTAAAAATTAAAAATCTGCTCAATCTGCAAAATCTGCGTAAAAAAAAATAAACACATAGAAACATAGGATTTTTGTTAGTGAATAAAAGAAAATAAAAAGAAACTAGTTTCTCACACATAGACTATGTTTGTTTAAACTAGTGAAACGCCTTTTTTAAGTTTCCAATGAGCTATGATTCTATGTGTTAAAAAAAATTAAGGCACAGATCAAAAAAATTAAAAATTAAAAAATCTGCTTAAATCTGCAGAATCTGCGTGAAAAAAAACATCCCCAACAGGATAAAAATAAGTTTTAGTTTAGTTTAGTTTTAAATCGGATGAAGTTTTGAGCGCTTCATTCGATTTATTTGAGAATTCAAGAAAAAATATCATGAAAAAAAACCTAGTTCTTTCCGCCGTATTACTTTCTGTTACGATCGGATACAGTCAGAAAAATAAAAATGCTTATGAATTGGCATCGCCAAACGGGCAGAATAAAATCAAATTTGAGTTAGTAAAAAACGCTCCAAAATATGCTGTATCTCACGGAAAAACCGAAGTGATTACACCATCAGATATGGGGTTTTTATTAAAAGGAAATGAAGATTTAAGTTCAGACTTTGAAGTAAAAAGCGTAAAAAATACTTCTTTTGATGAGACTTGGGAACAAGTTTGGGGCGAGAAGAAAAATATCAGAAATAATTACAATCAGCTTTCTGTTCAGTTACAGCAAAAAAGCGGAAATAAACGTAAGCTTGAAATTCAGTTTCGTGCGTTTGATGACGGAATTGCTTTTAGATATGTGTATCCAAAACAAAATGTAAAAGACAGTATTTTCATTATGGATGAAAAAACGACTTTTAACTTAAAAGAAGATGGAAAAGCATGGTGGATTCCGGCAAACAGAGAAAACCGTGACGAATATCTTTTTAAAGATGCAGCCGTAAGTACATTAGATACTGTTTTAACTCCACTTACAATCGAAAGCAAAAGCGGATTAGCATTGAGTTTTCACGAAGCAAATTTGGTAGATTTCGCGAGTATGACTTTGGTTAATACAACCGGAACACAACTTAAATCAGATTTAGTGCCTTGGGCAGATGGTGTAAAAGTTCGAGTAAAAGATACATTTACGTCTTCTTGGAGAACACTTCAAATTGGAGAAACTCCGGCAGATTTAATTACGTCTTATTTGATTTTAAATCTGAATGATCCAAATAAATTAAAAAACACAGCAAGTTATTTCAAACCATACAAATATTTCGGAATCTGGTGGGGAATGCACATTGGTAAATATACATTTTGGGAAAGCGACAAACAAGGCGCAACAACCAAACATGCCGAAGAATATATCGATTTTACAGCAAAAGAAGGATTTCATCATTTATTGATCGAAGGATGGAACAAAGGCTGGACACCGGCTTGGTATGAAAACCACATGCACATGTTCAGTTTCACAAAAAGTGCCGACAATTTCGACTTAGAAAAAGTGGTGGATTACGGAAACAAAAAAGGCGTTGCCCTTATTGGTTACCATGAAACAGGTTCAAACTTAATTAATTACTTAAAAGAAGTTGACGAAGGTTTTGCATTGTACAAAAAACTAGGAATGCATTCCGTTAAAATTGGTCACGTAGGTTCGAAATTAAACATGAAAGAAAATCACTTCGGACAATTTGGGGTGAATTATTTCAGGTATATTTTAGAAAAAGCTGCGCAATATGATTTAGCTGTTTTATACCACGAATCAATAAAAGATACAGGAGAAAGAAGAACTTTTCCGAACATGGTTTCGAGAGAAGCAGCACGTGGACAAGAATATAACGCTTGGAGCGAAGGAAATCCGCCAAATCACTTAACGATCATTCCGTTTACAAGATTGCTTTCGGGACCGATGGACTTTACACCCGGAATTTTTGATGTTGAGGTAAAACAAGGTTTCCCTGGAAAAAGAGTACACGGAACAGCAGCGCAGCAATTGGCATTGTATGTAACGATTTATGCACCAATCCAGATGATGGCAGATTTACCTGAAAACTACGAAGGAAAACCAGCTTTACAGTTCTTAAAAGATGTTCCAACAGATTGGGAAGATACAAAAGTATTAGAAGGAGCAATTGGACAATATATCACAACAGTTCGTAAAGACAGAAGCAGTGCTGACTGGTATTTAGGAACGATAACAAACGAAAATGCAAGAGACGTAAATGTTTCATTATCATTTTTAGATCCAAATGCAACTTACGAAGCTCAGATTTATGCTGATGCCGTAGGAACAGATGAAACACATAATCCAGCAGAAATTGCAATTTCTAAGAAAACGGTTAAAGCATCAGATTCTCTAAAATTACATTTAGGCGGCGCTGGAGGAACAGCAATTAGATTCAAAAAATTATAATTTATATAGATTTTCAAACCCGACAGGTTTCAAAAACCTGTCGGGTTTACTAAAACAACGATTAGATTTAAATAGCATAATTTATAAAAATTTCAAACCCAAGATTTTCAAATCCGGGTTTAATAACCACAATTTTTTTAAATGAAAAACCTCGTTTTACAAATCGCTTTTCTTTTGTCGGTCAATTTGATGTTGTCGCAGCAAAAGCAATATCCTTTTCAGGATCCTAAATTAGATACTGAAAAGCGTATTGATAATTTGTTGTCATTGATGACACTCGATGAAAAAGTTCAGGCTTTGAGCACAAATCCATCGATAAAAAGATTAGGCGTTACAGGAACAGGTCACGTAGAAGGTTTGCACGGTTTGGCACTTGGCGGACCGGGCGAATGGGGAGGAAAAAATAAAGAGCCATTAAGAACGACTACTTTTCCTCAGGCTTATGGATTGGGAGAAACGTGGGATGTTGATTTACTTCAAAAAGTGGCGCAAGTCGAAGGTTATGAAGCGCGATATGCTTTTCAAAAATACCATCGTGGCGGATTAGTAGTTCGAGCTCCAAATGCAGATATTGCAAGAGATCCGCGTTGGGGTCGTACCGAAGAAAGTTATGGAGAAGATGCTTTTTTTAACGGAACAATGACCGTTGCCTTTGTAAAAGGATTGCAAGGAAATAATCCAAAATATTGGCAAACGGCTTCGTTAATGAAACATTTTCTGGCCAACAGCAATGAAGATGGCAGAACCTATACTTCATCTGATTTTGATGAAAGGCTTTGGCGTGAATATTATGCTTTGCCTTTTCAAATGGGCGTTGTTGATGGAGGATCCCGTGCTTATATGGCAGCTTACAATAAAGTAAACGGAATTCCGGCAATGGTACACCCAATGCTCAAAAATATTACTCAAAAAGAATGGGGACAAAACGGAATCATTTGCACAGATGGAGGCGCATTCAAATTATTACTTTCAGATCATAAATATTATGCTGATAAATATCTCGGAGCTGCAGCAGCCATAAAAGCAGGAATTAATCAGTTTTTAGATGAATATACAGAAGCAATTTATGGTGCACTTTCGCATGGATATTTAAAAGAAAAAGATATTGATACTGTTATTCGCGGAGATTATAGAGTCATGATTCAACTCGGAATGTTGGATGGTTCAGATGAAAATCCGTATGCAAAAATCGGAACCGGAAAAGACACAATCGATCCTTGGAAAACAGAAGCACATAAAAAAATCGCTATAGAAGCAACACAAAAATCCATTGTTTTGCTTAAAAACGATTCTAATTTTTTGCCTTTACAAAAAGATAAATTAAAAACTATTGCCATAATAGGAAATCGTGCAGATGAAGTGCTTCTGGATTGGTACAGCGGAACTCCTCCGTATACAATTACACCTTTGCAAGGAATAAAAAATAAACTAGGCAATAATGTCGAAATACTTTATGCCAAAAATAATATAGATGGTAAAGCAGCTGAAATAGCCAAAAAAGCAGATGCAGTTATTGTCATCGTCGGAAATCATCCGGTTTGTAATGCAGGCTGGGCAAATTGTCCCGTACCAAGTGAAGGTAAAGAAGCTGTAGATCGTCAATCGCTGACTTTAGAACAGGAAGATTTAATCAAAATAGTCTATCAGGCCAATCCTAAAACAGTTTTAGCATTAATAAGCAGTTTTCCATATGCCATAAACTGGACACAAGAAAACGTGCCGACAATCGTACACATGACACAAAATAGTCAGGAAACCGGAACCGCTTTGGCTGATGTTTTATTTGGAGATTATAATCCGGCCGGACGCTTAACACAAACCTGGGTTAGGGATATTACTGATTTGCCGGATTTATTAGATTACAACATTCGAAACGGAAGAACGTACATGTATTTTAAAGGCAAACCTTTATATGCTTTTGGTCATGGTTTAAGTTATACAACTTTCAAATACAATTCCATTGAAACAAATTCAGAAAGCATTTCTAAAAATGGAGAAGTAAAAGTTACAATTTCAGTTACCAATACAGGAACCAAAGACGGAGATGAGGTAATTCAGTTGTATGTAAAACAATTGCAGTCAAAAGTAGAACGCCCTGAAAAAGAATTAAAAGCATTTCAGCGCGTTTTCTTTAAAGCGGGAGAAACTAAAAATGTTTCTTTGGTTTTGAAAGCCAAAGATTTAGAATATTGGAACACACAAAAACAACAATTTGAATTAGAAAACAATACAATTGAAATTCAAATAGGAAGTGCTTCGGATAAAATTCTGCTGAACAAAAAAATAACAGTGAAATAATTTACAATGAAAAAAAATCTAGCGATACTCTTTATTTTGCTTTCTCTAATCAACGTTCCGTTGTTTGGACAAAATGCTGCTGAAAACAGAATTATAAAAATCGATTACAACAAAACTACAGGTCAATTAAACACCATGTTCAAAGAATGTATTGGTGCCGGAAGAGCAAACGAAGGTTTACGTGCCGACTGGCAGCAGCAATTGGCAATGACTAAAAAAGAATGCGATTTTAAATACATCAGAATGCACGGCTTATTGTCTGATGATATGGCGGTTTACAGAGAAGATTCAAAAGGAAATCCAGAATACAATTATCAATATATTGATGCTTTGTATGATTTTCTTTTAAGCATTAAAGTAAAGCCTTTTGTAGAATTAGGTTTTATGCCTAATGCTTTGGCAAGTGGAAAAGAAACTATTTTTTGGTGGAAAGGAAATGTAACACCTCCAAAAGATTATAAAAAATGGGAAGATTTAATTCGAAACCTAACCCAACATTTCAAAGAACGTTACGGAGACGAAGAAGTAAAAACCTGGTATTTTGAAGTTTGGAATGAACCAAATTTATCTCCGGGTTTCTGGACAGGAACACAGGCAGAATATTTCAAATTATACGAATATGCAGCGCGAGGCATTAAAAGTGTAAATCCGGCGTACAAAGTAGGCGGTCCGGCAACGGCAGGCGCAGGCTGGGTTCCGGAAACAATCGATTTTTGTGCTAAAAATAATGTGCCTTTAGATTTTATTTCAACGCATACTTACGGCGTAAAACAAGGATATTTAGACGAATTCGGAACTTCGGGAACGGTTTTAAACAAAGAAGATTCCAGCATAAGCGGTGAAGTAATTACGTCTCGTGAGCAAATTTCAAATTCGGCTAAGCCAAAATTAGAATTACATTATACAGAATGGAGTAGTTCATACACACCATCAGATCCAATTCATGACAGTTATCATTCGGCGGCGTATATTCTTCAGAAATTAAAACAAGTTGGAAATGCTGCGAACTCAATGTCGTATTGGGTTTTTACCGATATTTTTGAAGAAGCCGGACCAAGATTTACCCCATTTCACGGAGGTTTCGGATTATTGAATACGCAGGGAATTAAAAAACCGGCTTATTTCTCGTATTCCTTTTTAAATAAATTGGGCGAAACAGAACTTCAGAATAAAGACAGATCTTCCTGGGCGACAAAAAATGAAAAAGGGGATGTTCAATTATTGGTTTGGGATTTTACCAACACACATCCGGGCGATAAAGTTTGGAACCAAACCTATTATGTTCAGGATTTACCATCGAAACCAAAAGGAACTTTAAAAATTGAAGTAGAAGGTTTAAAAAAAGGAAAATACAATTTAGAAATCTACAAAGTAGGCTATAAATCAAATGACGCTTACGCGGATTATCTGGCCATGGGAAAACCAAGTCAGTTAACACGCGATCAGGTAAATACAATCAAACAAAAAAACAATGGCACTTTGTGGGGAAGTGAAAAAGTAAACATTGACGCAAAAGGAACTTTTAGCAAAGATTTGAAAATCAATGAGAATGATGTTTTCTTATTGAATTTTGTAAAGCTTTAATTTTCAAAATAAACTATCTAAAAAACTAAAATTTATTAAGCATGAAAAACAAAATTTTATACCTGTCAGCAGCATTGGCTTTTGCAGTATTTACATCTTGTAAGAGTGATGTAAAAACCACAGATTCTGAAACAGCAGAAAAAGAATACAAGGGAAAAGAAATTGGATCTGAGTTTGATGCAGAAATCGACAAGTTGGTTTCTCAAATGACATTAGAGGAAAAAATAGGAATGTTACATGGAAATAGCATGTTTACTTCTGGCGGTGTAAAACGTTTGGGGATTCCAGAATTAAAAATGGCTGATGGACCACTTGGTGTTCGTGAAGAAATTTCGCGTGACAATTGGGCTCCGGCAGGTTTAACAAATGATTTTGCAACGTATTATCCAGCTGGTGGCGGACTTGCTGCAACGTGGAATGCTGATATGGCATATACTTTCGGGAATAGTCTTGGGCAGGAAATGCGCGCAAGAGATAAAGATATGTTGCTTTCGCCAGCCATAAATATCGTAAGAACACCGCTTGGAGGAAGAACATACGAATATATGTCTGAAGACCCGTTTTTGAACAAAAAAATTGCAGTGCCATTAATTGTTGGTTTACAAGACAATGATGTTATGGCTTGCGTAAAACATTATGCAGCAAACAATCAGGAAACAAATCGTGATTTTGTAGATGTTCAAATTGATGAACGTACACTTCGTGAAATTTATTTACCGGCTTTTGAAGCTTCGATAAAAGAAGCGCACGCGTATAGTGTAATGGGCGCTTATAATAAATTTAGAGGCGAATATTTATGTGAAAACGATTATATGCTGAATAAAATTCTTCGTGACGAATGGGGATTTAAAGGCGTTGTAGTTTCAGACTGGGCTGCGGTGCATTCAACAGTAAAATCTTTAGAAAGTGGTTTAGATATTGAAATGGGAACTCCAAAACCATTCAACGAATTTTTCCTTGCCGATAAATTAATCGCTGCTGCCAAAAACAAAGAAATTTCAGAAGCAGAATTGGACAAACACGTAAAAAGAATTTTACGCACTTTGTTTCAGGTAAAAGCAATGGGCGGAAAAGACCGTGCAAAAGGAAGTATTGCTACAGAAGCACATTATCAGGACGCTTATAAAATTGCTGCAGAAGCGGTAGTTTTATTGAAGAATGACAACAATGCTTTACCGTTAAAACTGGACGGAGTTAAATCTATCGCAGTAATTGGAAACAATGCAACGAAGAAAAACGCGCTTGGCGGATTTGGCGCAGGTGTAAAAACCAAAAGAGAAGTTACACCGCTTGAAGGTTTAAAAAACAGATTACCATCTTCAGTAAAAATCAATTATGCTGAAGGATATTTAGAGCGTTACGAAGAAAAAAACAAAGGAAACTTAGGAAATATTACATCAAATGGTCCGGTAACAATCGATCAGTTAGATCCTGCAAAAGTTCAGGAAGCGGTTGAAGCGGCTAAAAAATCGGATGTGGCGATTATTTTTGCGGGTTCAAACCGTGATTACGAAACAGAAGCTTCTGACAGAAGAAATTTAAAATTACCTTTTGGACAAGAAGAATTAATTCAAAAAGTAATCGCTGCAAACCCAAGAACGATTGTTGTTTTTGTTGCCGGAGCGCCTTTTGAGATTGAAAATATCAGTAAAAAAAGTTCAGCTGTAGTATGGACATGGTTTAATGGTTCAGAAGGAGGAAATGCTTTGGCAGATGTACTTTTAGGAAAAGTAAATCCGTCTGGAAAATTACCTTGGACAATGCCTAAAAATATTATGGATTCTCCAGCGCACGCTACAAACAGTTTCCCTGGAGGAAAAACAGTAAATTATGCAGAAGGAATTTTGGTAGGATACCGTTGGTTTGATACTAAAAATATTGCGCCATTATTTCCTTTCGGATACGGATTGTCGTACACGACTTTTGGTTTTGAAAATGCAAAAACAGACAAAACCGATTATGCACAAGACGAAACAATTACAGTTTCTGTTGATGTAAAAAACACCGGAAAAGTTGACGGAAAAGAAGTTGTTCAGTTGTATTCTTCAAAATCAGATTCAAAAATTACACGTGCTGCACAGGAATTGAAAGGTTTCCAAAAAACATTGGTAAAATCGGGAAGTTCAGAAACAGTTACAATTAAAGTTCCTGTAAAAGAATTGGCTTACTATGATGTAACTGCCAAAAAATGGACAGTTGAACCAGGAAAATATACTTTGAAATTAGGAAATTCTTCAAGAGACATCAAAAAAGAAGTTGTTGTAACAATTAAATAAAGCTTAAAAAATTAATGCTCTTTGATTTTATTGAAGAGCATTTTTTAATAAATAAAAAATGAAGTTGCCTGAATAAAACTTATAACTAACTATTAAACCAAATCAAATGAAAAACACTGTAAAAGGTTATCTGTTAAGCACCGCATTATGTTTTTCTTTTTTAAGTCTTTGGGCTTGCAGTTCAGATAAAGAAGAAACAAAACAAGAACAAAAAATTGTAGTTGCGGGCTTATATCCAAGTTACAATACAAACCCAATCCCTGCAGATGCAAGCGGAATGTCAAGTACAGCCGTGCAATTAGCAGCCAAAATAAAATTAGGCTGGAACATCGGCAACACGCTTGAAGCAACCGGAGGAGAAACCGCGTGGGGAAATCCTAAAGTAACCAAAGCACTTATCGACGCCGTTAAGGCAAACGGTTTTAATGCAATTCGAATTCCGTGTTCGTGGAACCAGTATTTAGAAAATTCGGCTACAGCCAAAATCAAAGCAGACTGGCTAAACCGAGTAAAAGAAGTCGTGCAATATTGCGTAGATAACGATATGTATGTTGTTGTAAACATTCACTGGGACGGTGGATGGTTGGAAAACAATATTACCGAAGCCAAAAAAGTAGAAAACAATGCCAAACAAAAAGCTTTTTGGGAACAAATTGCAACACATTTACGTGGTTTTGATGAGCATGTACTTTTTGCAAGTGCCAATGAACCAGCTGTAGAAGATGCAGCACAAATGGCTGTTTTAACATCATATCACCAAACTTTTATTGATGCCGTTCGTTCTACCGGAGGAAAAAATGCCAATCGTGTTTTAGTAATTCAGGGACCAACAACAGATATCGAAAAAACAAATAAACTAATGCTGACATTGCCAACAGATAAAGTGGCAAACAAAATGATGGTAGAAGTACATTACTATTCGCCATGGAATTTTGCCGGTTTAACCAAAGACGAAACCTGGGGAAAAATGTTTTATTATTGGGGAGCAAATTTTCATTCAGCAGCAGATACAGAACGAAATGCAAGTTGGGGAGAAGAAGCAGATTTAGAGAAAAACTTTAAACTAATGAAAACCCAATTTGTAGATAAAGGAATTCCTGTTTTGTTAGGAGAATTTGGCGCCATTCGCAGAACGACTTTAACCGGCGATGCCTTAACTTTACATTTGGCTTCAAGAGCTTATTATTTAAAAACGGTGGTAAAAACAGCAAAAGCAAACGGATTATTACCTTTTTATTGGGATGAAGGAAGTATGGGAAATAATGGTTTCGGAATCTTTAAAAGAAGCGATAATAGCGTTTTTGATACTCAGGCTTTAACCGCTCTGAAGGAAGGATTACAGTAAAAAAATTAAATTCACCATATAAGTGATATAAGTAAACATAAGTCATACTTAATAAAAAGCTTATATTTACTTATATCACTTATATGGTTTAAAAATAACACGATGAAAAAATATAAAGTTTTTATCTTTTTGATATTCAGTATAATGGCAAACGCAAATGTGCGAATGCCATTGTTGTTTTCTGACGGAATGGTGTTGCAGCGCAACAAAGAAATCCCGGTTTGGGGTTGGGCAGAAGCCAATGAAAAAGTGGAAGTTCGTTTTAACAAACAAACCAAAACCATTCAGGCCGATAAAGATGGAAAATGGAAGATTAAACTGTCTGCTGAAAAAGCGGGAGGACCTTTTGAATTAATCATTACAGGAAAAAATAAAATCGTAATCAAAGATGTTTTGGTTGGCGAAGTGTGGATTTGCAGCGGACAATCGAACATGGAATTTCAGATGTACAAAGTCATGAACGCTGAAAAAGAAATGACCGATTCTAATTATCCAATGATTCGCCATTTTGGAGTTGCGCAAGATTTAAGCGGAACTCCAAAAGAAGATCTAAAACAAGGAAAATGGCTGGTTGCCAACAAAGAAAATATTCGTGATTTTACAGCGGCAGGTTTCTTTTTTGCCAAAAAACTATATGCTGAATTAAAAATCCCAATCGGAATTATAAATACATCGTGGGGTGGAACCAATGTAGAAACCTGGACAAGCCACGAAGCGTTTCAAAAAAGTGACGAATTCAAAACCATGATTGCAGATGTTCCTCAGGTAGATATGGACGCCGTTTTTGCCGTTTACAAAAAATCAGTTTTAGAAAATTTAAAAAAGATTCAGGGTTTTGATGTTTCCATGGAAAATGAAAACCAATTTAAGGACTTCAAATTTGAAGATAAAAACTGGCCCGAAATAAAAGTACCCTCTTTATGGGAAAACCAACAAATTGGCAATATCGATGGAATTGTCTGGATGAGAAAAACAATTACGTTAACTGCCGAACAGGCGAAAAATGAAGCCGTTTTACATCTTTCAAAAGTAGATGACGAAGATATTACCTATGTAAACGGCGTTGAAGTTGGAACCAATAAAATTTGGGAAGCTTTAAGAGTTTATAAAATTCCAGCCGGAGTTTTAAAAGAAGGAAAAAATGTAATCGCAGTTCGCATTGCAGATTATTCAGGTGGCGGCGGAATTTATGGCGATCCGGCCGATTTAAAAATTCAGTTTAAAGACAGCAATATTCCACTTGAAGGACTTTGGAAATTCAATGTCATTCAGGTAAAAATTGCTATTTCGCCAAACAGTTATCCATCGTTATTGTACAATGCAATGGTAAATCCGTTAGTTCCGTATGCGTTTCAGGGCGTTTTATGGTATCAGGGCGAAGCCAATGTTTGGCGCGCAAAACAATACAAAAAAGCATTCCCGTTAATGATTCAGGATTGGAGAACAAAGTGGAAACAAGGCGATTTTCCTTTTTATTTCGTACAATTATCGACTTTCAACGAATTCAACGGAAACAGCAAAGTCGGCAGCCGTTGGGCAGAACTTCGCGAAGCACAATCCGAAACTTTAAAAGTACCCAATACAGGAATGGTCGTAACTACAGATATTGGTAACGCAAAAGACATTCATCCCACAAACAAACAAGATGTCGGATTACGTTTGGCCGCCATTGCATTAAACAATGTTTACGGCAAAAAACAAATCTATAGCGGACCAACTTTTAAATCTCAGCAAATAAAAGGCAATCAAATTATTCTGACTTTCGATAACATAGGTTCAGGATTAATAGCTTCAGATAATTCAGAAAACGTAAAAGGCTTCGAAATCGCGAGTGCCGACAAAGTTTTTCATTCCGCGAAAGCGAGAATAAAAGGCAACACGATTATAGTTTCAAGCGACGACGTAAAAAATCCCGTTGCAGTTCATTACGGTTGGGCAGACGACGATACGGAAATCAATCTTTTCAACAAAGAAAAATTCCCTGCATCGCCTTTCAGAACCGATAATTGGGAAATGATTACAGCAAACGAAATATATAAGGTTAGTAAATAATATTTTGGTGTGACATTTGGGCGTGACCGTATTTACAAAAGGCGCTATTTAACAAACCGCTTATGTGCGCCTTTCGCAAATACGGTCGGGCTATCCGTGCTACTTCGGTAGCTAACTCCTATCCCTCACGCGCGAAACCGTTAAACGAGATATTTACCTATTTATAAGCTAAGAAATCGAATAATTCAGAAAATTGGATAGATTTGAATATCCATATTGTTAAGACGGATTGAAATCCGTCCCTACAAAATAATCCGAGCCGAAGGCTCTCTCAAAAGTTCCGGAGGAACGACCTATATTGTAGCAACGTCCCGAAGCTTCGGGATTAATCCGTTGATAAGAATGAGCATGATAACAAAGTTCCGTAGGAACGGCATATATTTAAACGAAATTCAAAATCAAAAAAAGAATACATGAAATCAAGCCTCATAAAAACATTCTTCATTTTACTATTCGCCTCTTTCAGCATAAACATGACCGCACAATCCAAACATGTTTTATGGTACAATCAACCCGCAGAATTCTTTGAAGAAAGCTTGGTTTTAGGAAACGGAAAAATGGGAGCAACCGTTTTTGGCGGCGCAAATGCAGATAAAATTTATTTGAACGACGCCACACTTTGGTCTGGTGAACCCGTAAATGCCAATATGAATCCGGAAGCGTACAAAAATATTCCGGCAATTCGTGAAGCTTTAAAAAACGAAAACTACAAATTGGCAGAGGAATTAAACAAAAAAATTCAGGGTAAAAACTCTGAATCTTTTGCGCCTTTGGGAACATTAGAAATTAATAATTCTGAAAAAGGAAAAGCTGTCAATTACCATCGTGAACTTGATATTTCGAATGCAATATCAAAAGTAAGTTACGAAATGGCCGGTGTAAAATATACGCGTGAATATTTTGTTTCTGCTCCGGATCAAATTATGATCATCAAATTGACAAGCGATCACAAAGGCACTTTAAATTTTGATATTAATTTAAAGAGTTTATTAAAATCAAATGTCGAAGTGCGAAATAATATTCTGGTAATGACAGGTTCTGCACCTATTCACGAAAATGCAGGATATACAGTTTTGCCAAAATATCTGGATATACAAGAAAGAGGAACAAAATTTACCACTTTAGTCCAAATTAAAAAAACAGACGGAAAAATTACAAATTCAAGAGAATCTTTAAGCTTAAGAGATGCGACAGAAGCCATTATTTATGTTTCTGTTGCAACAAGTTTTAATGGTTTTGACAAAAATCCCGCAAGCGAAGGTTTAGACGATATAGCAATTGCAGTGCAAAATATGAATAAGGCATTTGCAAAATCATTCGATAAATTAAAAGAATCGCACACAGCTGATTATCAAAAATTCTACAATCGCGTTGATTTAAATTTAGGAAAAACAACCGCTCCGGATCTACCAACAGACGAACGTTTATTACGCTACGCCGACGGAAAAGAAGATAAAAACCTTGAAATTCTCTATTTCAATTACGGACGCTATTTATTGATAAGCAGTTCCAGAACTCTGGGTGTTCCGGCAAATTTACAAGGAATTTGGAATCCTCATTTAAACCCGCCGTGGAGCAGTAATTATACGATGAACATTAATCTGGAAGAAAATTACTGGCTTGCCGAAAACGCCAATCTTTCAGAAATGCATTTGCCGCTTTTAAGTTTTATAAAAAACCTTTCGATAACCGGAAAAGTGACGGCCAAAACTTTTTATGGCGTAAACAAAGGCTGGGCTGCAGCACACAATTCGGACATATGGGCAATGACAAATCCCGTTGGACAATTCGGAAAAGAAGATCCAATGTGGGCTTGCTGGCCAATGGCGGGCGCATGGCTCAGTACACACGTTTGGGAACATTATGTTTTTACACAAGATAAAAATTACCTGAAAACAGAAGGATATCCGTTGATGAAAGGCGCTGCTGAATTTCTTTTGGGATGGATGATAACCGATAAAAACGGGAATTTAATTACGTCACCATCCACTTCACCCGAAAACCAATACATTGCACCCGATGGTTTTGTTGGTGCAACGATGTACGGCGGAACGGCAGATTTGGCCATGATTAAAGAATGTTTTGGGAAAACGATAAAAGCCTCGAAAGTTCTAAATATTGATGCTGATTTCAGACTAAAATTAGAAACGGCGCTTTCAAAATTATATCCGTATCAAATTGGCAAAAAAGGAAATTTGCAGGAATGGTATTTTGACTGGGAAGATAAAGATCCTAAACATCGACATCAATCGCAGTTATTCGGACTTTTTCCCGGCGATCATATTACACCGGAGAAAACGCCTGATTTAGCCGAAGCTTCGAGAAAAACTTTAGAGATAAAAGGCGATGAAACCACTGGCTGGTCAAAAGGATGGAGAATCAATCTTTGGGCAAGGCTTTGGGATGGAAACCGTGCTTATAAAATGTTTAGGGAATTATTGAGATACGTAGATCCCGACGGAAAGAAAACAGCAACTCCACGAAGAGGCGGAGGAACGTATCCGAATTTATTCGACGCGCATCCTCCATTTCAAATTGATGGGAATTTTGGTGGCGCTGCAGCCGTTGCAGAAATGCTGGTTCAGTCAAACGAAAACGAAATCCGATTATTACCCGCTTTGCCGGATGCCTGGGAAACCGGATCTGTAAAAGGGATTTGTGCCCGTGGAGGTTTTGAAATCGTAATGGAATGGGAAAATAAAATTTTAAAGAAAGTTACTGTTTCTTCTAAAATTGGAGGAAAAACAAACTTAATCAGCGGGGATAAAAAACAAAACGTCACTTTGAAAAAAGGGGAAAGTTTAGAAATAAACTGGTAGAAAGTTCTAAGCATAATCTTTATCAAACCCGACAGGTTTTAAAAACCTGTCGGGTTTACTATATTCGGGTTTGCTTTTAAATATTAAGCAAAACAACTGATTTACATTACAATAAGTTCTTAAAATTTTGTCACAAAGTTATTTTCATTAACTTTGATTAAAATATTATGATTATGACTTACAATCCAACAACAGTCGCCAATTATTTCATAGATAAATATTCCAAAACAGGAGATCTTACGCCAATGAAAATAATTAAGCTAACTTATATTGCTTATGGATGGTATTTGGCCTTAACAGATAAAAAAGAAAGATTGCTGGACGAAAGTCCTATTGCCTGGGATTTTGGGCCTGTTTTTCCATCTTTGTATTACAGCATCAAGCAATACAAGAAAGAAAAAATAACAGAGAAAATTCCGAATGCCTTAAAAGACGAAAAAATAACTAGCGAAGACGAGAAATTTTTAGATAAAATATGGGAAGTCTACGGAAGATTTGACGGTATTTATTTAAGTGCATTAACCCACAACGACGGTACGCCGTGGCGAAAAGTTTACCGCAAAGATTCTAATGCTGTTATTTCTGATGATGATATTTTTGAACATTATAAAACTAAGTTAAAACCAATTTAAGCTTATATGTCCTCCCTAAATCTTAACCAAATTTCAATTGCAAATAGTTCTTCATTAACCCCTGAAGACCTTAGCAAAGCGCGCCTGCAAAATCAGATTCTTGAAGACAGATTGGGAAGCGCCAAAGTAGGTCGTTTTTTAGAAGACACCAGACTTAGAAGGCATTTAACCTATATTTTTGCCTTCATTATTTTTCTCTGGCTAGCGGCTGTAGTGTCTATTTTATATTTCAATGATAATTTACTGCATCTGAATCTTTCAGAAAATGTATTGATTACTTTATTGACAACTTCGTCTGTAAATGTAATTGGAATGATGTTGATTATTCTGAAAAATTTATTTCCGAAACATCTTAATGAAGAAGAATAAGAGAACAGCTTCTTTATGAATTATTCTTCTTTTTCAGTTTCTTTTTCCTTTTCTGTTTCAGATGTTTTCTTAACATGGTTTTCTTTAAATTCCTCGTACCATTTTTCGATAGAAGGATAAACAAAACCCGCTACTTTTTTAATGGGATTATAAAAGATAGATTTGTCTAAAGTTTCTTGTTTGGCAAAAGTGTTGTCGAAATTTATTTTCTCAAACAGTGCAATTACAATACTTACGATCAGGATTGTTTTCAGGATTCTGAAAAATCCGCCGCCCAATTTATTCAACCAGCCTAATTGTGCAAAATCTGCAATTCCCGTTAAGGCTTTGGCCAATAAGTAAACACCAATTACAACCAGAATAAATGTTAGCAGAAAAGCTGTAACCTGAATCGTATTTGGATTCCAGGAAACATGTTTTGAGATCATTTCTGTCATAAAAGAAGAAAATTTAATCGCTAAATAGATCCCGAGCAATAAAGAAATAAAAGAAGCAATTTCTACAAAAAGCCCATTTTTAATTCCTTTGTATAAACTGTAAGCTAAAAGCACACCCAAAATCATATCTAAAACACTCATATTTTCTGTCGTTTTATTGAGGCGCAAATATAAAAGAATTATCTAGTTTTTAAGGTGCAGAGGTTCAGAGATGCAAAGGCGCAGAGGTTTTTTTTATAGTCCACAGATTATACGGATTTAACAGATTGACACAGATTAAAAAAGGTGTGGCTGAAAATATACTTTAAGAATAAAAAAACCTGTGTAAACCAGTTAAATCCGTATAATCCGTGGGTAATTTCTCTATACAATAAGGCAAACCGTTAATTTTAGGTCTTTGGATTTGAAGTCCGTATCTTTGCAAATCTATTTTAGAGTTCAGATTGCAGATTTTAGATTTTTAAGTCAGCAATCTAAAATCTAAAATCTAAAATCACAAATATATATGTCAAGAGATACACAATTAAAAGAGCGTTGGGAAAAGCTCGTCGATATACTTTCAAATCAATTTTCGCAAGGCGAAGATTTAGATTTAGATGCCATTATTTACCTAATCGGAGTTCAGGAATTTGGAAAGATTCATAGAGAATTCAAAAAAGATGAAAAATTAAACTTAATGCACATCGCTATTTGCCGATTATTAGAGCCTTACGGATTTTATGAATTCGAATATTTTGATGAAGACGGATGGCCACATTATAAAGTAAAAGAAGAATTACCACCGCTAAAAGCAGGCGAACAATCGGTTTTAATGAAAGAAGCGATTGTAAGTTATTTTTTAGAAAGAGAATTTATTGAATAGTTTTTAGTTTACAGTATTCAGTCTGTGACTAACACTTAAAAAGAAAGAAATGTGTAGATATGCAATGACCTCTTATAAGCCTCATTATGCTTGTTTTGATTGTCGAAAAACATTTAAAAGAAGACTTTTTAAAGACATAAAAACAGGCAAACAATCAGATCTGGAAGTAAAGTGTCCGGATTGTGGAGGGTTTATGGCTAATATGGGACTTGATTTTGAATCTCCAAAAAAAGATGATGTAAAAAAATGGGAACATATGAAAAGCTTATATTCTGTTGGAATCGCTTTTCATTCTTGTGGCTGCAATGGTCCGGGATATATTCCTAATTCAAAAGAAAAATTGATAGAATATTTTGAAGATTTAAAAGTAAATTATCTTAAAAATATTGATTTTTGGAGAACCAGAACAGAACCCACTACAAAAGCGGAACGTGATAAAGATAACCAAAGAAACTGGGGAAAGTTAAATACTATTTCATCAAATTTTAAAAAAGAGGTTGTTAAAAATCAGGAGGGAATAGATTTTTGGCTGGGCAGAGTCAGGGAAATCGAAAGCAAAATAAGTTTAATAAAATAGTTATAAATGAATATCGTAACCCGCGAAGGGAAACTTTAAATTTTAGACTTTAAACTTGAAACAAATTATGTAAATTTGTATTCTCAATTATTGAAGGAAAATGATAGACAAGATAAAACAGCATATAGAGGAAGCAAAAGCCTTTAATGATAAAAATAAAGAATCTTTAGAGCAGTTCCGAATTAAATATTTAGGTAGTAAAGGGTTATTAAAAGAACTTTTTACAGAGTTTAAAAATATTCCAAACGACCAGAAAAAAGATTTCGGACAAGTAATAAATACTTTAAAATCCGTAGCTGAAGAAAAAGTAAGAGTTATTCAGGAAGAGCTTGAAAGCAAGCAAGAAGTAAAAGGTGTTTTTGGAGATTTGTCAAGATCATCAGAGCCTGTTATTATTGGTTCACGTCATCCTATTTCTATCGTAAAAAACCAAATTATAGATATTTTTGCCAACATTGGCTTCAACGTTTCCGAAGGTCCGGAAATCGAAGACGACTGGCATAACTTTACGGCGTTGAACTTACCGGAATATCATCCGGCGCGTGATATGCAGGATACATTTTTCATTCAGACAAATCCTGATGTGTTGTTGCGTACGCATACATCATCTGTTCAGGTGCGTTATATGGAAAATCACAAACCGCCAATTCGTACTATTTCTCCGGGACGTGTATTTCGTAACGAAGCAATTTCGTCACGTTCGCACTGTATTTTCCATCAAGTGGAAGGATTATACATTGACAAAGACGTATCGTTTGCAGATTTGAAACAAACATTGCTTTATTTCACCAAAGAAATGTTCGGAAAATCAAAAATCCGTTTACGTCCGTCATACTTTCCATTTACGGAACCAAGTGCCGAAATTGATATCTATTGGGGACTAAAAACAGAAACTGATTACCGTATTACAAAAGGAACAGGCTGGTTAGAAATTGGTGGCTGTGGAATGGTTGACCCGAATGTTCTTAAAAATTGCGACATCAATCCGGATGAATTTAACGGTTTTGCTTTCGGAATGGGAGTAGAACGTATTGCAATGTTATTATACCAAATTGGTGATATTCGTATGTTTTATGAAAACGATGTTCGTTTCTTAGAGCAATTCAAAGCCAATATTTAATTTTAGATATTAGATTGTAGATTTCAGATTAATTCTGAAGATATAATTCTCATTAATACAATAAACCTTTGTTGAAGTTTAGACTTTGACAAAGGTTTTAAAGCTTTAAATAAAGATGAAAAAAGATATAACAATCCCCGAAGTAGAAAACGTATTTCTAGCCGCCGTTCAGGAATGGAGCGACGATTTTATGGAGAAAGTGTGGTACGCTTATCTTGTAAACGATAGCGACTTTAATTTAGACAGCGTTATGGTAGTTTCAAAAGCATTTGGAACTATCGATGGCGAAATGAAAAAAACATCTGTTTTACGCCACGCTTTTGTTGAAGTTCCGGCAGTTTCTGTAGTAAAAATTGAAATGATCGAAAAAAGCCTTTTGGTTTTAAACAATGAATTCATGGTCACTTTCTTCATCGGAAATACTTTATACGACAAGAAATTCATCTTCAAATCTAACCTAATCAGCGAAAATAATACGGAAGAAGTGCCGATTTTGTTTGTTGAGGGAGTTATGGTGAAGTAAGAGACAAGAGGAAAGAATCAAGAGAATAGACTTTCTCATATTGAACATAAAAAAAGAGTCAAGACGAAATTAATTAGTCTTGACTCTTTTTTATTCTCTATTCACTAAATCTTTCCTCTTGTCTCTTGCTTCTTCTTCTAAAAAAGACTAATCCAAAGACTCAGTCAGTTTCTTAAACACAGACTTAGCATCTTTTCCTTCGTATAAAATGCTGTAAACGGCGTCGATAATAGGCGTTTTGGCACCGTAACCCTGATTTAGTTTATAAGCACTTTTGGTGGCGTAATAACCTTCGGCAACCATGCTCATTTCCATCATCGCACTTTTTACGGTGTAGCCTTTTCCAATCATGTTTCCGAACATTCTGTTTCTGGAGAATACGGAATATCCTGTGACCAATAAATCGCCTAAATAAGCCGAATCATTGATGTTACGTTTCATTTTATGTACTTTTCTGATGAATTTCTTCATCTCACGAATTCCGTTACTCATCATTACTGATTGGAAATTATCTCCATAACCTAAACCATGTGCAATTCCGGCTGCGATTGCATAAATATTCTTCAACATCGCCGCATATTCAGTTCCGATGATATCGTCTGAGATTTTGGCTTTAATATAATTTCCTGATAAAGATTTTGCTACAATGCTGGCTTTGTCCGGATCGCCACAAGCAATGGTTAAGTACGAAAGTCTTTCCAACGCTACTTCTTCTGCGTGACAAGGACCTGTAATAACCCCAATATTGTAATAAGGAATGTCGTATTGAATATGAAAATGTTCTCCAACAATTAAACTCGTTTCAGGAACGATTCCTTTAATAGCTGAAAAGATTATTTTATCTGTTAAAGAAACAGTCAGATTTTTTAATTCAGCATCTAAAAAAGCAGACGGAATAGCAAAAATTACATAATCTGCATATTCAACTGCTTCGTTTATATTGTTGGTTAATTTAAGTTTAGTAGTGTCAAATTCGACTGAACTTAAATAGTTTGGATTGTGTTTGTATTTTTGAATGTGCTCTATTGCAGCATCATTACGCATATACCAAGCTATTTCTGAAAGATTTACGCATAACATCTTAGCAATTGCCGTTGCCCAACTCCCTCCTCCAATTACTGCAAACTTTAATTTTTCGCTCATTATTTTAATAATTTAAAGCAAAAGTACTTAATAATGTAGTAATAATACAAAATCTGATTTAAGAAATTTAAAAACAAGGTCTGTAAACAATGGTTTTCAGCTAGTTCTAAATAATTATCAAAAATATTTTATGCTTTACACAATAATAATTTAATAGTTGCGTTATAACTCTTTATAAATTAGAATTTTAATGAGTTTAGCAAAAATTGAGTTAGTTAGTTTTGTTTTAGTATTTTAAAAAGGCGTTCCTAAATATTTTAAGAACGCCTTTTTTTCTAAAATTCCAAATTTTTTAAATTCCAAATTCCAATTGCTTCAAACTAAATGTTTAAGCTTCAAATAAAAAAATCCAAATCCCAAGTACGATAAGTATTGGAATTTGGAATTTAAAAATTTTGGAATTTTATTCCTTAGTAGCTAAGCTCAACAATCGATTTTACTTTATCTAAAGTTACCAATTGGTTTTCGCCAAGACCTTTCCAGCCTCTTTCATCAAAACGTTTTACAATAAAATCTGCTGTATTGGTGTAATCATCTGTATATTGAGATAATTTAGTATCCATTCCCATGGTGTGGAAAAATTCAACTGTTTTGTTGATTGCTTCTTTTGCCACTTCATCATCAGAACCTATTAGGTTGAAGATTCTTCTTCCGTATTGTGCTAGTTTTCCTTTTTTAGTTTCGAACATTACCGTGTATAAACTTGGGCCAATAATAGCTAAAGTTCTGGCATGGTCTATATCATATAAAGCTGTTAATTCGTGGCCAATCATGTGTGTTGCCCAGTCAGAAGGAACTCCTTTTTGAATCAATCCGTTTAAAGCCATTGTACAGCTCCACATAAAATTCGAAGCCAAAGCATAATCCGTTGGGTTTTCTACAACTTTAGGACCAACTTCAATTAACGTTTGTAAAATTCCTTCGGCAATTCTGTCTTGTAAAAAACCTTCGTGCGGGTACGTTAAATATTGTTCCATTACGTGGGTATAAGCATCTACAACACCGTTTTGCAATTGTCTTTTTGGCAACGATTCAATAACTGTTGGATCACAAATAGAGAATTTAGGAAACAAAGCACTTCCGCCCGAAGCTAATTTTTCCTGAGTTGCTTTAATGGTTACGACATATCCGGAATTCATTTCGCTTCCCGTTGCAGGCAATGTCAAAATAGTTCCAAAAGGCACCGCATTTTCTTTAATCAGCAAACGTTTTTGTAAAATATCAATTGGGTTTCCGTCAAAATTTACGGCTGCCGAAATAAATTTCACACCATCAATAACAGATCCGCCGCCAACAGCCAGAATAAAATCTATTTTTTCAGCTTTGATAATTTCAACGGCTTTCATCAACGTTTCAAAATGCGGATTTGGCTCAATTCCTCCAAATTCAACAATTTCAAAACCTTTTAAATTTTTGATTACTTGTTCGTGAATTCCGTTTTTAAAAATACTTCCACCGCCGTAAGCCAAAAGAATTTTAGCATCTTTTGGAACTAAAGTCGAAAGTTTTTCAATTTGTCCTTTTCCGAAAATTAAATTCGTCGGATTATATAATTCAAAGTTTAGCATTTTTTTTTTGAGTTTCTGAGATGCTAAGTTGCTAAGGTTCTAAGTTTTTTAATCTTAGCAACGTAGATCTTTTATTAATAATTTCTGATATACTAAGGTTCTAAGTTTTTTAAAGATTTCCAAAATCTTAGTAACTTAGAACCTTAGTCCCTAGCATCTTATTTTAATTTTTCCAATAATTTACCAGCGACCAATTTAGACGAAGCCGGGTTTTGTCCTGTAATTAAAAGACCATCTTCTACAGAATAAGGAGCCCAATTTGGACCTTTTGAGAATTTTGCTCCATTTTGAGTTAAAGCATCTTCTAATAAAAACGGAACCACTTTGGTTAAACCAACAGCTTCTTCCTCTTCATTGGTAAAACCGGTTACTTTTTTACCTTTCACTAAAAATTCACCATTTACTTTTACGTTTTTCAAAACGGCTGGAGCGTGACAAACAAAAGCTACTGGTTTTTTATGCGTGTAAAAAGATTCAATTAATGCAATTGAGCTTTTATCTTCAACTAAATCCCAAAGCGGACCGTGACCTCCAGGATAAAAAACAGCATCATAATCTTTTTGATTTATTGTCGAAAGTTTATGCGTATTTTTTAATTTTTCCTGTAATGTTTTATCAGCATCAAAACGTTTGGTGTCTTCTGTTGCTGATGATGGATCTGCACTTTTTGGGTCAATTGGCGGCTGGCCTCCAAGTGGTGATGCGATGGTAATTTCTACACCTTTATCTAATAGTTCATAATAAGGAGCCGCAAATTCTTCTGACCAGAATCCGGTTTTTTCTCCCGTATTGCCCAGTTTATCATTACTGGTCACAACAAATAATACTTTTTTCATCTTTTTTGTTTTTTGAGCTGTTGCCGAAAAGCCAGCTGTTAATACGATTATTGCGATTAATGCGATTTTTTTCATGTCTTATTATCAATGTTTAAATTTTGATCAAATTTACACCTTATGTGATATTAGTAAAAATAAAATAAACTATGTTTGTTATAAATAAAGTTATATCATGGTAAATTTGGAATGGTACAGAACTTTTAAGTCTGTATATAAAAATGGAAATTTTTCTGTCGCTTCAAAAGAGTTGTTTATGAGCCAACCCGCGGTTAGTCAGCAAATAGCTATGTTAGAAGCGCATGTAGGTTATAAATTATTTAACCGAAAATCTAAAGGCGTAGAACCAACAGAGTACGCTAAGTTACTGAATAATTTAATTATTGACGCGCTCGATAGATTAGAAACTGTTGAAAACGGATTCAGGGCAAAAGCAGAAGATTCTGTTCGCTTGATTTCTGTTGGTGTTTCAAAAGATTTATTCAACAGCTGCGGAAGTATTTTGATCTCCAAATTTGATTTTATTGATTTTACTTTTGCCGAAGATGATGCCCTTTTTGTACTTGTCGATGCCAAGAAACTCGATTTTGCCATTACAACAAAAAGATATGATACGTTTGATACCATTTACGAAATCGTAGGTAAAATTAAACTGATCATGGTGGCGCCAATGAATTTAAATATCGAAGAATTCCGCCAGAAACTAAAAGCAGATAATTATACCGAAACAGAAAAATGGCTTAACAACCAAAAATGGTACAGTCATGATGCAAGAATTCCGCATATCAAATTATTCTGGCTGCATGCTTTCAGTAAAAAAAGGCCTTCTATGGTGCCTAATTATATTATTCCTTCAGAATCTGAAATGCTGGAAATGCTGTCCAAAAATTCGGGACTTGCGATAACCTGGAATTGTAATGCGAGAAAATATATTAAAGAAAACAAATTACAGCTGGTATGGAATAGTTTTCACGTTCCTGAGGAATTTGTATACTTATTGACCGCTAAAAACAATAATTTGAATTCTTTTTTTGAAGCTATTTCTAAAGAATTAAAATTATTTCTGGGCAATAGGTTGTAATTTTTTTCGCCACGAATTATTTTTTTTCGCCACGAATTTCACGAATTGACACGAATTTTTTGTTCAATATGAAATCAAAAACGAATTCGTGAAAATTCGTGAAATTCGTGGCAAACTTCTTCGCAAGCATAAAAAACACTACAGATTAAAATTCGTGGCAAACTTTTTCGTTTTAGTATAACAACGGGAAACTTCAATAGTTATATTTGTTGTTAATGTGTTTGAGTTATGGAAAATTTTCAAAATATTAGAATCGCAGTTGATGCCATTGTTTTTGGATATAAAAACAACAGTTTATATGTGCTTTTAATAGAACAAAAATTTGGTACTGCCGAAAAATACTGGGCGCTTCCGGGCGGTTTGGTAAAAAATGACGAATCGTTGAGCAACGCTGTAATCAGGGAGTTGCATGAAGAAACCAATGTGCAATTAAAGTTTATGGAACAGCTTTACACCTTTGGAGATGATATTTTCAGGGATTCCAGAAACCGTGTTATTTCTGTTGCTTATTATGCTTTGGTTGATGCTTCAAATCTTGAAATTAAAGCAGATACAGATGCCGATAAAGTACAATGGTACAAAATAGACGAAATTCCTTCTTTGGCATTCGACCATAATTTAATTATCAAAAAAGCGATTTCAAGATTAAAGGCCAAACTTACTTACGAGCCTGTTGGGTTTGATTTACTTCCCGAAGAATTCTTGTTTTCGGATCTTGAAAATTTGTATTGCACGATTTTAGAAAAAGAAATTGACCGACGAAACTTCAGAAAAAAGATATTGAGTTACGGATTTTTAGAAGAAACAGACAAATTTTCGCCCATAAAAAGCGGTCGCCCGGCAAAATTATTTAAGTTCAATAAATTGAAATATAATGATTTGATAGAAAGAGGCTTCCATTTTGAAATAAAATTTGCTTAAACTAAATATAATGATCAAACCATTTCCATTCCATTCTGATTTAAGAGATTATTTTAAAAAGCAAGACAAAACCTGGTCTTGGTTTTCTGAAGAAAAAGTAAAAGCAGAACAACAAGAAGCCTTTAAAACCGATTTATTAAAAAATTCTTATCGGATTGATCCCAATACAGAACCAAAGGTTTACGAAATTTTAAATACGGCAAAAGACAAATTGGGAATTCTGGTTCCCATCACGATTTATCAGTCGCAAAGTGTGGATAATAATGCCGGAGTTGTTTTTTTTGAAAATGAAGCCCACATTATTTTATCAGGAACGATTTTAAAATTGCTAAACGAAGACGAATTACTGGTTTTGTTCGGACATGAATTATCGCATATTTTGTTGTTTAATCTGGAAAATGGCGATTTTGAAATCACAAACAGAATCATCAATACGATTGCGAGCGACGGCAACAGCGAATTGTTTTATTACGAAACCGCCAGATTGTATCAGCTTTATACCGAATTATATTGTGATTTAGGTGCTTTAAAAGTCAGTGGAAGTCTGGAAACTACAATTCAGACATTAGTAAAATTAAATACCGGTTTAGAAAAAGTTTCAGCGGAAAGTTATCTGAAACAAGCCAATGAAATTCTGGAAAGAATAGAAAAAGGTTCTGACGGAGAAACACATCCGGAGAATTTTATCAGAGCCAAATCTCTGGAAATTTTCGAAAATGACAATGCCAATTTTTATTCGAAAGTAGAAAAGATTATTTCCGGAAAAACAGATTTGCATCAACTCAATTTATTTAATAAAAAGCTGGTTTTTGATATTACAAAAGAATTAATCTCGATTATTTTAAAACCAAAATGGACGCAATCTGAATATTGTAACGCGCTTTACAAACAATATTTTTCGAATTCAGATAAAAAAACCGACGCCTTTATTGACGATGCCTTCAAACTGAAAATAGAAAACAGCAAGAAAAACTTAAAAGAATATTATGCTTACGTAATGCTCGATTTTGCGTTGTGCGATCCGGATTTGAAAGAAGCATTTATTGGGCATATTCTGGATATTTCGGAACAATTAAGTTTAGAAGAAGAAATGAAAACCATTCTCAAAAAAGAATTGAATCTAACCGAGAAAACCTATAAAGCCTTTGCTCAAAACTGCACGACTACCTTAAATACTATTTTAGAATCTGACCTGGAAAATACTTATTAAGATGATTACACCCATTAAGGAATCCGCTTTTTATCAATTTATTACCGAAAACTTTCAAAAAGGAGTATTTGCCAACGATGATATTATTGCCATAATAATGCCTTTGTTAAAAACAGTTGCAACTATTCATAATCAGGGAAAAGTGGCATCGCTGCAGGATATTTCGACGATTTATATCGAAAATCAACATTTTCATATTTTGGATAATGTTTTCGAAATACAAGATAATTCGAAAGTAATTTCGGCATTCTTTAAAAGTAGAAGCAGAGCTTTTGAAATTTCTGGCGAACATTTTAATACAACCGAAATTGGAGAAAATGTAAAAAGAGAATACAGTGATAAAAGTGTTTCTGAAGATGATTTAGAAGATTCTAAAAAACCGGTTTATGTAAAAGATTACAGCTCTTTCGAATTTGAGTTTGACCATCATGATCCGTTGACAGATATTTTTGTTTTGGGAATGATTCTGGCGAGTATCGCTTTGCAATTTGATTTTACAGATATTGAAGATGTAAAACGTTTTGTAGAATATCGCAAGAAAATGTACTTCCTGAACAGCAAAATAAATCCTGCAATTGCCAATATTATTTTGGGAATGACGGAATTGAATCGTGAAAATCGTTGGAAGGATTTAAACGAAATTGTAGAAAAACTCCAGAATTACAGAGATTATAATCCTGAAACCGAATATGATTTATCACATTTAATCGACGCAAAAGTTCAGAATAAAAATCAGTTTATTCACGAGAAACTTAGAAACCGATTATTTGATAACAGCAAACGAAATCGGCTTTTGTATTTTCAGCCAAATTTAAAATTCCTGAATCTTACCGTTTCGTCTGTTCCGCAAGCGTTGAATTATGAGAATATCGATCCCAATGCTATTTTTTACTGGAATGCTGAAATCTCTAAAAAAATCAGCAATACCAGTACGATTTCGCTCAACAAATATTTAGAATTTCAAGACAATACGTATATCGTTCCCACGCTCGATAAAATTCGTTTAGAAGCCAATAAAGACATTAACGAATACGGATTTAGTCAATTAAAACTTGTTTTGTGCAACCTTAATTGGTTCAATACCAAAGAAGATAGTTCAGAAAAAATAGTTTCGCCTTTGCTTTTGGCATCGGTTACGCTAACAAAGAAAAAAGGCGTAAAAGACGATTATACACTGGAATTTCTGGATTCTGAAGTGGAGATAAACCCTGTTTTGGCCAATATGCTAAAAGATTTATATGATATTCGTTTGCCTGAAAGAATTCAGCTTTCGGAAACTAAAATTGAAGAAATCTATGAATTATTAAGAATTCAAGTCGAGAAAAATGGTTCGGGAATTGTTCTGGATTATATTGAGAAACCAAAAATAAAACTGATTCATTCGCAGGCAAAACAAATCCTGACGCAGTTTAATAAACGCTCAAAAAAACGAGAAGCGATTCAGGATCAAAGAAGCCTGAATTATTCTTATAAACCCGAAAATTATCAGCCTTATGGTTTAGAGTTGTTTCGAAATTATGTTTTCAAACAGGCTTCATCTCTGGAATATCTGATTAACAGCGACATCAAACAGAATCCTCATTTTTTTAATGAAAATAAAACCATCGAAAGAGAATTTTATCAGCTTGATGAAGGCGACGTAAATCCTTTTCGTTGGGAATTTGATACGTGCAATTTAATTTTAGGCAATTTTAATTATAAAAAAATGTCTCTGGTTCGCGATTACAATCAGGTGATAGAAAATGACGTTGAGAATAATGTTTTCAAGAGTTTGTTTAATTCATTGGCACAAAAAGATTTTAAGAATGAAATAGAATCCGGAAACAGTTTTACCAAAACATTTAATGTTGTGGCGAGCGATCCTACGCAAAACAATGCCGTAAAATATTCAGAATCTGGAGAAAGCTATATTATACAAGGTCCGCCGGGAACAGGAAAATCGCAAACCATTGCCAATTTAATTGCCAATTATGTGGCCAATGATAAAAAGGTTTTATTCGTTTGCGAAAAACGCGCGGCACTTGATGTCGTTTTTTACCGACTTAAGAATCAGGGATTAGACGATTTATGCTGTTTAATTCATGATTCGCAGGCCGATAAAAAAGAGTTTATTTTTGATCTGAAACAAACTTTCAATGACTTTACAGCTTCCAAAAATAATTTTGAAGCCATAGCAAAAACGCGAAATAAACTCGTTGAGAAAATTGATGCTGAAATTAATAAAGTGGCAATTTTTCATGAATTTATGAATGCCCGAATTGATGCTGAAACCAATCTTACGATCAAATCGATTTTTGATGTTTTGATTTCGAATTCACACAAAGCATTATTAGACAATTTAAACACGCTCGACGACAGAGCAGGATTAGAAGACTGGAACAAAAACCACGAATTATTCGAGAAATTATTTGCGATAAATCTCGAAACCAATCAGTCTGAGTTTTTCTCTGTGCATCCGTTCCGCTTTTTAAAAATGGATGCGTTTCGTAAATACCAGCATATTTCGGATTTAAAAAAGGACTTAGAAAACAGTCAGGAATTATTAGAAAATATTTCAGAACGACTGGATTTTGTTTCGATTCCGCCAAAAATTGATACGTTTTTTGAGATTCATAAATTCCTTCGAAAAGCAATTGGGACTTTTATTTATTTTGATAATAATGTGCCGGAATTATTAGAGCCAAACAGCGCACTTTTTAGATCGCTGGAAAAAGATGTTCAGACTTTATTGAAGTTACGATCTGATATCGAAAAACTGGCAAAACAATATCCGTATTGGACCAACACAATATCTGAAACCGAAGCTAAAACGGCTTTGGAAATCATCAGAAAAAATGAAAACAGCTTTTTTAATTTTATAAGTTCTGATTTTAAAAAGACAAAAAATGAAATTCTTGCCGTTTATGATCTCAATAAACATGCTGTAAAACCAAGTTTGTCTGTTGTTTTAGAAAATTATATTGCACAATTTGAGCTTGAAGAGAAATTCAATACTTTAAAAAGTGATTTTGAAAGTAATTACAATCTTGGCGATTTATTCGAATTAAAATACCATACCGAAACGCTTAAAAAAGAATTAGATGCCACGATTCTGGATTTTGCCAAAAACCTGAATGCAGAAGAAAGAAAAGAAGTTTCGGAAATTAAGAATCTGTTTTTAAAAGTAAATTCGTCTTTGTGCGACAGTATCGAAAACTATGAGAATTTAAGTTTATCGACCATTGAAAACGAAATTACAGCGATCAATACCAAGAAAGCTTATTTTGACTTGTACGCTTCTTTTTTTGATGAAATACAAGACGTAAATCCATCGGTTATTCAATTATTGAAAGGAACTAAAATTCCGCTCGATCATTTAAAAATTACTTTGGCAGAAAGATCGTTAGAAAAATATTATGCGATTAATTACACGCATAAAAAATTCAACATGGATTTGCTGCATACTTCTATCGAAAAAGTAAAAAGAATGTATGCTGATTTATTAGAACTCAACGGAAAATACATCATTGCAAAACAAGTCAGCAATTTAAAAGAACTGATTTTAACGTCTGAAATGTCGGTTTCCGGAATGACATCGGAACAAAAAGAAAGCAAAAGATCGATTACTGAAGGAAGAAAAATTCTGGAAAATGAATTCAGCAAAAGCATTCGATTTAAATCGATTCGCGAATTGGCGTCTTCAGATTCCGGACAGATTATCCGAGAAATAAAACCCGTTTGGTTAATGAGTCCGTTGAGCGTTTCAGATACTTTACCGGTTGATGAAAACTATTTTGATGTTGTCATTTTTGATGAAGCGAGTCAGATTACGCTCGAAGAAGGACTTGTGCCAATATATCGAGCCAAACAAACCATTATCGTTGGAGATGAAATGCAAATGCCGCCAAGTAATTTCTTCGGAAGTTCCTCTGGAAATCAGGACGATTTATGGACGGACGCCACAGAGGATGATGATGATTATTTCTCTTTAGATGCCGATAGTTTCCTGACACAGGGCGCGCGCAAATTTCCGTCGATTATGTTGGGCTGGCATTACCGTAGTAAACATGAAGCTTTGATTGGTTTTTCGAATGCTTCATTCTACGATAGTAAATTGTTGACCATACCGGATTTAAAAGATCACAGCAAAGTGGGCGAAGCGATTGTTGTGAATGATGTAAAAGAGGCGAAAAACAATCTGGATCATTTGTTTTCTAAACCAATATCCTATCATTATATTCAAAAAGGAGTTTATAATGCACGCTCCAATACTTTGGAAGCGCAATATATTGCCAATATGGTTCGCGAACTTTTAATTCAGAATAAAGAACAAAGTATTGGGATTGTTGCTTTTTCGATGGAACAGCAAAACGAAATCGAAACGGCAATCGAAAATATTTGTATCGAAGATAAAGTTTTTGAAAACCTGATTGAAGAAGAATACAAACGTATTGAAAACAATCAGTTTGTTGGGCTTTTTGTGAAAAACCTCGAAAATGTGCAGGGAGACGAACGCGACATTATTATTATGAGTACGTGTTACGGTTATAACCCAACGGGAAAAATGCTGATGAATTTTGGACCAATCAACAAGCGCGGCGGAGAAAAACGCTTGAACGTAATTTTCTCCAGAGCCAAGAAAAGTATGTGCGTCGTGAGTTCTATAAAATATACCGACATTAAAAACGAATACAACGAAGGTGCAAATTACTTTAGAAAATACCTTCAATATGCTGAATTGATTAGTTTGGGACAATTGGAAGCGGCAAATAATGTTCTGAATTCGATAAATAGTAAAAACAAAATTGAAACGTCGAGTTTAATCGCCAATCAAATTCAGGCAGAAGTGGAGAAAATGGGCTACTTCGCTACACAAAATATTGGGCAAAGTAAATTTAAATGCCATTTAGGAATCAAGAAAGCGGCAGAAGATGAAGAGTTTGTTTTAGGAATTATGATTGACGATGATCTTCATTATGCGAATAACGATATTTTGGAACAATATCTTTTGAGACCGGAAATCCTGAAAGCCAACGGCTGGACGGTTTGCCAGATTTATTCGAAAGACTGGATTGAAAACAAACCAAGAGTTTTAAAAATGATTGGGGCAGCGTTGCACAATCAGTCGTTTTTTGATGATGTAGAAATGGAAGAAACGACTATCGAAATCGAAAATAATGCCTCAGAAAATAATCCTGAATCAGTAACTAACGCGAATACTAATTTTGAAAGATACCTGAATACCTCAAACGGAAGTAATAAGTTTTGGGAAATTTGTACAGAAGGCAATACGATAATTGTTCAATACGGCAGAGTAGGAACCAAAGGCCAAAAAATGGTAAAAGCCTTTGACAGCGAGGATAAAGCCTTAAAAGAAAAACGAAAACTAATTGCCCAAAAAGTAGCCAAGGAATACTTTAAAGAATCTGCGGATGGTAATTAACATATATTTTTTTACCATTAAGATATTAAGTTTATTAAGCAGCATATCTTAATTTTTCTTAATCTCTTAATGGTTCAAAAAAAAACCTTTTAATCTTTGATTATAAGTGTTTTAAAGAATGTTAAATTATGTTTAGAAAATAAAAAAACATGTTTGCGTAAATTTTACACAAAATAAAATTGTTTATTAAATAATTAAATCTATATTTGCGTATAATTAACGCAAACTAAAAAACTATGATACTAAATTTAGACCCAAAATTCACTCCTGTAACGAATCAGGAAGAAATCAAATTTCAAAGTTTTACATTTTCTGGCGGAGAACCACATATTAAAATCAATCCGGATTTTGATCATAATCAGAAAGTAACAATTACACACCGATTAAATTCATTCAACGATTTGGGTTTATTGTGTATCACAGTAGATGCTTTGCGTAGAATGGATGTTAAAGTTATCGATTTGTTTATTCCGTATTTTCCGGCTGCAAGACAAGATCGTGTTATGATAAAAGGAGAATCTCTTTCTGTAAAAGTGTATGCAGATATCATCAACGGACTTCAATTGAATAAAGTTTTTGTTTTTGATGCGCACTCTGAGGTTACTCCGGCATTGGTAAACAATTGCGAAGTGATTCCGAATCATACTTTCATCAAAGAAGTTTTAAATATAATTGGAGAAAACGTAAAATTGATTTCTCCGGACGGTGGCGCTTTGAAGAAAATCTACAAAGTGTCTGAATTTTTAGGCGGCGTTGATGTTGTAGAATGCAGTAAAAGCCGTGATGTGAAAACCGGAAAATTATCTGGTTTTAAAGTGTACGAAGATGACTTAAACGGAATCGATTGTTTAATTGTAGATGACATTTGCGACGGCGGCGGAACTTTTGTTGGCTTAGCAGAAGAATTAAAAAACAAAAATGCCGGAAAATTATACTTAGCCGTAAGCCACGGAATCTTCAACAAAGGTTTTGAAGTTTTAGATTGTTTCGACAAAATATTTACAACGAATTCAGTAAAAGACTTCGAAGGCGAAAGTGTTCAAGTTATTAAATTAGATCAATTGGTCTAAATAAGAGTTTTAAGTTTCAGGTTTCAAGTTATCCAAAGCAGCTTGAAACTTGAAACCTGAAACAAAGAAAACCCCAAACAAAAAACTATAACCAAACAACTAGAAATTATGAGCGATGATTTAAAACCAAGATTTATTGAGTCTTTAAAAAGAAACAATGATCAGATAAGAGAAGACAGAGCCAAAACCATTGGTGAAGATTCTGAATTAATATACAGACGACGAGTTGAAGATATCGAACTTAAAATAAAAAGACTCGAAAGAGAGCAGGAAGGCCTTATCGATATTAGTCCGCTTGACAAGAATAGTTTGACTTTTGCCGACTTTCAACCGGAAGCGTTTGTGCAAAAAGATATGGAATTATCATTAACAATCAGAAATTTAAATATTCAGTTTGAAGTGACAAAAAAGAGATTTGAATATTTATTTGGTAAAACATTTTAATCATGGGAGGTACAAGATACGATTTAGGCGCTCGTTTGAGCAGAGCCGAAGCAGCAGGTTACGGAAAAAAATCAGCAAGTGAAATTTTCACGCAAAATTCATTGCATATGGCACATGAATCTATGAACCCGAACGGCATTACGTTTAGAGAAGCCAGAGATTCAGAAGTTCACCCAAACACAGTTCCAATTATTTTAGGATTGGATGTTACGGGAAGTATGGGACATATTCCGCATGAATTGATTAAGGATGGACTTCCGAAATTAATGGGCGGAATCATTCAGGGCGGCGTTCCGGATCCGGCACTTTTGTTTTTAGGAATTGGAGATCACGAATGCGACAGATTTCCGTTGCAGGTTGGACAATTTGAATCTGGAGATGAAGAATTGGATATGTGGTTAACGAGAACGTATATCGAAGGTGGAGGCGGAGGAAACGCTGGAGAAAGTTATCTTTTGGCGTGGTATTTTGCCGCTTTTCATACCAAAACCGATGCTTTCGAAAAAAGAGGTCAAAAAGGATTGTTGTTTACTGTTGGTGACGAGCCAAATTTACCAACACTTCCGGCATCTGCCATAAAAGAAATTATGGGTTCTGGACAGCAAACATATACGTCTCTTGAATTATTAAAAGAGGCACAAAAACGCTACGAAGTGTATCATATCAGCGTTTTACATTCTGATCAGGCCGTAAGAGCAAATGTAGCATGGAAAGAATTACTGGGACAAAATTGTTTGTCTATCGAAGATCACAAAGAAATCCCGAATGTAATCAAGAAAATCATTTGTGATAAACATAAAAATTCTGGTTTAGGAACAATACCAGTTTCTGATACAAACAATACAGGTTTAGATAATATAGAAATGCTTTAAAAACTTTGCGCCTCTGCGTCTTTGCGAGATTATTATTTTAAGTTTTTTTAATACTAGCGTGAAATTTGCTCGCAAAGTCGCGAAGACGCAAAGTTTTTTCTAAAATTTAAGTTGAAAGAACTTAAAAAATATTTTACAAAATGAAAACAGCTCAAATAGTTATAGGTTTAGGATTTGGTGATGAAGGGAAAGGAATTACAACAGATTTTCTGGCGAAGCAAAATCCTGAATCTATAGTTATTCGGTTTTCAGGCGGACAGCAAGCGGCACATACCGTAATGATTGACGGTAAAAAACACGTTCATTCGAGTTTTGCCAGCGGAGCACTTCGCGGTTTGCCTTCTTATTATGGCGAACATTGCACGATTCATCCGGTTTTTTTATTCAATGAAAAAGAAGAACTGGAAGCAAAAGGCGGCAATGTTGAACTTCATATTCATCCATTAGCCAAAATAACAACTCCGTTTGATGTTTGGCAAAACCGAAATAACGTGAGAAATCTGGATCACGGAACTTGTGGAAAAGGTGTTGGGGCCACAATGAAAAGAAATGAAGGTCAGTACAAATTGTACGCCATAGATTTAATCGCGCCAAGACAAATGCTTTTAGAGAAATTGCAAAAAATCGCTTATTACTACGGTTTTTTAAATGAAAGTGAAATCGATGCAGAAGTCGATCATTACTTGGAAATCATTGATCAAATAAAATGGAATATCAGCGATTACAGTTTTTTAGAAAAGTATGAGAATCTGATCTTTGAAGGAAGCCAGGGGATTTTACTCGACATGGATCATGGTGTTTTTCCTAATGTAACGTATGCGAATACAACTTCAAAAAATGCAGTTGAAATCTGCCAGAAATTAAAAATAGAGGATGTTGAGGTTTATTATGTTACGAGAAGTTATTCAACCCGACATGGAAGCGGCTGGATGGCAAATGAAAGAGAATTAAAATTAAAAAACAACGAAGAAGAAACCTGTGTTTACAATGATTTTCAAAGAGAATTTCGAACAGGCGAATTAGATTATGATCTTTTAAATTATAGTTTAAAGTTGGATGCAGCTTATAGTTTAAATGCAAAAAGAAATTTGGTTGTAACCTGCATGGATCAGCTAGAACAAGATTACGAATTCGAAAATTTAACAACAGAGTTTAAGGATATTTATGGATCATTTTCACCCGATTCTAAAGATTTCAAACAGATAACTTCTTTGTTTCAATAAAAGAAAAAATGAAATATAATATAGAAAATATAGATTCGGAAAATAAGTTTTTGTTTTTCTGGGGACATCAGCCCAATAAAGACGGAAGTATTTCGAAAACCTGTTTTAGTCAATGGTGGTTAAGTTCTTTTGAAGTCGATAAAGTGATTTACAAAACGGCTGAACATTGGATGATGGCCAAAAAAGCCGAATTGTTTAAGGACAATGTAGTTTTAGAAAAAATCATTAAAGCCAATTCTCCTGCGGAAGCTAAAAAGTTAGGTCGCGAAGTGAAGAATTATAATGAAACGCTTTGGTTAGCCGCCAGATTTGATATTGTAAAAGAAGGGAATTATCATAAATTCAGTCAAAATCCGGAGTTAAAAACTTTTTTACTAAACACAAAAGACAGGGTTATTGTAGAAGCAAGTCCCGTTGATGCCATTTGGGGAATAGGAATGGCTGGTGACCACAAAGATGTTATGAATCCGAAGAAATGGAAAGGCTTGAATTTGCTGGGTTTTGCTTTGATGGAAGTTAGGGATGAATTAGAATAAGTTAGAATTATGGAAGTAGAAATTCTCAAAGCTGACATTACTGAAATCCATGTTGATGCAATTGTAAACGCAGCCAATACTTCTTTGCTTGGCGGAGGTGGAGTTGACGGTGCCATTCACAGAAAAGGCGGAAAAGTAATTTTAGACGAGTGCATCCAGATTCGAAACAAACAAGGCGGATGTAAAGTTGGAGAAGCGGTTATTACAACGGCGGGTAATTTGCCTTCTAAATATGTAATTCATACTGTTGGTCCGGTTTGGAATGGAGATAAAGAAGAAAAAAAGAATTTACTTGCTGCTTGTTATCAGAACAGTTTAGAACTGGCTGTTGAAAATAACATTAAAACGATAGCTTTTCCTGGTATTAGCACAGGAATTTATCATTTTCCAAAAGATAAAGCAGGAGAAATTGCTATAAAAACAGTTCTAAATTTTGATAAAATTTCAGAAATAGAAAAAGTGATATTTGTTTGCTTTGATGATGAGAGTTATAAAATCTACAATGATTTATTAGAAAAATAGATAAAAAATGAGTTAGATTGTTCTTTAGAATTTTAAAAAAGATGGATAGATTTTGATTATTATAAGCTCCATCGGAGCATAATATTTATAGCAAAATAGATATGTATTTATGAAAAGCTCCAGCGGAGCGATACATCTTCTTGTATTTTAAATTCAAAAATATGCCACCCCGATGGGGTTCGTTTGAAATAAATTAAACTTTCTATAAATATAGCATCCCTCTGGGATTTGCATTTTACAATCTAACTCAGATAATTAAAATTAAAAATAACACAATGAAGATATTGTGTACAATACAAAATGAAAATAGAATTAAAAAAATACGATGAGCAAATTGTAGAATGGCCAAAATCAGGCTATCACATTATGGCTCAATATGACGAGGAAGAAATAATAGTGTATCAATCGTACCGAAAAGAAATTGGCGAATTTGCTGCAAAAAACCAATATTTTGGCGGAGCATTTAGTCTGGACAGAATGACATGGATCAAACCAAATTTTCTGTGGATGATGTACAGAAACGGTTGGGGAACAAAAGAAGGGCAAGAAGTCGTTTTGGCGATTCACCTTAAAATTTCGGCATTCAATACATATTTACAAAATGCGGTTTATTCGTCTTACAGCCCTTCACTCGAAATGAGTCAGGAAGAATGGAAAGAAAGTGTAAAAACATCTTCTGTAAGATTACAATGGGATCCAGATCATGATCCGTATGGGAATAAGTTGGAGCGAAGAGCGATTCAGATTGGTTTACGAGAAGATTTTATAAAGTCTTTTGCAAAAGAAGACATAGTGTTGATCGAAGATATTTCTGAATTTGTAAAAGAACAATACGAATTTGTTCAGAATAAAGAATTAGAAAAACTGATGGTTCCTGCTGAAAAACCTTTCCTTTTTAAAGATGAGGAACTGAATAAAAAATTAAAAATCTCTGGAAATCATGAATGAGAAAATAACAAAAGATGTGAGTAAGTTCCTGAGTTTGATACTTAGACACTCACCAGAAAAGATTGGATTAAAATTAGACGAAAACGGTTGGGCAGATGTTGAGGAATTGATTACAAAATGTAATAAGAAAGGAAAAACATTAAATTCAGAACTTTTGGATTATGTAGTAGAAAATAATGATAAAAAACGTTTTGCTTTTAATGAAGATAAAACAAAAATCAGAGCAAGTCAGGGACATTCCATTTCCGTTGAATTAGATTTAGCAGAAACAGAACCTTCGGAATATTTATATCACGGAACTGTTGCAAAGTTTTTGGAAAGCATTAAAAAAGAAGGTTTGCAAAAAATGAGCCGTCAGCATGTGCATCTTTCAAAAGATCTTGAAACGGCAATAAAAGTAGGCAGCCGAAGAGGAGCTGCTCAAATTTTGACCATTAGAAGCGGCGAAATGCATAAAGATGGATTTAAATTTTATTTGTCTGAAAATAATGTTTGGTTGACAGATGAGGTTCCGGCGAAATACATAGAATTTAAATCATAAACAGAATCCCCAAATTAACAACCAAAAACAATAGCTATGATACTAGAAGCAGCAATAGGCGACGCATACGGTGCAGGTTTTGAATTTCGAGATTTAGATTTTATTTCTCAAAACAACGATCTGACTCAATATCATAAACACGGACTTTACACTGAAATTTACAAAAGATATACAGACGATACGCAAATGGCAATTGCAATTTCAGAATTGTTATTAGAAGATGACAATTGGAACGAGGTAAAAGTTGCCGATAAGTTTGTCGAAGTATTTCACAGAGATAAAAGACGAGGATATTCAGACCGGGTTTACAATGCCTTAGATGCCAGTAAAAATGGAGCTGATTTCATCAAAATAATCAATAACGGAAGTAACGGAAACGGCTCAGCTATGAGAGCCTATTCTATTGGCTACTTAAAAAATATAGAGCAATTGATGGAGTTCTGCGAAATTCAGGCAAAAACTTCTCATCTTACGGTTGAAGGAATAAGTTGTGCGAAACGTATTGCTTTGGCAGTTCATTATTTTAAGTATAATTTGGGTGATGGATCGACTTTGATTGAGTTTCTAAATGAAACTTTAAAAGAAAATGAGAATTATAGAATCACTTCGCCAATTGATATGCACGGATATCCAACCACGCAAGCGGTTATAAAAATCGTTTCTGAAGCAACATCAATGAAAGATTGTTTAAAAACAAGCATCGGTTATGGTGGAGATACAGATACTGTTGCCGCTTTGTGCATGGCGATTTTGAGTCACAAACAAAATTGCGAGAAAGTGCTGCCTTCGTTTTTGTATGAAGAGTTAGAAAACGATAAGTTTGGGAAAGACTTTTTGACTAAATTAGATTTGGACCTATTGAATAAGTTTAAGTAATTAAGCCAATATATGAAACGAACATTAGTTTTTGGGGATATTCACGGCGGTTTAAAAGCTTTAATTCAATTACTTGAAAAAGTTGCCGTAGAAGAAAATGACAGACTTATTTTTCTTGGAGATTATGTTGATGGCTGGAGTGAATCTGCACAAGTTGTTGGTTTTTTGATCGAGTTATCTCAAAAACGAGAATGCATTTTTATACGCGGAAATCATGATGTTTGGTGCCATGAATGGTTGAAAAAAGATGTTGTAAATGATATTTGGTATCTGCATGGCGGAAAATCAACTATAGAAAGTTATCAGAACATTGATTCTTTGGAAAAAGAGAAACATCTTGAATTTTTTGCAAATATGAAAGATTATTTTGTAGATGAGCATAATAATTTGTTTATTCACGCTGGTTTTTCATCGATGCATGGTCCGGAAAAAGAACATTACGTAAGCAATTTTTCCTGGGACAGAACACTTTGGGAAATGGCTTTAACGATGGATAAGAGAATTCAAAAAGATTCGCTTTCTTATCCTAAAAGATTATTGCTTTATAATGAAATTTATATCGGCCATACGCCAACACTTCATTATAATATTGAAATTCCAATGCAAGGTTGTAATGTCTGGAATATTGATACTGGCGCAGGTTTTTATGGAAAATTAAGTTGTATTGATATAGAAACAAAAGTATTTTGGCAAAGCGATGTTGTGCAGACATTTTATATAAATGAAAAAGGAAGAAATAAGTAGTTTTGAAATAGGATTGAGGACAAAGAATAATTACACAAAGACACGCGAAGAGAAAACACAAAACAGCACAAAGAAAATTAAAACTTTGCGAGTCTCTGTGATAAACTTTGTGAATCTCTGTGAAACCCAAAATTTACGAGAATTTAAATAACTAAAATATATGAACCCACTATTATTAACAGACGGTTACAAAGTTGACCACAGAAGACAATACCCGGATAAAACAACATTAGTATATTCTAACTGGACACCAAGAAAATCAAGAATTGAAGGTCTTGATGAGGTGGTGTTTTTTGGATTACAATATTTCATTAAAAAATATATTATTCACGATTTTGATGCTGATTTTTTCAAACAGCCAAAAGAAGAAGTCGTTAAAAAATACGCACGCCGAATCAATAATTATTTGGGCGAAAACCAGGTTGGAACAAAACATATCGAAGATTTACACGATTTAGGATATATTCCGATGGTTTTTAAAGCCTTGCCGGAAGGATCAAGTGTGCCTTTGAGAGTGCCAATGTTTACGATGTACAATACGATTCCGGAATTTTTCTGGCTGACAAATTATTTCGAAACGTTACTTTCTGCGGTAATCTGGCTTCCTTGTAACTCTGCTACAATTGCCAAAGAATACAGAAAAGTATTAGACAAATACGCTGACGAAACTTCTTCTGTTCCTGAATTTGTAGATTGGCAGGCACACGATTTCTCTATGAGAGGTATGGGCGGAATCGAAGCGGCGATAACTTCTGCAGCCGGTCACTTATTGAGTTTTACAGGATCAGATACTATTCCTGTAATTGATTTCTTCGAAGATTATTACAATGCCAATTCAGATAAAGAATTAATCGCAGGTTCAGTGGCAGCAACAGAGCATTCTGTAATGTGTATGGGAACTACTGAAGGCGAGTGCGAAACGTTTAAAAGATTAGTGACTGAGGTTTATCCAAAAGGAATTGTTTCTATCGTTTCTGATACTTGGGATTTATGGAAAGTGCTAACCGATTATTTACCTCGTTTAAAAGAAGATATTATTGCCAGAGAAGGTAAAGTAGTGATTCGACCAGATAGTGGAGATCCGGTTGATATTATCTGCGGAAATCCGAACGGAAAAACAGAACAAGAAAAGAAAGGAGTAATTGAACTGCTTTGGGATGTTTTTGGAGGAACAACCAATGCAAAAGGATATAAAGAGCTTATTCCGCAAATTGGAGCTATTTACGGCGATAGTATTACGGTAGCAAGAGCAACTCAAATTGCAGAAAGATTAAAAGAAAAAGGATTTGCCTCTACAAACGTTGTTTTAGGAATTGGTTCTTTTACCTATCAATATAACACCAGAGATACTTTCGGTTTTGCCATGAAAGCAACTTACGGTGAAGTTGACGGAGAAGGAAGAGCTATCTTCAAAAATCCAATTACTGATGACGGGACTAAAAAATCGGCTAAAGGATTAATGAAAATTGATTTAGTTGATGGTGTGTACCAATTAACCGATAATGTTTCGTGGGAAGAAGAAAAACAAGGCGAATTGAAAGAAGTTTTCAGAGATGGAAAACTTTTAGTAGATCAGTCTTTGAGTGATATTAGAGCGAGGGTAAAAAGTGCCGTTAATGTTGAAGCATAAAAAAGTTTAATTATGATTTAGAATAATCCCAAAGGGACGACATATTTATAGGATTTTAGAGATTGCGAGAAGTAAACCCCATCGGGGTGATATATTTGGTTACCAAAATGTCGCTCCGATGGAGCTCTGGATCGAACGCTTATTGTTGGCTATAAATATTGAGCTCCGCTGGAGCTATTCAATATTAAAAACGAAAGCCTGAATTTTTATAATTCAGGCTTTTTTTGTACACCAGTTTGTCATTTCGAGGGACGATAAATCTTCGCAAGTAACTCGACAAAGATTGGCGATTTTGCATGTGTAGAATGGATTGAAATCCATCCCTACAATATAATCCGTTCCTCCCGAACTCTTTATGAAATTCCAAAGGAATGATTTATTTTGTAGCAAGGGATTTTAATCCCTTGAGCGCACAGTAACCCCAACATTGTCATTCCGAGGCACGAGGAATCTCCGCGAGAAGCTCGACAAGGATTGATTCTCGTTACGGAGTTACTTGCGGAGATTTCTCCTTACGTCAAAATGACAAGATTACGAGAGATAATGAACTTTAAAATAAAAAAGCTGTCTGATTATTTCCAGACAGCTTTTTTTACTTCTTATAAAAATTATTATGATCTATATATTCCCAAACTTTTGGCGGTAAAAGCGGCTGAATATTTTTTCCTTCTTTAATGCTGTTTCGAATAAAAGTAGAAGAAATCTCTACAATTGGCGCATCGATAACATGCACTTTTGGATGCGATTTTAGTTCAGTATTTTCAGGTTCTTCAGAAATTCTCGGATAAACATAAATATCATAATGTTCCAGAATCACTTCATAGTTTTTCCATTTATGAAGCGTTTTTAGATTGTCTTCACCCATTATTAGAGAAAATTCATGAGTTGGATATTTTTCCTGCAAATGAACCAACGTATTTACCGTATAATTCGGCTGAGGTAATTTGAACTCAATATCCGAAGGTTTAATTTTTGGATAATCTTCTGTGGCCAGAAAAACCATTTGCAAACGCTGATGATCGTCTAATAAAGTTGCTTTCTTTTTTAACGGATTATGAGGCGTAACGACCATCCAAATCTGATCTAAATCGGCAAACTCAGCCATGTGATTGGCAATAATCATATGACCAACATGAATGGGATTATATGTTCCGAAATAAAGACCTATTTTCATTTTTAGAGTACTTAGTTATTAGTCCTTAGTCTTTAAGGTTTTTAGAAAAGGCATTTATCATTTTGCTTTCTTCTTCAATCAAAAACATAATCTCGTTAAATAGATTATCATCAGAAATAAATTCTAATTCTTTTGCAATAATTAATTGTGTTTCTATTTCATTCAGAGACCCTCTGGAAATATTCAAAAAATGGTTAAATGATTTATCGGTTTGGCGTCCAAAACCTTCTGCTATATTTGAAGGAATGGATACGCTCGCCCTTTTTAATTGACTTGTTAAGGCGTAAATTTCTTCTTTAGGAAAGCTCTTTGTGAGTTTATAAACCAGAACAACTATTTTGATTCCTTTTTGCCAAATGAATAACTCTTTGTACGATTTAATACCACTCATGTAAATCTTAATTTAATTTCCTCACAGACTAAGGACTAACAACTAACGACTAATTACTATTTGGAAACAAAAGCTTTCACTAACTGATAAGCTTCTTCTTTCGCAGTATCTAAATCGTAATTTTTAATGATTGTATCAAATTGTGGAGCTGTTGCCAATTCAACCGAAGCTTTTGCAATACGCATGTTGATTTTGTCGTCACTTTCGGTAGAACGCTCTTTCAATCTACGTTTTAGTTCGTCAACACTTGGTGGTTTTACAAAAACGGCTAAGGTTTGTTCCGGGAATTTGTGTTTAATACGCAATCCGCCGGCAACATCAATATCAAAAATCACATTTTTTCCTAAAGCCCAAATACGCTCAATTTCCGCTTTTAAAGTACCGTAAAAATTATCGCGATATACTTCTTCCCATTCCAGGAAGTTTTCGGCTTTAATGTGTTTTTTGAATTCTTCCAGCGAAATAAAATAATAATCTTTTCCGTGTTCTTCTTCTCCGCGAGGGTCGCGTGAAGCCGCTGAGATCGAAAATTCTAAATTTAAATCCTCTTTCCCGAGTAAATGTTTTACTATAGTTGTTTTTCCTGATCCAGATGGTGCTGAAAAAACAATTAATTTTCCTTTGTTCATTAATTTATGCTTTAGGCTTTAATTTATGCTTTAAGCTTTAGGCTGTACGCTTTAAGCTTTAGTTTGCTGTGTTTTTTGCTTATAGCCTATAGCTTAAAGCCTACAGCTTTTACAACACATTCAAAACCTGTTCCTTAATCTTCTCCAATTCATCTTTCATCATCACAACCAATTTTTGCATTTGAGCGTGATTTGATTTTGAACCCATTGTATTAATCTCACGACCCATTTCCTGAGTAATAAAGCCTAATTTTCTACCATTTGCTTCTTTACCTTTTATAGTTTCTAAGAAATAATCTAAATGGTTCGTTAAACGAACTTTTTCTTCTGTAATATCCAGTTTTTCTAAATAGTAAATCAATTCTTGTTCAAAACGATTTTCATCAACATTAACTTTCAATTCTGAGATGGCAGTTTGCAAACGGTCTTTTATTGCCTGAACGCGTTCCGGATCAAGCTCTAAAGCATCTGTCATATATTGACGAATATTTCCAATTCTTAGGTTGAATTCTTTTTCAAGAGATTCACCTTCGTCTTTTCTAAAAGTTAGGATATTTTGCAGCGCTTCTTCGATAATAACCTGAATTTGTTCCCAGTCGTTTTCGTCGATTTCTTCGCGCTCGGTTTTTAAGGTGTCCGGCATACGAATCGCCATTTTCATTAATTCCGTTTCATCTGCAGCAGGATATACTTCTCTTAGTTGAGCGATATAATTTTTAACAACAGGAACGTTTACTTTTGTCGAAGTTTGTTCAGCAGTACTTTCGATATAGATTGCAAAATCAATTTTTCCTCTTTCAAGTTTGGTAGAAATCTGAGTTCTTAAACCTAGTTCCATTTCGCGGTAAAGCGAGGGCATTCTTACGTTTAAATCTAAACCTTTACTATTTAAGGATTTTACTTCGACGGTAATTTTTTTTGTAGGCAATTGCAAAGAAGCTTTGCCAAACCCTGTCATAGATTGTATCATATAATTGAGTATAAAGGCGCAAAGATAAATAAAACTTTGCAGTCTTGGGTTTTAATTCGTTAATCTGTTAAAACAGTTTGTTTGCTACGAATCTCACGAATTTTCACTAATTACTATTGTTTAAATCTTTGCGAATTAGCAAAAATGAATTTATTGATTTTTTCGATTAATTAAAAATTTTAATTCGTGTAAATTCGTGGCTAACTTTTTAGAGCTAAGATTGTTTTTTGGGCGTTCCCTTCGGTCGGGCTATCCGCTCCCAATCTTTTTTTGAGCAGAAAAAGCTCAAAAAAAGGATTTCCGCTTCTATCCCTAACGCAACCCCGAATTCTTACAAATTTTAGAGTTATTATTTTTCTAAAGCCTTCATTACCTGTAATGTCACAGGTTGTGTATTGCCAATATAAATTTTTTCATCAATAATAAAAACCGGACGGCTGATAAAAGTATAATGTTCCAGAATGTATTTTTTAAAATCAGCTTCAGTCAAATTCTTGTTTTTCAAATCCATCGATTTGTATAACTGTGCTTTTTTGCTGAATAAAGCCTCGTAGCTTCCCGCAAGTTGATACATTTCTTCCAGTTCAGCTTCTGTAATCGGATTTTGTTTAATATCGTGAAAAACCAGATTATTGTCTTTTGGTAAACTTTTAATGATTTTTCGGCACGTATCGCAAGAAGCTAAGTAATATATTTTGTTCATGATTTCTGATTTATTAGAATACAAAGAAAATCCATTTGAAATATAAAAATGACTAATTTTATAAAAAAAATATAAATATGAGTTCAGTTTTTAAAGTACAGAAAACCATTCGCGAAATTCTCCTGAAGATTTTGGATAATCATTCATTGGAACAATTAAATAAAATTCCGGCAGGATATAGTAATAATTTAATTTGGAATGTGGCGCATTGTATTTCTTCACAACAAGTTTTAGTCTATAAATTATCAGGTTTGCCAACGCTGGTTTCTGATGAATTCATTGATAAATATAAAAAAGGAACAAAACCAGAAGGTGACGTATCACAATCAGAAGTTGATGAAATCAGAGCATTACTTTTTTCAACTTTAGATAAAACTGAAAAAGATGTTAAGGATGGCATTTTTCAAAACTATACGACCTATATGACAAGTATGGGTTTTGAACTCACAAATGTTCAGGACGCATTAGACTTTGTGAATTACCATGAAGGAATTCATACCGGAATCATAATGAGTATTCGAAAGTTTGTCTAAATAAAAAAAGTCCCATAATTGGGACTTTTTTATTATTCTATTATTCTTTCTATTGTCACTTTCATTGCACCTGCACCTTTGCTTTTTGTTATTTCCATAAAAGCTCTTTTTGAGAGGTCTAATTCACGTGTTTTTACAAACGGACCACGATCGGTAATTTTTACAATTACAAATTTCCCGTTTGCTTCATTGGTTACTTTTATTCTGGTACCAAATGGAAGTTTTTTATGGGCCGCAGTGTATTTGTTATTGTCAAACCTGCTTCCGTTTGCTGTTTTTCTTCCGGTAAATTTATCAGCGTAATAAGAAGCGTGTGCATTTTTTTTGTAAGGTTTTAATTTTAAACCATTGTCGGTAAATATAGAATCACTTTCTAACGGCGGGACCGATAATTTTCCAATTTTTACTGTGTCCTGAATAATTTTAGGAGGTTCTACCGCTGTTTTGTTTTGACTCGTTATAGTAGTAAAACAACTTAAAAATGTAACTGCAAATAGAGAGAGGGTAATGTTTTTTTTAATTCTCATGGGTTATTGTTTTTCAGACTTGGGGACTTTGTACAAATAATATGCCGAGATAAAAAAAGCCCTAATTTTAGGGCTTTAGTTGATGGTTTTTAAAACCACAGATTCCAGGGGATTCTACTTAAAATAAGCAATAATCCTAAACCGTAAAAAATAGCAAATGTTTTAAATTTTGCTTCGCTATTAATTAGTTTTTTATGTTTAGACCATCCAATTGTGATTAGAATGATAGCTATAATATTAATTAGAGGATGTTCTAATGAAGTTAATCGAAGTTCTGCGTTAGACATTTGTCCGAAAGCAGCTTTTCCCAAAGGAGACACAAAATAAAGGATCAAACCGATTAATAATTGAGTATGAGTTCCAATTAAAGCAAATAAGGCAATTTTGCGATCTTTACCAGTAAATTCTTTTTTTGAAGTTAATCCGATGATAGCATTTACAACGGCAATTAATAAAAGAAGCAAAGCTAAATATGCCCAGCCAGAGTGAAATTTTTGTAGAAAATAATACATAAATTGTTTTTTTGATTGAAACAAATATAACAAAAAAGGGTATAAAAAAACGGCATTGAACTTAAAAGTCAATGCCGTTTTTGATATTTATTTAGATTCTAAATATTAGAAATCGTAACGTAAGCTAAAGTTCCAAGTTCTACCGAAACCGAAGAATACTGCGTTATTAGTTGCAATTCCTCTGTAAACTAAACCATTTGAAGCATAAGTTCCATTTGATCCGGCTGGCTGACCAGCTGCAACAGGAAGATTATCACTAGCAAAATTGTTTGTTTTTGATTCAGCAATATAAACCGTGTCAAACAAGTTGTTTACGTTTAGTCTAAAGTTAACAGAGTTTGCTTTTGTTCTTCCAACTAACCATTTGTATGAAATACCTGCATCTACTAATCCATAAGAAGGTAACTCTAAAGCTCCTTTATTATCAGCAGCCGTAAAACTGTTTGGATTTAAGAAAGCATATAATTTTTCATTATAGTTATAAGTTGCATCAACGTTCAATCTTGTAAGCACTTCATATGTAGCACCTAAAGAAGCTGTTAATTGTGCAGCGTCACCAACTTTTACTTTGTCAAGATATAATAATGCGCTTTCAACTACATTATTTTGGTTGTCATAAGTAGTAGCGTTTGCTTCTCCTTCATATTCCCAATCTCCCATAGAGAACATTGCGTTAATTTTTAACTTGTCCATAACTCTTGCAGTACCTTCAAGTTCAATACCTGTATGCACTTCTGTAATTCCAGTATAGTCAAAATAACCTCCAGTATTTGTTGTTCTTGTATCGGTGATTCTTAAGTTTCTATCTTTCCAAGATGTACGGTAAACGTTAACATTTGCATTAAAGATACCTGAACGGAATCCGTATCCTGCCTCAAGACCTAATATTTTTTCATTTGTCAAAAGTGGGTTAACAATTGAAGCATTTCCTGGATAAACTGCGTTAAAGAAAGGTTGTTTAGAATAGTAACCTGCGTTAACGAATACATTGTGGTGTTCGTTAATGTTGTAGTTAGCTCCTCCTTTTACGTTTCCTCCCAGGATGTTTTCGTAATCTGTACTAGATAATGGATCAGAAGATGCATATTTAAAATAATCTACTCTTTTGAAACCTTGTTGAGAAATAGCTCCCTGAATAAATGCAGTCAAATTATCATTAGAATATTCTAATTGTGTAAATGCACCATACCAGTTTACATCACCATCATTGTTGAAGTTAATTTTTTCCTCTCCACTTGTACTTTTGAAAGGATTCCAAGAAGGATAAACAGAATTTGTTTGAGTTAAAACTCTATTAGGGCTGTTAACATTAAAATTATCTAAATAATTGTCAGCTCCTAAAAGGTTGTTGATGTTTTGGTAGTGAAGACCTTTGTATCCTCTAACATCAATACCAGCATCTAAAGTAAAGTATTGTCCTAGTTTTTTATCTAAATTGATAATTGCACCATACCAGTTATGAGAGTTGATTGATGAAATTTGAGAAATACCAGCTCCAGTTCCTGCTGAACTTGACGTATTTTGATACTGACCAGCAGCATTTGGTGTACGTGTAATTGGTGTTGTTGCACCAGCAAGAGTTACTGGTTGACCAGAGTTGTATGCTACGATTTTGTCATAATCAACTAATCCGTCTGCAGTTCTTAATTTAGCGTTAGCGTAGTTACTTCCTTGAATTCCACCAGTACCATTAGTTCCACCACCACGTCCGAAAGAAGCGTATGCGATAGTTGATAATTTAGTAGTTTCGTTAATTTTGTAATCCCAGTTAAGAGAAGCTACCGGTTTGTGGTAGTAATTTCTTCTAATATTAAATTCTTTTCCGTTTAAAAGACCCCAATCAGAGTTGTATTTAATATTTGGATCAGTAGGAGTTCCGTATTTTTGGTACGTTTCTAAAGTAATATTACTTGTTCTTTGGTTGTGCCATTGAGGTGCACCAGTAAAAGTAAATTGAAAGTCGTGTTTGTTATCTTTAGTAGCATAACCAAGACCAATGTAGTAATTATCTCCATTAAATTTTGTTCCGTCTACATAACCGTCACCTTGAGTATGGCTGTATAAAACAGATGCAGAAAGACCACTGCTTAATTTTCCTGTAGAATAAGAAACTTGTGATTTGATATAGTTATCATTTCCAAATGAAGTTGAAACAGATCCTCCTTCTTTTAAATCAGAAGCTTTTGTCAAAATGTTAATTGTTCCTCCAACAGAAGCAATTGCTAATTTTGAAGATCCTAAACCTCTTTGAACCTGCATTGCAGAAGTTACATCAGATAAACCTGCCCAGTTACTCCAGTATACAGTTCCACCTTCCATGTCATTAACTGGCATACCGTTAATCATAACCGCGATATTTTTTTGGTCAAAACCACGAATGCTTATTCTTGAGTCTCCAAATCCACCACCTGCTTTTGTAGTATACACAGAAGGAGTATTTTTAAGAATTTCAGGAAATTCCTGAGAACCTAATTTCTCTTGAATTTCAGCTGCTTTAATAGTTGAAACCGCAACAGGAGTTTTTCTGTCTTTTGCGATATCTACTGTGCTACTTTTAACAACAATCTCGCTTAATTCATTTGAATTTGCGCTTAAAGTAATAACACCTAAGTTAACAGTTCCTCCATTTGCAACAGTAAAAGAAATTGTTTTTGATTCATATCCAAGATAAGAAACAACAACTTGTCCAGATGTAGCTGAAGTTGTAATCGTAAATTTACCATCAAAATCACTTGAACCAGCGTCTGAAGATCCTTTAACTGCTGCATTTGCACCAGGTAAAGAAAGAGCACCATCGGTAATAGTACCCGTAATTTTGTTTTGAGAAAATGCGGTTGAAACTATCATGAACAATAGTCCCGTGAGTAACCAATTTTTCATTGTCTTCATTTGTTTATTTAGTTTATTGTTTTTGGCAAAATTATAACATTAAAATCAGATAATGTTATCAAAATGTTAAGAAAGGGTAGATTTGTTTAATCTGTTGCACATTAAAATGATTTTTTCTTTTTGTGTTACTTAAAATCAGTTTTTTTTGAATTTAATGCCGTGTTTTTTGTTAAAATGATAATAATACACTCTAACTTGTAGTGTTTAACTTTCAAAAATATCTGTTTTCTTTGTTAAATGATATGATTTATACGAAAAAACGCCTTAATTTTGTTAAATTAAGGCGTTTCAAATTTGCTATGTAATTTTTAAGTTAATTTATTACTTAAAAAATGATTTAGTAAAAACGTAGTTGAGCTATCGTGATTTTTTACTGTTTTAGTATTTATTTCTTCTAAAATAGAATTTGCTAATTGTTTTCCTAATTCTACTCCCCATTGATCAAAACTAAAGATATTCCAAATAACTCCCTGAACAAAAATTTTATGTTCGTAAAGTGCAATTAATGAACCTAAAGATTGTGGAGTTAGTTTTTGAATTAAGATAGTATTTGTTGGTTTGTTTCCGGTAAAAACTTTAAATGGCAATAAATAAGAAGCTTTTTCTGCAGCAAGGCCTTGTTTGTCAAATTCTGCCTGAACTTGTTCTGCTGTTTTTCCGTTCATCAAAGCTTCGGTTTGAGCAAAAAAGTTTGACATTAACTTGTCGTGATGATCTTCGTTTCCGTATAATGGTTTTACGAATCCAATAAAATCAGTTGGGATTAATTTTGTTCCCTGATGAATCAATTGGAAAAAAGCATGTTGAGAATTTGTTCCCGGCTCTCCCCAAATAATTGTTCCCGTTTGGTAGTTTACAGGTTTTCCGTCACGTCCAACACTTTTTCCATTACTTTCCATTGTTGCTTGTTGAAGGTATGGAGCTAATTTTTGTAAATATTGTGTGTACGGAATCAAAGCTTCACTTTCGGCACCAAAAAAATTATTATACCAAACGCTTAATAAAGCCAAAGTTACAGGAATGTTCTGGTCAAATTCTGCAGTTTTGAAATGTTCATCCATTTCATTGGCTCCCTTCAATAAATCATTGTAATTGTCAAAACCAATTGCCAAAGCGATGCTTAAACCTACAGCGCTCCACAAAGAAAATCTTCCTCCAACCCAATCCCACATCGGGAAAACATTATCAGGATTAATTCCAAATTCTGTTACTTTTTGAATGTTTGTAGAAACCGCCACAAAATGTTTTGCAATATCTTCTTTCTTAGCCGATTTTAAGAACCATTCTTTTATAGTTTCAGAATTTGATAAAGTTTCCTGAGTTGTAAAAGTTTTCGATACAATCAGAAAAAGAGTTGTTTCCGGGTTCAGTTTTTTAATAACTTCATTAACGTGATCGCCATCAACATTCGAAACAAAATGAACATTCAAATGGTTTTTGTAAAACTGTAAAGCTTCAACAGCCATAACCGGACCAAGATCAGAACCTCCAATACCAATATTTACAATGTCAGTAAACGCTTTTCCGGTAAAACCTTTTCTTTCTCCCGAAATAACTTCGTTTGTAAATTTCTTGATTTTATTTTTTACCTCGTAAACTTCAGGAATTACATTTTCGCCATCAACTTTAATCGTTGCCGATTCCGGAGCACGTAAAGCTGTGTGTAAAACTGCTCTGTTTTCGGTTTGATTGATGATTTCTCCGCCAAAATAATCAGCAATCGCATTTTTTAATCCAATTGAATTGGCCAATTCTAACAAAAGCGAAATGGTTTCCTGATTGATATTGTTTTTAGAATAATCAACTAAAAAGTCATTCCATTGTAAATTGAATTTTTCAACGCGGGCATTATCCTGTTGAAACAATTCTTGTATCGTAGTTGCTTGAATCGCATTATAGTGGTTTTGCAGATTTTTCCACGCTTCAGTCCCGGTTGGGTTTGTTGTGTTTAAAGCCATTTTTGTTTGTATTGAAAGTTTGTTTATTGAAACACAAAAATACTGAAATTACTTTTAATAGCTTAAAGCTTCATAATTATATAACAATTAGTTACGAAAACGTTTTTCTTAAGAATTGCTATTTCGATTAAAGTTTTTTCCAGACGACTTTTGCCGTAACCGATTTTCCGCCTTGGGTTGTATTAACAACTATATATTCTAATTGACCGTTATTGTATTTGTAAGATCGTTTTTGCTCTGTTTGTTCCCAATTCGGGAAAGAAGCAGTTTCAATTTTAAAAGTAATAGTTTTCGTAGATTCATCGATTTCATATTTGCCAAAATGCGAATTGCTTCCTTGTACAATCGCTGCATTTTCTTCAGGAGTGCATTTGTTTTTATCTCCCGAGATTATTTTAAGCCTTTCATTTTTGTAAATTTGAACAGCATAGTTTCCTTTGTCGTCAAGAAATAATAACCCTTTTGGATTTGTTTCGTATGGGAATGTTCTAGTTCCATCAGCATTTGTGTTTTCAACAGAAATCAATTTCCACGTGCCAATGAATGTTTTTTCGATTTTTTGGGCAAAAGTAATATTGGCGATAAATAATACTATTGCAACCGTTTTTAGTTTTTTCATCTTAAAATGATTAATAGTTTACTTTAATAATTTCTCCGTTTACAGTACTTTCGACGCTTTTAAAATAAGCATTTGTTAATTCATGAATCGGAATATCTGCAACTTTTGCCGGACTTATAGCATTGATGCGAATTCCTCTTTCAAGTTCTAAAGAAGCGGCGAGAATAAAACTGTTTATTCCGCCATTAACAATTGCTTTTGCCGAATTGTTTTTTACCGGTTTATCTCCCATTTTTCCAGAAGTTAAAGTAAAAGAGCCGTTGTCATTTAGATATTTCTGTCCGATTAAGACAAGATTTATTTGCCCCAATAATTTATTCTGAATGCCAATGTTTAATTTTTCTTCGTCAAGCGAAAGTAATTCTCCCGTGTAACAATCGCCGGCAACACAAATGCAGGCATCAATTTTTCCGATTTGCTGAAATAATTTCTCAATCGAATTTACATCTCTAATATTTACATTAAAATCTCCGCTTGTTCTTCCGGCAGAAATAATTTCGTGTTTTTTAGCAAACTCAGGTTTTAGTATTTTACCAATTTCACCATTTGCTCCAATTAAAAGTATTTTCATTTTTTACGAATTTTGTTTGTTATCAGATACAAAATTAGCGGGTTAGCTTTCAATCAAAATTGTACTTATTGGTACTAAAATTGTATTTTAGCATGATGACAAACACAAATTTATATCTCCCTTTTGAAGTCGATGTAAAAGAACTGGAGCAGTTCCCGAAAACAACGCGGAAGAATAATTTTTTTGAATTGATATATGTTGTGAGCGGAACCGGAATTCAGGTTATTAATAATAATCAATTTCAATATCGTGCAGGAAATTTATTTCTTGTTACGCCTCAGGACATACATTCGTTTGAAATTTTAACGCCAACCAAATTTTTCTTTCTTCGTTTTAATGAATATTATATCAAAACAAATTCTCAAAACGGATTGCAGGAAACAGTGCAGCGTATGGAATATATTTTGCAAAACGCAAGTCATCGTCCGGGATGTATCTTAAAAAATAAAGTCGACAAACCCTTGATTGCTTCGCTTATTCAAAGTATTATAAACGAACAAACAAATCAGCAAATTTATCATCAAAAGATAACAGAGCAAATTGTGAATGCTATAATTACAATTGTAGCGAGAAATATTGCCTTAAAATTACCAAAGAATATTAAAGAAGCGACGGGTGAAGTTGTGCTTGAAATACTACATTATATCCAGGAAAATATTTATAATCCGAAACAATTAAAAGCAAATATAATAAGTGAGCATTTTAATATTTCGCTGAATTATCTCGGAAAGTATTTTAAGAAACAAACCGGAGAAACATTACAGGAATATATTTCAAATTATAAATTAAGATTAATCGAAGCGAGACTTTTAAATACTGATATGAGAATAAACGAAATTGCCGACGAACTTCATTTTTCAGACGAAAGTCATTTGAATAAGGTTTTTAGAAAGCATAAAGGAATGAATCCGTCGGAGTTTAGGAAAACATTTTCCAAATAGCTTTTAATCTTAGAATTGAAAGTTTAAAAATCCGCCAATTATACTCTGGATAAAAGACTCAGGATAAATGATATTGGAAAAATAATGATACTAATCAAAAAAATTCTCAGTCCATTTTTTCGGTCTTCAGCATTATAAGAATAAATTCTTTCTCCATTCGGAAGCGTCTTTTTAGATCTCCAAAGAGAATATCCAATAACAATTCCAATTCCGCCGCCTAAAAGTGCAAATATGTATCCGGCAATAATCCAGGGTTTTTGATTTTCTTCCGGTTTAGCTAAGATTTTTAAGCGCTCCTTTTTTAAAGAAGCCAGCATTTCAGGATCGATAGTTTTTCCTCTATCGGTTAAAAGTTTTTGCGCTAGTTTATAATCGAAAACATTCCATTCGTCAGAATTTAAAAGAATTTCATACAGTTCTTCATTCGTGTAACTCAGCAAATAGTAATCTTTATCTATCGTGTCAAGAAGATTTTCGGTGTCTTTTTCAAGAACAGCTTCCGCCTTTTCAAAATCTGATTGATCAATTTTTATTTCATATTGATTTTGTAAAGTACTTCCTGAAAAAGTTACATCAAGAGGAGGAATATTATCTCCTAAAAGGGTCTTAATGTTGTTTTTATTTAATAATAATTCAATTTCTTTGGCCTGATTTAATGTTGGGAAATTTCGGAAAGCAATAAAATTTTCAATCATAGATTTATTATTGATTTTTTAAATAAAAAGTTATTACAAGTTCCCAATACTATCCAATTCTCTTTTTAAAGGTTCCATTTGCTTTAAGAAACGGTTTCTGTCATTTCCTGTTAAAGATTCTCCTGTTGGAAGATTTAATCGAAGTGCATCAACCTGAATTCCGTTTTTCCAGAAACGATAACAAACGTGTGGGCCAGAAGCTAGTCCTGTACTTCCAACTAATCCTATTTTTTGTCCCTGTGTAACTCTTTGTCCGCGTTTTACTAAAATTCTGGACATGTGCAGATATTGAGTAGAGTAGGTGCCGTTGTGTTTTACTTTTACAAAGTTTCCGTTTCCGGCCGTATAACCTGTCGCTTCAACAACTCCGGATGCAGTTGTAGAAATTGGTGTTCCTGTTGGAGCTGCATAATCAGTTCCTTTGTGTGCTTTCCAGGTGTGTTGTACCGGATGAAATCTGTTCATCGTAAAACGTGAAGTGATTCGGCTAAATTTAATTGGAGTTTTTAAGAAGAAGTTTTTCAGTGTTTTTCCTTCATCGTCATAATATTCTACTTTTCCTGAAAGTGTGTCTTTTTCAAACGGAAAAGCATAAATAATTTTTCCTTTATATTCAAAAAATGCCGCTTCAAGTTCTTCAACGCCATCATAAACTTTTCCGTTTATAAAACGTTCAGTAAAAATTAATCCGTAACGATCTCCTTTTTTTAATTTAAAAAAGTCAATAGACCAGGAGAATACTTTAGTGATTCTGCTGGCAAGCGCTGTTTCTACACTTTCGTTTCCTAAAGTCTCAGATAATGAGCTTTTTAAAACACCGCCAATTATTTTACGTTTAAAAGTTACAGGTTTTATTTTTTTATAAGCTTTTGCAATACTATCCCTAACATCAATTACATAATAAGTTAAAGCATCAGGCTGATAAATAAAAACTTCTAAATTGTTGGTTTTATTTTTAGATCGAAGAAGTGTATAAGGTTTGTTGTATCGAATTGTTCTTACATCAAAAGAATCTTTAACCTGCCCGACAATATCATACACTTTTTTGTCACCAATATTTTGACTTTGGAAAATAGATCCAAACGAATCTCCTTTTTTTATAGTATCGTGAAGCACATTAAAGTCAGCGTAATTAAAACCAAATTCTATTTTTTTAGATTTTGGTTTGCTAATTTTAGTTTCTACCTTTTCAGCAGTTTTATTACATGAAAATATGGAAAATAATACTATTATAATTACGAATGCTTTTTTCAAACTTTTAAAATTTTTGAGAAATTAAACAGTGGTTTCATTTCCCCAATTGGACAATTCTTCTTCGGTCCACAATTTAGGAAAAAAGATGCGTCTTTGAAATTTTGGATGCATATATTTTTGCCAATCGCTTCCGCCAGTTGCCTCGCCATTGCCTTTTCCGCTTTCTAGTATGTATTTTCTTGCAGTATTAAGGTGTTGCATTACCCAAGTAATATTTACCGTTTGATCGTAATGACGCATTGCCTTAATTAATTCCTCATTTTGCTGATCTGCCTGGGGCAACTGAGTAAATTTTTGCCAAATGTTTTTTGTTTTGAAAGATGACATTTGACGCAAAAACTGCTCTTTATATTTGTTTTCAAATTCCTGAAGCAAATAAGATTTTTTTCCGGTTTGATAATCTTTTCCTGCGGCCTGCCAATACAAATGTTCGAAAGTGGTTTCAGGATCTGTATTTTCATCAAAACTTTCCTTGTATCTGCGATCTGTCAAATTGATAACATCAGTAGATGCAAATTCGATTAATCTGTATTGAGCACTTTGAAAACCACTTGCCGGAGTCAAAGTATTTCTGAATTTCATGTATTGATCCACTTCCATTCCGTTTTCCATAATACTAAACGAATTCGTAAGCATGTCAAAATAACGTGTGATTCTGGACAATCTTTCGCTAAAAAAATCTACCTGAATGTTTTCTGTATCAGCAATTTGGTCAATTTCCCACAAGATCATTTTAAAAATCAATTCGTTTACCTGATGGTACATGATAAAAACCATTTCGTCAGGAAGCGTAGTACGCTGAATCTGTAAATTTAAAAGTGCATCAGTCTGAATGTAATCCCAATATGTAATTGGTTTTGACCAAAGCAAACCTTCAAGTTGTACATCTGTTTTCTGATTTATAGCTTGAAATTTAAGGTCAATTTCTTTTAAAAGTGATTCAGAATTATCTGTGGTGTTCATTATTTTTTTACTTTAAATGGATTTTTTAATCCTTTATATTCATCAAGATCTGCTTTGAGGGATCCTACTGCAAGATCTGCTTTTATTCTAATCGGAACTTTATTATTGTCGTCTGATATCCAAAGTGTTAAGCTTTCTTTTTCCTTAAAAACTCTTCCTGTTTGTACCAATGGTTTAAAGACCATCGTAGAAACGGTTCCAAATTTAGTTGTAATATCCTGACGACCTACATATTTTAACTTAAATTTTGTGATTTCTTCATCAAAAAACATGTCGATTGTAATTGACTCTCCAGATTTTAGTTTATCAATGTTGGGATGATTTCGCAGGTAATAAAAAGACGAAACAATATCCTGCACATTATCAGTAAGAAGAATTGTTTTTTCGGTTTTTCGTTTGTAATCTTTTACTAAAACTCTATTTTCTCCGTGGTTAAAAATACCTTCCTGATTTTTGGTGTAACCGCCTTCGTCGATTTTTCTAACATAGCGATAGGGTTCACCCGTTTGTCTGTCGAAATAACTTTCGTATAAATCTTCAACTTTAAAGAAAAATTTTGACATTCCGGTGGTATATCCTTTACCCACGGCGTGAAAAACCTTTTTATTATTTATGGTTGCATCTTTAACTTCGAGTGTGGCATAACCGGCATTTACAATTCCATAATGGATTCTGAATTTAAAATATTCACCAGTATCAAAAGCATCTTCTTTTTGGGCGTCGAAACTGAGAACGGTAAGGGCTAATATGATGAGAACTAACTTTTTCATAGTACAATTTTTACATTTCATTATAAAGGTAATTAAATGCAAATTCTATTCCAAATGTACCAAAACAAAAAAACTCAGTCAAAAATGACTGAGTTTTTATGCTATTAACTAACCAAAAAACTATAAATTATGAAATTTATATCAATTCGAAAGGAAACCACCCCTTTCTGATTTGCGAGTGCAAAGGTAGATATAAAGTTCAAAAAACAAATAGCAAAAAGTAAGTTTAACATAACATTTGCATAAAAAGCATCGTTTTACCGAGAATTCTTCGATTTAATGTAAAAATATTGCGGTTTTACAAAGTTCCTCTTAATTCTTGTTCTCTTTCGATCGACTCAAAAAGGGCTTTAAAGTTTCCTGCGCCAAATCCTTTTGCCCCCATTCTTTGAATAATTTCAAAAAATAGCGTTGGTCTGTCCTGAACTGGCTTCGTAAATATTTGTAATAAATACCCATCTTCATCGGCATCGACCATGATGGCTAATTTTTCAATTTCGTTAATATCTTCTTTCATCATACCCATATGTACACCCAATCTTTCAGGAATTGCTTCATAATAAGTATGTGGAGGAGCAGATAAAAATTCAACTCCGCGTGCTTTTAACTGCGAAACTGTTTTTATAATATCATCTGTAGCAATGGCAATGTGCTGAATTCCTGGTCCGCCGTAAAAATCTAAATATTCTTCAATTTGAGATTTTTTCTTTCCTTCGGCTGGTTCGTTGATTGGAAATTTAATTCTTCCGTTTCCATTCGACATTACTTTACTCATCAATGCAGAATATTCTGTAGTGATTTGTTTATCATCAAAAGAAAGGAAATTTACGAATCCCATAACTTCTTCATAGAATTTTACCCATGTATTCATTTCGTTCCAGCCCACATTTCCAACCATGTGATCAATATATTTTAATCCCGTTGGTTCCGGATTATAGTCAGATTTCCATTCTTTGTAACCTGGTAAGAAAACACCATTATAGTTTTTTCTTTCTACAAAAATGTGAACTGTTTCTCCGTAAGTGTAAATTCCTGAGCGAACAACTTCTCCAAACTCATCTGATTCTACCGTTGGTTCCATAAAAGAGCGGGCACCTCGTTTGATGGTTTCCTCATAAGCACTTCTTGCATCTTCAACCCAAAGAGCGGCAACTTTTACACCGTCGCCATGTTTTTTTAGATGTTCATGAATTGGTGAATCCTGCGTTAATGGCGTTGTTAAAACAATTCTGATTTTGTCTTGTTTCAGAACATAAGACGCTCTGTCTCTAACTCCTGTTTCTAGTCCTGCATACGCTAATGACTGATATCCAAAAGCAGTTTTATAATAATGTGCAGATTGTTTTGCGTTTCCTACGTAGAATTCTACATAATCGGTTCCTAATAACGGAAGGAAATCTTGTGCTCCTTCAAAGATTTTTTCTAAACCGTATTCTACTGATTTTACTTCTTTCATAATGAGATAATTTGAGAATGAGATAATGAGATAATTCCTAAAAATGAACTTAATTAGATTAATTTCTAATTGGCACATTGACAAATTATCTAATTATTATTTCATTTTTGATGTTGATATTATTTTATTTAAAATTTTTAAAATTTCTGATAGATCATTTAATAAACGTTTGCAATTTGGATATTCTCTGTGCGCATCACACAAAAACAACCAATATTCTGTTTCGTCAGCTTCCTTAATTGCAATTTTTAATTTATGAATAAAATCTGCTTTGCTTTCTGCGTTTTGTGACTCTTTTGAATTTGCTCCAATTGATGTTCCGCTTTTTAGTAACTGATTTGCAATTACAAACTTCTTCTGGTCTTGTAATTCAGTTGTATAGTCAATAATATTTAAGGCAAAATCGAAAGTTTTTATTAAAAGAGCGTTGTCCTTGTATTTTTCGTTGAAAGTCATAATTTAATGTGATAATTAGAGAATTTGATAATGAGATAATTATTTTTATGTAAGTTTAAATTTACAAATTAAATCATTTTTTATAATTATCTAATTTTCTAATTGCCGCATTTTCTAATTTTTGCGTTTTCAAGAACATTATCTAATTTTCTAATTGGCACATTATCTAATTAATTACTCCGTCCAAGATTTATAGTATTGTCCATCATCTAATCCCATCGCTTCTTCAGTTACCATTAATGGCCTGAAAGTATCAACCATAACGGCCAATTCCTGGGTTTCTTTGTGACCAATGCTGCGTTCCATTGCGCCTGGTGCTGGACCATGCGGAATTCCTTTTGGATGTAAAGTGATATGACCCTGCTCGATATTATTACGGCTCATAAAATCGCCATCAACATAATACAAAACTTCGTCAGAATCTATATTGCTGTGATTATAAGGTGCCGGAATTGCTTTCGGATGATAATCGTAAAGTCTCGGGCAGAAAGAACAAACGACAAAAGTTGCCGTTTCAAATGTTTGATGTACCGGAGGCGGTTGGTGAACACGTCCCGTTATAGGTTCGAAATTATGAATTGAAAATCCGTATGGGAAATTGTAACCATCCCAACCCACAACGTCAAAAGGATGTGTGGCATAAACCACTTCGTGAATCATACCTTCTTTTTTGATTTTAATTAAAAAATCACCTTTTTCGTCATGTGTTTCCAATTCGCCTGGCAAAATAAAATCACGTTCGCAAAATGGCGAATGCTCTAAATGCTGACCTGATTGGTTTTTATAACGTTTTGGAGTATAAAAAGGAGAGTAAGATTCGACATAAAAAAGTCGGTTTTCTTCCGTTTCAAATTCTATTTGGTAAATGATGCCTCTCGGAATAATAAGATAATCTCCATATTCAAAAGGAATATTTCCTAACATGGTTCTTAATTTTCCTTTTCCTTTATGGATGAAAAGCATTTCGTCGGCATCGGCATTTTTGTAGAAATAATTTCGAAGCGATTCTTTTGGAGCGGCCAATCCAATGATACAGTCTTTATTGACCATCATGGCTTTTCGGCTGTCGAGAAAATCATTCTCCGGTTTTAATTCAAAACCTTTAAATAGTAATGACTTTATGTTTTTTCCGATTGCAATTTTTGGTTCAACCGAATAAGAGTTTAAAATTTCTTTAACCTGAGTTGGTCTGTGAACATGATATGATAATGACGAATGTCCGTGAAAACCTTCGGTTCCAAACAGTTGTTCGTAATAAAAACCTCCGTTAGGTTTTTCGAATTGTGTGTGTCTTTTTTGAGGGAAATCTCCAAGTTTATGATATAATGGCATGGCTTTTCAATTAGATAATTTGTAAATTAGATAATTCGAAAAAGGTGAATTGTGTGAACAGATAATCAGATCAATTTATTATTGACTAATCATCTCAATTCGTTGGTTTCACTCAGGATTTCTCTTGATGAGGAATTGAAGATATTCTAATAAACCTGTCCATTTTGTTTTCATTATAACAAATGTCGTAATTTTTATTGATTTAAATTATAAATCATACCATTTAATAACCGCAAATTAATCTAAAATTTTTGACATTACAACGATATAGTTGCAAAATAATTCAATTTTTTTCTCAATTAAAGCAAATTTGAAAAGCAAAAAATTTAACCGCAAAGTCCGCAAAGTTTTTTACTATTAGATTTTATAAAGAAGGGAAAGTTCGCAAAGCTTTGTATTGATTTAGCTTTGCGAGCTTTGCATTTTGACAAAACTTAAAATATTTTAAAAAACTTTGCGGACTTTGCGGTTAATTAATTACGTTTTTCCACAACATTTAAAGAATTGAGATTAGAACAAAAATCCGATACTAAACCAGGTAAAACTTTTTGACATTTCCGGCGACCACGAATGCTTAATTTCGATTGGTCCTATAATTGTTTCCAGACCGTAGCCTATAGCGTAACCAGAATATTTTGGCATAGAAACCCAATCAACAGTCGTAAAAATATCATCACCAAGATTAGCATAATTAGCAGAAATATTAACGTGATTTTTTTTCAATATTTCATAATCAAGCGTCAATGCTGTTTTTATATAACTGTTTCCGGCAATACTTAAAAAATCATAACCGTAGAAATAATTAAAATTGTTGATCTTATTATATCCATATCCACCCAAAATATAATCAAAAAAAGGAACGCTGTCACTGCCAATATTAAATCCGGCATCGGCTTCGATTTTAAAAGTAGCTTTTTTGAATAATCTGTCAACAAAAGCAATTTCTGCCTTTGCTGTAGAAAAAGGTTTGAATTTTCGTGTATAATCTGAAGATGCCAAATAGGTTTGTACGTCTGTAGAAAAATATATTCCCGAGTGAGGGAAACTTTTATTATCTAAAGAATCGTATTTTAAATACCCGAAAACACTAAAATAACTGCTTTTTTCGATGATGTTATCTTCATTAGAAAGTGTTGGCGAATTTATTTTCAAGTATTTATATTCAAACCCGCCGCCCATTAAAAATTTTTGCACAAAAATAGTTTGAAAATAAGCCTGATTCGTAACATCCATAAAGTCAACGTTAATTAGATTTCCCGGACTTTCTGTAATTAAGCTGCTGAAACTATTGGTCACATTTCGATTAAATTGATTTAATCTCGAACGAAATCCAAAACTTATATTAAAACCATTTTCAACATAATAATTAAGATCATATCTAAAATTATCCCCTAAAATAATGTCTAAAGAAGTTACATCATTTTTTAAGAATGTTTTTTTATGTGTAAGATTTAATAAAATTCCGCTTTTATAAAGTCCATCATAATGCAAGCCCAATTTCAAATACGTTTGCGTTGGATTTTCTCTTAATACTAAATCTAAATCATCCTCATTTCCATTTGGTTGTAAACAATAAGAAATCGCACTAAAGTTTTGTGTTGCATCCAGATTATTCATTCCGGCTTTTAAATCATCATAAGTAATAGTACTTTCGGGTTTAAAACGAAGTTTCCCGCGAATATATTCTTTAGTATAATTATCTAATTTATCGCTGTTTATTTTTTTAATTTGAATAGTATCAGAGCTTATTTTTAGCTTTGGTTTTTTATAAAAAGTAGTTTCGTTTGTCAGGGCTTTGATTTTTTCGTAAACAGCAAAAGCAGCTTCTTCACCTTTTCTTATTATTTCTTCACCTTTATCAAATGAAATTACGCCATAATCACGAATGTCGGGTTTTATGTAAACATCTGTGTCTTTGATTTTCTTTTTCATTTTGTCAATCGACTGAAGATTGGTGATTTGTACCAAAATTCTGGTTGCATTTTTCAGGCTTTTTCGGTTCAGTAAATCATCCTGAACATCAACACCAATTATAATGTCTGCACCAAGATTACGAACTTCTTTTATAGGATAATTATTAACGACGCCACCGTCAACCAATAATTTTCCGTCGATTTCTACCGGAGTAAAAAGGGAAGGAAAAGCCGCACTTGCCATCATTGCCTGAACAAGATTTCCTTTGTTTAATAAAACTTCTTCACCCGTTTCGATGTTTGTACCAATACATAAAAACGGAGTTGGTAATTTATTAAAATCGCGTACATGCCTAACATTGCGGGTTAAACTGCTTAATAAATTATAATTGTACATTCCCTTTGAAAGTGCTTCGGGAATACCGACTCTGAAATTACTGAAAGGCAAAACAATGGCATACAATTCATCATTTTTTTTGCCATAAAAGTTTTTAGACGAACGCGGAATATAATCGTTTATCAATTCGTCAAAATTGGTTTTTTTGAAAATAGAATCAATTTGAGAGGCGTTGTAGCCAGAAGCATAAAGTCCGCCAATTATAGAACCCATACTGGTTCCGCCAATATAATCGATTTTGATTCCGGCTTCTTCCAAAACTTTTAAAACTCCAATATGCGCAAATCCTTTGGCACCGCCACCACTTAAAACCAAACCTATTTTGGGTCTTTTTACGCTGTCTTGTTTTTGTTCCTGCGAAAATGTTTGTTGCGAATTAAAAAATAAAAATGCGAGAACTACCAACTGAACAAACCAGTTGGAAATGGAAAAAAATTGTTTTGAACAAGTATTCGTAATGTACAGCTGAATTGGGCGCATAAGAAATAACTAGTTGGTTTTGTAAAAGTCGACAATTTTTTTGGCTTTTGATACTCCTACAACGTCAGATATTTCTTTTTCGGTAGCCAATTTTAATCTTTTAACACTTTTGAAATGTTGTATTAACGTAAGCATCGTTTTTTCGCCAATGCCCGGTATGCTTTCTACAGAAGAATTGAGCGCTGCTTTGCTTCGTTTATCACGATGAAACGTGATTCCGAAACGGTGCGCTTCGTTTCTTAACTGCTGAATTACTTTTAACGTTTCAGATTTTTTATCTAAATATAACGGAATTGAATCTCCCGGGTAAAATAATTCTTCGAGACGTTTTGCAATCCCGATAATGGCAATTTTTCCTCTTAAACCTAAATCGTCAATACTTTTTAAAGCTGCTGATAATTGTCCTTTTCCTCCATCAATAATAATTAATTGCGGAAGCGGTTCATTTTCATCCAGTAATCTTTTATAACGGCGATACACAATTTCGGTCATCGAAGCAAAATCATCGGGGCCTTCAACTGTTTTTACGTTAAAATGGCGATAATCTTTTTTGCTTGCTTTTCCGTCTTTAAAAACTACGCAGGCCGCAACTGGATTGGTTCCCTGGATATTTGAGTTATCAAAACATTCAATATGTCGTGGTTCCACAGGCAAGCGCAAATCTTTTTGCATCTGTGCCATAATACGATTTACATGTCGGTCAGGATCTACAATTTGCAATTGTTTGAGTTGTTCAATTCTGTAAAACTTAGCATTTCTGATTGATAAATCCAGAATTTGCTTTTTGTCACCAAGCTGCGGAACGGAGGTTTTTATTTTTTCTCCCAAATCAATTTCAAACGGAACAATTACTTCTTTTGATAATAAATTAAAACGTTCGCGCATTTCTATAATCGCCAGTTCTAATAATTCTTCATCCGTTTCGTCCAGTTTTTTCTTGATTTCCATGGTATGTGAACGAATGATGGATCCATGCGAAATTTGTAAAAAGTTCACATAAGCCGCACTTTCATCTGATACAATCGAAAATACGTCGATATTGGTAATCTTCGGATTTACAATTGTTGATCTCGATTGGTAATTCTCAAGAATTTCTATTTTTTCTTTGATTTTCTGTGCTTCTTCAAAATGTAAATTCTGCGCATAATCGTTCATCAAACGCTTAAAATCTTTCATGCTTTCTTTAAAATTTCCTTTCAGGATTTCGCGAATTGCATCAATTTGTCTTTGATAGTCTTCAAACGATTCATGACCTTCGCAAGGACCTTTGCAATTGCCAATATGATATTCGAGACAAACTTTAAATTTACCCGAATTGATATTTGATTGACTTAAATCGTAATTGCAGGTTCTTAACGGGTACAATTCTTTGATTAAATCCAGAATTGTATGTACCATTTTGAAATTTGTGTAAGGCCCAAAATATTCAGATCCGTCTTTGACCATTCTTCGGGTTAAAAATATTCTCGAAAAAGGTTCTTTTTTAATGCAAATCCACGGGTAACTTTTGTCATCACGCAACAACACATTATAACGTGGCTGCAATGTTTTGATCAGGTTATTTTCTAATAAAAGTGCATCGGTTTCGGTAGGAACAACGATATGTTTGATGGTTACAATTTTTCGAACCAGCACATTTGTCTTTCGGGTATCATGAATTTTATTGAAATAAGAAGAAACCCTTTTTTTTAGATTTTTGGCTTTGCCAACATACAATATTTTATCGTCTTTATCATAATATTGATACACGCCGGGATTGTCCGGCAAGGTTTGTATTTGAAGTTCTAAAGACGGTTTTTGCATTCTGTTTTTTGTTTCTGAAGATGTCTGAAAAGCGTTCCAAAAACCATTCCGATTTTCATTTGAAGCTTAACATTGATTTAGTTCCAAATTTACGAAATCAAAAGAATAATTTCTATATTTAGATTTTATAATTCATATGAAAAATAACAAGCCCATGATTATTTTTGGCGAACCGGTTTTGCCAGGAGAACATAAAACAATCAACGTTGAAATTGCCCGATTACACACGACTACAAAACTGAATATTCCTATTATTGTACGTCGCTCAAAGCTTGATGGCCCTGTGGTTTTATTTTCTGCAGGAATTCACGGCGACGAAATAAATGGTGTCGAAATTGTGCGCCAGATTATTAGCAAGAAAATAAATCGACCAATTCGGGGTACCATAATTTGTATTCCGATTATTAATATTTATGGTTTTGTAAATAAATCCCGAGAGTTTCCTGATGGACGTGATTTAAATCGTGTTTTTCCAGGAAGTAAAAAAGGTTCGTTAGCAAGTCGTTTTGCGTTTCATATCGTAGCCGAAATTTTACCGATTATAGATTACGCAGTCGATTTTCATGCAGGAGGCGCAAGCAGATTTAACGCTCCGCAAATCAGAATTACAGAAAATAACAAGGAGTTAAAACTATTAGCAGATGTTTTTAATGCGCCTTTTACCCTTTATTCTAAAAATATTGGTGGTTCTTTCAGAAATACATCAGAAAAAGCCAATGTAAAAATGTTGCTTTTTGAAGGTGGAAAATCATTAGACATCAATAATGTTATTGCCAACGAAGGTGTGATGGGAGTGAAGCGTTTGCTGAATTATTTGGGCATGCTTGATCCAATTCAGATTGTAGAAGAACCAGAAAGCCCTTCAATTTTTATTAAAAATTCAGTTTGGCTTCGTGCCAAATGTTCCGGTTTATTGCACGATTATAATTTGATTGGCAAGTTTGTGACCAAAGGAACCATTTTGGCAATTATTACAGATCCGTTTGGTAAATTTGAACAAAAGGTAAAAGCACCGCATGAAGGTTATGTAATCAATGCCAATCATTCGCCAATTGTGTATGAAGGCGATGCGATTTATCATATTTCTAAAAATAATCCAGGAGAAGAAGATGCCGACGAATAAGAAAGAATTACGATTACATTATAAAAATCTTCGGGCAGCACTTTCGCTTGACGAAATTGAAGAAAAAAGTCTGGCTGTAGCCAATGCGTTACTGCAATTGACTATTTGGGATAAAAGCTATTATCATGTTTTTTTACCGATAGAAGAACAAAAAGAAATAAATACAGAATATATTTTGCATTTGCTTTCTGGAAAAGATAAAGAAATCGTGATCTCAAAAAGTGATTTTGAAACCAGAAACATGTCTCATTTTTTATTGACAGATAATACCAAAATTAAAAAAAACGAATACAATATTCCCGAACCTGTAAATGGTTTGCCAGTTCCGTCTGAAACTATTGAAGTAGTTTTTGTACCGCTTTTGGCTTTTGATATTTTTGGAAACCGAATTGGTTACGGAAAAGGTTTTTACGATAAATTCCTGGCAGAATGCAAATCGGAAACCATCAAAATTGGTCTTTCATTTTTTGAAGCCGTAAACCAAATCGATGATGTCTTTGAATCTGATGTAAAATTGGATTATTGTGTTACGCCTGAGAAAATATATATATTTTAAATTCCCCACCTGCAAAATCGTAGAGACGCACAGCAGTGCGTGTACGCAATCTTTGTCGATATGCTGGGTGTAGACGCACTGCTGTGCGTCTCTACAATTTACGGGGTGGGGATTGAAAAAACAAAAAATCCCAAACTCCAAGTAATAACAATTGGAATTTGGTCCCGAAGCTTCGGGATTTTATTTGAATTTTTAAAATTTTACTTTACTTCTTTAATTGTCAAAGAATCAATCCAGCCTTCAGTTCCGTCCGTTAATTCTATTTTTTTCCATTGGCCTAAAGTTTCTGTAACGTAAACTTTTGCTCCTTCGTGTAATAAGAAAATAGCTGATCCTGCTTTTTGTGGTTCACTTCGCACTTCGCTAACTTCAGCAAAAACAATTGCGGGGCGATCATTATCATAATGGTCTTTTTCAGATATTCCAGATGCTATGCTTAATAGTAAAGCAACCAAAAGGACAAACATTCCGATGAAATAAATTCTTTTTGAAACCGTAAGCTGAGAAAAATAGTAACCAATAAAACTTAGCAGGAAAGCAAAAGCAATTCCAACAGAAATTACCGCCCAGGTATTATAGGTAAAAATGCCTGTAAAATTCTGAATCAGTTTAGCGAAACCTACTTTTGGAACTTCTTTTATTTCGTCAATAGTTAGTTTTTTTGCAAATTTTAAGTTGTTTAAAATTTCAGCATCATTCGGTTTTAAAACCAAAGCTTTCTCATAATTGTAAATAGAAGGCGCTACTTTGTTCAGTTTATAATAAGAATTAGCCAAATTAAAATATAACTCTGCAGATTGCTGTTTGTCTTCTTTAATAACGCTTTCGTACTCCTGAACCGCTTCCTTATATTGCGCTTTTTGGTAAAAAGCATTCCCTTTTTCAAAGCCGTTTTGAGCAAAGAAAACCTGAGAGATTAATAAAAAGAGATATAATATATTTTTCATTTTCTAAATATGTAAAAGATTTTAAACTTTGCGAACTTAAAATCAACGCAATCAAAATCACTTTTCTTAGCGCACTTTGCGGTAAAATTAACGTCGCGGTAAAAACTAAATTTGCGGTTAAAAACCTAAACGATTTGCTTTTCCAATTCCGAAATAATCAAAACAGCCTTATCATAATCCTGCTGAATTGAAGCGCTAGAAGCCGGAGCATAACGCGCAAATTCGCAGTTTTCTGTCAAAACAATAAAGCTTTGAACCGTTTCCGGATTTGCATTTCTTGACAATAATAATTCGCGAATATTGTCTTTGCTCATTTCCGAGGTTTCAATATGTAATTTCGCTTTCAGGAAATTGTGCATTGCTTTTTCCAATGCGATATAAAACGGCTCTTTATTGTTAAGCTGTTTCTTGGCTTCAGATAAATATTTCTTCGCCAGTTTATTATTCATTTTGATTCTGTTTCCGGTAACGTCACTATCAATAGCTTCTTTTTTCTTCTTAGCCAAGATAATAATCGGTAAAATTACGAAAGGCAGGAACAATAGGGTATAATATAAATTCGAACCGTAAAAATCATCTTTGGCAATCGAAACCAGATTGGTTTTTGATTTTATGTATTTAAATTGTTCTGTTTTCGAAATCACATTTTTAGACGCGCTTGCTGTTGCATTTGCTTCTGCCTGCATTGGTCCGTCGAGAACATCAATCATAATTTCCGGAGAATTTATGGTTTTATAAGAACCCGAATTCAAATCAAAATAAGAAAACTGCATTGCTTTTATGGCATATTTCCCTTTGTATTGCGGAATAATGGTGTACTTGTCTGAGATTTTTCCAGACATTCCAGACAATGTTGTGGTTACTTTTTCGTCATGAACAGGATCATACATTTCAAGTGCATTTGGCACCACCGGTTTTGGTAAAGTAAACAGTTTCATGTTTCCGCTTCCACTGGCACTTACATATAAATCAAGACTTTCGCCACTTTTTAAAGTTGTTCTTGAAGGTGTAACCGTAAAATTAAATTTACCAACTGCTCCGCCAAATCCTTCCGGTTTAGTAGCTTCAGGAAGAGGTCTTACATTAATAGTTTTTGCTCCGGCCGAAACTATTTTATTATCATCAGATAAAATCATTTGCCCAAACATATCGCGGCGATTTGTTGGCAATTGAACACCAATATCTAATGAAAGCGGTTCTATTGTTAATCTCCCCGATTTTTGAGGGTATAAGATCGTTTTTTTCAAGACCACAAAATAACATCTCTGACCTTGATAAGTTCCTTCTTCGATCTTTAATTGTTTGATGTCAATATTTTGATTCCAGAAATCATTGTATTTTGGTTTTGACAGCTCTTTAAAACCGGTAACACCAATATTATTAAAGTACAATTTATAAACTACCGTAATAGGTTCGTTCAAATATGGACTTGTTTTCGAAATTTCGGCAACAAGATTTAAGGTTTCACTTCCGGAACCTTGTGGTCTGTCATTCGGATCTCTTTCCTCAGCAACAGCATTGGTAACCACAATTTTTATAGGTGCTGTTTTGTAGATTTGACCATTAAACTCAATTGTGGCCTGTTTAATAGTTACTGTGCCTTTTTGCGCAGGCTGTAAAATATAAGAGTAAATTTTTTGAAAAGAACTTCGGCCGTTTATCCACGATTGACTCACTTGCTGACTCGGACCTGCAACCACTCTAAATCCTTCAAAATTTGGCTGGTCAAAGTTATCTCCATCAACATTCATAATAAAGTCAATACGAAGTCTTTCGTTAAGTCCAAGCGTGTTTTTGCTTACTTTGGCTTCAAATTGAACTTGAGCCATAAGCCCCTGAAAAGTGAATAGTAATAGAATTAAATATCTTTTCATTAAAATTGTTTAATCGTTTTGGGGTTTAATCGTTTAATTGTTAATATGTTTAATCGTTTTTTTTACCGTTTTATTGTTTAATCGAATTAACAGTTAAACAAATCAACGATTAAACGATTCAACTTAATTTTACCAGTCTTTTTCTGTTTTTCTAGGATTTCCTTTTACTTTTTGAGCATTTACTTTATCCTGAATTTTCTTTTCTTCGTTATTTACGGCATCTAACAAATTTTGAACACGATCTTTTGAAATTCCGCCAGGTTGTGGTTTTGGTTCTCCGTTGTTATTAGATTTATCATCTTTTTTCGGATCATCTTTGCCATCTTTTTTGTCCTTGTCTTTATCTCCTTTGTCGTCTTTTTTGTCTTTATCTTTATCCTTGTCTTTATTTTTGTCTTTGTCCTTATCCTTATCTTTATTTTTATCCTTGTCTTTGTCCTTATCCTTATTCTTGTCTTTGTTTTTATCGTTTTTTGGAGGATTTTCTTTTAGCTTTTGTTTGGCGTACGCATAGTTGTAACGCGTTTCATCATCCGTCGGATCATTACGCAATGCTTGTTTGTAAGCTTCAACTGCCTGCGTATAATCTTTCTCTTTCATGAAAACATTTCCTAAGTTATGATAGGCTTTATGTTTGTCCGATTTTGATTTGGAATTTTTAATTGCTTTCGCGTAAGCCAATTTAGCTTCAGACGCCTGATTTTGTCTGTAAATTGTATTTCCTAAGTTATAAGAAGCAACACCGCGTTTTGCGAATTTTGATTCCGAAATTCTATAATTTGCCTCAGCATCAACAAATTTATTCTGCTTATATTCTTCATTACCTTCAGGCAATGTTTTATCTTTTTCCTGAGCCGAAACCGCCAAGGAAACCGTTAGTAAAATATAAAGAAGTAAATTTTTCATTCTAATGTTTTTATTTTTTTGTTTCAAATTTTATTAGAAACAATTATTTCTTTTCGTTAAATAAATTCAACTCTTTAATCCAGTTTGTTTTTCTTTCCAAAAGGAAAATGTCTACAAATAACAATAAGAATCCTAAACCAAGAAACCACTGAAACTGCGATTGAAAATCGGCCATTTGCGTAGCTTCAAATTCTGTTTTCTGGATGTTATTTAAAGCGTTTTTGATATATTCTAAAACCTCTTTAGTGTTTCCGCCATAAACATATCCGCCTTTTGTTGCTTTGGCGATTGATTTTAAGCCTTCCTGATTCAGTTTTGTAATAACAGTTTGCCCGTTTTGGTCTTTTTGATAATTTCTTATTATTCCATTTTCTCTTAACGGAATTGTTCCTCCTTTTTCAGTTCCAATACCAATCGTTATAATTTTCATTCCTAATTTATTGGCTTCTTCCGCAGCAGCAGAAGCGCCTTCAGAATGATCTTCTCCATCAGAAATCAAAATCAATAATTTACTGGTTTTGCTTTTTTCATCGAAATAAGTAGATGATAATCTGATAGCTTCGTCAAGCGAAGTTCCTTGCGATGAAACCATATCCGGAGTCATACTTTGCAGGAACATTTTGGCAACGCTATAATCTGATGTAATGGGTAAAACCGGGAATGCACTTCCTGCATAAGCCACGATTCCAATTCTGTCGCTTCCAAGATTATTAATAATTTGCGAAACCAATTGTTTACTTTTCTCTAAACGGCTTGGTGCAACATCTTCTGCGAGCATACTTTTAGAAACGTCGACTGCAAAAACAATATCAATACCTTCACGTTTTACGGTTTCCATTTTAGTCCCAATCTTCGGATTTACCAATCCGATAATGATACACGCAAGTGCCAAAAGTAAAACCGATAATTTCAATACAGGTTTAAAAACAGAACTTTCAGGGCTTAGTTTTTTAACCATTTCAATGTCACCAAATTCACGTTGTTTTTTTCTTTTCCAATACAAATTGAAAAAGAAAATACACACCACAATTGGCAGTAAGAATAAAAAGTATAAATATTTTTTTTCGTCTAATTCCATATAATTTTTAAATTCCAATCCCAATTATTGTGGGAATAAATTCCAAATTCCAAATTTTTGCCTACTTCATTTTTTTAAAACCCAATCCAATTTGGAATTTGGAATTTTAAAAATTGTAATTTTTTAATTTTGAAAAAATTAAATAAAACTTCTGTAAACTGTATTTCTTAAACCAACTTCTAATAATAATAAAAATGCTGCGAGTAAAACAAAAGGTCTGTATTTTTCATCGTAATCGTAGAATTTTAATTCCTGAATTTCAGTTGTTTCTAATTTGTTAATTGCGCTGTAAATCTGTGCTAACCTGTCGTTGCTTGTTGCTCTAAAATAAGTTCCGTCAGTTTTACGGGCAATACTTTTCATCAATTGTTCGTCGATTTCTACTTTTTGATTTTTGAATAAAAATCCTCCGTTTGGTGCATATGCATATGGAGACAATGCCATTCCGTTACTTCCCAAACCAATTGTGTATACTTTTATTCCATATTGTTTAGCGATATCAGCAGCCGTTTCCGGCTCGATAAAACCGGCATTATTAACACCATCGGTCATTAAAATGACTACTCTGCTTTTTGCTTTACTGTCTTTAAGGCGATTTACGGCAGTTGCCAATCCCATTCCAATTCCTGTACCGTCTTGTAACAGATTATCGTATTTGATTTCTTTTATAGCCTCCAGAATAATTGGTTTATCGCTCGTTACCGGAGTTTTTGTATAGGCTTCAGAAGCATATAAAACCAACCCGATTCTGTCATTTGGTCTTTCTTCAACAAAATCTGCAGCCACTCTTTTTAAAGCTTCCATACGGTTTGGCTTTAAATCTTTGGCAAGCATACTTCCTGAAACGTCAATTGCTATTACAATATCAATTCCTTTTGTGGTTTTAGTCTGGTTGCTAATGTCTACCGTTCTTGGTCTTGCCAATGCAATTATCAAAGAACATAAAGCAATAATCCTAAAAACGTATAGACAAGGTTTTGCTTTTGTCCAAAATGACTCGCTGTTTTTAAAACCCTGAGTTGAACTCATTTTTAACGTAGCCGATTGCTGGTTGCGTTTCCAGAAAAACCAAGCAATTGCAATTGGAATTAAAAGAAACAACCAAAAAAATTCCGGATTTAAAAAAGTTATTTTATTCATTAGTTACTAGCTTTTCTAAGTTCAACAGAATTTAAAATTCGGGTTGTAATATCGTTTGCATACGTATCGCCTTCTTCGTGCAAAATCATGATTTGTTGTAATCCCTGATCTTGCTTGAATAATAAAATCTCGTAATATGCTTTTGCACTTGTTTTATCAACCGGATTTAAAAGCGTCATTGTTCCATATCCTTTTACTCCCTGAACACCTTCATTAGTCTGAAAATCTTCTTGTTTTACAATGATATTATGACCGCCCTGAGCTTCAATTATTTTTAAACTTCCTTCCAGCGCTTTTGCTAAATCAATATCAGTTGGAGTTTTAAATTTACTTGTTGAAACCGTGATGTAAAAATTATCAATCATGCTTCCATACGCAAAAAGCTGCATTTCCTTAATAAGGGCCATTGCCTCTTTTGGAAGTACTTTTTGAGTATCCATACGTTTTAAAACTTTTGGAGTTTCGATTAAAACACCTGGATTTCCGTATTCACTTTTTACCCATTCTCCTTCTAATAATTCTTTGGTTTTATGACCAATTACATTATCTTTTACATATTTGAAACCTTTGGTCGTAATGAAAAAAGTTGTTGTTGCAGCCAATAAAAAGACAACCGTTCCTACAGCAATTGCAATACGTTTGTTGCGTTTTTTCTGTAATTGCAGTTTAATTTGCTTTTGTCTCTGAGCTTCATTCAATAACTGATCTTCTATTTCCTCAGGTACTTCAGTTGGAATTGCGTTATCCAGCGTTAAAATTACTTTCTGGATTTTATTTCTGTCATCTGTAATTTCAAAATCAAGCGGTTTCGATTTTGCGAATTTCACTAAATCGGCCTGGCGTAAAACACGCTCTAAATTCTCAACCGTTTCTGGCGTTAAGGTCATTTTCTTCTTGGTAGAAGCGAGTCTTATTGCCTGAATCAATTCAGAAGTTGTGCTTTCCATTGCCGGAATATGAATTGCTTCTTCAATATAATTACGGGCAATATCCGTCAATTCACTATAATATTCTTTAATTTCACCTTTTTGAACCAGTTCTTTTTGCTCTAAGTTGTTCAATAAACTTGTCGCTTTTTCAATTGGTGTTTTGTAAACTTCTTCTTCAATTTTTTTCTGCTGACGTTTCTTAACAAACCAATACACAAAAACGCCAATTCCGATAATAAGAACTACGATTAAAACATAAATCCACCAATCGCCAATACCGTTATCAACAGCTGTAATGTCTTTAATGTCATACATTTTTTGCTGTAAAGTATCTACTTTTATATTGTTGACTTCAACACGAATTGAATCGGTTGAAAAAGGTTGTTTGTCAATTAAAATTTTAATGCTGGGAATGGTATATTTTCCTGAATCAAATTGCGTTAAACCATATTTTTTGATCAATTCATAAGTATCATTTTTCTTAACCGTATCAATTGGATAGGATTGAATCACTTCAAGCGGACCAATGTTTTTTAGTTTAGGAAAAACAACTTTCGATTTTGAACTCACAACTGTTTTAAGTGTTAACTTAAATTCAGCTCCAATTTTATTTTTTGTAGTATCAATGCTTGTCTCAATCTGCTTTTGCTGTGCAAAAATAGCCGAGGAAAGTAAAAATAAAAATATGTAAAACTTTAATTTCATTTGATTTTGTTTTCAGATTTTAGTCTAAAACGTATTGCTTAATATGGCACGTGGATGATGCTGATTTAAGCGGATTTTATTTTTGGATTTTATTTAAAACCTAATAATCTATAACCTTAGAAGTCTCTAATTAACGAGACTTAAAATAACCCAATAATTTTGTTACGTAATTTTCGTCGACTCTTGTGTTTACAACACCGGCTCCGGATTTACTAAAAATATCTTTGAAATAATTGACTCTTTCCTGATAGTGTTTTTCGTAATTCATTCGCACTGATTTCGAACCAGTATCAACCAGTTGAATTTTTCCCGTTTCAGCGTCAAGCATACTTACCATTCCTAAATTTGGGATTTTTTCTTCGCGGATATCATAAACCCGAACTCCAGTAATATCGTGTTTTTTTGAAGCAATTTTTAATGTTTGCTCATAATTTTCAGACATGAAATCGGAAATAACAAAAACGATCGCTTTCTTTTTTTGTGTTCCTGATAAAAATTTTAAAGCTGCTCCAACATCGGTTTTATTGCTTTTTGGTTCAAATTCGATCAATTCACGAATGATTCTCAAAACGTGCGAACGCCCTTTTTTTGGAGGAATGTATAATTCAACGTTATCAGAAAATAATATTAAACCAATTTTGTCATTGTTTTGTGTAGCCGAAAAAGCCATCGTTGCCGCAATTTCGGTGACGATGTCTTTTTTAAACTGACTTTTTGAACCAAACCCTTCAGAACCCGAGATATCAACCATTAACATCATGGTTAATTCGCGTTCTTCTTCAAAAACTTTTACGTGGGCTTCGTTGTAGCGTGCGGTTACATTCCAATCGATGTTACGAATATCATCGCCATATTGGTATTGACGCACTTCGCTAAAAGTCATCCCTCGCCCTTTAAATGATGAGTGGTATTCTCCCGAAAAGATATGATTGCTCAGTCTTTTGGTTTTGATTTCTATTTTCCGTACTTTTTTTAAAAGCTCTTTTGTATCCATTTTTTCGGATTGCAGATTTTAGATTTTTAGATTTTAGATTCCAAATTAGATTGCTGATTTTAAATCTAAAATCAGCAATCTAAAATCTAAAATTTTTTAAGGTACTTCAATCTCGTTTACGATTTTGTTGATAATGTCTACAGAAGTAATGTTTTCGGCTTCAGCCTCATACGTTATCCCAATTCTGTGACGTAAAACATCATGTACAACGGCACGAACATCTTCTGGAATTACATATCCACGACGTTTGATGAAAGCGTAACATTTTGCCGCATTGGCAAGGTTTATACTTCCACGTGGAGATGCTCCAAAACTAATAAGAGGTTTTAAGTCTGCCAATTTGTATTTCTCTGGGTAACGAGTAGCAAAGATGATATCTAAGATATATTTTTCGATTTTTTCGTCCATGTAAACTTCACGAACAGCTTCTTGCGCACGCAAAATTTGTTCTACAGAAACTACCGGATTTACTTTTTCGTAAGATCCTTTTAAGTTTTGGCGAATTACAAAACGCTCTTCGTCAATTTTTGGGTAATCAATTACGGTTTTCAACATAAAACGGTCAACTTGTGCTTCCGGAAGTTGGTAAGTTCCTTCTTGCTCAACAGGGTTTTGAGTAGCCAATACTAAAAACGGACGGTCTAGTTTGAAAGTTGTGTCGCCAATAGTAACTTGTTTTTCCTGCATCGCCTCTAATAAAGCAGATTGAACCTTCGCCGGAGCACGGTTAATCTCATCAGCAAGTACGAAATTTGCAAAAACGGGTCCTTTTTTAATTGAGAATTCGTTAGATTTAATGTTGTAAATCATCGTTCCAACAACATCGGCAGGTAATAAGTCAGGAGTAAACTGAATACGGCTGAAAGATCCTTGCACCGCTTGCGACAATGTATTTATCGCTAAAGTTTTGGCTAATCCCGGAACACCTTCCAGTAAAATGTGTCCCTGACCCAAAAGTCCGATTAATAAACGCTCGACCATATGTTTCTGGCCCACAATAACTTTGTTCATTTCCATTGTAAGAAGGTCTATAAAAGCACTTTCTCTTTCAATTTTTTCATTTATCGCTCTAATGTCTAAAGTCGTTGTATTTTCTTCCATATAAATATTTTTAAAACCTTTTTTAAAACGCTGATTTTTATGTCTAACTTTTGAGAGTGCAAATTGAATATTTTTTGAGAAGTAAGATGTTAAAGAATGGTTAAAACTTCGACCAAAGACCTAATTTTAAGGACGAATTGTGAATCTATTTTTATATTTTTAAGAACTTTGGTCAATATGTTTTATAAAAGCATATTTATTACCAAAAATAACGCAATACAACCATGAGCAAAACAGCATTATCGCCCATAATTTCGGGTACTATGAATTGGGGAGTTTGGGATAAAAACCTTACAACTAAGGAAATGGAAAACATGATACAAATTTGTATCGAAAACAAAATTACCACTTTTGATCACGCCGATATTTACGGAGATTATACCACCGAAGCAGATTTTGGAAAAGCATTTCACGCCAGCAAGATTTCACGCGAAAAATTACAGTTAATTACCAAGTGCGGGATTCAGATGATTGCTGAAAAACGTCCGGAGAACAAAATCAAACATTATGAATATTCGAAAGAGTACATTATTTGGTCGGCTGAGGAATCTCTTAAAAAACTAAAAACAGATTTTATTGATGTTTTTTTATTGCACAGACCAAGTCCGTTAATGCAGGCAGATGAAATTGCTGAAGCCGTGGAAAAATTAAAATCAGAAGGAAAAATTATTGATTTTGGACTTTCAAATTTTACGAGTTCTCAAACAGAATTAATTCGATCAAAAACAGAAGTGAGCTATAATCAGGTGCAATTTTCTGCAACTCATTATGAAGCAATGACTGACGGAAGTTTAGATTATATGCAAACGCACAAGATTTGTCCGTTGTCGTGGAATCCGCTTGGAACTGTTTTTAGAGAAGATACAAAGAAAACACGTCGTTTAAAAAAATTACTTTCAGAATTGGTTCAAAAATATAGTTTTGGTTCTGATACACTTTTATTGGCCTGGATTTTAAAACATCCTGCTAAAGTTGTTCCAATTGCAGGAACTGTTAATGTTGCCAGAATTCAATCTTTGATGAAAGCAGTTGAATTAGAAATGGATAAAGAAGACTGGTTTGCAATCTGGACAGAAAGTATGGGCGATGATGTGCCTTAAGAACAGTTTACAATCTTAGTTCTAAATATTCAGCAAAATATTTGCCACAGATTACAAGATAAAAATGATTTTTTCATCTGTGAGAATCTTTTCATCTGTGGCAAAAAACAATAAATAAAATGAAAAAAACAGTTTTAATTACTGGTGCCACAAGCGGAATTGGAAAAGCAACTGCTCAAATAATGGCAAAAAATAACTATAAAATTATCCTTTGCGGAAGACGTAAAGAACGTTTAACAGAACTTGAAAAAGAGCTTTCTGAATTTACAGAAGTACATTCGCTTTCTTTTGATGTTCGTGATAAAGAGGCTGTTTTTGAAAACATCAATTCATTACCGGCAGAATTTTCACAAATTGATGTTTTAATTAATAATGCCGGAAATGCTCATGGTTTAGATCCGATTCAAACCGGAGATTTGGACGATTGGGATGCGATGATTGATATCAATGTAAAAGGTCTTTTGTATATTTCAAAAGCTGTGATTCCGCAAATGACAGCGAGAAAATCCGGACATATTATCAATATTGGTTCAACAGCCGCAAAAGAAGTTTACCCTAACGGAAATGTGTATTGCGGAACAAAACATGCTGTTGACGCAATCACGGCAGGAATGCGAATAGATTTGAATCCGTTTGGCATTCGCGTAGGCGCAATTCATCCGGGAATGGTGGCGACAGAATTTAGTGAAGTGCGTTTTAAAGGCGATGCAGAAAGAGCTTCGAATGTATACAAAGGATTTGATCCGTTGCAGGCAGAAGATATTGCAGATATTATTCATTTTGTGGTTTCAAGACCGTATCATGTTAATATTGCAGATTTAATGGTAATGAGTACGGCGCAGGCATCGTCGACAATTGTGAAAAAAAATATCTAATTTATAGATTTTAAATTCTTAAAGAAGCTCATAATATCAAGTCCTAGAGGGACATTATATTTATAGATGTTTATAAATTTATCCGATAGAACCCCAGCGGGGTGAAATATTTGAATGATTATATAGAAAGTCTAATATCGCTCCTCTGGAGCTTTTTATAGAGGTGTGTTAATTAGCTATAAATATAATGCTCCGCTGGAGCATTATTATTGTCAATAAAATAATCTGGAATTTTAGACTTCTTAGAAAATTAGATTAATTTAGAAATCTGAAAGTCAATATTCTAAGAAGTCTAAAAATCTAAGCCAGTCTAACAATCTAAAAAGAATGATCAACAAACGTCTTTTAATCAAAAACTTACTCGCTCATAATGACGAGAGCAGTTTTTATGATAAAAAAAGACAATTGAACCTGCACACCCGCGAAGGAAAAGGAAAATTCCTGAAACACATTTGCGCGCTTTCAAATTCTAATCCAACCAATAATTCTTATATAGTTGTTGGTGTTGAGGATCAGGATAATGAAATAGTTGGCGACGATTTCTTTGACGATAGCCGAATTCAGAATCTCGTTAATGCCTTTTTAGAAAATCCACCAAAAATTCAATACGAAAACGTCCCATTCCCAAATCTTCCAAAAGACAGAGTAATTGGATTGGTAACTATTAAACCTAAAAACAAAGTTTCTTATTTCAAAAAAGGAATTCATACTATTCTGGCCAATAGTGTTTTTGTGAGGCGTGGCAGTAATTCTATTCCGTTTGAAGGTGAAGTAGAGAAAAATTACCAAAATACCGAAACTGTTATTGGGATCGAAAATAGTTCGCGCAACAGTATTCAATATACCCTTGACGGCGTCATCGATTTTATGAATTTCAGGCATAAAGACATGTCGCCCAAATATTATGTTTTTAAGGAATTATTTGTGATTTGCTGGGCTGGAGTTCCTAAAAAATCCCGTGATAAAACCTTTCTTTCCCGCGTTGATATCGAATTAATCAACGAACAAATTAAACTTTTTTACTCAGCTCAGGATGTTGTTACAATTGTTTTTGATGATGATAGTTTTACAATAACCGAATATGTTCCGTTAGGATTAAATGATAAAACGAGTTATTATCCTCTGGAAGAGCAAACGATTCGGTTTTTTGACAACGGTTATTATAAAATCGATCGAAAAATGCTTTTTCAGCCTCCGGAATTCAACAGACCAATGCTTTTTCATATTTATAATTCGAATATGGCATTGCTTCAAAAACTGCAAAAAGGTTCTGCCTTGTCAGAACGAGAGATGAAAGATTTAGAGAATCTTCCGTCGACTTTTATGATTTGTTATTTGAATGGTTTTGATGATGCAAAACAAAAATTAATTGATTCGAAATTGCTTTTAAAACCTTTTTCGCAAGTTTATTTATCTTTTAAAGAAGCACTGCGGATTTTGAGAAAGATGAAATATGATTTTCAGGAAGGTGCAAAGTAGCAGAGGTTCAAAGAGGCAAAGGTTTTTCCGTAGAGACGCACAGCATTGTGTCTAAATCAAAGTGATTTTTGGATTGTCTTTAGCCAGAGTTTATTAAGCGTAATTTTCAATAAATACGTTTTCAATTTTTTTTAAGTTATCATTTTCCTCAAATTGTAAATGACTCATTTCATTATTATAGAATTTCTCTATAAAAAGCTTAATGATATACATAACTTCAGTTCTATTGTCACTATTTGTCAAAAGTTCTTTAACTAAATAATTGCTTAGTTTTAGTTTTTGATTTTTATACTGGCTTAACATTAAATCAGAATCTGAGTCTTTATGTAAGATAAGCATTTTATCGACCTTATCTATTTCTTCTATTAAGTCTAAAATATGATATAATTTGTTATCTTTCATTTGTTGTAAATTAAAATTTTATTTCCAAAAAGCCTTTTGATAACCTGTTTCCTCTAATTCTTCTTGTTTTTGTAAAACGATCCAGCCAATATGCTCTGTCACTTACATATCTAAAATTATTAATATGATTTTGAGGATAAACCTCAATTATATAAGCATCAACACCATAAATAATTTCTGAATTAGGATATTTAAAAGCATCTAATTTTGAGCCTAACTTAGTAACAATTTTATAATCTAAAAATGTCACTAAATCAATATCTCCTGGATTATTCTTTTGTGTTACGTAAGATCCGTTAATCCATTGGTGTAACTCGTCTAAATTACATACTTTTTTGAAATCCTCGTTATATTTAACATAAGCTTCAAAAATTTCTCTCCTTTTAAATGAAGGAATTTTTAATACAAATTCATTTTCTAATTCTTCAATTGTTGAAGTAATTTTATTATCAGGTACTAACAATCCTGAATGATTGAAGGTTAACATATGGCAAAATTAAAATAATGCCAAATGTAAGAAAAACCTTTAGCTTTTAAAATATGAATATTGTAGAATTTATTTATATTTCAAATATCTACTAACCTCCTCATAAGGGAAAAGTATTTCTTTTGGGCCATCTGCATACGAAGCGGCTTCATAAGAGTTGTAATATAAAAGCAAACCTTCTTCTGTATAAAAAATATTTTGGGGCAGGTGAAATTTATCATTTTCGAACATTAAGCCAGTTGCATTAATATTTGATTTTGATGGAATTTTATATTTCTTGCGGAATTCCTTTTCGGCGAAAGCCTTAAATTCTTTTTCATTTTTAAAAATCTGATCATTAAAAATGGTTTTTCCAGTTTTCGGATTAAATAATAAAGAGCGATATCCCTGATATCCGTGAGCGCCTCCGGTAAAAGTGTAATGATCTAGTTTAATATTTATAATCTGGTCGGATTCAAATTCTATATTTCCTTTAATTTTCCCTTCCCATCCAAATGTTTCGTTGGGGAATTTTTCATGCATTTCTTCGTAAGAAGCAATAAATGATGTGGCCAATGTGTTGTAATCGTTTAGTTTTAGAGGTTCTTCTCCAAAATAAACAATTTCTTTTATTACTAAAAAGAGTTTTTTATTTATGCTGTCTGCAACGACAGGAATATTTTTTGCAATAGGAATATCAATCGTAATTTGAGGGCAATCGATTTTACATGGTATGGTAGATTTTTTTTCAAATGTTTCATTTTCAAATGAAAGCCCCTTGTTACAACTAGTGAATAATAGAAACAAGAAGACTAAAAAACTATACTGTTTCATATCTAAAAGTGTTAATTATATACAAAGGTAAGAAGTTGTATCAGGATTAAAATAAATTAAACGGTAAATTTGTAATCTAAAACAGAGTTTAAAATACGTAACTATATGAAATTCAATACTAAAGTAATACATGGTGGTCAACATCATGATCCAAGTACAGGAGCCGTTATGCCTCCGGTATATCAAACTTCAACTTATATTCAAACAAGTCCGGGACAACCCTTGGGCGATTATGAATATAGCCGTGCATCGAACCCAACTCGTACAGCATTAGAGAATGCTTTGGCAAGTATTGAAAATGGAACTCGCGGATTGGCTTTTTCATCTGGATTGGCGGCAACAGACTGTATTTTAAGAGGATTTAAAGCTGGAGATGAAGTCATCGCAATGGATGATTTATATGGTGGAACTTATAGAATGTTTTCGAGAATTTATAAAGATTCAGGTATTAAATTTCATTTTGTTGATATGACTGATATTGCAAAATTGAAATCATTAATCAATGAGAATACAAAATTGATTTGGGTTGAAACACCAACAAATCCTTTAATGAAACTGGCTGATATTGAAGAAATTTCAAAAATCACCAAAGAGAAGAAAATTTGGCTTGCTGTTGATAATACTTTTGCAACACCTTATTTACAAAAGCCTCTTGATTTGGGAGCCGATATTGTAATGCACTCTGCTACGAAATATTTAGGAGGACACTCTGATGTAATAGCGGGAGCTTTAATTGTAAAAGATGAAGCTTTAGGAGAACAATTGCATTTTCAGCAATTTGCAACCGGTGCAACTCTTGGGCCAATGGATAGTTTTTTGGTTTTAAGAGGAATTAAAACGCTTTCATTAAGAGTTCAGAGACATTGTGAAAATGGAGAAAAAGTGGTTGAATTTTTAAGTAACCATCCAAAAATCAAAACTGTTTATTATCCTGGATTAGCAAGTCACCCGTTTCATGAAATTGCAAAGAAGCAAATGAAAGCTTTTGGAGGAATGGTTTCTTTTACATTTGTTTCTGGTAAAAAAGAAGATTCGATTGCGTTTTTAGAGAAATTGAAAGTGTTTACTCTGGCAGAATCTTTAGGTGGAGTTGAATCTTTGGCCAATCACCCGGCTTTGATGACACACGCTTCTATTCCTGCAGATAAGAGAGCCGAAGTTGGTATTACCGACGACCTGGTTCGATTGAGTGTTGGTATTGAAGATGCAGAAGATTTAATTGCTGATATAGAGCAGGCTTTAGCATAAAAATTATCACAAATAAAAAATCCCAAATTCCAAAATGATTAACATTGGAATTTGGGATTTTTTTTATTTTGAGATTTCTTTAAAATTCTAAATACATAATGTATCCTACGTTGAACCAAACCTGAGAATCGTTTGATTTATTTTCTTTATAAATATCTTTGTTTGGATTTAAACCATCAACCCAGTCAGAATTGAATCCTTGATAACGAATATCAAACATTAAATCGCTCATTTCGGTTAGTTTATAATGAACCCCAACTCCGGTAACTACAGATAGTACAACGCCGTTTTCGCTAGAAAAACCATAAGGGCGACCATCCGAAGGAGTAAGGTATTTTGCAAAAGTTGTTGAAGGAAGTCCTAATTGACCCAATCTTGATCCTACTTTTGTAGAATAATAACTTGCCTGAAATCCTAAACTTAAATAAGGACTAAAGCTGCCAACTGAGTTTTCGAAGTCATGAATTTTTATAAAAGAAAATTCTAATTGAGATCCAAGGTTTACTAAAGTTGTGCTTCCTTTCATCGCTCTTAGATGTTGGACAAGTCCCTTTTGTTCTTCTCTATCCACCCATTGACCATAATGCTCAAGATTGGTTTTGTTAAAAGATAATTCAGATCTAACTTTAAAATGTTCTGTAAAGAAACTTTCTCTGTTATTATTTGCAGAAAAGTTAATAAAGTGAACTAATCCTACACCAAAACCTGAGTTACCAACATTGGTTTTCATATCGTGGCGTTCTCCAAAATCAGATTGAAAAGATACAGGTCCGAATATTATTCCTACTTCTTGTGCTAAATCAGATTGAGCAAAGGCAGTTGTAGTGATTCCTAAAAAGGCGAATAATGTGAGTACTATTGGTTTAAGCATGTTGTTTGGGCTTTCAAATCTTGGCAAATATATAAAAAACATGTACGATTCAAAATATAAAATTAACGTATTAAAAAATAAGTAACAAAATACTTAATTTGTTAACTTTAATTGTGATGATTTGAATTAAATAGAGATGTGGTAAATGCTATATTTAGGAATGTTTGAAAATTATATAATTCACTCTTTAGAATTAAAAAAAATAACATTCGGTTAGCATTTTGTTATATCTTTGTTTGTTAAAGCGAAAACGTTTTCTTAAACGTATTTTCTTGTTTATTGTGCTAAAATTTAAATATTTACTTGAATAATTTATTTCAAAATGGAACAAAAAATTAATGAGTTTATGGCTCTAGTCGAGTCAAAAAATCCAAACGAGCCAGAATTTCTTCAAGCCGTTAGAGAATTTGCAGAAACGGTAATTCCATTTATTGCAGAGCGAAAAAAGTATGATGGAAAAAACTTACTTCTTAGAATTGCTGAGCCAGAACGTTCTATAATTTTTAGAGTTCCATGGGTAGATGACAAAGGAGAAATAATTGTAAACAGAGGTTTTAGAATTCAAATGAACTCTGCAATTGGGCCATACAAAGGCGGAATCAGATTTCATCACACTGTAAATCTGTCTGTTTTAAAATTTCTTGCTTTCGAACAAGTATTTAAAAATAGTTTGACAACACTTCCTATGGGTGGTGGAAAAGGTGGTTCTGATTTTGATCCTGAAGGAAAATCTGATGGTGAAATCATGCGTTTCTGTCAATCGTTTATGACAGAATTATGTCGCCATATTGGTCCTGATTTAGATGTACCTGCCGGAGATATTGGTGTTGGTGCAAGAGAAATTGGTTATTTATTTGGTCAATATAAAAGAATAAGAAATGAATTTACAGGTGTTTTAACCGGTAAAGGACTTGCATATGGTGGTTCATTAATTCGTCCTGAAGCTACAGGATATGGAGTTGTTTATTTTACTGATCAAATGTTGCGTACTATCGGACATGAAATTAAAGGTAAAAGAGTAGCAATTTCCGGATTTGGAAATGTGGCTTGGGGAGTTGCTTTAAAAATAAATGAATTAGGTGGGAAAGTAGTTACTATTTCCGGACCTGATGGATACATTTATGATGAAGAAGGAATCTCTGGAGAAAAAATCGAACATATGGTAGAGATGAGAGCAACTGGTGATAACAGAGCCGAAGTTTATACTAAGAAATATCCAAATGCAGTTTTTCATAAAGGAAAAAGCCCTTGGGAAGTAAAAGTTGATATCGCTATTCCGTGTGCTACTCAAAACGAATTGACAGGCGAAGATGCTAAAAAATTGATCGATAATGGTGTTTTATGTGTAACCGAAGCTGCAAATATGCCTTCAACATTAGACGCTATAAAATTATTCCTGGATAATAAAGTTTTATTCGCGCCAGGAAAAGCTGCAAATGCCGGTGGAGTTGCTGCATCTGGTCTTGAAATGACACAAAACTCAATTCGTTTAAACTGGACAAGCGAAGAAGTAGATTTGAGATTAAAAGATATTATGGTTGGAATTCATAACCAATGTAAAAAATACGGAATGGGCGAAGATGGCTATGTAAACTACGTAAAAGGAGCAAACATTGCCGGATTTGTTAAAGTTGCCGATGCTATGCTTGCGCAAGGTGTAGTATAATTTTTAAATACAATTTTCAAAAGCCTTCATTTTTCGTAAAGTAAGATGAGGGCTTTTTTATTTTCACCACCAATTCACGAATTTGTTTTTTTTCAAATAATGAAATAATTCGTGAATTCGTGGCGGATAATTATAAGGAAAATCATTTTATACAGAACAAAATTCAAATACTTTGGTTTGTAGTATATTTGCCTATCCGAATATATTTAATATGATGAGAAGGTTTCTGTATATTTTGTTTTTTATTTTTATGCAATTAAGTTTTGCACAGAATACTCTATCGTGGCAAGGTTATTTTTCATTTAATGAAATAAAAGATATTTCAGAAAGTTCTACAACTGTTTTTGCTGCTTCAGAAAATGCTTTGTTCTCTAAAAGTAATATTTCAAATACTGTTAAAACAACCACTACGATTGACGGACTTTCGGGACAAACAATTTCGGCAGTATATCATAGTGAAACCTTCAAAAAGACAATTATTGGTTACGAAAACGGGATGATTATTGTAATTAATGAAACCGACGGAAGTATAATAAAAAAAGTCGATATCATTAATAAACAATTGGCGGCCAATATTAAAAAAGTCAATCATTTTATGGAATATAATGGTTTGGTTTATGTTTCATGTGATTTTGGTATTGTACAATTTAATTTAACTACTTCTCAGTTTGGGGATACTTATTTTATAGGCGATAACGGAGCCGAAATTAGTGTAAAACAAACCGCATTTTTTAACGGATTTATTTACGCAGCAACTTCCAGCGGTATTCGAAGAGCAAATAGTACAAGTCCTAACTTAATTGACTTTAATCAATGGGGCATTGTAAATTCCGGCGACTGGTCAAGCGTTGAAACGTTGGATACAGAACTTATTGCAATTAATTCTGTAGGATACATTCATCGATTTAATTCAAATACATTTGTTGGGTTTTTACAGCTTTCGCAGCCTTCTACAGATATGAAAGCAGAAAATCATAATTTGTTTATTACAACCGCAAATTCAGTTTTTGTTTATAACAATAAAATGGTTTTACATCGTCAAATAAGCAATACTCAGGTTTTAGATAATACCTTAAGTTTTAGTTGTGCAACTGCTGTTGGAGATGTGATTTACATCGGGACAAAAGAAAACGGATTATTTTCTTCAACTCTTTCCGGGAATTCAGCTTTCGAAAATATAACACCAATTGGGCCGGTACGAAACAATATTTTCTCACTAGATGTTAGTCCAAACAGTGTTTGGGCCGTTTACGGCGATTATGATTTGAGTTATAATCCTTATCCTTTAGATAGTTACGGTATTAGTAAATACAATACTTCAGGCTGGCTAAATATTCCTTACGAAGATGTTTTTGATGCAAAATCAATGTCTCGTGTTATTATTAATCCGAATAATGACAATCAGGTTTATGCAAGTTCCTTTTTTTCAGGTCTATTAAAATTAGAAAACGATACTCCGACTATTTTATATAATGAAAAAAACAGCAGTCTGGAAAGTTTAAAAGCTGATAATTATAATGTTGTAGACATTCGTGCCAACGCAACAGCTTTTGATAAATCAGGAAATCTATGGATAACGAATAGCCGGGTTAAAAATGGATTGAAAGTTTTAAAAACAAACGGACAATGGGGCAGTTACTCGCTGGCAACGATTCTTAATAATGTTGAAAACAATTCTTACGGCGGGCTTGTTGTAGATAAAAATAATACAAAATGGATCGCTACTTACAGAGAAGGAGTAGTGGGTTTTAACGAAACTACCAATACCTTTAAAAAAATGACTTTTGGTACCGATGTTGGGAATTTACCTTCTGTAGATGTTCGTGCATTGGCAGTTGATACTAAAAACCAATTGTGGATTGGAACCACAAAAGGATTACGGGTTTTGTCAAACGTAAGCAGTTTTCAAACAGAAAGTCAGTTAACGGCAAATGCAATCATTATTATAGATGATAATCTGGCACAGGAATTATTGTATGAGCAATTTATTACTTCGATTGTGGTCGACGGGGCCAATAATAAATGGATTGGAACTTCAGATTCGGGAGTTTTTATGGTTTCACCAAATGGTCAGGAAACGAAATATCATTTTACTATAAATAATTCACCTTTACCAAGTAATACCATCAACGATATAAAAATCAACAGTACAACCGGAGAAGTTTTTATTGCAACCAATAAAGGATTAATTTCTTTTGGCGGTATTGCAACAGGTGCCAACGAAGATCTGAATAGTGTATATGTATACCCAAATCCCGTACGTCCGGAGTTTACAGGAACTGTAAAAATTGCAGGTTTGCTGGATAAAGCCAATGTAAAAATTACCGATATTACCGGAAGTTTAGTTTACGAAGCAACTTCGGCCGGAGGAACAATTGAGTGGGATACAACAGCTTTTGGAAGATATAAAGTGGCTTCTGGCGTGTATATGATTTTTATTTCTGCTCAGGACGGTGGCGAAACGAAAGTGAAGAAAGTAATGATAATTAGATAATGTGGAAATGGAGATAATTAGATAATTATTTGGACTAAATAATCTAATTAATGACTACAATCAAAAGTCTAATATCTAAGAAGTCTAATAATCTAAAATCTAAATTAAAAGTTGTTAGTCAAAACCAAAGCAATTGTTATCTCAGCATTAAAATTTCAGGAAAAAAGTTTGATCGTAAAATGTTTTACACTTTCAAGCGGACTGAAATCTTATTTTGTGCGTGACGCTTTTTCAAATCGAAAAACCAGTCAGAAGATTGCTTATTTCCAGCCATTTTCGATTTTAGAGATTGAAGCTGTTCATAAGAACAAAGGCACGCTTGAGAATTTAAAAGAAATAAAAACGGCAGTTCCTTTTCAAACCATTCATACTGACATTGTAAAAAGTACTATTGTAATGTTTCTTTCAGAAATGCTGCATCATTCTATTCAGGAAGAAGAAAAAAACGAATCACTTTTTGAATTTTTAGAAAGCGCTTTAATCTGGTTTGACCATCACGACGAAGTTTCCAATTTTCATTTAATCCTACTTTTAGAGGCAACAAAATATTTGGGTTTTTATCCGGATGTTTCCGAAATTGATTTGCCTTTTTTTGAAATGAACGATGGCGTTTTTACACTTTTTCATGGAATAAATGCCTTAACGGAGCATGAAACAAATCTGTTTAAAAAATTAATTGACCTAAAATTTGACAACGATCAAAGGGTATTTCATGTGGTTGAAAGACAAGTCTTACTAAAAGTCTTAATTGAGTATTATAGTTTTCATTTAGAGGGATTTAAGAGGCCAAAATCGCTAGATGTTTTGAGGGAAATTTTTTCTTAATTAAAGTATAATTTATATATATTCGCAAACGATTAGTGAGATCAAAAATTTGCCCATACTTAATTTATTAATTTTATAAGCTAACAACTATGAAGAAAATTACTTTTTCGATTATTTTGCTTTTCTTAGTTGCCTTTTCGGCGACTGCTCAAAGAAAATACGATGAAATAATCACAACAGAGAACAGTGTACAGGATATTGTTCAAAACGAAATAACAGGAATTGTTGTTTTTAAAGAAGGTGGAACTGTAAAAGGTTTAGATCCTGAAACAAAAAAAGTTGTCTGGACTTTAACTAAAGAAGATTTTGGAACAATTACGTCTAAAGATATATTAACTGATCCAGATTTTGGAAACATGTTCAAAGACAAAAGAGACTTAACAACTGTTTCGGGAAGTCCTTATGTTGAAGCTTATATCAATTCAAAGTATTTAATTATCAATACAGATACAGGAAAAGTTGTTTACAACTCTTCTAAAGAATCTTTCTGGGTATTTCAATCAGATTTTATTCCTGAAACTAATGAATATCTTCTTACTTTGAAAAAAGACGGAGATATGGCAATTGCTTTATTGGATATGGCTACAGGAGAACTTAAATGGACTACAACTGTTGACAAAGCAAAAGCAATGATTAGTTTTTCTTTGAAATTATCTGCTAATACCAACAAAGCAAAAATTCACGGAAATACTGTTTATTATTTACTTTACGGTAATTTATATTCTTTTGATAAAGAAACTGGAAAATTAAACTGGAAAGCAGCTGAAGAATATACAAAATTCTATGAAACACAAAACGATAAAAATATTGTTGTAGTGAACGCTGCAGGTTTATTTTCTAACAAACAATATTTAAATGTTTTAAGCACAGATGACGGAAAAAGTATCTGGAAAGAATCTATCAAAACAAAACAAGTTGTTTATTTAGAAGATTGGGGAACAAAGTTATTAGTGGCTCATAATAGTGGTTTTAACTTTTTTGATTTAAAAACAGGAGAAAAAATCTGGAAAAAAGATGCACGTGGAGATGGATTGAAAAGAGTAATTCCTATCGATCAGGATTTCTTGTATGTTGCAGAAAATGAAATGATGCTAATCAATAAAGACGGAGAAAAACTTTGGAAAAAATTCATCGAAATTTCTGATGACAAAGAAGATCCAATTTATTACTTAGGTAAAGTAGGTGAAAAAGTAATGTACTTAACTGGTACTTACGGAAACATGGTTGATTACAAAACCGGAATTAAACTTTGGAAACGTAACATCAATTTTGATAAAAGCCGTCCGGTTTTACCAACTTACGACGAAGCAACAAATTCGTATTTAGTTTACAACGACGAAAAATTATACAAATTTGACCCAAGCATCAGCGATAAGCCAGAGCCGTTTGCTAAAGTAAACATCAAAAAAGAAAAAGAATTAAACAGTATCGAATTATTCCCTTGGGGAGTTGTTCTTTCCGGGCCAGTAGAAGTAATGGGAGTTAATCTGGACGGAACTGTAAAATACCACCACGTATACACACAACCAGGCGAAGGAACAAGACGTTTACTTAAAAGTGCTGCAATTGCAGGAAGTATTGGTTTAGGAATTGGTTCTGGAGTAAGTGCTATACAAGGTTCTGAATTAACAATGACATATCGTGATTCTAACGGTAACATGAGATCTACTGTTGTTAGAGAAGAGAATTCATCAAAAATGAAACAATCAAGAGATATGGCAGCTGGTTCAGCAGCTTTGGGATTGGTAGCGGCTAAATTTGACAAACGTTTCAACGCAATGAAACAAAACAGAGATTACTCTTATATTTTTGCAAAAGCAGATACAGGAGAAAAAATATTAGTTAAAGTGAATAAAGCTGACGGAGTTGAAGTTGACAAAATTATCTTCAACAACAACAAACCACTTTATGAAATAGATCCTGCGACACAAAACATTTTTTATGTTTCAGACAAGTCTATTCAAATCTTCAATAAGAAATAATAATAAACATATAAAAGCCATCAGGATTTACTTCTGATGGCTTTTTTTTTGCCTATGAAAAAAACTTTACTCTTTATTATTCTGCTTGTAATTACCTCAATTCAGGCACAAGAAAAAATAAATTCAAAAAAGAAGAAATTTTATATACCCGTAATTAAATATTCAGAATTTCCTGTTCTTGATAATGCTCTAACGCAAACCACTTTTTATCAAATGGATAAAGAGTTGATTCAAGAGGAGATTATTTTAAAGAAAAAATATTTTCACATAGATGGTTTTATAAAAGATCCTGCAAACGGAAAACTAAAAATTTTCTTGACCGTTGCGTTGCCTAAGTTCAATGCAACGAAAGTAGATAGTACATTTGATAAAAAAAGAAATAGCTGGGAATTTCAGGTTTATTCTAATTATGATGTAAGAATAAAAGTGGATGCTAAGTGTGGAGATAAAATTTTATTTACTCAGGATTTTAATAGTACGGAATCACATATAGTTGGAGGTATGTACGAAAAAGGTAAGGTGAAACTTGCTGTTGAGCTAAGTAATAAAAGAAGTGCACAAGCTGAAAAAGACGGTGATTATACAGCAGAAGAATTAGGGATAGATCATATCATTTTTAGTTCTGTCGACAGAATTCAGAATTTTCTAAATTATAAATTGGCTTATTATGTAGACGAAGCCAAAATAAAATTTGAATTTGTAACTTCTAAAGGACATTCTGAATACAACCAAATGTTGGCATTTGAGAACGAAATAACGGCTCAGATGGAAAAAGTGACCCTGGAAAAAGGTTTAGATGAAAAGTTGTTGACACCACATTTGCAATATCTGGAAAGCTTGCTGGTTAAATATCCTCCTTCGCCTGCAAACGAAAACATCCGCTTTATTGTAACCAACAATTTGGCTGAGACTTATTTTTTACTTGAAAACAAAGAAAAAGCATTAACATATGCCAATTTACTTGTCGAGAATGACAAACAGGATTCAAGAGGATCTTCGATTATTAAAAAAGTAAATAATGGTTATTTTGCTGATAAAAAAATAAGAAGCCATACCACCCGTTTTGCCGATCTTAAAAAATTAGGTGTTAAAATTGCCGAGGAAAAAGAAGAAAAAAGATTAGCTTTTTTTGAAAAAATATCACAACAAGAAGCAGAATGGGAAGTTGAAAAAGCAAACAGAGAAGCAAGCGTAGAGAAAGCAAGGATGCAAAGATTTAATATGCTTGATTCTATTCCGTATCAGCTAAATGCTAATTTACTCTCAAAAGTGATTGCTAATTTAGGAGGAAGTGAAACCTTAAAAAAAGTCGAAAAAGCACATTTGTTTTCGAAATTAAAAATTGAAGGAAATAATGTATCTCAAACAGAAGAAAAATGGGCAACGAACTCGAATTATCTTCTTAGAAAAAAAATGCCCGAAAGCTATTATGAAATCGTTAATGGAGCCGAAGCCTGGAGCCATGACGATCGCGAAAGCGGATTAAATGCAAAATGGACAAAATTAACACCGTATGATTTTGGCAATTTGTCTAAAAATGTAGACTTAATAAATTTCCTTACAGATCTAAGACTTGATTTGTGGAATAATTTTGAAGTTCTGCAAGATGAAATGTACGAAGGAAGAATGTGTTATCATTTGAATTATTTTGAGAAAACATTAAGTACGGGAAACAGAACAATTCCTAAAACAGATTATCACGTTTTTATTGATAAAGAAAATTTCAATATCGTTTCTACCGAAAAAACTGAATTTGATAACGGAAACAAGAGCTTTTTCGAGAAAAAACTTTTTGGAGATTATCGTCCGGTTGCAGCATTAAATTCTGGAAAAATTCCGTACAAAATCAATTATGAAATTGAAGATTTTAACGGAGAAACGATTTTTCAGGAACAAAGGGAGAAGATTGAAATTAATCCTGTTTTTGGAAATCGAATTTTTATGAAAGAAGTATATTTCGGCGGATTTAAATAATTGTTACCATCCTGTTACGGATATTTAGAATCGATTAGTTTTTGGTTTATTTGCTCAAAGTTTTGAGAATAATACCAGAAACTAATCGATTCTTTTGTTTTTGTATTTATTATCTCAACAAAAGTTTGTGAAATTTCAAGAAATTGGCGGTCAATAATTCAAAATTTCTTACTTTCGCACCTCGTTTAAGAAAAGGATAAAATGAGTACAAAATTTACTGAATACAAAGGACTTGACTTGCCAACAGTAGCGTCAGAAGTTCTTGATTTTTGGAAGAAAGAAAATATATTTGAAAAAAGTGTAACAACCCGCGAAGGCGCAGAGCCTTATGTGTTTTTTGAAGGTCCGCCTTCAGCAAACGGATTACCGGGAATTCACCACGTGATGGCACGCGCAATTAAGGATATTTTTTGCAGATATAAAACTCAAAAAGGTTTTCAGGTAAAAAGAAAAGCAGGTTGGGATACACACGGATTACCTGTAGAATTGGGTACCGAAAAAGAATTAGGAATTACAAAAGAAGATATTGGTAAAACAATTTCTATCGAAGAATATAACGAAGCGTGTAAAAAAACCGTAATGCGTTATACCGACGTATGGAATGATTTGACCGAAAAAATGGGGTATTGGGTAGATATGGAAGATCCGTATGTAACTTATAAACCAAAATATATGGAATCGGTTTGGTGGCTTTTGAAACAAATCTATGATAAAGGTTTGTTGTACAAAGGATACACCATTCAGCCTTATTCTCCAAAAGCAGGAACAGGATTGTCTTCTCACGAAGTAAACCAGCCTGGAGCTTATAGAGATGTTACAGATACTACGATTGTAGCACAATTCAAAACTTTACCGGAAACATTGCCTTCGTTTTTACAAGGTTTTGGAGATATTCACATTTTGGCATGGACGACAACGCCTTGGACATTGCCTTCGAATACTGCTTTAACAGTTGGTCCAAAAATCGATTATGTTTTAGTAAAAACTTTCAATCAATATACTTTTGAACCTGTAAATGTTGTTTTGGCTAAAAATTTAGTTGGAAAACAATTCGGAAAAGGATTTTTTGCAAGCGAAGACGATGCTGATTTCGAAAAGGTAAAAAATGGCGACAAACAACTTCCGTATAAAATTTTAGCGGAAGCGAAAGGAATTGATTTAGTTGAAATTCGTTACGAGCAATTATTACCTTACGTATTACCTTATCAAAATGCTGAAAATGCATTTAGAGTAATCGCCGGAGATTTCGTAACTACAGAAGACGGAACAGGAATTGTACATACAGCTCCAACTTTTGGTGCTGATGATGCTAAAGTAGCAAAAGAAGCAACTCCTGAAGTACCGCCAATGTTAGTTTTAGACGAAAACGGAACTGCAGTTCCTTTAGTAGATTTGCAAGGAAAATTCACTTCGCATTTAGGAGAATTGGCCGGTAAATATGTGAAAAACGAATATTATGATGCAGGTCAGGCGCCAGAGCGTTCTGTTGATGTTGAAATTGCGATTCGATTAAAAGAAGAAAATAAAGCCTTTAAGGTTGAAAAATACGTACATAGTTATCCACACAGTTGGAGAACTGATGAACCGTTGTTATATTATCCACTAGATTCATGGTTTATTAAAGTAACCGATGTAAAAGATAGAATGTTCGACCTGAACGAAACTATCAACTGGAAACCTAAGTCTACTGGTGAAGGACGTTTTGGAAATTGGTTAAAAAATGCCAACGACTGGAACTTATCTCGTTCTAGATATTGGGGAATTCCGTTGCCAATTTGGAGAACAGAAGATAAAAAAGAAGAAGTTCTTATTGGTTCTGTTGAAGAATTATACAATGCGATCGAGAAATCTATCGAAGCAGGTTTTCAAAAAGAAAATCCGTTTAAAGGTTTTGAAATCGGAAACATGTCTGAGTCAAACTATGATTTAATCGATTTACACAAAAATGTAGTTGATGAAATTACGTTAGTTTCGGCTTCAGGAAAACCAATGAAACGCGAAAGTGATTTAATTGATGTTTGGTTCGATTCTGGAGCAATGCCTTATGCACAATGGCATTATCCTTTTGAAAACAAAGACAAAATCGACGAGAACAAAGATTTTCCTGCAAATTTCATTGCAGAAGGTGTCGATCAGACTCGTGGATGGTTTTACACGCTGCACGCAATCGGAACTTTAGTTTTTGATAAAGTAGCTTATAAAAATGTAGTTTCGAATGGTTTGGTTCTGGATAAAAACGGACAAAAAATGTCGAAACGTTTAGGAAACGCGACAGATCCTTTTGAAACAATTGCAGAATACGGTCCTGATGCCACACGTTGGTACATGATCTCAAACGCAAATCCGTGGGATAACTTAAAATTTGATATTGAGGGAATTGCTGAGGTGCGTCGTAAATTCTTCGGAACATTATACAACACTTATTCATTCTTTTCGTTATATGCCAATATCGATGGGTTTAAATACGCTGAAGCGGAAATTCCGTTAAACGAAAGACCTGAAATAGATCAATGGATTATATCTGAATTGCATACATTAATAAAATTTGTTGACGAATGTTATGAAGATTATGAGCCAACAAAAGCAGCAAGAGCGATTTCTGACTTTGTTCAGGAAAACTTAAGTAACTGGTACGTTCGTTTATGTCGTCGTCGCTTCTGGAAAGGCGAATATGCTCACGATAAAATTGCAGCTTATCAAACGCTTTATACTTGTTTGTTAACGATCAGTAAATTAAGCGCTCCAATCGCTCCTTTTTTCATGGACAAATTGTACCGTGATTTAACAAGTTCGACGCAAACTGAGCAATATAGCAGTGTTCACTTGGCAGAATTCCCAAAATTTGTCGAAAACTTTGTTAATAAAACGTTGGAAAGCAAAATGCAGAAAGCGCAAACTATCTCATCTTTGGTTCTTTCACTGCGTAAAAAGGAAATGATAAAAGTGCGTCAACCTTTGCAAAAGGTAATGATTCCAGTACTTGACGAGAATCAAAGAGCTGAAATTCTAGCTATTTCTGACTTAGTAAAGGCAGAGGTAAATGTAAAAGAAATCCTGCTTTTAGATGATGATTCAGGAATTTTGGTAAAACAGATTAAACCTAATTTTAAAGCTTTAGGACCCCGTTTTGGAAAAGATATGGGATTGATTTCTAAGGAGATACAAGCTTTTTCTGCAGATCAGATCAATGAATTGGACAAGCAGGGAACGCTAGATATTGTTATTGCTGGAAATAACGTAACTTTATCATTAGAAGATGTCGAAATAACATCTCAGGATATCGAAGGATGGCTGGTTGCAAATTCAAACGGAATTACAGTTGCGCTTGATATTACAATCTCTGAAGAATTGAAAAACGAAGGAATCGCGAGAGAATTAGTAAACAGAATTCAGAATATCCGTAAAGATTCAGGATTTGAAGTTACTGATAAAATTAAAGTTCAAATACAAAGAAGCGGTCTTTTAGAAGAAGCAATTTTGAAAAATGAAGACTATATTAAGTCTGAGACATTAACAGACGATTTGGTTTTTGTAGACGCTTTAGAAAACGGCACAGAAATTGAGTTTGATGATATTAAAACAGTGATATTAATTTCAAAATAATAGAAATACCATGATAGATGAAATTACAAGATACTCTGACGCTGATTTAGCAGAGTTCAAAGAAATAATTCAAAATAAAATACAAAAAGCACAAGCCGATCTGGATTTAATAAAAAGTGCTTACATGAATGATTTGAATAACGGAACAGATGATACTTCACCAACTTTTAAAGCATTTGAAGAAGGAAGTGAAACAATGTCCAAAGAAGCGAACTCGCAGTTGGCTATCAGACAGGAAAAATTCATCCGTGACCTTAAAAATGCTTTATTCCGTGTAGAAAATAAAACATACGGTATTTGTAAAGTAACAGGTAAACTGATCAGCAAAGAAAGGCTGAAAATCGTACCTCATGCAACAATGAGTATCGAAGCAAAAAATCTACAACGATAATATATAATAACGCTCCTTTTAGGGGCGTTTTTTATTATTATATAAAGTAAAATTGCTTTTGGGAGAAGTCTGCCTTGAAAAAAGAGATCAGACTTTGTTTAATTCGTTTTAATATGAAAGAATTAACGTTTCGTAATGAGGGTTTTTTTTGATTAAATTGTTACTTTTGCGCATCAAAAAATCATAAAATGTCATTACGAAAAGCGTATTTCCTCATATTTTTAGTTTTACTTGTTGATCAGATCTCGAAAATCTATGTAAAAACCAATTTTATTTTAGGCGAAGAAGTTGAAGTTTTTAATTGGTTTAAAATCCATTTCATTGAAAACGAAGGAATGGCATGGGGAACAAAAATTCCTGGCGAATACGGAAAGCTAATTTTAACTGTTTTCAGAATTTTTGCAGTTTTTGGAATCGGATATTGGTTGGCAGATTCTATTAAAAAACGTCACTCCACTTATTTGATCGTTTCCATCGCATTGATTTTTGCCGGAGCTGCCGGAAACATTTTAGATTCTGTTTTTTACGGAGTTATTTTTGATGACAGCACAAATAATTTAGCAACACTTTTTTCTCCACAACCATACGGAACATGGTTTCATGGTTTAGTAGTCGATATGTTTTATTTTCCTATCTGGGAAGGAAATCTTCCAGCCTGGCTGCCATTTTTTGGAGGTAAACACTTTATGTTTTTTAATGCTATTTTTAATGTTGCCGATATGGCGATTTCTACAGGAGTAGGTATTTTGCTTGTTTTCAATAAAAGAGCATTTCCAAAAAATTAAATTTCAAAAAAATCAAATTCCAAATTCCAAAATTTGAAGTATTAATTACATACAGATATTGGGATTTGGAATTTTTATTATTGGATTTTGTGTTTACTACATAGTTGTTTGAATTTCGAATTTGATTTTTTTTGGATTTGTTTTTAATATTAATATCCTATTTTTACAATATTAAAACCAAACTTATGCAAAGTCCGTCTTTCTCTATATATGATGCATCTGCCGGTTCGGGAAAGACCTATACTTTGGTTAGAGAATATCTGAAAATTATCCTTTCATCCCCAAAAAATGACGCTTATCGTAATATTCTGGCAATAACTTTTACGAATAAGGCGGTTCACGAAATGAAAAGCCGTATTGTTGGCAGTTTGTCTGAATTTACAAAAGATACACCTTCGGCGAAAGCCATGGATTTAATGGAAGATTTGTCTCGTGAAACAGGACTTTCTATAATTAAAATCAAAACAAAATCTCAAAATATTATAAAGCACTTAATTCATAATTATGCTGCTTTTGATATTTCTACCATAGATAAATTTACGCACAAAGTAATTCGTGCTTTTGCTCATGATCTTAATTTGCCAATGACATTTGAGGTTACTTTGGATACCGAAAATTTATTGGTTGAAGCTGTAGATGCAATTATTGCTCAAGCCGGCCAGGATGAAACACTGACAAAATTATTGATCGATTTTACGATGGAAAAAACCGATGATGATAAAAGTTGGGATGTTTCGCGTGAAATTCTTGAAACAGGAAGATTAGTTCTCAATGAAAATAATCGAAATGAAATTTCGCATTTTCATGATACTTCAATTGAAGAATTTGTCGCCATCAAAAAGAAAATGTCGGTTTTATGTGGCGATTTAGAAAAAGAAAATGCTGATTATGCTTTGGAGCTTCTTTCGTTAATTGAGAAAAACGGAATTGATTTGAAATCATTTTCAAGAGGAACTTTTCCAAATCATTTAGAAAGTATTCGCGATGGAAAATTCAATCCGAGAAATAAAACATTTCATGAGTTTGATGATATTGCCATTAATAAAACAGCTAAAGACAGAACATTAATTGAAAATATAATTCCTGAGTTGCTTCAATCTCTGGATAAGGTTTATAAAAACTTTGAAAAAAGAGATTTTTATAAAGCATTCTTAAAAAATATTACGCCACTTTCATTGCTAAATACCGTTAGTAATGAACTGGCCAAAATACAATCAGAACAAAATATTTTATCAATTTCAGAATTCAATGCCATAATTCATCGCGAAATCCAAAATCAGCCAGCGCCTTTTATTTATGAGCGTTTGGGGGAGCGTTATCGTCATTTTTTTATAGATGAATTTCAGGATACTTCAGAGATGCAATGGCAAAATTTAATTCCGTTAATTGACAATGCACTTTCTGGCCAGGATGATTTAGGAAATAAGGGAACGCTAATGATTGTTGGAGACCCTAAACAATCCATTTATCGCTGGCGCGGAGGAAAAGCAGAGCAGTTTATTGAATTAAGTAAAGATGTAAATCCCTTCAATAACCCGGATAAGTTAATCAAGCATTTAGATACAAATTACCGAAGTTATAGTGAAGTAATTGATTTTAATAATGCTTTTTTTAAATTGATTTCGACTGAATTTTCTAATGAAGATTATAAGGATTTGTACGAGAATCATAGTTTTCAGAATTCAAATTCTAAAAAAGGCGGTTATGTGAATATTTCTTTCCTTCCAATAATTGAAAAAAGTGATTTTGCAGATGAGGAAGATGTTGTTGAAAAATCAGATCTGTATGTTCTGGCAACTTTAAACACAATTCAGAATGTTCTTCGTGAAGGTTTTGAATATCGGGATATTGTGATTTTGACCCGAAAAAGAGATCAGGGAATTGCGATTGCAAATTATTTAACAGAACAAAATATTCCGCTTTTGTCATCAGAAACGTTGATGATTCAAAACGCGACAGAAGTTCGTTTGATTGTCCATCTGCTAAAATATCTTAACAATAGTATAGATCTGGAGGCAAAAGCTAACTTCCTGCATTTTTTAGGAAATACGAAAGAAATTGAAATGCCAATTCATGATTTTATCGCACAGGGAATGGCTCAAAGATTTGAAAATGATTTCGAAAAATGGCTTTTATCGTTTGATGTTTCGCTTTCATTTGAAGATATTCGAAAAAAATCACTGTACGAAGGTGTAGAGATTATCATTTCTAAATTTGTTCTTCCTTCAGAAGGAAATGCTTATGTGCAATATTTTCTGGATATTGTTTTGGAACGTGATATTCGAAACCAAGCCGGAATTGCTGATTTTCTGGGTTATTGGGATAAAAATGCACACAAATTCAGTATCCCATCTCCGGAAGGAAATAACGCTGTTCGAATTATGACTATCCATAAATCAAAAGGTTTGGAGTTTCCTGTCGTAATTATGCCCTTTGCAGAAGAAGATTATAGTAGAAAACCAAAAGATAAATTATGGCTTGATGCCGAAGATGCTGATTTAGGCGTTCCAAAAGCTTTGATAGATAATAGCAGTGCAGTTGAAGGTTTTGGCGAAAGTGCTTCGGCGGTTTTTAATCTGAAAAAACAAGAAGAATTACTGGATAATATTAATGTCTTGTATGTCGCATTAACTCGTGCCGAGGAGCAACTATATGTGATATCCCAATCCTTAAACGAGAAAAAGGATGGAGAATTTCCGAATAATATGGCCTCTTTCTTTATTAAATATTTGATACACAAAGGAGTTTATGATTCGGAAAAATTAGAATACGAATTTGGAGATAGAAAAAGACTTTCCATTTCAGGTGAAGTATTAAATTTGGTTAAAACTATTCCTGTTGTTTCAGAAGTTTTAAATCCTAAAAATATAAAAATTGCACAAAGAGAATCCTTAATGTGGGGAACACATCAACAGGAGGCTATATCTTATGGGAATATAGTTCATGAGATTTTAGCTTTTATAAAAGATAAATCAGATGTTGATTTGGCGGTGACAAAAGCATTAGAAAATGGTTTGATAAATTTTGATCAGTCCGAAAAGGTTTTGCAGACACTTCTGGAAATAGTAAATCATCCTGAATTGAATATTTGTTTTGATGGAAAAAATAAAATTCTGAACGAACAGACAATCGTACAAAAAGAAGGGAAGATTTTAAAGCCGGACCGAATCGTTTTAACCCAAAACAAAGAAGCATATTTGTTGGATTATAAAACCGGAGCAATAAATTCAAAATACACACAGCAAATTCAAGAATACCAGGATGCAATTGAGGATTTAGGATACAAAGTGTTAAAAAGGGCATTAGTGTACATCGGAACCGAAATCGATGTGGTAAATTTGTGATAAAATTAATCAGGTGTTAAGAGTTTAATGAGGTTAACTTGTTAATTTTTAACATATTAAATATATTAAAATGTACGGTAAAATTAAAGAGTATCTGCAAAGTGAGCTGCAGACAATTGAAGAAAACGGGATTTTCAAAAAAGAAAGAATTATAACATCTGCACAAGATGCAGAAATTACAATTTCGACAGGAGAAAAAGTTTTGAATTTTTGTGCCAATAATTATTTAGGACTTTCTTCGCATCCGGATGTTGTTCAGGCTGCAAAAGACGCGATGGATACACATGGTTTCGGAATGTCGTCTGTACGTTTTATATGCGGTACACAGGATATTCATAAAACATTGGAAAAAAAGATTGCAGAATTTTATGGTACCGAAGATACGATTCTTTATGCAGCAGCATTTGATGCTAACGGTGGGGTTTTTGAGCCTTTATTGGGAGAAAATGATGCTATTATTTCTGATAGTTTAAATCATGCTTCTATTATAGATGGTGTACGCTTGTGTAAAGCGGCTCGATATCGTTATGAAAATAGCAATATGGAAGATTTGGAACAACAATTAATTAAAGCCAATGAAGCTGGTGCCCGTTTTAAATTAATTGTTACCGATGGTGTTTTCTCAATGGATGGTCTTGTGGCGCCTTTGGATAAAATTTGCGATTTGGCAGATAAATATGATGCAATGGTAATGGTTGACGAATGCCACGCTGCCGGATTTATTGGTGCAACAGGAAAAGGAACTCTTGAAGCAAAAGGTGTAATGGGCAGAGTCGATATTATCACTGGAACTCTAGGTAAAGCATTAGGTGGTGCGATGGGAGGATACACTACTGCGAAGAAAGAAATTATCGAATTGCTACGTCAGCGCTCACGTCCTTATTTGTTTTCAAATTCACTTGCTCCGGCAATTGTTGGAGCTTCGATTAAAGTTTTTGAGTTACTAGAGAAAGATACTTCCTTAAGAGATAAATTAGAATGGAATACCAACTATTTCAAAGAAGGTATGAAGAAAGCCGGTTTTGATATTATAGATGGTGATTCTGCTATAGTACCTGTTATGTTATATGATGCAAAGTTATCACAGACAATGGCTAATGAGCTTTTGAAAGAAGGAGTTTACGTAATTGGGTTTTTCTTTCCGGTTGTTCCAAAAGAAAAAGCAAGAATTAGAGTTCAGTTATCGGCTGCTCATACTAAAGAACATTTGGATAAAGCAATAAATGCGTTTATATCAGTAGGAAAAATGTTAAAAGTTATATAATTCCCATTTTAAATAATTTTTGTAGGTTTTTTTTAACATTTCATTTTGTATTTAAAAAATTTGGTGTTACTTTTGTCTGTAATTAACTAAATTGTAATTAAAAAAATTAAGTATGAAACATCTTAACAAACTTTTAGTTGCTGTGATGATGGTGATGGGGTTAACTTCTCACGCGCAAGACAGTAACAATCCATGGGCTATCTCTTTTGGAGTTAATGCCGTAGACACTAGAACCAGTTCTGGTGCTGGAAGTGGGTTCTTTGATCAACATTTTTCGCAGCCATTTGCTGTAAAAGACAACTGGAATATTCTTCCTTCTTTATCTTACATTGGTGTGTCTAGATACGTAGGGAGTGGTTTCTCTGTAGGTTTACAAGGATCAGTAAACAAAATTGACAAATATGTTACTTTTCTTCCAACTGCTCCAGGGCATGATACGAGAGGTAACGTTGTTAGTAATCCTGGTGATTTGATGTATTATGGAATTGATGCTACTATTAAATATAGCTTCCAGGAATTAATCAAATCTAAAGTAATTGATCCTTCGTTATCTGTTGGTGGAGGTTATACTTTCTTTGGTGATAGTAGCTACGGAACAGTAAATCCAGGTGCTGGAGTTACTTTCTGGTTTACAGATGCTATTGGTCTTGAACTTGCTTCAAAATACAAATGGGCAGTTAGTGGAGATAGACAAGATGCTGCTGGTGTTCCAGATGCTCCATCTCACTTTCAACACACTGCAGGTCTTATCTTCAAATTTGGAGGTAAAGATACTGACGGAGACGGAATCTACGATAAAGATGATGCTTGTCCAGATGTTGCAGGTTTAAAACAATTCAACGGATGTCCTGATACTGACGGAGACGGAATTGTTGACGCTAGTGATGCTTGTCCAGATGTATTTGGTTTAGCTGCATTAAACGGATGTCCTGATACTGACGGAGACGGAATTGCTGATAAAGATGATGCTTGTCCAGATGTTGCTGGTTTAGCTGCTTTAAAAGGTTGTCCAGATGCTGACGGTGATGGTATCGCTGACAAAGATGACAAATGTCCTACAGTTGCTGGTCCTAAAGAAAATGGTGGTTGTCCTTTCTTAGACGCTGATAAAGATGGTGTTTTAGACAAAGATGATGATTGTCCTACAGTTTACGGTCCTGCTTCTAACAGAGGTTGTCCAGAAGTTACTTCTGAAGCTTTAGAAGATCTTAAAGTTCAAGCTAGAGCAATCTACTTCAACTCAGGTAAAGCTACTTTCAAAACAGGAGACAAAGAAACTCCAGCTAGATTAGATGCTATCAAAGAAATTCTTAAAAACTATCCAAACGCGAAATTCTCTATTGAAGGTCACACAGATAGCGATGGTTCTGATAAATTGAACCAAAAACTTTCTGAAGAGAGAGCTGCTGCTGTTATGAACGCTTTGATCGAAAGAGGAGTAAATGTTGATAACTTAGTATCTAAAGGTTTCGGTGAGTCTCAACCAGTTGCAAGTAACAAAACTGCTGCAGGTAAAGCACAAAACAGAAGAACTGAAATTAGACACATTGGTTCTAAATACCAAGGTAAACTATAATTTACTTTGTAAATAATGTAGAAAAGCCATTCTTAATTGAATGGCTTTTTTTATTTTTATCAAATGATAAATTCTTCTTTTCTCGAAAAAATAGCTAATGTTATAATTCAGAACTATTCGGCTAAATTGGCGGAAACTACTATTATTCTCCCAAATAAAAGAGCAAAAGTTTTTTTAATAGAAGCTCTCAAAAAAGAAACTAAGCACACCATTCTTTCTCCTGAAATTATTAGTATTGAAGAATTTGTTCAGGATGTGGCATCAATCAGATCTGTTGACTCTATTGAGCTTTTGTTTGAGTTTTATGAAGTTTATCTTTCTGTAACAGAAAAACAAAATCAACAGTCGTTTGAATTGTTTGCTAATTGGGCCAAAACTCTTTTACAGGATTTTAATGAAATCGATCGTTATTTATTAGAGCCATCTCATGTTTTATCTTACCTGAAAGATATTGAAGACATTAAAAAATGGGGAATCGAAGTTGAAAATAAAACTAAGCTTTTAGAAAATTACATTGATTTCTGGAAACTTCTTCCGCTTTATTACAATTCATTGTATGATCATTTATTAAATAAAGCAATTGGTTATCAAGGTTTAATTTATCGCGAAGCAGTTAATAATCTAAATCATTTTTCGAATACTATTTCAAATCGTGTTTTTGTATTTGCGGGTTTTAATGCTTTGAATGCAGCTGAAGAAAAAATTGTACAGCATCTTTTAGCTCTTGATCAGGCTAAAATTTATTGGGATGCTGATCAAACTTTTTTAAATGATCCATATCATGATGCTGGTTTATTTGTAAGACGTTTTAAAGAGAACTGGAAATATTATAAATCAAATCCTTTTGAGTGGATTGTAGATGATTTTTCTCAATCTAAAAACATTCAGGTAATTGGAACTCCCAAGACTATTGGGCAGGCTAAATTGGCTGGTAATATCATAGATAGCATAATAAAGGAAATGCCAGAAACATCTCTTGACAAAGTTGCAATTGTTTTAGGTGAAGAAAATTTATTAATGCCGGTTTTGTATGCTTTGCCATCTTCGGTTGGAGCATTAAATATAACAATGGGTTATTCGGGTAAAAATAATCCATCGCAAATATTAATTGCAAAATTGTTTAAGATGCATACTAATGCGCTTTTCAGAAAAGGGGAGAGCTATGTGTTTTATTATAAAGATGTACTTGATGTTTTAACACATCCATTGGTTGAGCCTTATGCAAATGCAAACAATTTAGTAAAGATTATTAAAGAGAATAATTACACTTTTATAACCCATAGCAGACTTATTGAACTTGGATCTAACTCTACGGCTTTATTTCAGCTATTGTTTCAAAAATGGGAAAGTGGTGCAGTTGCTGTTTTGGAGAATATTTCGGCACTTTTGCTTTTGATAAAAGAAAATTTTAGCAACGATAATGAAGAAGAGAAAATTGCTAAAGCTTTTGTTTATGCAATCTTTAAGGTAATCAACAAATTGATTAATTATTATTCTAAACATCACCATATTGATAATATTGATACTTTGTATGCCATTTACAAACAAGTTATAGACGTTGCAGAGGTTTCTTTTGAAGGCGAACCGCTTCGGGGACTGCAGATTATGGGGGTTCTGGAAAGTCGTGTTTTAGATTTCGATACAGTTATCGTAACTTCTATGAACGAAGGGAAATTTCCTGCCGGGAAATCCCAGAATTCATTTATTCCTTATGATGTCAAGAAAGAGTTAGGTTTGCCAACATTTAAAGAAAAAGACGCTATTTATACCTATCATTTTTACCATTTATTGCAAAGGGCCAAAAACATTTATCTTATATATAATACCGAAAACGACGGTTTGGATGCCGGTGAACGCAGTCGTTTTATCACGCAATTGGAAGTTGAAAAACAACCGAAGCACAATCTTACTTTTGATATTTATAATCCTGCTTTGCCTACAACGGCATATCAACCGATGGTGGTACCAAAGTCTGAGGCAGTAATGGAGCGTTTAAAAGAAATTGCTTTGACGGGTTTTTCTCCTTCGGCTTTAACAAGTTATATTCGAAATCCGATTGATTTCTATTTTCAAAAAATTCTGCGGATTCGAGAAGTCGAAGAAGTTGAGGAAAATATTGCTCTAAATACTCTTGGAACTATAATTCACGAGACTTTAAAAACATTATACGAGCCATTTATTGGTAAATTTATTTCAGAGACAGATATTTCAAATTGCTTTAAATTATTGGATAATGAAGTTTTAAAGCAGTTCAAATTAGTTTATAAAGAAGGTGAAATTAAAAAAGGTCGTAATCTTCTGGCTTTTGAAGTTGCAAAACGAAATGTTTCAAATTTTCTGAGAATGGAATTAGAATCAATTCAAAATGGAGATGCCGTTCAGATTATTGCTTTAGAACAAACTTTTGGTCGTGAATTCAATCATCCGAGTTTGCCTTTCCCGGTTTTAATTAAAGGAAATGTCGATAGAATTGAATTGCGTAACGGAAAAATACGAATTATTGATTATAAGACCGGAAAAGTAGAAAAAACAAACGTTATACTGAAATCGTGGAATGGATTGACAGAAGAGCTTAAAAACGACAAAATTATCCAGGTTTTGGCTTATGCGTTTATGTTTGAAAATGAAATGAAAGATATTCCGATTGAAGTTGGAATTATTTCGTTTAAAAATCTAAAATCCGGATTTCTCCCTTTTGGTTTTAAGGAAGATAAGGAACTTACTATTACAATAACTCCGGAAATTCTCAATAATTATTTAGAACAAATAGCTTTGCTTTTAAACGAGATTTTTGATATTGACATTCCTTTCGAAGAAAAAATCCCTTAAACAGTTTTTGAAATTATTGATTTGATTTTAAGCTGTACTAATAAGAAAAAAGCTGTTCCAATACTATTGGAACAGCTTTTCTTGATTTTTATTTATTGAAAAAATCAGACAGTACAATTTCTAACTCTTCCTTATTTTCGATATGACTCATGTGCCCGTCTTCAAAAGAAACAAGTTCTACGGTTGTATCTTCGATTTGGGCAAGGCTTTCCTCATAATTTAGAACGGGATCTTTCTTGCCTAAAACGAGTAAAACCGGAAAAAGATTTTTTTGTAAAAGAGTCTCTCTGTCTTTTCTTATTTTCATTCCTTCAAGCGAAGCTACAATTCCTTGCAAAGGCGTTTTTAAAGCTTGTACTTTTGCTTTTTCAATTTCAGAAGCAAAACGCGTTCTGTTGTTTTCACTGAATAAATTTGCAATTGCAAGGCTAACAAAATTTACATAATTCTGTTTTACCGCTTTAATGGCCCGTGTTCTGTTTAATTTTTTCTCGGCGCTGTCTTCTTTCGAAGTAGAATTCAATAAAACCAATTTCTGGATCTTTTCCGGGTATAATTCGGCGAAAGCCAAACCAACATAACCGCCCATAGAATGACCAACAATAATCGCTTTTTCGATATTTAAATGTTCTAAAACCTGGTTAACAGCGTTTGCATTTTCTTCCATTTCATGTACATAGCCCAGACACTCTGTTTCGCCGTGACCTAATAAATCGATGGTAATTACACGATATTTTTTTGAGAAAAGAGCAACATAATCCTTCCACATTTTTTTGTTTTCCAAAAAGCCGTGAAGAAATATAATTGCTGTCCCTTCGCCAGAATCAGTAAAGGATATTTTGGTGTTTTTATATAGGATATTTTTCAAAATGATAATTTAAATTTTAAAGTACAAATATAAGAAAGCATAGGCTGTGTAAGAAACATATATGCTTTTGAGTTAATATTTATTCGATAGTGATATCATTTTTATTATAGTATAAATTGTTTTGAAATAAAAAAAACGGCTTTCATTTCTGAAAGCCGTTTGTAAATCGTATTAATTTAAAAGCGATTATCGCCATCCAAAAGATTCCCGATTCCGCCTAGCAAGCTTCCTTCGTCACGGTCATTTCCACCTGATCTCGGTGCCGATGCAATGATTCTGTCAGCTAATCTGCTAAATGGTAAAGATTGTATGTAAACAACACCAGGGCCTTTTAAGGTTGCATAAAACAAACCTTCTCCTCCAAAGATAGAGTTTTTAATTCCGCCTATAAATTCAATGTCATAATCGACATCTTTGGTAAAACCAATAATACAACCCGTATCCACTTTTAAGACCTCACCTGCCGCTAGTTCTTTTTTTGCCATTGTTCCACCAGAATGGACAAAAGCCATTCCATCTCCTTCTATTTTTTGCATAATGAAACCTTCTCCACCAAATAATCCGCGTCCTAATTTCTGAGAGAATTCTATTCCGACAGAAACACCTTTGGCAGCACATAAAAAGGAACTTTTTTGACAGATAAATTTACCTTGAAATTGAGTTAAATCAATCGGAAGGATTTTTCCGGGATATGGGGATGCAAACGAAACTTTGCTTTTGCTATTTCCTTGATTTAAAAAAGCCGTCATAAACAAACTTTCACCAGTAAGAACTCTTTTACCTGCGTTTAAAAGTTTGCCAAACAAACCTGAACCTTGTTGTTGAGAACCGTCTCCAAATATAGTTTCCATCTGGATGTTGTTTTCCATCATCATAAAGCTCCCAGCCTCGGCAATTACAATTTCCTGAGGGTCTAGTTCAATTTCAACGTACTGCATTTCTTCTCCAAAAATCTGATAATCTATTTCGTGCGCTTGCATAATTTCTAATTTTTTGTTTTTAAAATTAGACTAATAATACTGTAGAATGTTACAATATTTGAGAGACTTCAGCTGTTTTTAAGTACATTAAATGATTTTGTTATTTTAAATTAGTCTTAATTATATTTTTTATTGCTTTAAATTCTATATTTTTGCACCATTATTATATTTTATCAGAATGGGATTAGTTAGTGATTTGACCACCAAAGTATTATTTGAAACCGAAAAAGGATACAGTTATCAATGTGATTTGACTAATAGTATAATTATCAATTTTGTTGATACAGTGTCAAGCTATAAAATTCATGATTTTTTGATTTTTCAAAGAAAGGTTAATAGCGTTGACATTCTCAATATGCTTTATGACTTGTCTGATCAGTCAGATGCACAATTGATTGAAACTACCAAAAGAAATTTTTCCAGAAATCTTACGATCTGCGAAATAGTGCAGTTGAGAGATTTATTAAACGGAACTAAATTTACCCTTACTTTACATTCGTTGCTTTGTAATACTGTCAACGTCGAGCTTATTTAGATTCTTACTTAGATTAAATCCAAATTTTCAGGTATTTACAGTTGTCGTCTTTAATTTTGTAATTTTACATGTATAAAAATTGAAGATTATGAAAGATTTACTAAGAACAAGTACTTCATTAGTTGAAGGAATAGAAAATATATTGAATTTACAAGCAAAAATAGAAAGTGACGCTTCTAATAAATATTTAGCTATGGCTGCATGGCTGGATAGAAATGGTTATGCCAATACAGCATCGTACTTGTATAAGCAGGCTGAAGAAGAGAGAGAACATTTTCTAAAAATTTTTAAATTCATTACAGATATGGGAGGGATTGCAATTACACCATCTGTTCCAGAAGTACAGCAAGAATTTGCTTCTTTTAGGGAAGTATTTGAAATTGCTTTGCAAAACGAAATTGCAGTTACTCAGGCAATCAATAAAGTAATTGCAAAATGTAGAGCTGAGAATGATTATGCTACAGAAGATTTTATGATGTGGTATGTAGCTGAGCAAAGAGAAGAAGAGAAGAACGCAAGAAGAGCTTTAGAGCTTTTTGAATTGATTAACGGAAACGAAGCTGACGGCAAATTTCAATTGGATCTTCAAATTTCAAAAATTGGATAAATAAACATTTATAAAATTAAAAGCCCTTAATATTTATTAAGGGCTTTTTGATTTTTATGATTTTAAAAATGAATTAATATCCGAGAAATATTTATCTCTTGCATCGAGCCATCCGTAATGTTTAGAATGCTCCAATAAAATAAGTTTCGAATTTGGATACGCTTTATGACCAATTTCTCCAATTTCATTGCTAATGATATCTTCTTTTCCCTGAATAATTAAAACCGGATTTTTGAAGCTTTTTAGCTTGTCTTTGCAATCAAAATTCATTTTCTGCATATCAGACCATAACAAGCCATTTATTGTAGAATTTCCTTGTGTTAACCTTTCGGCAATTATGGAAACAAATTTCCGATCGTAAACATAAGCCGGAGCCATAGCTTTTCCGCGGCCGAGTCTTGCTTTGTAAGATGTGTCGCCTTTTTCGATTTTATCATTCCAGTAATCCAGAGAATCCTTTTCAGCTTTACTTAAACCGGCTTCAATTAAATTCGGACTTTTTAATAAAGTCAAATCTACGCCACCAGATGATGATAAAATCAATTTATCGATACTATTTGGATAAACACTAGCATAATAAGAACCTAACATTCCGCCGAAAGAATGCCCCAGAATATTCCATTTTTTAATTTTAAGATGCTTTCTTAACGACTCAACATCATCAGCCATTATTTTCATCGAAATACTTTTAGAATCTAATTTTGAAAGTTTCGATTTTCCGGTACCCCTTTGATCGTAAATAATTGTTTGCTGATTTTCGCCCAAAGTTTTCGCCATATCTTCAAAACCATTGCTGTTCATTCCCGGACCGCCGTTTATAATTAAAAGCGGTGTGCCTTTCCCGAAAGTTTTGTAAAAGGTTTTGGTTCCATCAGCGTTAACTGCATAGCCTTCTGTTTGAGAAAAAATGTTTCCCAAAAAGAATAAAAAACCAAGTAAAAAAATCTTTTTCATTGTGAATTAAGAATTCATCAAGCTCTCGATTTCATCCACTTCAACCGGAATATTACGCATAAGGTTAAAAGGTTCTCCTTTTTCCTGAACCACAAGATTATCCTCTAAACGAATTCCGAAACCTTCAGCCGGAATATAAATTCCCGGTTCAACCGTAAAAACCATGTTGGCTTTCATTGGTTCATGAAGTAATCCGTAATCGTGCGTGTCAAGTCCCATGTGGTGAGAAGTTCCGTGCATGAAATATTTTTTGTAAGCTGGCCAATCAGGGTTTTCGTTTTGAACATCGGCTTTGTCAATTAAACCTAAACCTAATAATTCTGAAGTCATGATTTTACCCACTTCAATATGATATTGTTTCCAAAGAGTTCCTGGAGCCAGCATTTTTGTAGCTTCATTTTTAACTCTCAAAACCGCATTGTAAACCGCTTTTTGACGATCAGAAAATCTTCCCGAAACCGGAATCGTTCTTGTCATGTCACTTGAATAATTTGCATATTCTGCAGCAACATCCAATAAAATTAAATCTCCAGCTTTACATTGCTGATTATTTTCGATGTAATGCAAAACATTTGCATTATTTCCAGAAGCAATAATTGGCGTGTAAGCAAAACCTTTAGAACGGTTGCGGATGAACTCGTGAGCCAATTCGGCTTCAATTTCATATTCCGTAACATTTGGTTTTACAAACGAAAGCAATCTGCGGAAACCTTTCTCGGTAATATCACAAGCTTGCTGAATCAAATCGATTTCTTCGCTTTCTTTTACAGAACGAATGCGCTGTAAAATTGGGTTGCTTTTTGCCACATTGTGCGCCGGATACCGCTCTTTCCACCATTTTACAAAACGAGCCTCGCGTGTTTCTGTTTCAACAGTTGCGCGGTAATGTTCATTAGTGTTAATGTACATTGTGTCGGCATATGTCATCATTTCGTTCAAAACTTTATGAAAATCCTGTAACCAATAAACAGTTCTGATTCCAGAAACCTGAAAAGCACGTTCTTTAGTCAGTTTCTCGCCTTCCCAAATTGCGATATGTTCGCTAGTTTCTTTCAGGAAAAGAATCTCTTTTTGGTTTTCATACGGCGCATCCGGAAACAAAAGCAAAATACTTTCTTCCTGATCTACACCGCTCAGATAAAAAATATCTCTGTGTTGTGCAAATGGCAAAGTACTATCTGCACTAATTGGATAAATGTCATTTGAGTTGAAAACGGCAACACTGTTAGGTTTCATTTCTGCCGTGAATTTTCTGCGATTTTTTACAAAAAGAGCGCTGTTTATTTGATGATATTTCATAAAAATTGATTTTTGAACTTCGAAATTCAAAATTAGTGATTTTTGAAGATGTATCGCAAAATTGAATTATTAAAGTTTTCTTATTTGTTTTTGGTTTTGCCGCGAAGGCACTAAGGCACAAAGTTTTTTACCAATTTTTTAAACAAAAATTTATAAGCGCAAAGTCTTGTCATTTCGACGGAGGAGAAATCACACTCCGCAAACAATATAGCCAATCTTTGCCGATTCGCGAGTGAAAAAAAACTCAGCAACTTAGCCTCTCAAAACCTTAGAATCTTAATATGGGCGTGTCCCTCCGGGCCGGGCTTTCGGCTATATCTTTTATTCCGTTTCACTTCATAAAAGGATACCGCCTCAATCCCTCACGCAAACCTGGGTTTTATAAGAAGTTTGTTGTTTATGAAATGAGTTTTGAATTGTGGGAATTTGTATATTGTCGTCTTAAGAAAAATGAATAAAATTTAAATTAATGATTCAAAAAATAATAAATAGAATTCTAAATAAACGAAAATCGATTTACATTGCAGAAACATTAATTCGTTTTAATGGAGAGAAATATTATGAAGATATAATTGAGACCCAAATCACTGATAAAGAAACATTGATAGGGTTGGGAAGAGGAATCGAATTAGTTTTTGAAAATGAAAAACCTTTAAAAGCATATCAATATTATGAAGAAATGAAAGGATTGGCTGTTTATTCTCGTGTTAAAGAGCGACAGCTACAATCTGATGAAATCTAGTATAAATTTCCAGCTTTTAAAGTTAATTATATTCTGAAATTTCAGGAAAACCCAAATGGATTTCATCAATTAGGAGGTGATTTTTCGAATGAATTTAAATATCCAATTAATAATTGCTGTGTTCCTTTTCAATATTTAGGATTTATTAATAATGAAGATGTTAAGTTTAATTGGTTACCATTTAAACTTCATTTAACTTGTCCCATTTATTTAAATTTTGAAGAAATTTTCCTTGACTATTCAGACAGTTCATTCCCGGTAATTTTAAATTTAGAAGATGTTGAAGTTTATGATACATCTTTTAATGAAGTTAATAAAGATTCAATGATAATTTTTGAAGAACTAAGATTTGATTTTAAACAAAGTGTCGAATACTCAGGCAATATAGATTCAGGTATACCAAATTGGATGCAAGGACAATATATTCCTACGTGTCCAAAATCTGGAAGAAAAATGAAGTTTTTATGTCAATTGAATAATGGTTCAAAAATGAAAAGCTCTAACATTATTGCTGAAAGCGATTGGAATAAAGATTATTTTGATAAACTAAATTTTTGCGGAGGAGATCTTTATGTTTTTTTTGAACCAATATCTAAAGTCACTTGTTATTTTACTCAATATACATAAATTAGAAAGTGTGATTTATAATTAGATTATCCGTATTTTTAAGATGTAATGATGAATAATTTAAAAATTATGACCATAAAAAAAGCAAATCCCAACGATCACAAAATCCTCACAGAAATCACCAAAAAATCAAAAGCACATTGGGGATATTCTGATGAACAAATTCAAATCTGGTCTGAATTTTTAACGGTTTCAAAAGAATATATCGAAACTAAATCGGTGTATAATTTAATTGTTGATAATAAAATTGTTGGCTATTATTCATTCTTCCACGAAAGTGAAAACATTATAAAACTGGATAATTTATTTGTTTTGCCTGATTTTATTGGCAAAGGATTCGGAAAAATATTAATGAATGATTTTCTTGTTCAAATCAAAAATAGCGATGTTCAGAAAGTAATTTTAAACTCAGAACCAAACGCTGAAGATTTTTATATTAAATTCGGATTTGTAAAAGTAGGGCAAATGGAAACTTCCATTAAAGATCGATATTTGCCGATAATGGAGTTAAAAATTAATAGAATAGGAGAAATAGAAAATGCATAATTCAACTTTTAAACTAATAACAATCAAAGAAGTCAAATCGCAATATCCATTTTTATTGGATCATGAAGGTTTTGATTATTTTGATGAATGGGAAGATCAGGATTTCTTTTTAGTTTCAAATGAAGATGTCAATTTTGAAGGGAATTTCTATTTAGATCTTTATGAAGATAAAGAGAAAAAATGGCTTTCGAATTTGTTAAATCTTCCATTAAAAGAAATTGAAAAAACACGAATTGAAGGCGTTTTAATAAACGGAAATTTCTCTGTAAACGGAACGATCATAAATGCTGAAGGCGATTATGGACCGTACATTTTTATTAATGGAAATGTTACTTGTCAAAGTTTGCTGTTAGGAGGTTCGTATGTCGAAATAATGGGCGATGTAAAAACCAAAGAAATGGTAATGACTTCGTATAATCATGGTAGTTTTAAATGTTCTGGTATTATTGAAGCTCCGGTTTTTATAGTCGAAGATCATTATACAACTTTTGGAGATCGAAAAAATGATTTGTTTTATTACAATGACAAAACAAATGATTATGACTCTGAAAACGATTGTGAATACGACGAAGAAGATGAAGATACTATCTCAATTGAATTACGCAAACACCTTGAAAATCCTTTAATCGCAACTTTTGAAGAATTAAAGCGCGAATTAGAAAGAGGTGAATTGGTTTTAAAGCAAAGTAATCCGCAGCCGAAAACATATGAATATTGGCAAAATAGAGTAACGTCGAATTACAGAGATTTAAAAGTGGTTCCACCTCAATTTAAAACTAAAGAATTATGTGAGTTGGCTTTGAATAATACATTTCATGCTTTATCATTTGTAAATGAGGAATTTATTACGGCTGAACTCTGTGAAAAATTAGTAGAGAAAGATGGTTTTGCAATTCAGAAAATACCAAGTCAGTTTATAACCCAGGAACTTTGTTTGAAAGCTGCAGAAAGCGGAACATTGATTTCGTTGATTCCGCATGATTTTTATTCGGAAGAACTGATTCTGACGACTTTCAAAAATGGTAAACACGAACCCGATATTAATGATGTTCCTTCTGAATTTATTACAGAAAGTTTGCTGGAAGAATATGTAAAAATTGGAAAAGGATTATGGCTCGATAAAGCTTGCAAAGAAAATGGAAAAGATAAAATATCGATTTTAAAACGTGTTATTGACTCTGGAATAATAAATCTTGACGCTGTTTTTGGAAATCATTTTAGCAAAGAAGTTTTTGAATACGCGGCATCTGTTTATGATAATGTTCAAAATGAAGCAGAGTGGAATAAATATGTTGAAAAGTACAAACAGAAGCTTGAACGTATTGGTTTGTAATCATAGTATTTGAAAAATGGATAACGAAAAGATAAAAATACTAAGAAGTAAAATTGCAGTTCCTTTAAATGTCGCTGTTGAGCTTCTTAAAAAGAATAATAATGATGTTTTATTATGTGAGCAGGAATTTCATGATATTAATATCCAAACAATTTCTCAGAAAGCAGAATGTGATTACAAAACGGCGAACGAAAGTTATGCGTTGTGCAATTACGATATAGTAAAAGCGATTGAAAGAATCAATCAAAAAACAAGTAATAATTACAACCGGAAATACAACAGATTCTAAAATTGGGTTTGTTTTATGGCCCGAAAATGCTGCAGGAGAATTCTATAAAACAGCCAAAAGAAATGATGTCTTTATTCATACAGAAGATTTTGACATTATCCTAAAAGAGTTTCAATCTGTTTTTCCATTAAAAAATCCTTGGAATAATGATATTGAGGATGAATTTGATCCTGTTGGTAATAACTTTTTTGATAATAAAACCTGTAGAATTATCGTAGAAAAGATATCTCATATAAAAAACGATGATGAAAAAGTTCAGTTTTTCTTGAAAGAAGTAACAAACTGGCTAGAAGATAAATTAACGTATGCTGATTATATAGTTGTTTACGGTAACTTGTAGAAAATGACACGCAAGATTTGCAATTAATTGTCCAATACTAAATTATGAAACAAAAAGTTGAAATCAGAAAAGTCGAAAAACAAGACTTAGATTTTGTTTACAAATCAATTTGCGAACTTGAAAATGAAGAATTAGATTTCAAAGTTTTCAAAGAAATATTCAATGAAAATATTTCAAACCCAAACAATTTGTATTTAATAGCCGAAAATGAGAATGAAGGTTTAGGTTTTATTAGTTTTCACACACAAAATCTATTACATCACTGTGGTCGGGTTGGAGAAATTCAGGAGTTTTTTATTCATCAAAATCATCGGGGAAAAGGAATTGGAAGACAATTGATAGAGAAGATCATGCAATATGCAAATCAAAATAACCTGAAAAGTATCGAAGTTACCACAAATCGGCGAAGAGTTGAGAACGTGTTGATTTATGAAAATCTTGGTTTTACCTTATCGCATAATAAGTTTACGATTTATAAATAGCTTTCCAGCTATGAAATTTGAACATAAAAAAACTGCTATTTTGTTGGTAGCAGTTTTAATAAATAGATAATTATGTTGTTATCATGGTAGGTATTCCATACAGATACTATTTGTTGCTGTTCTGTACAAATACCAGCCACATATGTTTCTACCATAATAAGAAACTTCGTCACCGTTGCATAACGGATATGGCACGCAGTTTACAACTCCGCCATTAATTGATTTCAGTTCTTCTTTTGATAATTTTTGTGTCGACAATTTTTGTAAGTTTTTCATAAACAAGGTTTTTTGGATTTTTCTGTTCTAGATATTATTTTGATGAAAATGGATAATTATGTTGTTATACTGCTCCATATTCCATACAGGTACTACCTGTTGATGTTTTGTATAAATACCAGCCACATGAGTTTATTACATAAAAAGTGGCTTCCTGACCGTTACATAGTGGCCATGGTATACAGGGTGCATTATTACCGGCGTTAATTGATTTCAATTCTTCTTTTGATAATTTTTGTGTCGACAATTTTTGTAAGTTTTTCATAAATAAGGTTTTTTGGATTTTTCTGTTCTATAAGTTTTTGGATACTACTTGATAAAAATACTAATTATTTTTTCCAAATAAATACTTACAAAAAGAAACATTTAGATTCTGATTGATTTTTCAAAAATCTTCAATATTTTTCTTTTTTTAACTTAAAACCACAGTAAATTCTTTCTTTTTTTGTGTTTTTAATGCAATTGTTGATTTTGAAAATAAGTGAAAAAACTTGTGAATCTTACTTGAAGCAAATTGGATTAAAGTTTAATATTGTAAAATAATAATTGCTTCAGGAAAAGATGAAAGAATTAAATCCGAAAATAAAACATCATTTAATAGTTGGTTCGCTAATTGGTCTCTGGTTATTTGTTTTTGCTTTCATCATAAAACCTTTTGACGATGGAACTATAAATCTCAGAGCTTGGTTTCTAATAAGTTTTGGTTTTAGTATAATGGCATTTTTATGTTATGGTATTCTTGCTGTTCTTCAAAATAGGATTTACAAGAAAATCTCAAAATGGAATCTTAGTTTAGAAATTGGAAGTATTGTTTTATTTTTCCTTATTTATCTGTTTGGAATTTATACCTTTTACAAAAGCCCGATTTTAAAAGGAGGTTATAGTTTTTATGAGTTTTTCTCGATTATTTTTATTAAAGTTGCTTTGATTTTAACTCCCGTAGTTATTCTGGCGAGAAGATATTTAATCAAACTCATTCCTGTAAAAGATGACATGCTCACTTTTATTGGGGAAAACAAATTAGACATTTTAAAAGTCCAAAAAGCTGATTTGGTTTGTATTTCGAATGCTCAAAATTATGTCGAGATTTTTTATATCGAAAATGAAACATTGCATTCAAAACTAATTCGTTCTTCACTCAAAAAAATTCTCGAAGATTTTACTTTTTTAATCCAAATCCATCGTTCTCATTTAATAAATCCGATTCATTTTAAGTCCTGGAGAAATTCAAATACTGTTATTTTGACTCAAATGGAACTTCCGGTTTCTAAAAATTATAAAGAAAGTTTGTTGACTTTGTAATTTCGTACCTAAAACAATACGTTTTGTACCAAAGTCAATAATATTGGCATTTGCAGAAGTTTTTCATCCTAGTTTTGTTTCATCAATTTTAAAATAAATTATGAAAACAAAACACTTTTGTATGATAGGATTACTATTTTTTGTAATAAGTTATTTGCTATTTTCTAAAACTTTACCTGATTTTCAAAGTCCAATTGATTTTGCACATTGGTTCAATTTAATTGGAGCCTGTTTTTTGCTGTCGTTTAATGATGTATTTCCTAAAAACAGATTAAATTCTTTTGATTCTTTTGTAACAACTTTAGGAGTTGTTGCGCATATCGGACTTTGTACAATCGATTTAATAATGTCGAGTTATGGAGCAAATGATTTCGCGAGAGAAGAATTAAGCCGGCATATTAGTAATGTGCCATCAATTTTGTACCCTTTTGTAATTGTTGGTCCATCTTTGCTTTTTATTGGTCTGTCTCTTCACGCGTTGAATTTTATAAAAACTAATGTGATAAGTTTTTTAATGGTTTTTCTTTCTTCGTTAGCAATAGGTTTCTCTTTTTTTATATTAAAAAATGGAGTTTATATGTTGTCGGGTTGTGTGGTTTTTGTTTTAGGATTGACTTTTTTACTTAAATAGAAAAGAAAACCAAAACGAACAATTTGATAAATAATAAACTCAAAATAGAATCTCTATTTTTAATTTGTATTTTTGTTTAAAGGGAATAACTGAATTTAAATAAATTGAATAAAACTCTAAAATACTTAATCTTACTCTTTCTGGCTTTTGCTATGATTGCGAGCGATTGTACTTTAGATTCTCAATCAAAATCAGCAGATTATTATCAGTCTTCTTTTGTGATTTTAAGAAGAGAATTAGATTTTAAAAATTCTGGTTTCTTCTTATTTAATAAATTAAGAACTTTTGAAAAAGTTGGTTTTTCAATTCCTTTAATCTTTCTCCAATTTAAAGTTGCTTGTAATGTTCAAATAAGAGTTCTTCTGCAACTTCAAAAACTTCTTTATCAAAATATAAATTCATTTGTAAAACAATTTGTTTTTGTAAATGAAATAATCACTTCAAATAATTGCCGTAAAAGTTTATACATCGCTTAAAGATTTTCTTTGGGCATTGTGCGCAAAAACGCATAAAATGATACAATAATGTCTAATCATTTATCATTTTCAAAATGAATAAACACAAAAATAAAACACGTTTAGAGCAATCTAAGCGACCGCTTCATTGGATAAAAAGAAAATTTATTGTTATAATAACCGCTTTTATGCTGGGAATGTCAAACGGAATGAATGTTCATGAAGAGGCAACTAAAGGAAATCAAAATTATACCGAACAGCATAAGAAGGATTAGTCTTCTTTGAGGTTCTAACGCATTTCTGTCATTTCGACCGAAGGGAGAAATCGCACTAGAACTCGATAAAGATTGGCGACTTTGTTTGCGGAATTACTTGTGTGATTTCTCCCTTCGGTCGAAATGACAAGCTTGTGCGTAATTATATTGCGCATAAAAAAACCTTTGTCAAAGTTTTAAACTTTGACAAAGGTTTTGCGCATTTATTAAATTGGAATTTGGTCCCGATAGCTATCGGGATTAAAAAATTGAAATCTCTTAATCAACCCATTTATAATATCTCGCCCCAATTAAATTAGGAATTTCTTTTTCGATTCGATCCAAAACCCATTCTTTTTTAGGAGTTCGAACACTTTGTTTTTGTTCTTTTTTATGAAGACTTTCATAAGTTTCAAAACCAATTTCGGTGCTTTCTTCTAAGTTTTCAAAAAGTTTGGTTTTGGCTAAAGCTGATTGCCAATTTGGCTGAATTGTTCCTTCAAAAACTTTTGATTTAGATCCGCTTCCGTAAGCCAGAAATCCGAATTTTGTTCCGGCAACTTCTTTTTTAGTGTCATAATAATGTGCCAGAGTCGACAATAATCCCATGAAAATGGAACCAGTATAAAGATTGCCAATTAGCGATGAAGCCAATTCTGCAGGTTGTAATTTCTCGGTTACAAACTTTCTGTATTCATCCGATTTTCCCACTTCTTTAATTTTATTCTGATAATCTGCGGGATCAATATTTTCTGCAATGATTTTATCTGCACTGTCTAAAGCATAAATCTCAGACAACATTCTGCGTCCCTGAAAAGAATATGGCAAGTGCATAATAATACTATTCCAGGTATTGTATAAAGTTTCTGTTGTATTTTTTAGTTTCTTAAATGAAAAGTAAGCATTTCGCGTACGGTCCATATAACATTGATTCGAATATTGACCATCAAAAACCGGCTGGTCTTTATGAACTTCAATTTCAGCTTCTAAATTCTCAAACCAAGGATCATTGTTTTCATTTTTTGTAATTGATTCCTTTGATATAGTTCTGTAAGGTTTGAAAAAGTCAAAAACTCCTTTTGTACTTGTTGCCCAATTTTCATCAAAAGCAATAATTCTTGGGTTCGAAGTTACTAACATTGCCAATGCTCCTGCACCTTGTGTATATTCTCCGGTTGAGTTTAAATCGTATTTTGCAAAATCAGTTGTAACTACAATTGCTTTTTTTGTTGGATTCAGTTTTACAAAATCAATGCAGTTTTGCAAAGCGTCGACACCGCCAATGCAGGCAAAAGTAAAATCTACAACATCGCATTCGGCAAGTGAATCTTCGCCAAATTTTTGCTCCATTAAATTAATTAAATAAGAACTGATGGGTTTTGAGCTATCGATCGCGCTTTCGGTACCAACATAAATCCGGCTAATCTCGTTAAGGTTTATTTCATGCTCAAGAATAAGTTTAGTTAAAGCATTTGCGCCAAAAACAACCGCATCCTGATGGACGTCCGGTAAAGTCATTTTAATTAATCCAAGACCTTTTTCTAGTTTTTCCGGTTCAATATTTCTGGCAACAGCCAAAGTTTTTATAGGTAAATGTATGTTGGCTACATCAAATGATATAGCGTCTATTCCTGTTTTCATTCTGATTTTTTTTGAAGCTGATAAAGGTAAAATTATGCAATGGAATGACCATTTTTTTCGGCTACAAAATTACGATGATGGAACACTTTTGAAGAAAATAAATTAAATGTTTGATTAAAATAGTAATTTCATAAAGTTTTATGAGAGTCAGATAGCGGCTATTACTGTTAAATAATTTCTGTAAAGTATGCGTTTTTAGATTTTTATAATAAAATTATTTGATATTAAGTATTTTTTATACGTAAAAATACGTATTACGTAGTCTATTTTAAAATCATTATAAATAACAACGAAATGGTTGTAGTTCTTTGTTAATTGACTTATTTTTGTCTAATTTTTTAAAACAAACTACTTAAACACTTATGGCACAATCTGCACTATTGAATGCTTCCATCTTAAAGAAAGTGGCTATGGCTCTTTCGGGAATATTCTTAATCACGTTTTTAGCGCTGCATGTTACCTTAAATTTCATTTCTATTCTTAGTGAAGATGTTTTTAACGAAGCTTCTCACTTTATGGGTTACAATCCGCTAATTCAATATGTAATGCAACCTGTTTTGGCATTCGGAGTAATTTTCCATTTTGTTATGGGATTTGTACTTACTGCTCAAAATAGAGCTGCTAGACCAATTGCTTACGCAAATTACAACGGAGCTGCAAATGCTTCATGGAGTTCTAGAAATATGATTATTTCCGGATTGGTTATTTTAGCTTTCTTAGGATTGCATTTTTATGATTTTTGGTTTCCTGAGGTTACCTATAAATATATTGCAGGTGAAGCACCAAATGCTACCAGATATTATGAAGATTTAGTTCATAAATTTCACGATCCAATTCGCACAGGATTGTATTGTATTTCTTTTGTGTTATTAGGTTTTCACCTTTGGCATGGATTCGCATCTTCTCTTCAATCAGTGGGAATGCACAACAAATACTCAAGATTTTTAGCAAAAGTAGGCTACTGGTTCGCTGTTGTAGTACCGGCTGCTTTCGTAATTATCGCATTATTTCATCATTTCAATAATTAATATAAATTATAATGGCATTAGATTCAAAAATTCCACACGGCCCAATATCGGACAAATGGACAGATTATAAAGATCATATTAATTTAGTAAATCCTGCTAACAAACGTAATTTAGATATTATCATTGTTGGTACAGGTTTGGCTGGAGGTTCGGCTGCGGCTACTTTGGCTGAGCAGGGATATAACGTAAAAGCTTTCTGCTTTCAGGATTCACCTCGTCGTGCACACTCTATTGCAGCACAAGGGGGAATCAATGCAGCAAAAAATTATAAAGGTGATGGTGACTCTGTTTACAGATTATTTTATGATACTGTAAAAGGGGGTGACTACCGTGCGCGTGAAGCAAACGTTCACCGTTTGGCTGAAGTTTCTGCTAATATTATTGACCAGTGTGTGGCTCAAGGAGTTCCATTGGCTCGTGAATATGGCGGACTTTTAGATAACCGTTCTTTTGGAGGAACTTTGGTTTCTCGTACTTTTTATGCACAAGGACAAACCGGACAACAATTATTGTTAGGAGCTTATTCTGCAATGAACCGTCAAATTGGCCGTGGAAAAATAAAAATGTACAACCGTCACGAAATGCTGGACATAGTAATCGTGAACGGAAAAGCGAGAGGTATTATTGCTCGTAACTTAATTACAGGAGAAATAGAAAGGCATTCTGCTCACGCAGTAGTAGTTGGTTCTGGAGGATACGGAAACGTATTTTTCTTGTCAACAAATGCTATGGGAAGTAACGCAACAGCAGCTTGGAAAATTCATAAAAAAGGAGCGTTTTTCGCAAATCCTTGTTACACACAAATTCACCCAACTTGTATTCCGGTTTCTGGAGATCACCAGTCAAAATTGACTTTGATGTCTGAATCATTACGTAATGACGGTCGTATTTGGGTTCCTGCAAAACTAGAAGATGCTAAAGCAATCCGTGAAGGAAAGAAAAAAGCAACTGATTTATCTGAAGCTGAAAGAGATTATTTCTTAGAAAGAAGATATCCGGCTTTTGGAAACTTAGTACCTCGTGATGTGGCATCTCGTGCTGCAAAAGAAAGATGTGATGCTGGTTTTGGAGTTAACAAAACAGGAGAAGCTGTTTACTTAGACTTCGCTGCGGCTATCAAACGTTACGGAACTGAAGAAGCTTTCGTAAAAGGTTTAGATGCTAATGATGCTACATTGGTAACTAAATTAGGAGCTGAAATCGTGAAAAGTAAATACGGAAACTTATTCCAGATGTATTACAAAATCGTCGATGAGGATCCTTATACAACACCAATGATGATTTACCCAGCGGTTCACTACACAATGGGTGGAACTTGGGTTGATTATAACTTAATGACTACAATTCCTGGATGTTTCTCAATTGGAGAATCTAACTTCTCTGATCACGGAGCAAACAGACTTGGAGCTTCTGCTTTGATGCAAGGTTTAGCTGATGGATATTTCGTTCTTCCTTATACTATTGGAGATTATTTAGCTCCGGATATTAAAATGGGAGAAATTTCTACAGATTTACCAGAATTCGTAGCAGCAGAAAAAGAAGTAAAAGATCAAATCGACAGATTTATCAATAATAAAGGAACTCACTCTGTAGATTATTTCCACAAGAAATTAGGAAAAATCATGTGGGATAAAGTAGGTATGGCTCGTAATGCTAAAGGTTTAGCCGAAGCTATCGAAGAAATTGCCGCTTTACGTGAAGAGTTTTATAAAGATGTAAAAGTTCCTGGAAGCGCAAACGAATTTAATCAGGAATTAGAGAAAGCAACACGTGTTGCCGATTTCTTAGAGTTAGGAGAATTGTTCGCAAAAGATGCATTGCACCGTAATGAATCTTGTGGAGGTCACTTCCGTGAAGAATACCAAACAGAAGAAGGAGAAGCACTTCGTGATGACGAAAACTTTGCATATGTTGCAGCCTGGGAATACAAAGGAAAACCAAGCGATGCCGTATTACACAAAGAACCTCTGGTTTACGAAAACATTAAATTAGTACAGCGTAGTTATAAATAGTATTCTGAAAAAGTCTAAATACTTATTTCTTAATACTTAAAACTTATAGAAAATGAAACTTACATTAAAAATATGGCGTCAGAAAAACGCCCAGGATAAAGGGGGAATCGTTGAATATCCAATCGACGGAATCGAACCAGATATGTCTTTCCTTGAAATGCTTGATGTTCTTAACGAACAATTAATCAACAAAGGAGAAGAGCCAGTAGCATTTGACCACGATTGTCGTGAAGGAATCTGCGGAATGTGTTCTTTATTCATCAATGGAGAAGCACACGGACCAGACAGAGGAGTTACAACTTGTCAATTACACATGCGTATGTTTAAAGATGGTGACACGATTTTTATCGAGCCATTTAGAGCAAAAGCTTTCCCGGTAATTAAAGATTTAGTTGTTGACAGAAGTTCTTTTGACAGAATTCAACATGCTGGTGGATTTATCTCGGTAAATACTTCAGGAAATACAATTGATGCAAATACAATTCCGATTAACAAACATGATGCAGATAAATCATTTGATGCTGCTGCTTGTATTGGTTGTGGAGCTTGTGTTGCAACTTGTAAAAACTCATCGGCAATGTTGTTCGTTGCTGCAAAAGTATCTCAATATGCTTTATTGCCACAAGGTAAAATTGAAGCTGTTGATCGTGTATTAAACATGGTACACCAAATGGATCACGAAGGTTTTGGTAACTGTACCAACACTGGGGCTTGCGAAGTAGAATGTCCTAAAGGAATTTCTCTTGAAAATATCGCGCGTATGAACCGTGAATATTTATCTGCAAGCTTAAAAGGGTAATTTTAAGAAATAGTTTTAAATAATAAAAAGCGCATTCATTAAGTTGAATGCGTTTTTTTATGCAGTTGTTTCAATGTTAATAATATTATCTTTAGCCCCGAAATCAAACCAAAAACAAATTAATGAAAAGAATTTTACTTATTACTATGCTCGTTCTGAGCATTAAAAATTACTCACAAATTGCTATAACGGCATCTTACAGAGGAGCAAATGAACCATTTGAAAAAGGCGAACTTGAAAAATTTAAAGCTACAACTACGGTTTTTGTTTTACCACAATTAAACAAGAAAGAAGATTACGAAAAAATTTTGAAAGAAGTTTGGACAGTTACTCCTTATAAGGTTGTTGATTTTAAAGATTTTAAAATGACAGATTATGCCGATGGTAAATATTCAATTGCAAAATTCATTGGAGATATTACTACAAGCGGAAAAGGCACCGTTTATATTCATACCAATTTTGCAATACGAATTTTGGATAAAGAAAAATTCGATAAAGGATTTGCTAAACTAAAAGCAGATGACAAAAAATATAATAGAAAATTGAGTGAACTTTTCAGAGAAAATCTAACTTATATAGCAAGATTCCCACTTAGCGTTAATAATAAATTTTTAGTAGACGCGATGGCAGGAGCCGGATCAGATGAAAAAATTGGCAGCTTTTATGATAGAATGTATACAGACCAAAGTTTTACAAATACTAATTTAGGAATGTTGAAAAACTATTTTCAGCAGATAAACCAAATTATCAGCAAAGGTGAGCATACCGGACTTTATGATGATTTTGTAACTCAGGAAGTTAAGAATCTAAAAGAAAATACACTTTATATTCCGGAAGCTTATATGATGGAATATAATCCTTGGAAAGGAACTGAAAAACTTAGAGATGAAAAGGATCTTAAAAAACTGGTAGAAGATTACAAATACAAATATCAGTTTATTAGAGATGAAGATCTGGAAAAGAAGATTCTTAATAACGAAGATATATTCTATTTACGCTACGTAAGTATGAATGGTAACAAATATTTAGATGTTGTAAATACCAAAACGGGAAATCCGGTTTACTATTTTTACGGTGCCGGTTTTGCATATAATTTAAAAGATGACGATTTTAAAAACATTAGTAAAGCAATATCTAAATAGATTTCCATAACAAAAGACGCATTAGCTACAGCAAATGCGTCTTTTGTTTTTATTCATAATACAATTGCGAAGCACTAATTTCCTGTTTTTCTTTTCCTTCTTGCTGAATAAAACAGCTTAAAGTAGTTCCTCCAATTTGATCAAAATAGCTAATGTTGATTTTGTGAAAACCTTTTTCGAGTTTCACCGCCCCGTATGCTTCATTAAGCCAATGAATACCATCATTATTGACAACTAATTCATTGTTAATAAAAAGCTTCGATCCATCATCTGAAAGCATTGAAATTGTATAATTTGCCGTTTCCGGAATATAGATATATCCGTCGAATTTTAAGCCGATATAACGCTCTGTTTTCGATTTCCATTTTTCGCTGCTTATTGAACCTTCAAAAATACCTGAATTAATAGGTTTTATTAATTCTAAATCCTGAACCTGCTGAAATAAAGTTCCGGTAAAATAATCGTATTTTAAGCCCTTCTTCGTTGGTTTTATGTTTAAAGCCGATTTCAGATCAGGATTTCGAACCAATATTTTATTGACAGAACTTCTTCTTCCGCTTTCGCTAATTTGAACCGTTTTTATAATTCGATATTCTCCTTTCGGAATATTTATCGTTACGGGTTTCGTATAAAGTTCAGCTGTTTCGTCTGGATTATAACCATCAATCGTGTAGAAAATTTGCCCGTTTTTGATAGTTGGTTTTAAATCCAGAACATATTTTGATGCGATTAAAGCGGTTTCGGTCGAGCCGAAAGGTGTTGGAACTTTATACAATCTTTTTTGCGCATCTAATTTTTCTAAATGATGCGGAATTCTATCTAAAACGAAGTTATTATAGTTTTTGTTTTGAGGTTCAGTCCACGCAATTTCTGCTAAAGCAAACATTCTCGGATAAAGCATGTAATTTAATTTCGCCGGACTCGTCAAATATTCCGACCAAAGATTAGACTGAACGCCCATAATATATTTTTGCTCCTCAACAGTTAAACTATCAATCGGAGTTGGATTGTAATTGTAGATTTTTTCAACTGTCGTTAATCTTCCAATCGTTAAAGGTTCATTTGGTGAATATCCCTGATTATAATCCAGATATAAAACCTGTTCCGGATTCATAATTACGTTATGTTTTTGTCTTGCTGCGGCAATTCCGCCTGCTTCTCCTCGCCAGGACATTACGGCTGCGTTTGGTGCAAGTCCGCCTTCGAGCATTTCATCCCAGCCGAGAATTTGTCTTCCGTTTGCGTTTAGGAATTTTTCAATTCGTGTGGTTAAATAGCTTTGTAATTCATGTTCGTTTTTCAAGCCTAAATCTTTGATTCGTTTTTGGCAATTCGGACATTCTTTCCATCTTGTTTTCGGACATTCATCTCCACCAATATGGATGTATTTACTCGGAAACAAAGCCATAACTTCTGTCAAAACATCTTCCAGAAAAATAAAAGTTTCTTCTTTTCCCGCGCAGAAAATATCTTCAAAAACACCCCAATATTCAACCACTTTATAATTTCTGTCTGGAAAACACGATAAATTTGGATAAGCTGTAACCGCCGCAGTTGCATGACCCGGCATTTCGATTTCAGGAATAATGTTTACATAATGTTCTTCGGCAAACTTTACAACGTCCTTAATTTCTTCCTGAGTATAAAATCCTCCGTACGGATTTCCATCAAAAAAATAGGGTGATCTTTCAAATTTATTTCCAACTAAAGTCTGTGCTCTTTTAGATCCGACTTCGGTTAATTTTGGATACTTTTTTATCTCGATTCGCCAGCCCTGATCGTCGGTTAAATGCCAATGAAAGTTATTTAGTTTATAACTGGACATTTGTGCAATAAAATATTTTATATCATCAGTAGTAAAAAAATGACGACAAACATCAAGGTGAAGCCCGCGGTAGCTGTATCTCGGCTCGTCTTCGATAGTAACGCAAGGCAATTTTATTTCCTGATTTTTAAATTTGTTGGGCAAAAGCTGTAATAAACTCTGAACTGCATAAAATAATCCTTCTTCACTTCCGGTAACGATGATCTTTTTAGTCGAAATATTGATTTTATAAGCCTCTTTTTTTAAAGATGAAGACGGATTTTGAGTAATAAACAAAACGTCAATATTGCTCTTTTTCGAAGGCACATTTTTGTTGATGGTCGATTCAAAAATCTGTGCTGTTTTTAATTCTTTCGCACTAAACTTGTTCTTTTCAAAAACTACTTTTATTTGTCCGTTTAAAAAAATACTATCTCCGGTTGCTTTATAAAAATTTGGAGCAGGAATTATCGAATTGTTATTAGAAGCAGTTTGTGCATTTCCGAAGGAATAACAGAATATCAAAAAGAGAAATATACTTTTTTGCATGGTTACTTTTTTGGTGGTTAAACAAATTTAAGGTTTGTTACATAAAGTTGCATTTTTTTTGCAATTCTAAATTTGTTATAAAAGTCTTTAAATTAGGCTTGTTAACTTTTTTATTACGTTGTGTTATAATTTGATTCGCAAGAATATTGCATTTATTGTTTACATTTGTTCAAAAAAAAGAATTCGCATGAATAACGATAATGAAGTGGTAAACTATAGCAAGGAAGAACGTAAAAATCTTATTTTAAAAGAGATTAACTTGCATACCCGCGTAAGTTTTGAAACACTTTCGGCTAAATTATTTGTTTCAGAAGATACCGTTAGACGCGATATTAATGAACTCGAATCAGAATCGTTATTGATTAAAGTAAAAGGCGGCGCGATGACAAAAGCGTACCACCATTCTTCATCCAATCAAACTTATGCGGGTGAATCAAAACAAATCATTGCGCAAAAAACCTTAGGCTTACTTCATGACGGCATGGTTTTGTTAATTGGCGGCGGTACTACAATTCGTGAATTCATTCGCTTAATTCCTAATGATTTAAATCTTACTATTTTTACCGTTACCGTTTTGTCTGCGGTTGAACTTCTGGACAAACCCAATGTGAAAATTATCATGATTGGCGGCAGCATTTCATCTTATAGTCAAATGTGTGTGAGCGGCGACGTTTATAATCAGTTGGCAAATATTAAAGTCGATTTATTAATATTAGGAACCAATGCTCTGGATATCGAAGGCGGATTCTCAGATTCTGACTGGGAAACCGTTCAGGTAAAAAAAGCAATGATTCAGGCTTCTGAAAAAACAGCGATTCTAACTATTTCTGAAAAATTGGATACGGTTCTAAAAATGAAAATTGCCAATTTATCTGAAGTTGATTACGTTGTCACGGAAGTTGATCCTAAAGACGCAAAATTACAAGCTTATAAAAAGGCAGTTCCAAGTTTAGTTTTTATCTAATCCCAATTCTTCATTAAAAAATTAATCCAGTTCTGGTGAAAGATTTTATTTAAATCTTCATCAGAATATCCTTTGTCTTTAAAAATCAAAACCAATTTCTGCAAATCGGCAATCGTGTTTAAATCATACGGAGATTGTTCTGTTCCAAAGGCACCATCTAAATCAGAACCCACACCAATATGATTGGCATTTCCGGCCAATTGACAAATGTGATCCATGTGTTTAAAAACACTTTCAAGATCGCAATTGGTACCTTTTGGAGTCGAAACGCCTCGTTCCCAATTCGGAACCAGCATCCACGCATCTAAAGCGCCGCCAATAACGGCTCCTCTCGAAATCAAAGCTTTGATCATTTCGTCGCTATATTGACGATTGTGATCAACTAGACTTCTGCAATTGTTATGACTTGCCCAAACCGGTCCGTTATAATGATCGAGAGCCTGCCAAAAAGCATCATCGCATAAATGCGTTGCATCGAGAATAATATTCAAACGTTCCATTTCTTTCAATAAATCAAGACCGTTTTGATTCATTTTTCCCGTTGCATCTGTTCCGTTTGCGTAGCGTCCCGGGCCATAATGTGCCGGACCAATGGCGCGTAATCCGTAATTGTATGCTTTTTCTAAATACGAAATATCAATAATAGAATCGGCACCTTCCAAACTCAAAATATAACCAATAGGTTTTTTATCGTTTGGCGTTCCGTCGTTCCATAAATCAATTTGTTTTTGAAGTGATTTTTTATCGATAATCGCTGTAATTTCTCCGGCTTCTTCCATCGCTTTGTACCACGAAAGTTGTCCCTGCGTTTGCGCCCAGGCTTGTTCGGGAGAATTCCAACCCGGAATAATACTGTCGGGTTTTACAAATCTTGCAATTTGAGTGGCGACAACAATTCCGATATTGCCGCGTCGCAAATCCGGAAACGAAACCGTGGCACGTTCGCGATCTGGTTTATCAGTCATTCCTTTTTCGAGATGGCGCAAAGTGGGAACGTCATTTCTTAAATCTCGATTCCATTCCATCGCATTCATGCTCAGGTCTAAATGGGCGTCTATTATAAACATAGTATTTTTTTAAGGCACAAAGGCTCAGAGGTTCTCTACAAGTGTTATTATGAGGTCTATTCTCTTTCTTCTTTGCTCTATTTTCTATTCTTTTTATCTTTATTCTCCTTTTTCTGCTGCTAGATATTAATTTTTCTGCTTCTTGCCACAACCAACCATTGATCGCAAATTTGATGTTCTTTGTTGATGACCTGAACAGAATCGTAAAGTGCACAGGTTGGGCAAACATGATACGGCTGGGCATAAACGGTATCGCCAATTTTATATTGATTTTTTCCCCGATTTTCTACAATCAAATGTTCTTCTGAATGCGAAATCGGAATTAAATTTTCATCATTTAAAATTACTAATCTTTTATCGATCGGGTTTTCTGATGAAACGGCTTTGTATCCGATATCAACACAAAACGTTGTATTTGTTGGTTTTGAAATTACAGTTCCTACAATAACCAAAGCAGGCTTAAATTCCTGTTCCGGTAAATTGGTTTGATAATTAGAATCCCAAAAAACAAAAGTTCCCGGGCTGGATTCTACATTTTCCTGAGTGGCATAAAACGGAAATGTATTTGATCCCCCGGCAACGATTTTTAATTCGTAATCTGTTTTTTGCTGAAGTATTTCAATCTCTTTTTTAATAATTGAAAAGGAGTTTGAAGCTTGAATATTTCGTTCTTCAACAGTTCCTTTTATATGACCGTCGTAAATATGAAAACCTTCAAAATGAATGTTTTTTAATGCAATAATTTCAGAAGCTAAATCAATCCATTTATCAGAAATTGAAACTCCGGTTCTGTTCATTCCTGTATTTAGATCGAGAAAAATATTTAGAATCAGGTTATTTTTTTTAGCAATTTCATTTAAGGCTTTCGCCGAATCTAAATTGTCGACAATAGTCGAAAATTGAATATTTGGATATTTTTGAAGCAACAAAATCCATCTTTCTTTTTTTGCACCAACAGGCTGATAGGCGAGAAGCACGTCCGGAATTTCATGTATCGCGGCAAGTTCAGCTTCGGCAATTGTGGCGCATTTTACTTTTTTGATGTTGTAAATTTTAAACAACTCCAGAATTTCGCCTATTTTATGTGTTTTGATGTGTGGCCTTAATTTTTGAGTGTCGCCGTTTACTGCCCCAATAAGGCGTTCGAGATTAAACCGGATACGATCTTCGTAAACGGCCAAAAATGGAGTGTCGGGACAAGTTTCGGAATTAATTTTCCACCAATTTTTTTGCATAATCTAGTTTCTTGTTTTTTCTACCACTTCAATTAAATTTTGAAAAGCCTGAAGCGATTCTTCATAAGTTAAATTCAAAAGCATTTCTTTCGAAAATAAATTAGAACCAATTCCAACACAAACAACGCCGGATTTGAACCATGATTTCAAATTGCTTTCTTCTAATGTTACGCCTCCGGTTGGCATTATTCTTAAATTCGGAAACGGCGCTCTAATCGCTTTCACATAACCTGGTCCACCAATTTTATCGGCAGGAAAAAGTTTGACAACATCGGCACCTAATTTATTGGCGTGCAATATTTCGTTTAAAGTTGCTGCGCCGGGAATCCAGTAAATATTATTTTTTAAACAATAATTGCCAATTTCAGGATCAGTATGCGGACAAACGATACAATCTGCGCCCAATTGATGAAATATTTCGGCATCGTCAACGCTTAAAATAGAACCAACGGCAATTTTTACATCTAAATTATTTGCTTTTTTAAAGGCAACCATTTGAGTGAAAACCTCTTTAGCATTATCTGCACGAGCAGCAAATTCGATAATTTTTATACCAGCATCTGCGGCGGACTGCAGCACAATTTTGGCTGTCTCGATATTGATTTGTGTTACTAACGGAAGTACGCCTTGTGCTTTTAAAATGCTGTACATATGCTTAAATATAATTTTATCTATTGATTCTGTTACTCGCGCCATTTGCAATAAAATGACTTATTTCTGTTGGATTACTCATGGTGAAATCTCCGTGAATACTTTGTTTGATTACGCCGCAGGCTGTTGCCCAGTCGATACATTCCTGTGCCGATAATTTATTGGATAATCCGTATAATAATCCTGCGTTGAAGGCATCTCCGGAACCAATTTGATCGGTTACCAAATGTATTTTGTATTCTTTTGTTTCGTAAAATTTGTCTTCGTGAAACAACATTCCTTTGTATAAATGCGCCAGTCCGTCTGATTTTCTAAAACTCATGGCAAGGGTTTTCAGATAAGGCATTTTTTCTTTTAATAACTCAAATGTTTTCCTGAAACGATTGGCATCAGATTCGTTTTTATCGGTTTTTATTCCGAAGTAAATTTCAATTGCGTCTAAATCTGCAACGGTTATCGTACTGTATTGAAGCAAATCGGGCATAATTTCAGACGGATGTTTTCCGTATTGCCACAATTTTGAGCGATAATTAAAATCGGAAGAAATCGGCAATCCTTTTTTGTGTGCCGAAAGAATGGCTTCTTTACAAACCAAACCAGCTTCGTTTGAAACGCCCGGACTTATTCCAGACCAGTGAAAATGAGTTACATCGGCGAAAGCCAAATCCCAGTTAATCTGATCTTTCTGAATGGTTGCAAAAGACGAATTGCTTCGGTCGTAAATAACCTGCGATTGTCTGATTTGATTTCCGGCTTCGACAAAATACAATCCCAAACGTTCTCCGCCATAAACACATTTTGAAGTGTTTACTTTGTATTTCTGCAATTCGTTTAAGGCCAGTTGTGCCAAATCATTCTCCGGTAATCTCGTAATATAATCGGTTTGAATGCCGAGTTGAGAAAGTAATACACAAACATTGGCTTCGGCTCCGCCAACGTGAACTTTAATATCACTGGCCTGCGTAAAACGATTTCCATCTGCAACATTCATCCGAAGTAATAATTCTCCGAAAGTTGCAATTCTTGTTTGTGGTGTTGTATTCATATTTTTTGTTTTTTGCCACAGATTAAATATTTTACCATTAAGAGATTAAGAAAATTAAGCTTGACTTAATAAAACTTATCAGGTTAAGAAAAATTAAGCTTGGCTTCTTAATAAAGCTTAATGTGTTATGGTTTAACTGAATTAAACATTCAATGTTTTTTACCATTAAGAGATTAAGAAAATTAAGCTTGATTTAATGAAACTTAAAAAAGGTTAAGAAAAATTAAGCTTGGCTTCTTAATAAAGCTTAATGTGTTATGGTTTAACTGAATTAAACATTCAATTTTTTTTACCATTAAGAGATTAAGAAAATTAAGCTTGACTTAATGAAACTTAAAAAGGTTAAGAAAAATTAAGCTTAGCTTCTTAATAAACTTAATATCTTAATGGTTCAACTAAATAATCTGTGCGAATCTGTTTAATCCGTAAAATCTGTGGGCTAAATTCTTAATCTAATATAATTCGAAAACAGCTTCAACTTCTACGGGGATATTATCTGGTAAAGAACCCATTCCTACGGCGCTTCTTACGCCAATTCCGTTTTCTTGTCCCCAAACTTCGGCGAATAATTCGCTGCAGCCGTTTATTACGTACGGATGTCTAAGGAAATCGCCATTGCAATTCACCATTCCCAATACTTTTATAACTCTTTTTACTTTGTTCAGACTTCCAAAATTGGTTACAATTGTCGAAAGCATGGTTAAACCCACTTGTCTGGCGGCCAGTTTTCCTTCTTCAATATCCATATCGTCGCCAATTCTCCCGATAATTAAAGATTTGTCGTCGCGAACCGGACCATGACCAGAAAGGTACAAATACTTTCCGTCGACTAAATAAGGTTTATATATACCAAGAGGTTGAGGCGCTGGCGGTAATGATAAGCCAAGGGTTTCAAATTTTTCCTGAGGCAATAAATTCATGATATTAATGTATTATAGAGTTTAAAATAAAAACGAAAACAATTCCCAAAACAGATACTAAGGATTCCATTACGGTCCATGATTTAAAAGTATCTTTCAGGCTGATATTAAAATATTCTTTGAACATCCAGAAACCCGGATCGTTTACGTGCGAGCACATCAAACTTCCAGCTCCAACAGATAAAACTAATAAGTTGGGGTCGAGATTATTAGTTTGTAATAAAGGTAATAAAACGCTGGCAGTCATTAATCCCGCCGCGGTTGCAGAACCTACACAAACCCTGATAATTGCCGCCATAATCCAGGCAAGTAAATAGGGATGAATGTTGATTTGGGTTAATGTTGAAACTATAGTTTCGTTGACACCGCTTACGATCATCACTTCTTTCAGACTTCCGGCGCCGCCTACAATTAAAACAATTAGTGCAACATCTTTTATGGCAATGGCGTAATCATCCATTACAGAAGTTAGACTTCGGTTCATTCTGATTCCTAAAGTATAAGTACAAATAAGCAAGGAAATCAGCATGATTATACTGGGTTCGCCAACTGTTTTGCAAATATTTAGTAGTGTTTCATTATCTGAAATTAATGGCAATATTGAAGTTATCGTTAATCCGAAAACGGGAAATAAGGCAGAAAATAAACTTGTGAAGAAACTCGGCAATTTACCTTCGTTTACCACTTCTTCAACATTTAAAATTTCATGATCAGATTCTGTTTTGATGTTTTTGAGCAAATTTGAAAATAATAATCCCGCGATAAATATTGTTGGAACGGCAATGATGATTCCGTAAACTAAAACAAGACCAATATCAGCATTTAAAATACTGCTTAACGCCATTGGAGACGGATGTGGAGGCAAAAAACCGTGCGCAACTGAAAGTGACGCAAGCATAGGGATTCCCAGATATACTTTTGATAGTTTAAATTGGCGGGCTACTGAAAAGATTAAAGGTACTAACAAAACAAATCCAACACTATAAAACAGTGGTATCCCAACAATAAATCCGGTAATCATTAAGCCTAAGCGGACATATTTTTCGCCTGTCCATCCCATAACTGTTTTTGCAATAACATTGGCTGCGCCCGATGAAACGGTAAGTTTACCAATGCAGGTTCCAAAAACGATAATCAGCGTAATCGAACCCAACATTTCGCCCAAACCTTTTTGTACCGTTTGCGATAAGGCGTTTATTGGCAGACCTAAAAAAAGACCTGCCAGTAAAGCTGTTATGATAAAGGCAATAAACGGATTGATTTTAAACCAGGCAATTTGAAGGATCAAAAATGCAATGCATGCCGTAAGAATTAATATGCTCATTTATTCTTTTAATTAAAAATTGAGAATTAAAAATTAAAAATCTTTGAAACTATGTTTTATGTCTTTAAATTAATTCAAGTTTGTAGTCCCTACGGGACAAAAAAATGGCACAAAAAAATTAATTTCTACCAATATGTAATCTCTCCGAGATATTTTTTATTACTCCGTTAGGAGTTAAATATTGGTAGAATAACGAAAGGCACACCCTGGAAATATCCCGTAGGGATTATACTTTTTTAGCAGCCAACTTATTTGTTGAATTATTTGCAAAAAACATTTACTATTATTTATCCCACCAAATTCTTGTCGTGAAATTATCTTCGCCTTGGCGTTTAACCGCTTCTGCTAAGTTAGCTGAATTGACTGAATATTCGCTGGTTGGATATCTGAAACGTCTTGGAATTGTGCCGTTTGTAACATTTCCGGGAAAGTTTACCGGAACTAAAACCGGATATCCAGTTCTTCTCCAATTGGCATAAACTTCCTGCTCGTCTACAAAAAGGGCAATCCAGATTTGAGTATGAATTTGATTCATTTTATCTTCAAAAGACCCGGCGGCGTTGAATGGATTTGATGTTAAATAAGGCGTTGCATCTGCAATTGTGTACGCTGTTCCGTAAATTCCCATGTTTAAAAATGAAGCTTTTACACCTTTTTCATATAAAGCCTGATCGGTTTCTCCGGTGTACCAGCCTCTTGCAGCAGCTTCGGCTAACAGAAAATTAGTTTCGGCATTGCTTAAAATCATAATTGGCGCATCATATTTAAAAACCGTACTTTGATTTGGTTCAGAATAAGTCGCTTGTTCTATTGGTGTTGGTGCTATTTTTGTTCCGTTCGGAAAACCTTTTTGTACCGCAAGACTTGTGTTTTGTACCGTTCCTTCCCAAACGCCTGCATAAACACTAATTCTTGGATCTGCAGTCGCCTGAAGTAAATCTATAAATGTTTTGGATAATTTTCCGCCTTCCACATTTTTCTGTCCAAAAGATCCTGCGGTAAAATCTTGTTTTCTCGAATCAAAACCAACCGGATTTCTGTTGATATCATTTGGACCGTCTGTATATTTCATAATGGCATTGTCGGCAGTATTCAAAATTACACCGCCGGCGATTGCTTTATTTGCCCAGGTTTGTGCCAATGCCGGATCAACTTTTGTTAATCGCATTGCCAAACGAAGCATTAGCGAATACGAGAATTTTTTCCATTTTGCCACATCGCCGTTGTAGATAAAATCGGCATTTCCAAAAGTTGGTTTTGCTGGATCTAATGCCAAAGCAGCTTCGTCTAATTCTTTCAATAAATCTTTATAGATAAATTCCTGCGTATCGTATTTTGGCAGAAATATTTGCGTGCTGTTTGCTTTTGCAGCTTCTGTGTACGGAATATCTCCGTATAAATCTGTAATTCTGTGATACAAATACGCTTTCCAGATTCTGGCAACATTCAGTTTATTGCTGTCGTTTTCATTACCTTTTACGGCATCAATTACAATTTCGGTTTCGTTTAAAGCCGTTGGATAAACCTGATTAAAGTAAGCCGAAAAATAAACTTCATTGCTCAAATATTTATCTCCAACTCCGGATGCTTCTTTATAAGTGGCATAATGCTGTAACATTCCGCCACACTCCAGAATATTCGTAGCAAAATAATTATTGTTTAAACCGTCTAAAATAGATTTGCTGAAAATGAAATTCGGGTTTGGTTTTTCAACAACATTCGGGTTCGTATTTATTTCTTCAAAATCTTTGGTACAGCTTGTCATACTAGCTAAAAGTACGCCTGTGATATATAAAATGGTTATCTTTTTCATGTCTTTTAATTTTAGAATTTAACGTTTAAACTTAAACCGAAACTTCTTGTTTTTGGCACTCCAAATTGTTCAACACCCTGAGCATTTCCTGCACTAAATACAGATTCGGGATCTACGTTTGGTGTTTTCTTGTAAAGAATGAATAAGTTTCTTGCTACGAATGAAAGAGAAGCGCCCTGAAGTTTAGACAAACCTTTTATTTTTTCAATTGGCAACGAATAACCCAAAATAATTTGTCTCAGTTTGATGAAACTTGCATCATAAACAAAAGTGGACGAGATGTTTCTTAAACCGTCATAATAGGTTCTCAAATTTTCAGGAGCAATAACCATATTTACCGGGTTTCCGTTTGTGTCAACTCCGGAAATTGGCAAACCTGATTCACGACCTTCAAGTGTTAATTTGGTTAAACCCATACGAGTTCCGTACAAATCAGTTCCAGAGTATAAGCTTCCGCCGAATTTCCCATCAATTAAAAAGCTGAAAGAGACATTTTTGTATTTAAATTCATTGCTGATTCCCGCTCCCCAAGGGTGAACTCCCTGACCTAATTCTTCAAGCGGACCTTGTGCTATGGTTGCAGAACCACCGCTTACGTTATAAACTGTATTTCCATTAGCATCAACACGAGGTTTGTATCCTTTTATGATACTGTATGGGCGACCAACATCACTTGCAATTGTTACGTAACCGTTTACAGAAGTTGCCATTGTAATCGAGTTTAGCTGATCTGTAAGTGCTTCAACGGTATTTTTATTGTATGATCCGTTGAAAGTAGCATCCCACGAAAAGTTTTTATTGTTGATGATTTTTCCGGTAAGCAAAAGTTCAACACCTTTATTTCTCATTTTTCCAAGGTTCAATAAAGCTGTGTTTGCTCCTGAAGCTGTAGAAATTGTAGTTTCGACAATATCATTTGTAGTGGCACGATTGTACCATGCAAAATCTATATTTAAGCGATTATTAAAAAAACCTAAATCAGTTCCAACTTCAAATGTTGTAGAAGTTAACGGACTTAAAGTCGAATTAGGGACTCTTGAACTTGTCGGGCCTTGCAATTGCTGACCGTTGTGTCCTCCCTGAATCATGGAGTAGGATTGATTTAATGCGTACGGATCAGGAGTTGCGCCACCAACCTCGGCCCAGGAAGATCTAAGTTTTGCAAATGAAACAAATTCAGGCATTGTAATAATATCCGAAACAATGATACTTGTTCCTACAGACGGATAAAACACTGTATTGTTTTCTGCAGATAAAGTCGAAAACCAATCCTGACGACCTGTAAAGTTTAAGAAAACAATGTTTTTATAATCTAAATCGACAGCGCCGTAAACAGAGTTTGTTTTGGTTTTTCCGTAAGGATAACTATAAGCCAAAGTCGATAAATTGCTCAAAGCATAAAAATCATCTAGTACAAAATTTGATCCTTCTACTTTAGTTTCGTCCCTAAGCGTTGTTCTTGAATTAACCCCAACTAATGCGTTTAATGAGAATTCTTTGTAAATGTTTTTCTTAGTGTAATTAAGAATTGCTTCTGAGTTTAAGTTGGATAATTTCATTCGTGAACCCTGCGCATATCCAACCGGATTGTTTAAAGTTGTTTTTGGGATGTATCCGAAGAAATCATAATCTGTATAATCCTGACCAATTCTACCCTGAAGGAATAAATCGCGGGTAAAATTCAATTTCACATTTACCATTCCGATGAAACGGTTTTTAGTATCGCGGTTTTTAATTTTATTTACCACAAAATAAGGGTTTGTAGCAACGGCAACCGGGTTCCATGCTTCTTCAACACCATTTGCATCATAGCCCGGGGCAAGATTTCTAATGTCGACAGTGTTTGCAATCATGTAAGTTCCCCAGTTGGCATTTGCTTCAGCATCAGAAACGGTAGGTCTGTTTTCTGATTTTTCTAAATTATATTGTGTTACCACATCAAACTTTAACCAGTCTGTTAAGTTAACATTTCCGGCAATATTCAAAGTTTTGCGGTTAAAACCTGAATTTGGCAAAACACTTTCATTGTCCATATTCGAAAACGAAAGACGTCCTGTAGCTTTTTCATTTCCACCAGATAAAGCAATCGAATTGATAAAAGTTGTTCCTGTTTTATAGAAATTTTTGATATTATCTTTTTGTGCTACATAAGGTCTCGCAACACCATCAAATTGAATAACATTACTTCCGTCCATTTTTGCGCCCCATGACCAGCGTCCGGTAGCAATGGCTTCGGCTTGAGTTGTTGGTTTTAGGCCATTTGCTCCAGAACCATATTCATATTGCCAATCCGGAGTAATAGATGGCGTTTCAAAAGTAAAAGAACTATTGTACTCAACGCCAATTCCTTGTTGTGCTGCACCTCTTTTTGTCTGAATCAAAATGACACCATTTGCAGCATTTGCGCCATAAAGAGCCGCAGCCGTTCCACCTTTAAGAACCGTAATAGTTTTAATATCATCCGGATTTATGACCGAAGTTCCGTCGCCTCGGTCCACATTTATTCTTGTTGATCCGGCACCGTTTCCAATTCCCGGTAAATTCAATTGCGTATTATCAATCGGCAAATCATTTACCACATACATCGGCTGGTTGTTTCCGTTTAAGGAACCGTTTCCACGAATCACAACTCTGCTCGATCCGTTTGGTCCCGTTGCGGTGCTGCTTACGTTTACACCGGCAATTTTTCCAACTAATGCGTTGGCTATATTAGTTTCTTTTGCTTTTGTAAATTCTGTCCCTTTAAGTTCTGTTACAGCATATGCGACTGATTTGCTGCTTTTTTTAACTCCAAGCGCGGTTACTAAAACTTGTTCCAGAACATTTTCTGCAGGTTTTAGTCGGATTACTAAACTTGTCGTTTTAATTAAAGCAAATGATAAAGTTTCATAACCCATGTACGTTACAATAATATGGGCTTCGTTTTCCGGAACGGTTAATTTAAATTTTCCGTTTTCGTCAGATATTGTTGCAATTTTATTATTGCTTTCTGCATAAATAGTAGCTCCGGCAATTGGCAGACCGTCATCCTGGCCTAAAATCTGACCCGAGATTTCAACCTGATTGCTTTGTTGTTCAAAAAGATGCTTTTTTATTGCAATCTCTTTGGCGTTTGCGGAGAAGATGATTCCTCCGATAAACACTAATGAAATTAGCCTTGTTTTCATAATTTTTTTTGGTTAGTTGTTTTTTTGGTTTTGCATTGATGTTCAAATATATATAAATATCTTTCACCTTTGCATATTTTTTGCATAAAATGCATATTTTTTGCAATATTATTTTCTGAAGTATTTTTAATTTCCAAAAGAAGCATGATTTTTAGCGGTGTTTTGAGAAATTTTTGCAGAATAGACTTTTTTTGCAAAAAATAATTTTCATATTAAAATTCGTATTTTTGAATTATGAAAATTGCACTTATACAATCAGATCTTTATTGGGTAGATGTTTCTAAAAATAGAAATGCTTTCGAATCGAAAATAAATCAAATTGATTCAGAAGTTAATTTGATCGTTTTGCCCGAAATGTTTTCTACCGGATTCACCATGAATGCTTTGGCTGTAGCCGAAACCATGCAGGGCGAAACTGTTTTGTGGATGCAGGCAATAGCAAAACAGAAAAATTGTGCAATCACGGGAAGTTTGGTAATCACCGAAAATGAACAGTTTTATAACAGAATGTTCTTTGTTTTTCCTTCCGGAGAAATTCAATATTACAATAAAAGACATTTGTTTACGCTCGCCGGCGAAGATAAAACCTATACTGCCGGAACCGAAAAAGTGATTGTTGATTATTTGGGCTGGAAAATTTGCCTGCAGGTTTGTTACGATTTAAGATTTCCGGTTTTTGCGCGAAATGTAGAAAATTACGATTTACTTATATATGTGGCCAACTGGCCAAAAGTGCGCACAAACGCCTGGGATATTTTGCTAAAAGCACGCGCCGTAGAAAACCTGAGTTATGTTGTTGGCGTAAACAGAATAGGTTTGGATGCCAATAATTATGAGCATATTGGGCATTCGCAAGCTGTTGATTTTTTAGGAAATTATATCCTCGAACCACAAGAAACTGAAGGTGTTTTTGTGGTCGAACTGGATAAAAATGTTATGGTGGAAACTAGAAAAAAACTAGATTTTCTAAGCGATAAAGATACTTTCGAAATTAAAATTTAGCTAACTATTTAATCTTGAGTAAATTAATACAGGATTTAAATAAAAATAACACGAATTACACAAATTTGCACAAATTACATTGTGAATGTTTTTGGTGAATCAATTTATTTTGTATTCGTGCTAATTCGTGAAATCCGTGTCAAATTTCTGCTAGGCTGAATAGTTTAATTTAGAACGCTTTTTTCTTTTTCTGTTCTTCTTTTTTCTTCTTGTCGGTTTCTTTTTTCTCGACTTCAGGATTATACGGAATACTTAAATCGATAGTTTCATCAACGTCCCAATTGGTTCGAACATCGATTTCTTTTTGATAATAAAATACTTCTTCGGCATAGGTTTTACTTAAGAAATTACCAGAATCGTATATTTTGTTTTTATTATCGTCATACGTTATTCGCAGCGTAAATGATTCCGGCTGCAATAAGTCAAATTGAATTTTTGTATTGCCTTCAGAATAGTCACTGGCCAATACAACATCGCCTTTTTTATTGGTTATTTCTACAATGATTGGAAACCTTTTTACGTTTTTCAAATTCAAAACTAAATTCCCGTAATCTGCATATTCTTTCGTAGTCAATTTATACGATAAAGTGTCGTTTACGTTATCGTAAAAATCAGTCAGAGCACCCGGGAGAAAAGTAAACTTGTATTTTTCTAAAGGTTCTTTCTTAAAATCAACATATAATTTTTGCTCCAGTTCATTGTATTCTGTCGTAAAATCTATGTCAAGCGAATCTTTATTGATTAGTTTAATTTTCGACTTATCAAATTTTACTAATGGCGTTGCAGTTTCTAAAGTAAATCTGTCTCTAAAATTAATAACCCCGTTTTGTACTGCTGTTATATTTAAAGTGTCTTTCTTTTGATCCTTAATTTTAAAAGTAAATTTTTTATTATAATTCTCTTTTGTTACTTCCAGCTGTAACGAATCTGCTTTTAAAGGTTTGTACCAAACTTGCAAAGAATCTTTTTTAGGAAATTGTGTTACAATAGTTTCCAGTATTTCATCATTGTTTTTAAGAACAATTTTTGGTTGGGAAAGTTTGAAATTTTGTTTTCCTTCATACGGTAAAAACAATCTGTTTCCAGAAGCTTGTATTGGTTTTAAGGTTTTTAGAGGTAGTGTTTCTTTAAATAATTCTAATTCAAACAGCGTATCATTTGGTACAGTAATAAAATGTTTTATAAACCCAATTTTATCATCTTTAGGATTAAATTTATTGTTGCTGCCTTTATCTTTCATGGCTACCAAAAGATATTTTCCTGCTTTTAAATTTTCAAGTTTAAAGGTTCTCAAACTGTCTAAAGTATTCGTAATATATCTTGGAAGATCTTTATAAACTACAGAATCTTTGTATTTGTCATTTACTTCATACAGCATTACCGAAACAAAATTATCGACATTTTTTTCGTAAGCATCTTTAACAATACCGCCAATAGAAAGCGAATCGATATAAGGCCCGGTTGAAAAAATGTATTTAAATTGGTTCATCGCATTACCTTCATTATTGTCTGTAATACTTTGCCCAAAATTAAAACTGTATGTTGTATTAGGTTGTAAGGTGTCTTTGATTTTTATCGTTAAAACTTTACTGACATTTGTTGGTGTAATAAGAGGCTCGTGTTTCATTGGTGGTGAAATAACAAGCTGCTTGTTAAGGTTTTTAAGCTTAACATATTCATCAAAATTTAAGACGATTTGATCTCCTTTAAAATCAGTATTGAAGTTTTTAGGCGAACTTGAGCTTAGCACAGGCGCCAAAGTGTCTTTTAATCCGCCGGTAATGCTGCCTCTTTTGGCACAGCTCATCATTAACAATACTAATAGAAATGAAATATATTTGAAGTTGTTTTTCAACATAACTGTTTTAAATTTGATTGCACAAAATAACGATTATATTTGCTTTAATCGAAATTTTTTATCTATTTATTAGGAATTCGGACTTTCAGTTTTTCTTGTTTTTTTGAAGTTCGATTCAGAAACCGGATTATAATTTCTTACTTTTGAATCTGCATTTAATTTAATTGGTTTGAAAAATAATATTTTAATTGGTTTTGTGTTTTTACTGCTTGTTTCCTGTAGCAAAACAAAAGAGCCAATTGTATCTTTTTATTATTGGAAAACTATCTTCAAATTGTCTGAAACCGAGAAAGAGGTTTTGAGGGAAAACAACGTCACGAAGCTTTATATTCGCTATTTTGATATTGGTTTACATCCCGAATCTAAAGAACCAATTCCGATAAGTCCGATACATTTTCAGGAAAGTATGAATGGTTTTGAAGTTGTTCCGGTTGTTTTTATCAAAAACAAAGTTATGCTGCAAACTAATCTTGATATTGAAGATTTAGCTCAAAAGACTTTTCGTTTGGTTGAAGAAATAAATGCAAAAAACAAAATTGTATCTCAGGAAATTCAAATTGATTGCGACTGGACGCTTGAAAGTAAAGGGAATTATTTGAAGTTTATTGAACGGTTTAAGAAACTTTCGCATAAAAAACTTTCCGCAACAATACGATTGCATCAGGTTAAATATTTCAAAAAAACCAAAATTCCAAATGTAGATTCCGGAGTTTTAATGTACTATAATATGGGTTCAATTGCGCCCGATGCGGAAAATTCTATTTACAGCTCTAAAATTGCCGAAAGGTATCTTAAAAGTTTAAAGAAATATCCGTTGCATCTTGATTTTGCTTTGCCCATTTATTCCTGGGGAGTTCATATTCGAGATGGAAAAGTGATAGGTTTGCGTTCCAAATTAAATGTAAGCGAACTTAAAAAAGATAAAAACTTCGAGCAAATTGATGTAATATTCTTTAAAGTAAAAAAATCCAATTATAAAAATGGAGTTTTTTATGAAGAAAACGATAAACTCAAAATAGAAGCCATTTCTGCAGAAGATTTAAAAGAAATGGCACAAGAGTTGGATGAAAATTTAGCTCAGACACCAAACGAAATTATTTTTTACGATTTAGATGAATTCAATATAAATACCTATGAAAAGAATATTTTTAAACAAGTTGTTTCTTATTTCTAGTGCTTCTTTCCTTTTTGTTTACGGAATAATTTATGCCTGCGCTGGTGGTGACGACTGGGATTTTTTTAGTTACAACTCCAATTTTACGCCCGAAACTTTTACGGATAAATCATATACGCCGCTTTTTTTATCGGGAGATATTTTTTACGGGATTGGTTTTGATACACAGCACAATTCCAGATTTAATGAAGATATAAAATCAGACTGGGAAAATTATCTAAAGGGAAAAGCAGATGCTTCAACGGTAAGCTATTTTTTGATTGGAGAAGAAACACCAATGTATTCATCTGAGAAAAAAACACCTCTGAATAAAACCGATATTACGCAGCTTCATGTTTTTTTGAAAACTAAAAAAGACAATCCGACTTCTTTAAAATGGGGAAAGAAAATCAATTTGAAAGATGATAAAGTGAAGAGCTTTATCGAATTTTTGTATTTGGCACAAAAAATAGAAACCGTTTCTATAGGAGAAGATTACTGGAGTTATGATCCGGTTGTGGCCAAAACTTTCAATGATTTTAAAATGATTCAGTCTATTGAAAATGTTTACAATACAACCAAAGATATGTTTTTGCAAAACAGATATTGGTTTCTTACCATGAAAGCCTATTTCTATAGCAGTAACAAACAAAAAGCGATTGATTTTTTTAATAAAACAGAAAAATCAGTTCCTAAAAATATATTGTATTATCGTGGACTTTCTTATGTTGCGGGAATAAAATACAAACAGAAAAAATACTCAGAATCTAATTGTCTGTATGCACAAGTATTTGACAAATGTCCGGAATTGAGAATTGTTACGGCTTATAGTTTTCATCCGCAAAATGATGCCGATTGGAATAAATCGTTGTTTTTGGCTAAAAATAATAGCGAAAAAGCAGCACTTTGGGCAATCCATGGATTTTATAAAGAGGAGAAGAAAGCGATCGCTAAAATTTATGAACTTGATCCAAAAAGTGAGCATTTGAATTATTTGCTAACCCGATTGGTAAACGGGCAGGAGCAAAGCATTAATAATTCGTTTGAAGAAAATGCCAAAGATAATCTTCCGGCAAAAAAACAAACTGTCGCCGAAAACAAGGAGCTGAATAAAAGTAAAATCGATAAGGCTGCATTTGATGTAGTTGCTAAAATTGCTGCGGCAGGAAATACCAATAAACCTTATTTATGGGATATCTCGTTAGGATATTTACAAACGTTAAAAGGCGATTATGCAACAGCAGAAACTAACTTTGACAAAGCCGAAAAAACAATGCCTAAAACTGAGTTGGCAAAACTTCAATTAAGGCTGCTTCGTTTTGTAAACAATATGAGCAAGATTGATAAACTTACAGATAAAAATGAAAAAACAATTTTAACCGATTTGAACTGGCTCTATCAGGAGCTGCCAAAAACATATAAAGGGCAGGAATTCCGATATCAAAATGCAGCGCAGTGGAGTAAAAATTATTTAGCATCGCTTTACAGAGCAAAATCAAATCCGGTTATGGCAGAATTATTTGGTGATACTCCGGATAATTATTGGGGTCGCGGAAATTCTTTTTATGACAATGAAAAGAATTTACTGGATATGAAAGCGTTTTTGGCTAAAACAGATAAAACAGAAATCGAAAAAATAGCGGCAGGAATTTATAGTTTGAAAGTAAAAGATATTAGCAATTTTCAGGCAGTTCAGGCAACTTTTAAAAATAAAATTCCGGAAGCAATTGGTTTTATTCAACAAACAGATTCTGTTCAGTATTATCAATTTTTAGGAAATCCGTTTAACGGAAATATAAAAGATTGTCACGATTGTGATCATTCGGCTTATCAAAAAAAGAAATATTCTCAATTGGATTTTCTAACCACAATAAAAGAAATGCAGGATAAACTGGCTCAAAAAGAAGATGTTTATACAAATAGTTTATTGTTAGGAAATGCTTTTTATAATATCACACATTTTGGAAATGGAAGAACTTTCTATGAAATAAGTATTGTAGGTTACGGTTCAAGTCCCTATTCATTTAGAGATTCGATGAAAAAAATGATTACAAATTGTGATGTGCCGAAAATGTATTATCAAAAAGCATTAGAAGCGGCAACGACAAAAGAACAAAAAGCAAAATGTATTTACATGCTGGCAAAATGCGAGCGCAACGAATATTACAACACTAAATACAATAACGTAAACAGCTGGTGGGAAATTCAGGATGACAAAGTTAATTTTATCGCCTGGAATGGATTTAAAACCTTGAAAAAGGATTATTCTGATACAAAATATTATCAGGATGTGATTTCGGAATGCGGTTATTTTAATACTTATATTAATCAATAATAAAAGCAAATGGTAAATAAGATTGAACATATAGGAATCGCAGTAAAAAATATTGAGGAATCAAATATCTTGTTCGAAAAGTTATTAGGTGTTCCTTCTTATAAATCAGAAGAAGTAGAAAGTGAAGGCGTTTTAACTTCTTTTTTTCAAACGGGAACCAATAAAATTGAACTTTTGATGGCGACAAATCCAGAAAGTCCAATTGCGAAGTTTTTGGAAAAAAAAGGAGAAGGAATTCATCATATTGCTTTTGATGTTGATGATATTGTTGCAGAAATAGAACGGTTAAAAAGCGAAGGTTTTGTGCTGATTAATGAGGTTCCTAAAAAAGGTGCCGATAATAAATTGGTTGTTTTTTTACATCCGAAGAATACAAATGGCGTTTTGGTAGAGCTTTGTCAGGAAATTAAATAAAAAAACTTGGTTTTGGTTTTTAAATAAGATATTGAAAATCAATTGTGTTTTTAACATGAGTGGATATGATTTTAAATTAAATGCAAATCAAGCCTCAAAATATTTGGAGTGAACGAAAAATAGTAGTAATATTGCATCCTCAAACCGGTCCTATAGCTCAGCTGGTTAGAGCACCTGACTCATAATCAGGTGGTCCCTGGTTCGAGCCCAGGTGGGACCACAGTTTTAGAATAAGCCTTTACAGAAATGTAAGGGCTTTTTTTGTGAAATAAATTCAGGCTAATCAGATCAAAAAATTAGGGAATTATTATGCAATGGTATTTAAAAAACTCATAACTCTGAATTGGATCTTTGAAAAGAGCTGTCAATGAAATTTGAAATTTATTTTATGGAATAAATAGTATTTATGAATTTTGAAGCCTGAAAGAATATATTATTGTCTTATTATATTTATAAATAGGTTATCATAAAACCAAAAGTGAAAAATATTCGTAAATACAAAAAAGAGCAATAGGATATGTTGTAATACATGATTTGTTGACATTTAGAAAAAGAACACAAAAAATCACAAAGTTTTGCTTAAAAACCTTGTATTTAAGACAAAATCTTCTACATTTGCCGCTGTAATAAAGCGTAAAAGATTGTTTTTGTGCGAATTATAATAAATAAAGTTGAATTTAATAATATATACTATTGTTTTTCAATACGTTAAGATTTATGAAAATAACAAAGACTGTTTTATTAGCATTTTTAATAGCCTTGATAAATGTATCAAGTGTTCTGGCAGATGGAACTCCGCCTGCGCCAACTAGTACTAATAGAACCTCGGCAATTCCACCACCACCTGTCGATGGGCCTATTAATGAATATTTAATAGTTTTGTTAATATGTGGTTTGTCTTTTGGAATACATACGATATACAGATATAATTTAAATAAAAAAGCTTCAATATAAATTGAAGCTTTTTTATTTTTATGACACATTTGAAATTTTATTTGTTTATCGCGTAAAGCCTTGAAATATATTTTCCTACGACGTCGAATTCCAGATTTATTTTTGTCCCAACCTTAAAGTTTTTGAAATTTGTATTTTCAAAAGTATAAGGTATAATCGAAACACTAAATTCGTTGGTTTTAGAATTTACAACTGTTAAACTAACTCCGTTTACAGTGATCGAGCCTTTTTCGATCGTAATGTTGTTGAGGTTTTTATCGTATTCAAAAGTATAATTCCAACTTCCGTTTGCTTCTTCAATTTTAACGCATGTTCCTGTTTGGTCGACGTGGCCCTGAACAATATGTCCGTCAAGGCGATCGCCGAGTTTCATGCCTCTTTCAAGATTTACAATATCGTTTACCTGCCATTCTCCAATATTTGTTTTTAAAATCGTTTCATCTATAGCGGTTACAGTATAAAAAGAGTCTTTTATGGCAACGACCGTCAGACAAATTCCGTTGTGCGAAACGCTTTGGTCAATTTTCAATTCATGTGTAATTGAAGAGTCGACTGTTATGTGAAGATTGTTTTGGTCTTTTTGTATTTCGTGAATCCTTCCTAGGGTTTCTATAATTCCTGTAAACATTGTTGTTTTATTTTACTAAATTTGCACATCAAAATTAGTAATAAATAATCTGAGCTCATGAATAAAAAAGCAGAAAATATAATTGTTGGAATTTCAATAGGAGATTTAAACGGTATTGGAAGCGAAGTTATATTAAAAACATTCGAAGATTCTCGTATGTTAGAACTGTGTACGCCGGTTATTTTTGCAAATGCCAAAATTCTTTCTTTTGTTAAAAAAAGTTTTACTTCAACGGTTCAATTTCACGGTGTAGATAAATTAGATCAGGTCTTGCCGGGAAAAGTAAATGTGTATAATTTATGGAAAGAAGGAGTTGATATTAATTTAGGGGCAAATGATGAGAAAATAGGAACCTATGCCATAAAGTCATTTGTTGCAGCTACAAAAGCGTTAAAAGAAGATTTAATTGATGTTTTAGTTACAGCTCCCATCAACAAATACAATATTCAGTCCGAAGAATTTAAATTTCCGGGACATACAGATTATTTAGGTCAGGAATTAGAAGGAAATGCCCTGATGATGATGGTTCAGGATAATCTTAGAGTAGGGTTGTTGACAGATCATGTTCCTTTAAGTGAGGTTTCTTCTCATTTAACAGAAGAATTAATTACAAGAAAAATCGAAACAGTAAGAAAATCGTTAATTCAGGATTTTAGTATTGTAAAGCCAAAGATTGCTGTTTTAGGATTAAATCCCCATGCAGGTGATGGCGGAGTGATTGGGAAAGAAGATGATTTGGTTTTAAAGCCGACCTTAAAGAAAATATTTGATTCGGGAACAATGGTTTTTGGTCCTTTTCCTGCAGATGGTTTTTTTGGAAGCGGTCAATATGAGAAATATGATGCTATTGTGGCAACATATCACGATCAGGGATTGATACCTTTTAAGACATTGTCATTTGGAAAAGGAGTTAATTATACTGCGGGATTAAATAAGGTAAGAACCTCGCCAGATCATGGCACAGCCTATGATATTGCAGGAAAAGATATGGCAGATTACAATTCGTTTAAGGAAGCAGTTTATCTCGCGATTGATATTTTTCGCTCGCGTAATCAGTATGAGGAGATTAGCGAAAAACCTCTTAAAATAAAAGAAAAACAGTTATAAACAAAAAAAGGTGAATAAGATTATTAGTTTTACAATAATTTTATATCTTTGCACCCCAATTCGGATATCTAGTTTAGATATGAAGAGGACAAATTGATGTTGAAATGAGCAAAACAAAAGAATTTTTAATTCCATTTATTGGATTAAAGCTGGGAAAACACCATTTTGAGTATCAAATAAGTAATGCGTTCTTTGAGAACTTTGATTACGACGAATTTCAAAGTTCGGATATCAAAGTGAGTTTAGTTTTAGATAAGAAAAGCAACATGTTAGAGTTGGAATTCAAACACAAAGGAACTGTAAATGTACCTTGTGATCTAACAGGCGAAGATTTTGATCTTCCTATAAAAGGGAAAATGAAATTGATTGTTCGCTTTGGAGATGAATTCAATAATGATAACGAAGAGCTTTTAATTCTGCCGCATGGTGAGCATGAAATAGATGTTGAACAATACATTTATGAAATGATTGCGCTTTCGGTACCGCTAAAACGAGTTCATCCTGGAGTTAAAGACGGAACTTTACAAAGTGAAGCTTTAACCAAACTGAATGAATTAAAAGTAAAAGAACAAAAAGAAGAGAGTAAACAAGAAGAAGATATTGACCCGCGTTGGGACAAACTAAAGAAACTATTAACGGATAAATAATATAGTAAAATGGCACATCCTAAGAGAAAAATCTCGAAAACAAGAAGAGATAAGAGAAGAACACATTATAAAGCTACTGTAGCTCAAATCGCTACATGTCCTATTACTGGAGAAGCACATTTATACCACAGAGCTTACTGGCATGAAGGTAAAATGTATTACAGAGGGCAAGTTGTTATCGATAAATCTGAAGCGGTTGCTTAATACGTTTTTGTAAATTATACTAGAACTCTCACATAGTGAGAGTTTTTTTTGTTGGTTATAATTTTCGGTTTTTAAGAAAATAGATACAAATTCGCTTCGTTTTTTTTTGTACTTTTCAAGTCTTTTAAAAATTTTTCAAATAATAATATTTGGAAGGAAATAATAGAATATAATGAATACAATCACAGCCGCAATTACCGCTGTTGGAGGCTATGTTCCAGACTTTGTTCTTTCGAACAAAGTATTAGAAACAATGGTAGATACCAATGACGAATGGATTACCACTCGTACCGGAATTAAAGAAAGAAGAATTCTTAAAGATGCTGATAAAGGAACATCGTTTCTTGCTATAAAAGCAGCACAAGATTTAATCGCGAAAGCTAATATCGATCCGTTAGAGATAGATATGGTAATCATGGCAACAGCTACAGCAGATATGCCGGTAGCCTCTACAGGAGTTTATGTTGCTACACAAATTGGAGCTACAAATGCATTTGCATATGATTTGCAAGCCGCATGCTCAAGTTTCTTATACGGAATGTCAACTGCTGCAGCATATGTGCAGTCAGGTCGATACAAAAAAGTACTATTAATTGGTGCCGATAAAATGTCATCAATTGTAGATTATACAGACAGATCAACTTGTATTATTTTTGGAGATGGAGCAGGAGCTGTTTTATTCGAACCAAATTATGAAGGCTTAGGCTTGCAAGATGAATACCTACGAAGCGATGGGCAAGGACGCGACTATCTTAAAATCCCTGCCGGTGGTTCTTTAATACCTACTACAGAAGAAACCGTAAAAAACAGACAGCACAATATTATTCAGGACGGGAAAACCGTTTTTAAATTTGCTGTTACCAATATGGCTGATGCAAGCGAATTGATCGTAAAAAGAAACAATTTGACTAATGAAGATGTAAATTGGTTAGTGCCTCATCAGGCAAACAAACGTATTATTGATGCAACTGCAGGCAGAATGAATCTTGATGATTCTAAAGTGTTAATGAATATCGAAAGATATGGTAATACAACTTCAGCTACTTTGCCATTAGTACTACACGATTTTGAACACTTATTGAAAAAAGGAGATAATATTATTTTTGCCGCTTTTGGTGGAGGATTCACTTGGGGATCTATCTATTTGAAATGGGCTTACGATAAAAAATAAATTAAAACTAAAAACGAATCATTATGGATTTAAAAGAAATTCAAAACCTAATCAAATTTGTAGCAAATTCGGGAGTTGCAGAAGTAAAGTTGGAAATGGATGATGTAAAAATCACTATTAGAACAACTTTGGAAGGAAACGTTACTGAAACTACTTATGTACAACAATTGCCTGCTCAAGCGCAATTACCACAGGCAGTTGCTCCTCAACAAGCTCCAGCTGTTGTAAATGTAACTAGCGAGGTATCTGCTCCAGCTGAAGATTCGAAATATATTACTATAAAATCACCAATCATTGGTACTTTTTATAGAAAACCATCTCCGGACAAACCAGTTTTCACTGAAGTAGGAAGCACTATTGCAAAAGGTGATGTTCTTTGTGTAATTGAAGCAATGAAATTATTCAACGAAATCGAATCAGAAGTTTCAGGTAAAATTGTAAAAATTCTTGTAGACGATATGTCTCCTGTAGAATTTGACCAACCTTTATTCTTAGTTGATCCATCATAAATAAATTTAGATTTTAGATTTTAGATTTTAGACTGGTTCGCAATAGAAATTTTGTTAATCATCTAAAATTATCTAATGATCGAATTGTCTAATTATCTAATTAAAGTAAGATGTTTAAAAAAATATTAATTGCGAATAGAGGAGAAATTGCACTTCGTGTAATTCGTACATGTAAAGAAATGGGAATCAAAACTGTAGCAGTTTACTCTACAGCCGATGCAGAAAGTCTACATGTTAAGTTTGCTGATGAAGCGGTTTGTATTGGTCCTCCTCCAAGTAACTTATCGTATTTGAAAATGTCAAATATCATTGCCGCTGCCGAAATTACAAACGCAGATGCAATACATCCAGGATATGGATTTCTTTCTGAGAATGCTAAATTCTCAAAAATTTGTCAGGAACACGGAATCAAATTTATTGGTGCCGCTCCTGAAATGATTGACAGAATGGGAGATAAAGCTTCTGCAAAAGCAACGATGAAAGCTGCAGGGGTTCCATGTGTACCAGGTTCTGAAGGATTGTTAGAATCTTTCGAACAAACACAAAAATTAGCTAAAGAATTTGGTTACCCGGTGATGCTTAAAGCAACTGCTGGTGGTGGTGGAAAAGGAATGCGTGCTGTCTGGAAAGAAGAAGAGTTATTAAAAGCTTGGGAAAGTGCACGTCAGGAAGCTGCTGCAGCATTTGGAAATGATGGTATGTACATGGAGAAACTTATTGAAGAACCACGTCATATCGAAATTCAGGTGGTTGGAGATTCATACGGCAAAGCATGTCATCTTTCTGAAAGAGACTGTTCAGTACAACGTCGTCACCAAAAACTAACTGAAGAAACTCCTTCACCATTCATGACGGATGAATTGCGTACTGCAATGGGTGAGGCTGCTGTAAAAGCCGCTGAGTTCATTAAATACGAAGGTGCAGGAACTGTAGAATTTTTGGTTGATAAACACAGAAACTTCTACTTCATGGAAATGAATACACGTATCCAGGTAGAACACCCAATCACAGAGCAAGTTATTGATTATGATTTGATTCGTGAGCAAATTATGGTGGCTGCCGGAATTCCGATTTCAGGTAGAAACTACTTACCGGAATTACATGCTATCGAATGTCGTATTAATGCTGAAGATCCTTATAATGATTTTCGTCCTTCACCAGGAAAAATTACTACGCTTCATATGCCGGGTGGTCACGGAGTTCGTTTAGATACTCACGTATATTCTGGTTATACTATTCCGCCAAATTACGATTCGATGATCGCTAAATTAATTACTACGGCACAATCTCGTGAAGAGGCTATCAGCAAAATGCGCAGAGCTTTGGATGAGTTTGTTATCGAAGGTGTTAAAACAACAATACCTTTCCACAGACAATTAATGGATGATCCGAGATATATTGCAGGGGATTATACAACTGCATTTATGGATACTTTTAAAATGAAACCCATAGAAGAATAATAAAAAAGGCTGTCAGATTTGGCAGCCTTTTTTTGTTTTACATCATGTCGCAAACCCGATGGGAGTTTTTAAAACCTGTCGGGTTTTGTGTAATGAAATCTACCATATAAAATCTGACGTTTCTAAATTCCTCAATTATATCGCATTTTAATTATAGCCCGTGATTTCAACCACGGGAGACGCGTTGGGAATAATAATGGTGATCATTATTGCGTTCCAACGGTTGAAACCGTTGGCTATGTTTATAGCATTGTGTAAAGGTTATAGGTTTTGATAATCATTTTTCATAACAACCCCGACAGGTTTTTAAAACCTGTCGGGGTTACTTTTTATATGGTAAACACATTTTGTGTATACTTTTTATACACAATATCATTGAATTACACACTTTTTTAATTTATTGATTTTTGGCACATTTCCCTAAATCCCTTTAAAAACAGGCTTTTACAGAGATTAAGCGATTATCATTTTGTTACGGCATAATTATTTCATTATCTAAAGCGTAAACAACTATTAACTATTAAATATATACACATTATGAAAAATTTATTTTTATCAGCCGCAATCGTTTTGGGAAGTTTAACATCATTCGCTTCAACTTCACCAATTTCAAATACAATCGTAAAAACAATTTCTATTCAGGACGAATACACAGAAATTAAAGTAGAGGAAGTTCCTGCTGCAATTACAGATGCTTTGAAAAAAGCTTATCCTGATGCAGTACTTTCAAAAGCATACAAAAATGCAAAATCAGAATATAAATTGGATGTTACAGTAGGTGACAAAGTTGGTTCTCTTTATGCTAATGCAGACGGAACATGGATTAAAAAATAATTTAATAGACTTTTATGTTTATTCAAATTAAGAATACTAAAATAAAATTACAAATATTAAAATATGACTATTATGAAAAATCTATTTTTATCAGCCGCAATCGTTTTGGGAGGTTTAACATCATTTGCTTCAACTTCTCCAATTTCAAATACAATCGTAAAAACAGTAACTATTCAGGATGATTATACTGAGATTAAAGTAGTAGAAGTACCAGTTGCAGTTACGGATGCACTTAAAAAAGCATACCCGGATGCAGTACTTACAAAAGCATACAAAAATACAAAATCTGAATACAAATTAGAAGTTACCGTAGGAGATAAAGTAGGTTCTCTTTATGCTAACGCAGATGGAACTTGGATTAAAAAATAAAAATTATATCTGATTTACAACAGATTACTAAAAATTAACGTTATTACTTAAAATATATTATTATGAAAAATTTATTTTTATCAGCCGCAATCGTTTTGGGAGGTTTAACATCATTTGCTTCAACTTCTCCAATTTCAAATACAATCGTTAAAACAATTTCAATTCAGGATGATTATACTGAAATTAAACTTGAAGAAGTACCGGCGCCTATAACAGAAGCTCTGAAAAAAGCTTATCCGGATGCAGTACTTTCAAAAGCATATAAAAACACAAAATCTGAGTACAAATTAGATGTTACTGTTGGAGACAAAGTAGGTTCTCTTTATGCTAATGCAGACGGATCTTGGATTAAAAAATAAGTCGACTAACCAACGACTTAGGTTATAAATTACACTAAAAAACTATTATTATGAAAAAGTTAATATTATCAGCGGCAATTGTTCTGGGAACATTGTCGATGCAAGCAGGAAATACTGTCGTTTTAAATTCAAATATTAAAACAGTAAATTTTCAAGACGAATATAAAGAAATCGACGCTGTTCCGGCAGCAGTTAAAACATCTTTAGATAATGCTTATCCAGGCGTAAAGCTAGAAAAAGCATATGTAAACGCAAAGAAAGAGTATAAAATCGAAATTAGCGTTAGAGATGTTAAGTCTATTGTTTATACAGACGAAAAAGGAACAATCCTTAAAAAATAATATAAATTAACATCAACCCAAACAACAATCACTATGAAAAAGTTACTATTATCCACAGCAATCGTTTTAGGAAGTTTAACTGTAAATGCAGCTACTGTTCCGTTAATAACAAATTCAATGAATCAATCAGTAACTATTCAGGATGAATTTACTGAAGTTAGTGCTGATGCTGTGCCTGCCGCAGTAAAGTCTACGGTTGAAAAATCTTTTCCGGGAACAAAACTTGAAAAAGCATATGTTAACGAAAAGAAAGAATATAAACTTGAAATCTCAAAAGGAGATCAAAAGTATACTGTATTTGCAGATGCTGAAGGAAACATCATTAAAAAATAATTATCATGAAAAAGATTGTCCTTTCAGTAGCGATCGTTTTAGCAAGCTTATCTATTTACGCAACCACAACTTTACAATCTGAAATAGTGAAAAGTGAAGTTGCTATACAAGCCGAATATACAGAAATCAGCGCCGATGCGGTTCCTACGGCTGTTAAAACAGCCTTGGAAACTGCTTACCCGGGAGCGAAAGTGGTAAAAGCATATGTAAACGATAAAAAAGAATACAAACTAGAAATATCGGTAAAAGACCAAAAGGCTACTGTTTTTTCAGATGTCAATGGTAACTGGTTAAAAATATAATTAGGTGAATTAGATTTATGTTTTTGGTGAAAAAGAGATTGTTGGGAAACAATCTCTTTTTTTTTGCAAAATTTTATGAAAATACAACTTTAATAGTATTATTTTAGCAGAAAAGTCCCAAAAAACAGATGCCAAATATATTATTAATAGAAGATGACATTTCATTTTGCAAATTATTAGAACGATTTCTATTAAAAAAAGCATATGAAGTAACTATTGCATTCTCAGCAGAAGAAGCACGATTAGCGATCAAAAAAGAATCTTTCGATTTGATTTTGACAGATCTTCGTTTGCCTGATTCTGACGGTATCGGACTTATGAAAGAAATTAAGGATTCTTACCCCAATATTCCTGTAATTTTAATGACGGGATATTCAGATGTTAATACAGCAGTAAAAGCCATTAAAAATGGTGCTGCCGATTATATCTCAAAACCTTTTAATCCTGATGAGGTTTTATTAGTAATTACAAATGCCCTACAAAGCGAAACGGCAACAGAAGAAACTCCTTCAAAAGAAAAAAAAGCACCAAGAAAACAAACAACTTCTTCTGAAAATGAATTTGTAAAAGGAATTTCTGTTGCTTCAAAAAAATTGCTCGATCACATTCAATTGGTAAGCCCAACTGACATGTCTGTTTTAATCATCGGCGAAAGCGGAACAGGAAAAGAGATCATTGCCAAAAGCATTCATCAGCAAAGCAATAGAAAAAATAATAATTTCATAGCGGTCGATTGTGGCGCAATTCCAAAGGAATTAGCCGCAAGTGAATTCTTCGGGCATTTGAAAGGATCTTTCACCGGAGCTATTAGCGATAAAATGGGCTATTTTGAGGCTGCTAACGGAGGAACTCTTTTTTTAGATGAAATAGGGAATCTGTCCTACGAAAATCAAATACAGCTTTTAAGAGCGCTTCAGGAACGTAAAATCAAACCTGTTGGGAGCAATAAAGAAATTAATGTTGATATTCGAATCATTACTGCAACTAATGAAGATTTACGAGAAGCCGTTAAAAACGGTGATTTCCGTGAAGATTTATACCATAGAATTAACGAATTTTCAATTCAGTCTCCATCATTAACAGACAGGGGAGAAGATTTAATGGTTTTTGCCGATTATTTTTTAGAGAAAGCCAATCAACAACTGAACAAGGAAATTATCGGATTTTCGCCGGAAGTGGTCGATATTTTTCAAAAATACAGCTGGCCCGGAAATTTACGCGAATTACAAAACTGTGTAAAACGCGCCACATTATTATCTCGTGGTGATTTTATAGAAAGCGATGTTTTGCCTGCGGAGTTTTTTCAAATCCAGAAACAAAGTTCAAATGCGGGTAATTTTTCATTGTCTGAAAATGAAAAAGAAGCCATTATTTATGCCTTATCAAAAGCGCAAAATAATAAATCTGAAGCAGCAAAATTGCTTAAAATTACCAGAAAAACACTTTACAATAAATTGAAGCAATACAACATCGATTAAACAATTTCTTGTTTTAAAGATGTGAAAAGAGTTTCGGTCTTGATTTTTAAGCTTTCGAAAATATTTTCTAAACCTTCACTTTCTAAATCTTTTCTTTCCAGGTTTTTAAGAATATTCCCAATTTCATTTGCCTGAATTTGCCTGAACATTGGCGCAATCCTGTGAGCAATTGTATTGATTTCTGCTATATTTTGTTGCGATATCGCTTTTTCTAAAAAGACCATATTTTCATCTGTACTTTCAACAAATGATAGGATGACATCTTTTAGTGCATCATCGTCATTTCCTAAAAATTCTTTTAAAGTTTCTAATGAATAGAATTGAGTTGAATTTGGCTCAGCTTCATTAACTTCAGTAGTTGGAATATCTTTGTTTTCTAAAATATGCTGAATAGTCTGTAGTAATACTTTTGGCGAATATGGCTTTTTAATTACAGTCGTAAATCCTGCCTCAGTGTAAACTGATAAATCCAGGTCGGTTCGCCCTGTAAGTGCAATTATCGGCTGGTTTTTATAGGTTGAAAAATTATAGTTTCTCAATTTTTTAATAAACGTAAAGCCGTCCATTTCCGGCATTTGAATATCAGTAATAATAAAATCGAAATTCGTGTTTGAAACAGCTTCTAATGCTTTTGTAGCTCTGTCAAAAGATAAAACTTTATGTTTTTCCTGTTTTAAAACGCCGCTCGTTAAATTCAATAAATTGATGTCGTCGTCGATAACAATAAAAGTAAATTTTTTATTGTTGAGAAAAACAGGTTTTTTAATTTCAGGAATTGCATTCTGACTGGTGTCAAACAATAATGGCAGTTTAATTTCAAAAGTACTTCCTTTTCCAAAAGTGCTTTCAAGATTTAAAGTTCCGCCCAGAATCGATATTATTTTTTGGCAAATTGCCAGACCCAGGCCAGTTCCGCCATATTTCTTTTCGATGTTTTCATTCGCCTGAGCAAATTCTTCAAAAACCAGTTTCTGATTTCCTTTTTCAATTCCTATTCCTGAATCTTCAATTGTTATAATAAAAAAAGGATCTTCAATATCTGCAAAAGCACTTATTTTTATAAAACCTTCTTCAGTAAATTTATAAGCATTTCCAATAATGTTGCTCAAAATTTGTTTTAAGCGGAAAGGATCTCCCACTACTTTAGTGTTCAGCTTTTCATCAACATTAATAATCAGCTCAATATCTTTTTGTTTATAAACCGTCTGAATATTTTTGGCAACATCTTCAATAATTTCAGGTAAGTAAAACGGTACCTTTTCGATTGTGATTTTTCCGGCTTCAATTTGAGAGAAATCCAATAAATCCTGAACCAATTGCGAAATATATTCAGATGAATTTTTAATGTTTTTTACAAAATAGGATTGCTTGGAGTTTACATCAGAATTCCCTAAAAGTTCCGTGTAGCCAACAATTGTACTTAATGGTGTTTTTAAATCGTGACTTACTGTCGAAATCAATTGTTCGCGGCTTTTTAGCAGATTTTTGGTTTTAAAATTCGCAATCTCAAGCTGTTTTTTATACAATTGCGATTTTGAATAATCACTAACAATTAAAACCGAGAAAAACAGCGTTAAAATCAAACCAATTATAGCCGAAGCCGTAACGATTTCATTGACCTTTTTTAGTGATTTTTCTTTTAGTGAATTATTTTTAATAGAGTTAATGATGATTTCTCTCTCGATAATTCGAAGCACTTTTCGAAGTTGTTCCGAAATTGCAATCTCATTTTTCAAGAGTTTGTTTTCTTCAAAATTCAAAGACTCTTTTTTCTTTTCTGCTTTTAGTTTTACATTACTAAGCAGTTTTTTTGAATTGGCCAAAATAGAATCCGAAGCTTGTTTGCTCAACGTATTGGTGCTGTCATCGGGAATATTTTGATTAAGGTAATCAACATATTTCTGCAATACATTTCGCTGATAATTACCAAGATCATTTGGATTTTTGGTAAAATCCTGAAGTTCTAATTTACGCAGTTTAAACTCCATTTTGGTAATCTCGTCAATCGCCGTATTTACCGAAACTTCGTCTTCTGCTTTATTTTTTATCGTTTTTAATTGTCTTATGTTTTCTGTTTTTTCAGACAGTAAATAATTTACACTATCCAATAAAACTTTTTGATACTCTGTAGTAACAATTTGTTTTAAAGTATCAATCCTGCATCGTAACGAATCTGTTTCAGTAAGATAACTTTTAAAATCACTTTCTGAATTGGTCTGAATTGTTTTTCTGGCGAGACTTTCAGTTTTATAAACATTCGAAAAAAGTTTGCTGACCCTTAGAATTTTTGTTTTTTCGAAAGCAATCTTGCCTTCAAGTTTATTGTACACCACATTCTCTGAATACAAAAACCATCCAACAGTAACAACTAATCCCAATAAGGCAATATAACTGAAGAGGACTTTTATTGCAGTGTAACTTCTTTTGCTCTCCATAGGCTGTAATTGCTGGTATTTTTAAAATTGAAAGTATTGCAATTTATTTAAAATTTTCTGATTTTCAAGTATAAAATCATATCAATATGTTATATAATTGTAATATGAATTTACAAAAAAGCCATCTATTTTTGCCGACTAACAAAGTTGAATCTGCAAAAATAGATGGCTTAATTTATTTATTTAATAGATTAAAGCGTTTCGCTCAGCCATTTAAAAAATTCTCCCTGCCAAACCTGAGCATTTTGTGGCTGTAAAACCCAGTGATTTTCTTCTGGAAAATAAACCAATCTGCTTTTAATTCCGCGAAGTTGTGCAGCCTGAAAAGCTTCTTGTCCTTGCCCAATTGGTACACGGAAATCTTTTCCTCCCTGAAAAATTAAAATCGGTTTATTCCAGTTTTGAACCAAAGTTGCCGGATTAAAAGTAGTGTAAGCTTTTTGAGCCACAGCATTATCTTTTTCCCAATATGCACCTCCAAAATCCCAATTGTTAAAGAAAACTTCTTCAGTAGTTCCTAACATACTTACCGTATTGAAAACGCCATCGTGAGCTATAAAAGTTTTAAAACGGTTGTTATGAATTCCGGCTAAATAAAACACTGAATATCCGCCATAACTTGCACCAACACAACCTAAACGACTTTTGTCTACATAATTTTCTTTGGCAACATCATCAATCGCAGAAAGGTAATCATCCATAACCTGTCCGCCCCAATCTTTACTAATTTGTTCGTTCCATTCAACACCGTGACCTGGCATTCCTCGACGGTTTGGTGCTACAACAATATAGCCTTTTGCCGCCATTAAAGAGAAATTCCAACGGAAAGAATACGATTGTGTCAACGCACTTTGTGGTCCGCCTTGACAGAATAATAAAGTTGGATATTTTTTTGAAGCATCAAAATTTGGAGGTAAAATTACCCAAACCAACATTTTTTTGCCATCAGTTGTTGCAACATAACGTCTTTCGGTTTTGCCTAACGCCAATGTTTTATACGTTTCGGTATTTACATTTGAAAGTTGTTTCCAGGTATTTTTCTTCAAATTATAAGAGAAAATTTCCGGAGCGTGATTCATATCATTTCTTGTTACGATAATATCATCGCCAGAAAATCCAACTAAATCATTTACATCAAAATCACCATTTGTAATTTGACGAACCTGAATTGCAATTCTTGTTAAACCCGGAAAATTGACAACAAAAAGTTGTTTTGTACCATCAACAGGAGCAACAAAATAAACATTTTTGCCATCTTTGCTCCAGATAAAATTATCTACAGTTCCGTCCCAATTTGCCGTTAGGTTCGTTTTGATTCCTTTAAACTCAACAATAATATCATTTTTGTCAGCCTCGTAACCATCACGTTTCATTTGCAGCCACGTTAAATTTCCTGTCGGAGAAAATTGCGGAGCCGTATCGTAACCCAGATTATCTTCGGTTCTGTTAGTCGTTTTTTGAGTTTCTAAATTATACTCATAAATATTCGTGTTTGTAGAAACAGCATATTCAGTTCCTGCTTTTTTCTTGCACACATACAAAATACTTTTTCCGTCTGGAGACCAGATATAATCTTCGTCACCGCCAAAAGGTTTTTGCGGAGAATCAAAAGTTTCACCTTTTAAAATATCAATACCTTTTGCGCCTTCTTTATTTTCTTTATAAAAAATGTGGTTAAATTTTCCTTCATTCCACGTATCCCAATGACGGTAATCTAAACCATTATAAATCTGAACGTCAGATTTTGTTAGGTTAGGATAATAATCTTTACCTAAAACCTTGTCAATTTTCACCTCTTCATTATACACTAAAAATTTTCCGTCAGGCGAAATATTTTTGTCTTTCAAAACCTCTTTAGTATCTTTAATTTCAGTTGCATTTCCACCATTTACAGGAATCGTGTAAAATTTAGAATGCGATTTGTTTTCTTCAACAGAAGGAGTTGAAACCTTAAAAACAATATTTTTTTCATCTTTCGAAAGCCCAAGTGCCGACACTCTTCCTAACTTCCATAACAATTCCGGTGACATTACATTCTGTCCGATAGCATTTAAACTCATCATTATTAAGGTTGTAAATAATACTTTTTTCATAATAAAATTCTAATTTTTGTGGAGCTAAAAGTACGGATTTTAAATTCCAACTTTTAAATTCCAAATTCCAATTTAATGTTAAACTTACCATCTTGCACACCTTATTGTCACCCTGAGCGTCCCGAGACTTCGGGAGAAGGCTTAAGTGTATGAAAAGGGCTTCTCCCGAAGTCTCGGGACGCTCAGCCTGACATAGTGAGAAATAAAGTTTAAATCGAATTTTACTCCCATAATTGGAATTTGGAATTTTAAAATTGAAATTTATTTTTTGGTACAAAAAATCATTATTTTTATAAAAAATTGCCAAATGGATTTAAGTTACTGGGAACTCAAAAATTGGTTCACCAACGTTGATTATACAATTGTTGGAAGCGGAATTGTAGGATTGCATGCGGCATTACGCTTGCGCGAAAGATTTCCGGAAGCTAAAATTCTAGTTTTAGAAAAAGGAGCATTACCACAAGGCGCGAGTACGAAAAATGCCGGTTTTGCCTGTTTTGGAAGTCTTTCTGAAATTTTAGAAGATTTAAACACACACTCAGAAGAAGATGTTGTGCAATTGATAGAGAAACGCTGGCAGGGTTTGCAATTACTTCGAAAAAGACTTGGGGACACGGCAATAGATTTTAAACCTCATGGCGGATATGAATTGTTTCTAAAAGAAGATGAAAGAGTTTTTAATGAAGCTGTAATGCGTTTGCCATTTATCAACGAAATTTTAAAACCCATTTTCAAGAGTGATGTTTTTGCCAAAGAAGTCGACCGATTTGGATTTGAAAACATTCACGAATATTTGATTTTTAATCCGTTTGAAGCCCAAATCGATACCGGAAATATGATGCAGGAATTGCTGAAACAAGCCGTTGCTGCAGATATTCTAATTTTGAATAAACAAACTGTAACAGGTTATGCCGATTTAGGAAATCAGGTTGAAATTGCTCTTGGCGATTTTAGTTTTAAATCTCAAAAAATACTTTTTGCCACAAATGGTTTTGCCAATGCTTTGACCAAAGGAGAAGTACAGCCAGCCAGAGCGCAGGTTTTAATTACCGAACCTATTAAAAATCTGGATATAAAAGGAACTTTTCATTTGGATCGCGGTTATTATTATTTCAGAAATATTGGCGACAGAATTTTACTTGGCGGAGGAAGAAACCTCGATTTTGAAGCAGAAAATACAACCGAATTTGGTGAGACCAAAATTGTACAAAATAAGTTGGAAGATTTACTTAAAAATGTAATTTTACCAAATCAGGATTTCCAAATTGCACATCGTTGGAGCGGCATTATGGGAATCGGAAACAGTAAAAAACCTGTTGTTTCGCAACTGTCTGAAAACGTGTTTTGTGGAGTGCGTTTAGGCGGAATGGGCGTTGCAATAGGAAGTTTAATAGGAACAGAATTAGCAGATTTAATATAATGGCAGTTAAAAAACCCGCACCAAAAAAAACAACAACCGCAAGTAAACCAAAACCAACAGCTAAGAAAAAGGGAAATCGTTCTTTTGGCGAAAAAGTAAAATGGTTTTTTATTAAACTGATGTTATGGTTTTTCGGACTCTCAATTGGATCCGTGATATTTTTTAAATATATACCCGTTCCTTTTACGCCATTAATGTTAATAAGGGCTATAGAAAATAAATTAGGTGGTAAAGAGGTTTATTTTGATCATGATTGGGAACCAATAGATAAAATTTCGATGAATTTACAAAAAGCCGTTATCGCAAGTGAAGACGGAACTTTTTTATCACACAATGGTTTCGATTTCAAGGCACTTCAAAAAGCATATAAAAGCAACGAACGCGGACGCCGAATTCGTGGTGGAAGTACGATCTCACAACAAACGGCCAAAAATGTATTTTTATGGCAGGGGAAAAGTTATTTCCGTAAAGGCTTAGAAGCTTATTTTACCGTTTTGATAGAAATTATCTGGGGCAAAGAACGCATTATGGAAGTGTACCTGAACAGTATTGAAATGGGCGATGGTGTTTACGGAGCTTATGCGGCAACAGAACATTGGTATCGTCGCGATGCTTCGAGTTTAACACCAATGCAGGCTGCCGGAATTGCTGCGATTTTACCAAATCCAAGAAAATTTAAAGCAACGGGATCTTCCAGTTATATAAACAGACGTAAAGAAAGAATTGTTCGTGAAATGCGCGCCGTAGGAAAAATAAATTATGATGGGAAGTAAAAAGATTGTTTTTGCATTCCTGATATTAACAACTACGTTGACTTTTGGACAAGGAAAAACTAAAGAAATAGGTTTTATCACAGATAATGATTTATATACATCGTCTAAAAATGACATGTATTATACGAATGGTTTGGAGCTTTTTTACCGATTTTTATCGAAGAATGAAAATAAAAAAATCAACAAGAAAATAACTGAGTTTCGTGTTGGTCAATATATTTATAATCCGAGGTATATTAATATTGAAGCTCGTAACCGTAACAACCGTCCGTTTGCCGGTTATCTTTTTGCCGAAGCGGGGAGAAGTTTTTTTTACCAATCTGAGTCAGTTTTAAAAACCGATTTTCAGTTGGGTTACATGGGGCCAAATGCTTTTGGAAGACAAATGCAGGAAGCTTTTCATCATACTATTGGATACAAAGAAGTTTTTGGTTGGGAAAATCAGGTTCACAATGCATTAGGTATTCAGGCGCATGCTTTGTATTCGAAGAAATTACTTAAAAATGAACCCAATGAATTTGCCGATCTTCACTTTCAGACAGAAGCAAATGTTGGAACAATTTTCACGGGAGTTTCCGCAGGTTTTTTAACCCGACTAGGTTTCAAAAAATTACTCCCAATTTACGATTCTAATTTGCACGATGCTTCAGTAAGTTCGCAAACGCAATATAATGTTCGTGAATTTTACTTTTATGCTATTCCAAGTATCAATTACCAATTTTATGATGCTACAATCGAAGGGAGCATGTTTAGCAATACAAGTCCGGTAACTTTTGAATTGATTCCGTGGCGCTTTAATGCTGAATTTGGTTTAAAATATCGTCATAATAGCTTCAACATGTCTTACTCTTTTATTTATCATGGGAAAGAATTGGAAAGTCATGATATGAACGGATCTTTTTACGGGAGTATTCGTTTGGGGTATTTGTTGAAGTAGGTTTTTTAAACTAAAATTTTATTCTTGTTTTTCACATATTGTCATTTTGATAAAGGTGAAATCTTCACAAGGAACTCTGCAGAGTTTTTAAAACTGATGGTAAAGATTTGTAATTCGTTCAATTACCATTCCGTAAAAACAATAAAATGATTATCCGGATCAATTAGAAAAACTGCACTACCTCCCGGGAATTCCCATGGACCGGAGAATGTACCCGATGGCATTTTCATAGGATCTGATTCATTAGTTTTAGAAAGTTGATTCTTGATGAGTGTATCATATAATTCGGCGACATCTACTTCGTTTATTTCGATGTTCGTTTTATTGAGAGGCTTCTCCAGGATGCTTATTTTTAGTTCTATATGGTCTTCAATGGGCACAAAAAAAGTTTTGAACTTGTTTGTAAAAGTTTGGTTTTTGAGATTAAAAACTTTTTGATAAAAATGAAATGATACTTCTAGATCAGAACAATAAAGTGTGAAAGAAATTTTCATAAAATAGCTTAGGTTAAGTTAGTCAGGAATCTTTATTTGTCGTAAGTCTTCAAACAAATTTAAAAAATGATTCTTATAAAGCCTAAACAACTTAAGGTGATGAAAAAAACGAAATCTTCTGCTTCTAAAAAAATAAAAAAAACCGTATCACAATAAAGTAATACGGTTTTTTTGTGAAGAATACCGTCCCGAGACATCGGGAGAACCGGTCATCTTCCCGATGCATCGGGATACTCTAGCCTTTTGTTTTAATTAGGTTTTCGATATATTTTCTGCTTTTCATTTTTTTGATTTCTAATTCCCTTTGACATGCTTCACTTCGGGTAAGGAAAGTTTCAAAATATTTTAATTCCCAATCTTTAGCCACTTTTGTGTATTTACTTCTGCTATTCAAATGATCTTGTAAACGCTGTTCAATATCTTGACATGAACCAACATAGTATTTGTTAATTGTATTAGAGTATAGAATATAAGTGTAAAACATAACTATTATAAATAAAAATACCCAAACAGTTGTTTTAACTATTTGGGTATTTTTGTGAAATATTTGTGGAGAATACCGGATTCGAACCGGTCACCCCTTGCCTGCCAGGCAAGTACTCTAGCCAAATGAGCTAATCCCCCTTTTTTGTTTTGTTTGCTTTTGAAAATCGAATCGGCTGCCCTCCCGATCA
>NZ_JBZEER010000004.1:0-134983 GCF_058310175.1 Flavobacterium sp. AK-345 | reverse complement strand
TACTCTAGCCAAATGAGCTAATCCCCCTTTTTTGTTTTGTTTGCTTTTGAAAATCGAATCGGCTGCCCTCCCGATCAGATCGGGATACTCTAGCCAAATGAGCTAATCCCCCTTTTTTGTTTTGTTTGCTTTTGAAAATCGAATCGGCTGCCCTCCCGATCAGATCGGGATACTCTAGCCAAATGAGCTAATCCCCCATAGCGATAGCAAATAAAGTCAATTAATTTTCAAAAAACAAATTTCAAATCGCTTAGAGCGAAAATAATTATCAAAACCGTAACTTTACGTTCAAAACTATTTTTATGAGTTCAGAAAATCAAAACGGTACTTTACAAACTACTTTTCAAAACGCAGTTGCAATTGTGCAATTTGGCCATCCGGCGAGTAATTCTTTTCCACGTGAATTATTAAATCGTTTAACTGCCGAAATTAATTCGTTGAGCCGAAATGAAACCGTTTCAGTTATTGTTTTACAAAGCGAAGGTTCGAAAACTTTTTGTTCCGGAGCTTCGTTTGATGAACTTTTGGCAGTAGAAAATGAAGAACAGGGGACAGAATTTTTCTCTGGCTTTGCTCATTTGTTAAACGCAATGCGCAACTGTTCTAAAATTATCATTGGCCGCGTTCAGGGAAAAGCCGTTGGCGGTGGAGTTGGAATTATTGCCACTTGTGATTATGTTTTGGCTACACCGGAAAGCGCTGTAAAACTTTCGGAGTTGGCAATCGGAATTGGACCTTTTGTGATTGAGCCAGCCGTTTCCAGAAAAATTGGTAAAACAGCGATGACCGAAATGACTTTGGCGGCGCAAAACTGGAAATCGGCTGAATGGGCTTTAGAAAAAGGACTTTTTTCGGAGATTCACAATTCAGATCAATTAGATATCGAAGTAGAAAATTTTGCCCAAAAATTAAGTTCCTATAATCCTGAGGCTTTGTTTGAAATGAAGAAAATTATTTGGGAAGGAACAGAACAATGGGAATCTATACTTTTTGAACGTGCCGCTATTACGGGAAAATTGGTTTTGTCTGATTTTACAAAAAATGCTTTGACACAATTTAAAAAATAAATAAAAGAGAAATTCCAATATTTAAATTCCAAATTCCAATAGAACTCGATACTTGGAATTTGGAATTTTTCTTTATTTGGAATTTATTATTTAAACGGTTATTAATTTGTAAATTTGCAACCTAAAATTCAAATCGATGAGTAATATCAGAATTACAAAGCAATTTAATTTCGAAACCGGGCATGCTTTATACGGTTACGACGGAAAATGCAAAAACGTTCACGGGCACAGTTATAAATTATCGGTAACAGTTATTGGTTCGCCAATTACGGATCGATCGAATGTGAAATTCGGAATGGTGATTGACTTTTCGGATCTAAAGAAAATTGTAAAAGAAGAAATCGTCGATCAATTTGATCATGCAACTGTTTTTAACGAAACTACGCCGCATATCGAATTGGCAAATGAATTGAAAAATCGTGGTCATCACGTAATTTTAGTTGACTATCAGCCAACAAGTGAAAACATGGTAGTTGATTTTTCGAAAAGAATTATTTCTCGTTTGCCTGCAGGAATTTCACTGCATTCCCTTAAACTTCAGGAAACAGAATCTTCGTTTGCAGAATGGTATGCAAGTGATAATCAATAAGAAATCCCAATTTTTTAAAATTCCAAATCCCAATTGTGAGTCCAACTCATAACTCATAATCAATAACTCATAACTTTCACGGAATGAAAAAAGTATATTTTGCTTCTGATCAGCATTTTGGCGCTCCAACTCCTGAGTTGAGTTTGCCGCGCGAACAAAAATTTGTTGCCTGGCTGGATGTTGTTAAACAAGATGCGGAAGCTATTTTTTTATTAGGTGATTTATTCGATTTTTGGTTTGAATATAAAACCGTTGTACCAAAAGGTTTCGTACGGGTTTTAGGTAAACTGGCAGAAATTCGCGACAGCGGAATCCCGATCTATTTTTTTGTTGGAAACCATGATTTATGGATGAATGATTATTTTGAAACCGAATTGAATATTCCGGTATATCACGATAATAAGGAATTTACTTTTAATGGAAAAACGTTTTTAATTGGTCACGGCGACGGAAAAGGTCCTGGCGATAAAGGTTATAAACGAATGAAAAAGGTATTTACAAACCCGTTTTCAAAATGGCTTTTTCGTTGGCTGCATCCGGATGTTGGCGTAAGTTTAGCACAATATTTATCAGTTAAAAATAAATTGATTTCCGGCGACGAAGATGTTAAATTTTTAGGCGAAGAAAATGAATGGCTTGTTTTGTATGCCAAACGTAAACTCGAAACCAAACACTATAATTACTTCATTTTCGGACACCGTCATTTGCCAATGATTATTCCTGTTGGAGAAGAATCCAATTATGTAAATCTTGGTGACTGGATTGGTTATTTTACTTATGGAGTTTTTGACGGTGAAACCTTTGAGCTTCAAAAATTCGAACAATAGTTACTTTTTATTAGTTGGATAAACCGCAATTTTGTGTGTTCGCAGCATATAATTAGATTTCTTTTTGCTGTTTGACGCCTGAAAAGTAATCGCATTCGACATTTGTTTTGGCATATGACATTCTACACAATTATTTTGTAATGACTTTTTTGATATTGTCGTCAAAGTCATTTCGGTGTGTTTAGTCTGCTGATGACAACTCATGCAGATTTTAGAATAAACAACCATGTTTTGCGACGAATTTTCATGTGGATTATGACACGTCATGCAGTCCATTCTTTCACTTTTCTTGAAACATTTACTTTGGGCAAGCAGCCCTAATTGATTTCCGTGAACATCATAATGAATACTGTCATTCGATCCCGGAATTGCTCTAAAATAATCAGAAAGTTTGTCTCCTGGTTTAAACTGAAAACGTGATTTTATCTTTGCTTTATCATTCCCTGAGTGGCAAAGTGCACAGGCATCTATTTTTTGCTGTCTTGTTAGTTTTTTGAATGAAACAATATTTTGAGCAATTTTTAAATCAGGAAATTTTAAATGCTTCTGAACGTGCTGTTTGGCAGGTCCATGACAGCGCTCACAATCAATACCGTATAGTAAAGTATTTTTGTTCATGAAATCCTCTACTTCAATAGTCATAAAAGTAATACTGTCAGAGCTGGTTTCAACATATCTGCTGGCAATATTAGAGCTGTGACAGCCATAACATTCCTTATCAATTTGTCTTTCAAAATTTACTTTAGTGGCAGAATAACCCGGACTGGTGGCCCAACTGTTTAAGGATTTGTAATAAGAAAGAGGTAACTCAAATGTATAGTGGTTTTTCCAATATGCACTTGTTTGTGCGTGTTTCGTTCCAAAAAGAACATCAAAAGAATGGGCTTCTACTTCTTTTCCATTTTTATAAAGTACCTGATAAAGACTATCGTTACGTTCTTCCATAACAAGTTTAGTATCTTTATCATAAACAAAAGTATTGCGGCCATTTGTAAAATGCCCTAAAATATTTTCTTTGGTAGGAGGAGAGCTTGCTTTAAAATGCGAACTGTGAAAAGCTGTTTCATATTGTGCCTGATGACATTGAATACAGCTTTCAGAACCGGCATAATCGGTTCCGCGTGGGTCTATGTAATTATCAGATTCATTTTTGCAGCCCATTAATAACAAGACCAAAGCAAAAATGGAAAAAAGAATAGCTGTTTTTTTCATTATTGTAAATATACTTTTTTCTGAATAAATTCAAAATATATTTCAAATATGAAAAAATGCTGTTAAATTGTTTAGATTAATTCTTAATTCATTCCTGCTCCATAAACATATTCGTCAAGGTCAATTCTAAACAAAGAACCTTCAACTAAATCTTTAATTGATTTTAATTCGGTCATAGAAACAGCCAAATCAATTGCAGTACAAGGAGTTTTTAATAAAAATTTATGACAGGAATATTTTAATTCACAAGATTCGCAACATGCATTTTCAATCATGCTGTCTTCTATCAAATCACAGAAATGATTTAGCTCCTGAATTGTAAAATAAAAACCGGTTTCTTTAAAAACCAATTGAACTTTGTCGGTTATGGTTTCGTTTTCCTTTTTCCAGTAAAAAGCAATTCCAAAATTGTTGTGGTATAATTGTTCAATTTCTCTCATTATGAATCCTTTTGTTTCAACAAATATAAATATTATTTATATTAGTTCTAAATAAAAAATCATAAAAAAGATGTTTTTAAAAATATAACGATGATATAAATTTTGTTTAGAAGAACCTGAAATAAAACTTAATTTATCTTATAGCATTTTATTGGTTTATATTGTTATTTAAGCCACATTTTTATTTTTGAAAGGAATTTATTTTGCTGATCTACAAATAGATAGTGAGAACAGTTTTCTAATAATGCAAAATGATTTTCTCCGGCTATATTTTTAATGGATTTAATTTGAGACGCAGAAAAAATTCTATCATCTTGTCCGTAAATCGCATAAACAGGAATTCCTTTTGCTTTTATTTCCTTTAAAAAAGGTCGGCTATCGATATTATTTTGCTTTTCATTTTTATAAAAAAGTAATGGAGCATTTTTGTTTCGGATATTGGTTTTGTAAAACTTGCCTGCCTCGTAATCGCTGTATAATTTTTTTGATGTTTTAGTAGGATTTGGCATTTTAAAATAATCATTATCACTTGCGAGATCAAAACAATGTTTGCGGTATCCGGCAGAATTTTTATCAAGTTTCTCTACGTAAGATATTTTATTGAGTGTTTTAGAATCGCCTTTGTGACTTTTCTTTAAAGAATTTAAAATATGATCGTAAGTTTCCTGCTGCGAAAATAGAGCTCCGGCCAAAATGAGATTACTAACATTCTGAGGATATTTTGCTGTGTAAAGCGTCGCAACCAAACCGCCAAAACTATGACCAATAAGAGTAACTTTCTTTAAATTATATTTTTTTAAAATTGAATTTAAATCCTGAAAAGCTTCCTGATAAGTAAATTTTGCATGAGGATCTAATGATCTTCCTTCGCCTCTTCGGTCGTAAACAAGTACATAGAATCCTTTGTTAGCTAATTTTTGTGCTGTTGTACCTTCAAATAAAGTCGAGTTTCCGCTTGGACCGCCATGAATAAAAATAATGGCTTTATTTTCTTTGTTTCCGTATGTTTTAATGTAGAGATTTTGTCCGTTTATTAAAAAAGACAACATCAAAAAGAAAACCATTATCGATTGTTTCATTACTCCATATTTTGGTGATCTTGCATATCTCTATGAAGATCTAAATTTCTAAATGTAGGCGATTTTAATGCAGTAACGATTACGGTTAAAAGTGTTACGCTTCCTCCAAAAATAACAGAGGTTACAGTTCCCATCAATTTGGCGGTTGCGCCACTTTCAAAGGCGCCTAATTCATTAGAAGATCCAACAAAAATTGAATTTACAGCACCAACACGTCCGCGCATATGATCGGGCGTTTTAAGCTGTAAAATAGTCTGGCGAATTACTACAGAAATTCCGTCAGCAAGTCCGCTTAGAAATAAGGCAAAAACAGAAAGCCAGAATGATGTAGAAAACCCAAATAAGATGATAGATAATCCAAAAACAAATATGGCGACTAAAAGTTTCTTTCCGGCATTTTTATATAAAGGCACATAAGCAGAAACGAGCATCGTAATAAAAGCTCCCACCGCAGGAGCGGCTCTTAATATGCCAAAACCTTCTGCACCAACTTTTAAGATGTCCTGAGCAAAAATTGGTAATAACGCTACAGCACCACCAAAAAGCACAGCGATCATGTCAAGCGATAAGGCGCCCAAAACAATTTGATTTTTAAATACAAAAGTTAAACCCTCTGTAAGACTCTCTTTTATTGATTCTCCAATCTTCGGATTTAGTATTGGTTTTTTACTGATTTGAGATAAGGCAATTAAAGAAAAAATTGAAAATGCAAATACCAAACACATCGACCAGTGAACGCCAACCCAGTTAATTGAAAACCCTGCCAATGCTGGTCCCATAACGGCCCCGATTTGCCAAACCGAACTACTCCAGGTTGCAGCATTTGGGTATGCTTTTTTAGGAATAATCAAGGATAGGAGAGAGAAAATAGTTGGTCCCAGAAATGCACGAACCAAACCGCCAAAAAAGACTAAAGTATAGATTGAGTATAAAATTAGAGTTGAAGACCAGCCATTAACAATTTTTGGCCAGGTCAATAAAAATAATCCAAAGCTAATTACCGAAAACCCCAGGATACATTTTACCAATAATCCTTTTTTCTCTCTTTGATCTACAATATGTCCGGCAAATAATGCCATTGAAACGGCAGGAATAACTTCCATTAAACCGATAATTCCCAAAGAAAGCGGATTTTTTGTTAAACTATAAACTTCCCATTCAATAACAATAAATTGCATCGACCAGGCAAAAACCATAGCAAAACGCAATATTAAAAAAACATTGAATTCTCTGTAACGCAGCGCCTCATACGGGTCGTTTTTCTTTTCTTTATTTGTCATTTGTTCTAAGATCTTTAAGCATTAGTTGAGTCGAAACGTTTCCGTTCCATTCATTTTCGGCCAGAGAATAAGCTAACTGAAATGTATTTTGATTTTTTGTGATGTCTATTTTTTTTCCAAGACCAAAACCTATTGCTGCAATTCCTTCCGAATTATTCTGCTTAACAAAAAGCCTTAAATGTTCTTCGTCTGCTCCCAGAGTTTTGGCATAACCTGTGTCTTTTATATTTGTTGTCATAAAAACAGGTGTCATGTTTTGCGGTCCAAAAGGTTCAAATTGTTTTAAAATCCGAATGAGTTTTGGTGTTATGTCAGAGAAATTAATCTCTGCATCAATTTCGATTTCAGGAGTTCGCATTTCAGGTAAAATAGTTGCCGAAACCTGTTTTTCAAAAGCCTCTTTAAAATTTTTATAATTCTCGGCTTTCAAAGTCATTCCGGCAGCATACATATGACCGCCAAATTGTTCCAAATGTTCAGCGCACGCATCTAAAGCATTGTAAACATCAAAGCCTTTTACAGATCGTGCCGAAGCTGCATATTTATCACCGCTTTTGGTAAAAACCAATGTCGGGCGATAATAGGTTTCTATTAATCGTGAAGCCACGATTCCGATCACGCCTTTATGCCAGTCTTCCTGAAAAACAACAGTAGAAAATCGTTCTTCTTCCTGATTTTCCAGAATTTGCTGAAACGCTTCTTTTGTAATTCTTTTATCTAAATCTTTTCGGTCAGAATTGTATTGTTCAATTTCTGAAGCAAATTGCTGCGCTTGTTCAAAATTAAATTCGGTTAGCAATTCTACTGCATGATTTCCATGTTTAATTCTTCCGGCAGCATTTATTCTTGGCGAAATGATAAAAACAACATCAGTAATATCTAATGTTTTCTTCTTTACCTGATGAACCAAAGCTTTAATTCCCGGTCTTGGATCTGAGTTAATAACCTGTAATCCGAAATAAGCCAAAACGCGATTTTCACCTGTAATCGGGACAATATCTGCAGCGATCGCCGTAGCAACCAAATCCAGATACGGAACCAAATCTTCAATAGTTTCATTTCGGTTTTTTCCTAAAGCCTGAATCAGTTTAAAACCAACGCCGCAACCGCACAACTCATCATACGGATAATCGCAATCTTCTCTTTTTGGATCTAAAATCGCAACAGCATCCGGAAGAATATTTCCAGGTCTGTGGTGATCACAAATAATAAAATCGATGTTTTTTTCTTTCGCGTAGGCGATATGATCTATGGATTTTATGCCGCAATCGAGCGCGATAATTAGAGAGAATCCGTTATCATCGGCAAAGTCAATTCCTTTAAAAGAAATTCCGTAACCTTCGTCATAACGATCCGGAATATAAGTGGCAATATTTGGATAATGAGATTTTAAATACGCCGAAACCAAAGAAACCGCCGTTGTTCCGTCGACATCATAATCGCCAAAAACCAAGATGTTTTCCTGATTTTCAATAGCCAGTTCAATTCGGGCAACTGCTTTGTCCATGTCTTTCATCAAGAACGGATCGTGGAGATGTTCTAACGAAGGGCGAAAGAAATTTTTGGCATCATCAAAAGTTTCAATGCCACGCTGAATCAAAAGGGTTGCTACAAAATCTTCTACATTCAGGGCTTGCGCCAAATGTTTGATTTTATCTTCAGAAGGTTTTGGTTTTAATGTCCAACGCATTTTTTTATTGTAGATTTTAAAGTGTTGATTTTAGATTATCGAAACCGCTGTTTATTAAAATTACTAAATCTTCAGGATTTTTATTTTGACTTTTGAAGTTGTGAAATTCATAGTTCATTGATCTGTCTATTGCTTTTCCATCGCTAATTTTTATTAGATATGGATATCCTTTTCGATCAGAAACGTTTAATAACATATTTGAAATATATTCTCGATTGTCTTCATTTTTAATACGTTTCCCTTCAAGAAAAATAGGTTTAATATCACTGGTAAGATTTGGAATGATATTCTTTTCTATATAATGATGATTATTTTTTCGATTCGTGTAGCAAAAGAATTTTTTTCCTTCAATCGATAATAAATAATTGCTATATCTTTTTTTGAATCGTTTTTTCTGAAAGAATTCAAATATAAAATAAACCAGAATTACTGGAAAAAATAATATAGATAAAGGAATTCCAATTATAATTAGAAATATTATAACCGGTATTTCTTTTAATCTTTCCTCCATCTTTAATTAATCAAATTCAAGAATATATTATTTTAATTCCAAAGCATTTCCTTCAAACTTAATTCCGTCCCAACCTAAGTTGATGAAATTCCTAATGTTTTGATGATTTGTTCCGTTTGGATCTCCTAAAACTTCTTCAAAATAAAAGGCACCAAAGCACGCTAAAGTTTCTTCTCTAGTTAAGTTTTGCAATTTTGCGAAAGAAAATAATTTACAGGAACCAGAGTTTTCTCCGGCTGCATTATGTTGTGTTCCGTTTTGAAAAGCTGTTGGTGTAAAGTTGTAATTTTTCTCAATTACTGCAATAGTTTCCGGGAATGTTATTTCGTTTGGAGTTTGTTTTACTTTTTCTAAAAAGGCTTGAATGCTCATGTTATTGTTGTTAGTTTTTTTTGCCACGAATCACACGAATTTTCACTAATTAAATTCGTGATAATTTGTGTGATTCGTGGCGAACATCTTTTAATGTATTTTAATTTGTGAATTCGTGGCAAATATTATTCTTCATCATCCTTAGAAAACTTACTTTTCTTAGGTTCTTTAATTATTGTTTTTCCGGCAACGACTACGACAATTTCACCGCGCGGTGCTGTTTTTTCAAAATGGGCTAAAACTTCTTTTGCGGTTCCGCGTACATTTTCTTCGTGCATTTTTGATAATTCACGCGATACACAAACTTGTCTGTCTTCTCCAAAATACTGAATAAACTCAGCTAAAGTTTTAACGAGTTTATGTGGTGAAACGTACAAAATCATCGTTCTTGTTTCTTCGGCTAAAGCCAAAAATCGAGTCTGACGGCCTTTTTTGTCAGGAAGGAAACCTTCAAAAACAAATTTATCATTTGGCAGTCCGCTATTTACCAAAGCCGGAACAAAAGCGGTTGCACCAGGTAAACATTCTACTTCAATTTTATTTTCCACACAAGCGCGTGTCAATAAAAATCCGGGATCTGAAATTGCCGGAGTTCCAGCATCTGAAATTAAAGCAATAGTTTCGCCGGCTTTCAAACGTGCAATTAAGTTTTCGGTTGTTTTGTGTTCGTTGTGCATGTGATGGCTGTGCATGTGCGTGCCAATTTCAAAATGCTTCAACAGTTTTCCGCTCGTTCTGGTGTCTTCGGCCAAAATCAAATCGACTTCTTTTAGAATGCGAATCGCACGAAAAGTCATGTCTTCAAGATTGCCAATAGGCGTAGGAACTATATATAATTTGGACATAATTAATTTTAATATTAAACACAGATTTCACGAATTAGCACGAATAATTAAGTGCTAAAAATTTCACGAAAACAAATTAGTGTCAATCTGTGAAATTCGTGTTTAGGAGAATTTTTTCTCGACAATTCCCAGAAAACGTTCTGCATAATCGTCTTTTCCTTCCCAGTTATTGTAATCTGGTTTTACCATGTTTTCGATAAAATCTTTTGCTTCGCTAAAAGTATCAAAAGTTAATAGTTGATTTAAAACACGACTGTAATCTTCTGTACTGTTTCCAAAAAGGTTTTTAGTGAAAGCAATTCTGTCATTCAAATCAATATGAAAACCTTTTGCCAGTTTTTCGTTTAAAGGAACGGCTTTTGGTTTTGCAGATTCTATGGTTGCTGTTTCTGTGACAGTTTTGGTTTCTTTAAATTCGTTTATTGACGGGGTTGGAGTAGGAGGAACATTATCAAAACTATCTACTTTTACAAATTGAGCATCGGCATAATTAACACCCAAAATATCCTCAAACGAAATGTGAACGGGATTTGATTTTGTCGAAGTTTCAGTTTTTGGTTCTTCTTTTACTTCCTCTTTTATTTCTTCCTCATCCAATTCAAAAGAAGGTTTGAAATCAGGAATCGGTTTTGATTCGCTAATCGTTCTGAAATATGATTCTGTTTCAGTTTCTTTTTTCTCCTCAGCAACTGGTTCTTCTGTTTTTTCAACTATAGGTTCCTCAACTTTTTCAGTAATTGGTTCCGGAATAGTTTCAACAATAGTTTCCGGGATTATTTCTTCAGGAATTTCAGCAATTATTTCTTGTGGAGTTTCTTTAATAATTTCAGCTTCGGGAGTCACTTCGGCTTCAATTACAGTTTCTTCAACAGCAACGGGAAGTGTTTCTTCAACTTTAATTTCTGCAGGAAGTGTTTCTTCCTGATCAAAAATGGTTTCTAGCTTAGATTCTATTTCACCACGTCCGATAGTAGGTTTTACATCGTCAAAATTTTCATCTACAAATTTTAAAACAGCTAATTTCTCATATAATTTCTGAGTCTCAAGATATAATTGATTGATATCGGATTTATTTTTAAGCTTTAAAATTCGATGTGCAATGCTGATTAAATCGGCTTCCAATTTTTTTTTCATAACTGTTGAAATTATAGTGAATAGGATATTTTAATATATTCTGTATTTTGAATGTCTTTGTTTGTGAAGGAAAATACGCAGAACTATTTTTTATTTTTGTTAATAAGCATTTGCGAATCTTCGATTTGATAAAAATTTTCTACTTTTGAAAAAATGTAAAATCATCAAAATTTTGCGTCAAATTATTACCAGTACAAAGTAATAAAAACTATTCATTTTAAAAGGTAGAAAAATACAAAATGTTTCTCGAAAATACAGTAAATCACAAAGAACAATTTGGTTGGATTGAAGTTATTTGTGGATCAATGTTTTCGGGTAAAACCGAGGAGTTAATCCGCAGATTAAAACGCGCCCAATTTGCCAAACAAAAAGTCGAAATTTTTAAACCTGCTATTGATACCCGCTATCATGACGAAATGGTGGTATCGCACGATGCCAACGAAATTCGCTCAACTCCGGTTCCTGCTGCTGCCAATATTGCTATTTTGGCACAAGGCTGCGATGTTATCGGAATTGATGAAGCCCAGTTTTTTGATGATGAAATTGTTACTGTTTGTAATGATCTTGCCAATCAGGGAATTCGTGTAATAGTTGCAGGACTTGATATGGACTTTAAAGGAAATCCCTTTGGACCAATGCCGGCACTTATGGCAACAGCAGAATATGTAACCAAAGTTCACGCAGTTTGCACCAGAACAGGAAATCTTGCCAACTACAGTTTTCGTAAAACAGATAACGATAAATTGGTAATGCTTGGCGAAACCGAAGAATATGAGCCATTAAGCCGTGCAGCATATTATAATGCAATGAAAAAAAATCAGGAGAAATAGGTTTTTAATTCTATTTAAGCAACAATGCAAGACAAGAAAAATAAAAGAAAGCAGAATATTTTATTATTACTCGTAATTGGAACTGCACTGGCTTTAGCTGTTTATTTTCAGTTCTTTCTTTCTGAAAGTGCAGATGAAGTAAAGACTGAAATTACAGAGCTGGTTACAAAATATAATAAGAATTGCCCGTTGACAATTCAGCAGGGAATTCGTCTGGATAGTGTCAGTTTGCCTAAACTGTCTGACGAAAGAGCCGTTCAGTATAATTTGACATTGATGAATGTGGAAAAAGAAACTGCAGAAATTAATGTAATACATACTGAAATTGAAAAAAGCCTCTTAAGTACAGCGAAAGCAAATCCGGGTCTTCAGGTTTTTAGAGATAATGATTATACGTTGATTTATAGCTACTATGACAAGAAGAAAGTGTTTTTGTTTGATGTGAAAATATTACCGGATCAGTATAAATAATTTAGAAATTCTGATATAAAATAAAACCCGATAGATTTTGAATCTGTCGGGTTTTTGTTTTGTATAAAATTAAATGATTTTGTTTGTCGAAACTGGACTGAAGTCTAGCTCTACAATATAATGTTCCTCCGGAACTTGAAAGAGCCTTCGGCTCAAACCATATTGTAGGGACGGATTTTAATCCGGTTTAATATGAGTTACAGATATTAAATTCAAAAAATTTAAATCTTCTTCCTCATTCTTGCTACCGGAATATCAAGCTGCTCGCGGTATTTTGCAATAGTTCTTCTCGCAATTGGATATCCTTTTTCTTTTAAGATTTCTGCCAATTGATCGTCTGGTAAAGGTTTCTTTTTATCTTCTTCCTCAATTGTATTTTTTAGAATCTTTTTGATTTCTAAAGTCGAAACATCTTCGCCCTGATCATTTTTCATCGCCTCAGAGAAAAACTCTTTAATAAGCTTTGTACCGTAGGGTGTTTCTACATATTTGCTGTTAGCAACACGCGAAATAGTCGAAATATCCAAACCAACCATATCGGCAATGTCTTTTAAGATCATTGGTTTTAGTTTGGTTTCGTCGCCGTCTAAGAAAAATTCTTCCTGATAATGCATAATGGCATTCATCGTTACAAAAAGAGTTTCCTGACGTTGTCTAATCGCGTCGATAAACCATTTAGCCGAATCCAGTTTTTGTTTAATAAACTGAACTGCATCTTTTTGAGCAGATGATTTATCACGAGAATCCTTATAAGTCTGCATCATTTCCTGATAATCTTTAGAAACGTGCAGGGAAGGGGCATTTCGTCCGTTTAAGGTTAGTTCAAGTTCGCCGTCAACAATTCTGATAGCGAAATCCGGAACCACATTTTCCGTAACTTTATTATTTCCGGTAAAAGATCCACCCGGTTTTGGGTTTAGTCTTTCGATTTCGTGAATGGCTTTTTTCAGCTGTTCGTTCGAAACACCGTATTTCTGCAATAATTTATCGTAGTGTTTTTTGGTAAAAGCATCAAACTGATTTTCGATAATATCAATTGCTAAATCAACATATTCGGTTGGTGTTTTATGCTTCAACTGCAATAATAAACATTCCTGCAAATCTCGCGCTCCAACGCCCGAAGGCTCGAGTTCATGAATAACATGCAGCATTTTTTCGACCATAACTTCATCGGTATAAATACCTTGGGTAAAAGCCATATCATCAACCATGTCAGAAACGCTTCTGCGGATGTAACCCATATCATCGATACTTCCAACAAGAAATTCAGCGATTTCACGCTCTTCATCATTCAATATAAAAGTATTCAACTGATTGATTAAGTCCTGATGAAAACTAATAGGCGAAGCAAAAGGCGTTTCGCGTTCTTCGTCTTCACTATAATTGTTAACCTGGGTTTTATAATCCGGAGTATCATCGTCGCTTAGATATTCGTCTATGTTAATGTCGTCTGCTTCGATTCTGTCAGATTCGGCATCATCATAATCGTCGTAGTCTTCATTTGCGAATTCATCTGCTTCGTATTCATCTTCTTTTCCAGCTTCCAGAGCCGGATTTTCGTTCATTTCTTCTAATAAACGTTGCTCAAAAGCTTGCGTAGGCAATTGAATTAACTTCATCAGCTGAATTTGCTGTGGAGATAATTTTTGTGATAATTTTAAATTTAAAAATTGCTTTAGCATAATAAGGCACTATTTTTTTAGCCACTAAGACGCGAAGGCGCAAAGTTTTTATTTTTTAATTGCCTCTAAGGCTTTTATTTGAAATCTTTTAAAATACTCTTTTTGTGTTTATAAATCTTCTAATACCACTTTTGATTAATGGAACATTAAAATTAATTAAAAAGCCCAAATCTTTATTCAGCAATTTTAATTGACTTATAATTTGTGCTTCCCAAACTGGATTTATTTGTTCAACTGCTTTTATTTCTATAATTATAGAATCTTCAATCAGTAAATCTAATCGTAATCCTTCGCTAAATTCTATTCCGTCATAAAAAATCGGAATATCAATTTGGCGTTTTACATCAAGACCGGCTTTTGTGATTTCATGAGCTAAACAAACTTCATAAACTCGTTCTAATAATCCGGGGCCAAGTTGCTTATGAACCTTAAATGCCGAGTTTACAATTATTTTTCCAATTTCTTCCGTTTTTTCAGAGAGCATATTTTTAAGGGTTTTGCCACGAAGACGCTAAGGCGCAAAGTTTTTTTATTTTTGAAAGTTGTTAAATCTTCAGTTGTAATAAAATAATACTTTTTGAATTTTTGTCTTCGTGGTATTATTTTAATTTTTTTTTTGAGTCTTTAATCAGTTTTTAAAAATAAAACTTAGTGTCTTTGTGCCTTCGTGGCAAATCTTCTTTTCTAGAATTCCGCACTTCCAGGAGTTCTTGGGAAAGGAATTACGTCTCTAATGTTTGTCATTCCGGTTACAAACAATACCAAACGCTCAAATCCTAAACCAAAACCTGCGTGAGTTGCAGAACCAAATCTTCTGGTGTCTAAATACCAGTATAATTCTTCTTCATCGATGTTTAAAGCTTTCATTTTCTCCACCAAAACATCGTAACGTTCTTCTCTTTCAGAACCACCAACAATTTCTCCAATTCCAGGGAAAAGGATGTCCATTGCACGAACAGTTTCTCTTCCAGGCTCTGTGTTGTCGTTCAAACGCATGTAAAACGCTTTAATGTTTGCTGGATAATCGTATAAAATTACCGGACATTTAAAGTGTTTTTCAACCAAATAACGTTCGTGTTCTGATTGTAAATCAGCTCCCCATTCTTCGATGATATAGCTGAATTTTTTCTTTTTATTTGGAGTTGAATCTCTTAAAATATCAATTGCTTCAGTATAAGAAACACGTTTGAAGTTGTTCTCCAAAACGAAATTCAATTTCTCTAACAAAGCCATTTCGCTTCTTTCTGCCTGAGGTTTTGATTTTTCTTCTTCAAGAAGTCTTCCTTCTAAAAATTTCAAATCATCTTTACAATTGTCTAAAGCATATTTAATTACGTACTGAATAAAATCTTCAGCCAAATCCATATTGTCATCAAGATCGTTGAAAGCAACTTCCGGCTCAATCATCCAGAATTCTGCAAGGTGACGGGAAGTATTTGAATTTTCTGCTCTAAACGTTGGTCCAAATGTATAAATCTGACCCAAAGCCATTGCGAAAGTTTCGCCTTCTAATTGTCCCGAAACCGTTAAGTTGGTGTGTTTTCCGAAGAAATCTTTTTTGAAATCAATGTTTCCTTCTTCATTTTTTGGTAAATTATCCAAAGGCAATGAAGTTACCTGAAACATTTCTCCGGCACCTTCAGCATCAGCTCCGGTAATAATTGGCGTGTTTACATACACAAACCCTTTTTGTTGAAAATAGTTGTGAACCGCAAACGACAATACCGAACGCACACGCATAATTGCTCCAAAAGCATTAGTACGAACACGTAAATGTGCATTTTCACGTAAAAATTCTAATGAGTGTTTTTTCGGCTGCATTGGGAATTTCTCCGCATCAGAATCTCCAAGAATGTCCAATTTAGTAACCTGAATTTCGTATTTCTGACCAGCACCTTTACTTTCAACCAAAGTTCCAATTACAGAAACAGCAGCTCCGGTTGTGATTCTTTTTAAAGTTTCTTCCGGTGTATTTTCAAAATCAACAACACATTGTATATTATTAATGGTAGAACCGTCATTAAGCGCGATGAACTGATTATTTCTAAAAGTTCTCACCCATCCTTTTGCATTAACCTCCTGAAGCGTCGTCGTACTGTTTAATAAGTCTTTAACTTTTGTGTGTCTCATTTTTGTATATAATGTTGAAATTAAATTATTTGTTGTGTAATAACTGCAAATATAAACGATAATTATTAAAATTAGAAGCTATTTCCTGCTATCCGCTTGTATCTTTTTCTGTCTAAAGAAGCCAGAAAAAGGATACCGCTTCTATCAGGGCTAGGGCAATCGTTTTCAAAAGAGCCGTTTGTCATTTCGACGGAGGAGAAATCACACAAGGAATTCCGTAAACAAAATCGCCAATCTTTGTAGAATTACGTGTGTGATTTCTCCTCCGTCGAAATGACAAGTTTGCGTATTTATCTTTGTCAAAGTTTAAAACTTTGACAAAGATTTGTGATATTTAATCCGTGCTAATTAGTGAAATTCGTGTTTCCTTCCAATCCCTCCAAATCCTCTTTCTTAGCCTTCTTTTTCTCAAAAGTTAAAACCAAAGCCGGTAAAACCAATAAATTGGCAAACATCGCAAACGCCAATGTACAAGAAATTAATCCACCAAGAGCGATTGTTCCGCTAAAACTAGAAAGTGTGAAAGTAGCAAATCCTAAAATTAAAACTACTGATGTGTAGAATGTACTAATTCCTGTTTCTCTCAAAGCACTGAAAACAGATTTTTTTACTTTTCCGTTACTTTGTATTAAATCATGTTTATACTTTGCCATAAACTGAATTGCATTATCAACTGAGATTCCAAACGCAATACTGAATACCAAAATAGTTGAAGGTTTTAACGGAATTCCGAAATAACCCATCAATCCAGATGTAATACAAAGTGGTAAAACATTCGTAATTACTGATGCAAAAACCATTTTGAAAGATCTGAACAAATACAACATCAAAATCGCGATCACCAAAATTGCGAAAATCAACGATTCAATTAAGTTGTCGACCAAATATGATGTGCCTTTCTGGAAAACCAATGCTTTTCCGGTAACGGTAACTTCAAAACGATCTTTCGGGAAAATTTCATCTATTTTAGAATGTAATTTTTTCTCGACTTTCGCCATTTCATCGGTACCAATATCTTTCATAAAAGTTGTGATTCTGGCATATTGCCCAGTAGAATCAACATAACTTTTCATTAAGTTTTCTTTGCTGTTTTTGGTTGCGTTTTTGGCGTATGCCAAAATAAACGTCTGCTCTTGCGAAGTTGGTAATTGGTAATATTCAGGATTTCCGTTGTAAAAAGCCTGTTTCGAATATTTAACCAAATTCACCACAGAAACCGGTTTTGCCAATTCCGGCATTTCGGCAATTGTGTTTTGCAATTCGTCCATTTTACGAATTGTAGACGCTTTCATGACACCTTTTTTCTTTTTGGTGTCAATCATAATCTCAAGCGGCATTACACCGTTAAATTCTTTTTCGTAGAATAAAATATCTTTAAAGAAGGAAGCGCTTTTTGGCATTTCTCCAATCAAACTTCCGGAAACTTTCATTTGCGAAACCCCAATAATACTAAATACCAAAAGCAAACCGTAAATGGTATAAATTACTTTTCGTTTGTTTCTTACCACATTTTCTACAAAATCCAATAAAGTCGAAATGTAGGTTTTTGTTAAATGATACAAGTGTTTTTCTCCCGGAACCGGCATAAAACTGTATACAATTGGCACAATTAAAAGCGTCAATAAATAAACAGAAATTACATTGATAGAAGTTACTAAACCAAACTCAAAAAGCAGGTCGTTTCCTGTAATCATAAAGGTTGCAAAACCTATGGCAGTTGTTAAATTCGTCATTAAAGTCGAAACCCCAATTTTCGAAATAATGCGCTGTAAAGCTTTTGCCTGATTATTATGTAATTTAATTTCCTGTTGGTATTTATTAATCAGGAAAATGCAATTCGTGATTCCGATTACGATAATCAATGGCGGAATAATAGCCGTTAAAATCGTGATTTTATAATGAAATAATCCAAGTGTTCCAAACGACCAGATTACACCAACAATTAAAATACAAATCGAAATAAATGTTGCTCGGAACGAACGGAAAAAGAAAAAGAAAATCAGAGAAACCGTAAATAAAGCCGCACCAATAAAAAGACCAATTTCGCCTTTCATATTGTCAGCATTGATTGTTCTGATGTATGGCATTCCCGAAACACGTAAATCGATTCCGGTTGTTTTTTCGAATTTGTCGATCTTCGGAACTAAATTTTCAAGAATAAAAGTCTTTCTTTCGGCAGTATTTACAAGCGCTTTGTTCATGTAAATGGCCGAGCGTACACTTCCGCTTTCTTTGTTAAACAACAATCCTTCATAAAAAGGTAAATTGTGAAATAAATCGAATTGTACTTTTTTTAAGTATTCAGGATCAACTGTTTTGCTTTGGTCGATAAATGGAGCCAGAACAAATTTCTCGTTGACAGTATCTTTTTCTAATTTTTTTAAATCATTTAAAGAAACAACCAAATCAACTTCTTTTGAGTTTTTCAGACCGGTCATTAATTCATTCCATGCAGCGTAATTTTTGGGTGTAAAGAAACTTTTGTCCTGAAAACCAATTACAATAAGGTTTCCTTCTTCTCCAAACTTGTCCAGGAATTTTTGATAATCTTTATTTGCGATATGATCTTTAGGAAGTAAATTAGCTTCGGTATAAGTCATGGAAAGGTTTCTCCATTGAAAACCAAGGAAAATTGTCAGGGCCGCAACCAAAACCAAAATTGTTATTCTGTTTTTAAGTATAATTCGGGCAACTTTTTCCCAAAATCCAACTTGAATAGCGTTTTTCATAAATTATTTAAAATGGATGCAAATGTAGTGAAAAGACCTCAAAATCATAAATAATCACTTGTAATTTACGTAATGTTAACACAAATTAACAGCGTAATTTTTATGATAATTTACTTACAATTGATGATTTCCTCGTTAGCTTTTCTCATATTTGCAATTAATTTAAAAATGAAAAGAAAATGAACTGGATTTTATTAATTATTGCCGGACTTTTTGAAGTTGGATTTGCATCTTGTTTGGGTAAAGCCAAAGAAACAACCGGAATTTTGTCAACGTATTGGATGGCTGGTTTTTTTGTTTGCCTTACTATCAGCATGGTTTTATTGTACAAAGCAACGCAGGTTTTGCCAATAGGAACTGCTTATGCGGTTTGGACGGGAATTGGTGCTGTTGGAACTGTTTTGGTTGGAATTTTCATCTTTAAAGAACCAGCGACTTTCTGGAGAATTTTCTTTCTTTCAACATTAATTGCTTCAATTATTGGGTTGAAGTTTGTTTCTAGTCATTAAGATATTGCCCACGGATTTTACGGATGAAACGGATTTACGCAGATTAATTAAATTTTAATTCGTGAATTCGTGGCGAAAAAACGCAGATTTAAGCAGATGATTTATTTATTGAAAATAGAAAAATACTATAAATAGAAAATCGGTGTGAATCCGTTTCATCCGTAAAATCCGCGGGCAAAAAATATTTAGCTACTTTTACAAAACATTATTAAAAATAGGTTTTAATGCAGGAAAACAATACCATCACTTTTATTTTTTTAGCGATTATTTTACTGCTAATTATCATCATTTGTTTTATGGTGTATCAATTAATGCAGTCTAAAAAAGCAAAAGAGGATGCTGAAAAAAGTTTTTATGCACTCGAAATGAAGGTAAATGATTTGCAGTTAGAAACATTAGAGTCGAAACTGAATCCGCATTTGTTTAAGAATATTTTAAACTCGATTCAATCTCATGCTTATCAAACTTATTTTGCTCTGGATAAATTGGCCAATGTTTTGGATTATATTTTATACGAAAGCAAAAAGAAATTTGTAACGGCAAAAGAAGAAATTGATTTTGCGTTGAATCTTATCGAAATCAATAAAATTAAAATCAGTCCGCTTTTTGAGTTGAAGATAAAAACCAACATCAACAAAGAAGATAAATTATATGAACAGCCTTTACTCGCGCCGCTAATTTCGATTGATTTAATTGAAAATGCTTTTAAACATGCTGATCTGCAAAGTGCCGATGCTTTTATTTCGGTAGTTTTTGAGTTCAAAGACAATGCTTTTTTTATGACAGTTTCGAATAAAATATCAGATAAAAAAGTATTAAAAAAAGAACGGGGCGGTTTAGGAAATGCTACCTTAGAACATCGTTTGAGAATTATTTATAAGAATAATTTCAAACTTGAAAAATTTGTTGAAAACGACATTTATATTGCTCATTTAAAAATAGATTTACTTGAATACAAAACTGAAATGCTTGCTACTGGACGATGAGTTGCCGGGTTTAACGTATCTCAAAATGCTTTGCGAACAAATTCATGAAATAGAAATCGTAAAAACATTTAATAATCCCGAGAAACTATTGGCCGAAATTCCCGATCTCGATTTTGATTTGTTAATTTCAGATATCGAAATGCCTGGAATTGATGGCTTGCATTTGGCGGAAATGATTAAGGATAAATTGGTTATTTTTTGCACGGCATATAAAGAGTATGCTGCCGAGGCATTTAATATTGATGCTGTAGATTATATTACTAAACCCGTAAAATTAGAACGTTTGCAAAAAGCAATCTCCAAAGCTTTTGAACGTTTTCATAAACCCGAGACAGCAAAGAAATTTATGCAGCTCAATACAGACAAGGGGAAAACTTTGTTATATTTTAATCAGATTCAATATATAAAAACTGCGGTTAGCGATAGCCGTGATAAAACGGTTCTTTTAACAGATGGCAGTTTTATGAATCTGAAAAACGTTAAATTTGATACCCTTTTGAATGAATTGCCCGATGCTGATTTCTGTCGCGTAAACAAAAAGGAAATTGTTGCTGTAAAAGCCATAAAATTCTTCAATCATAACGAAATTGTTTTGCATCATTTAGATAAAAATGATAAAAACAGTACTTTAATTTTGAGCGAAACCTATCGATCTGACTTTTTGAAAAAGGTCAAAATCTAACTTATTACAAAGTTTTTCAGTCTTATTACATACATTGAAAATTAGCTTTAATTTTACTTTTTCAGGTAACTTTCACTTCTGATATTTGCACCAATAAATTAAAAAAACGAGTTATGAATAATATTAAAAACTCTTTATTTTACGTTACTGTTATTGGTGGTTTCACAGCTTTAATATATTGGGTAATTTCAAAAGGAGCTTCGCTTGAAGTCGGGCGCGGAATAGTTCAGAAAAAAATAGAAAGTAATCACTGGAATGATTTCCTGCATTCTATGATTGAAAACCTGCAGCATCCGCTGGCTATTTTACTGGCACAAATTGTTACTATTATTTTGGTAGCACGTTTATTTGGATGGATTTTTAGAAAAATAGGGCAGCCATCTGTAATTGGTGAGATGATTGCCGGAATTGTTTTAGGGCCATCTTTGGTCGGGATGTATTTTCCTGAATTTTCTGCTCTTTTATTTCCAAAAGAATCATTAGGAAACCTGCAGTTTTTAAGTCAGATTGGTTTAATACTTTTTATGTTTGTTATTGGTATGGAACTGGATTTAAAAGTGCTTAAAAACAAGGCTCACGATGCTGTTGTAATTAGTCATGCGAGTATCGTCATTCCTTTTGCATTAGGATTAAGTTTGGCTTATTTTATCTATCACACTTTTGCTCCGGTTGGGGTAGAGTTTGCCTCTTTCGGGTTATTTATGGGAATTGCCATGAGTATTACTGCTTTTCCGGTTTTGGCCAGAATTGTTCAGGAACGCGGAATGCAAAAAACAAAACTGGGAACCATTGCTATAACCTGTGCCGCTGCAGATGATATTACAGCCTGGTGTATTCTGGCAGTAGTAATTGCCATTGTTAAAGCAGGTTCGTTTACAAGTGCTTTATACGTAATTGGTTTGGCAATTTTATACGTAATCGTAATGTTGAAAATAGTTCGCCCGTTCCTGAAACGTGTCGGAGATTTAAATTCGACTCGTGAAAGTTTGAATAAACCCGTAGTTGCTATCTTCTTTATAACACTTTTGTTCTCTTCTTATGTATCTGAACTAATTGGAATTCATGCTTTGTTCGGCGCATTTTTAGCAGGAGCAATTATGCCGGAAAACAATAAATTCAGAAATATTTTTATTGAAAAAGTTGAAGACGTTGCCATAATTGTTTTATTACCATTGTTTTTTGTATTTACTGGTTTGCGTACACAAATTGGTTTGTTAAACGATCCTTATTTATGGAAAGTTACCGCAGTAATAATCGCTGTGGCTGTAGCGGGAAAATTTTTTGGAAGTGCTTTGGCCGCCAAATTCGTTGGTCAAAACTGGAAAGACAGTCTCGCAATTGGCGCTTTGATGAACACCCGTGGTTTAATGGAATTGGTAGTTTTAAATATCGGTTATGATTTAGGCGTTCTTTCTACAGAAATTTTTACCATGATGGTAATTATGGCTTTGGTGACTACTTTTATGACAGGACCGGCGTTAGATTTTATTGGTTATATTTTTAAAGATAAAATAACGGCCATTCCTGAAGAAATTGGAAATAAAAGTAAGTACAAGATTCTGCTTTCATTTGCAACTCCGGAAAGAGGAAAGAAGCTGTTGAAAATTGCAAATAGTTTGGTTAAAAAACAACCTGATAATTCTATTGTTGCGGCAATGCACTTGTCTTTAAGTACAGAAGTTCATTCGTTTGACGTAAAAGATCATGAACGCAAAATGCTGCTTCCGGTTATAGCAGAATCTGAACGTTTGAATCAAAATATGGTTAGTGTTTTTAAAGTAACAAATGATATTGATACAGAAATTATCGATACGGCAAATCAGGGAGAATATGATTTATTATTGGTTGGTTTAGGACAATCTATTTTTGATGGGACTTTACTGGGTAAGATTCTTGGTTTTACAACCAGAATTGTAAATCCGGATCGTTTAATTGATAAGTTTACCGGAAAAGAAGGTTTGTTCGAAAATTCTCCTTTTGATGAAAGAACGCGTCATATTATTGCTAAAACAAAAATGCCGGTTGGAATTTTTATTGATAAAGATCTCGAAGATGTGAATCAGATTTTTATGCCAATTTTTAGCAAAGAAGATTCATTTTTGATAGATTATGCCAAGAAGCTAATCAATAATAATGGTTCGCAAATTACGGTTCTGGATGCCAGTGGAGAAGTAAAAAATACCCGCGACATTCAGGAAAGTATTCGATCGATCGAACAAATTGCACCAAATCACATTATGATTATGCACGACAGAACAATTAAAAAAGAGTTTTTAGAAAGCCAAAACTTAATGATTATTAGTTTAGACAGCTGGAAAAAATTAATAGAGTCTCAAAGTACATGGCTAAATAATACACCTTCGGTTTTGATTTTGAGACCATAATGCCGAAGGAAATTTCAAATAAAAAATCCCAAATTCCAATTTTATGATTGGGGTTTGGGATTTTCTTTTTCGTCTTTGTCAAAGTTTTAAACTTTGACAAAGATTTTATGGATATAGTTTAAAAAGATTGGAATTTGGAATTTTAAAAAGATTGAAATTTAAAACCTAAAGTCCCAAATCAAGAACATAAGAAATCTTAGCCGCGATATTATCCTCAAATCTCATTAATTGATTTGGCCCATAGCGGTAAAATCCGCCTAAACCAAACCCTTTGTAGATTTTGTTTAACTCAATTCCGGATTCAAAAAAACCTTTGTTAAGTGTTTTATATGTTGGTCCAACCTGTTGTTCCGGATGATCCATATTTCCCCATGCCATTCTGGTCACTAATACCAATGACGGACGAACTTTTCTTAATAATCTAATTCTATCAAAACCATGTTTTACCTGAAACATAATATATTGACTAGAGAAGAACTCATTAAAATACATGGTTTCAAAACTGTTTCTTCCGGCAAAAGTAATACGCTGTATAACCGTTTCTTTAGTTAAGTTGTTTGGAGCAGTATTGTATAAATGTGTTATTGGAACGTCGCCCATTGCATAACCTCCCTGCAGTAATAAACTTGTTTTTTGACCGTTTAGGTAATTCTTTTCGTATTCTGTTTTAAAATCTATTTTTCCAAAGGTAAAATCGTTTCCTAATACATTTGGCAATGATTGTGTATACTGAAAAGTAAATCTCGGAAATCTTTTATCAGATTCGTTTCTGCCTGTTGGAGTTTGCATAAAATCACTAAAAGGCGCCCAAACAATAGACAACATCGCAGTTGTCATAATATAACTTGAATATAATTTTCCGTTTAAATTAAAAAGATAATCAAACTTTGGCTCAACATAATTTCTTGATAATTCCAGAACAGCTTCAGTTTTAGGAATTATTTTGGTTTGAAGATTTGTTTTCCAGGTCGTGTAGTGATAAAACGTACTAATATTAATTGGCCGTGGATCATAAATTTTAAAAACACGTTTGTCAACGGCAAAAACAGTACTTGCAATTTCTCTAATGTCATCAGTATAATAGCCGTTTATCCAGGTATTTGTGTTTTTGTCTAATAAAGCTCCTCCGCCTAGACTATATTTTACAACACCATCTTTTGTTCCGTAAGCCGTGTAACCTTCAATTCTAAAACCTTTAGAAAAACGATCATTAGTGATTCCGCCAATACCCAATCTAAAACCTTCGTAATTATTGTAGCTTATTATTTTCTTTAAATCAAGATCAACAGGGCCAATTGGAAAATAGCCATTGATGATTTTTCTTCCTGATCCCAGTCGTTTTTCTATTCTTTTACTGATAGAAAGACTGTCTAATAATTGATATGTTTTTTGACCCTTTAAATCGAGACTGTCTTTTCGGTATTTGTTCCAGAAAGTTTCGGGCTGTTTGCTGGCATCATCCTTAATTTCAATATAAAGCGCTGGATTTTTTACTGATGAATTATTGTTGTAGTGAATGTCAAAATTATTGCTTTCAGAAAGGACATAAGTGAAGTCTGAAGCTACTTTTTTTCTCGGTTCATAATCTTCTTCGGCATCTGCATCAAACTGAATGGTTCCGCCTAAGATTTTTATATCCTCATCGTTTTTTCCTTTTACGATTTTAAAAGTTGTATTGCTTTGAAACCATAATTTTTCACTCGGAACATATTCAAATTCATGAATTCCGCTAATATCCAAAACGCCTTTTATTCGCATTACTGCTTTTGCTACAGCAAAATTTTCCTGATCGATATACAAAACGCCTTCAAGTCTGTTTGATCTTCTTTTCTTGTTTTTAAAGTAAATCATATAGGTGTTTCTTCCTTTGATAGCTACAGTATCAAGGAGTTTGTAGCTGTAATCGGCAAGCGCATTGTTTGAAATCGGACTTTCATGCTTAGTTTCAAACAACTCATATTTAGTATCGTAAATAGAAATAGACTGCAAATTGAAAGCAATGATTTCATAAATTGGCTGTTTAAAACCTGCCATTTTAGAACCCAGAATCGTTTCTTTCAGTTTATTATTTGCAAACTGATATTGTGATACTTTTTCGGTTTGAAACAAGTGCTGTTTACTTATTATTTCCTTAAACTTATAATCAGATGAATCTATGTTAATTTCTTTTTTATTGAAATCTTTATAAGCTGCAGAAGAATCGATTCTACCGTCAATAGAATCCGGATTTGCCGTTACAATAAGTTTATTATAGGTTTTATATTCAAAGTTATTCAGCTTTTTTTGCGGATTGTTGTTGTTTTTATTTGCAATTACTTTCCTTAAAATAGCCAAAGCAGGATTTTCGTTAGCAATTACAACTTCTTTTAAATTATCTGTTTTTTCAGAAAGTAAAATTGAATAGAACTTTTTATTGTTTAATACAGTAATAGTTTTGGTAGTAAAACCAACATAAGAAACAGTAAAAGAAGGAATATTTGTTAGCGAATGAAGAACGAATTTCCCGTCGACGTCTGTAATAGTATTGTTATTGTCTGAAGTAGTAATTGTAGCGAAAGGAAGCGGTTTGTTTTTCGAGTCATTTACAATTCCGTTTATTTGAAATTGCGCCTGAATAGTAAGCGTGAAAAACAAAGTCAGTAAACAGAATAGCTTCATACAGAGAATTATAGTTGCAAAACGAAAACAATTAAATTTTGGTATGCAAAAATAGCAATAAAAAAATCCGTCTAGTACAATTTTAACTAAACGGATTTTAATTTGTGTCAAATAAAATTAAACTTTCATGATTTCTGCTTCTTTAGCAGCCAATAATTCGTCAATTTTTTTGATAAAACTATTTGTTAAGGTCTGAACTTCTTCTTCTGCAGATTTGCAAACATCTTCTGAAGTTCCTTCTTTTTCTAATTTTTTGATGTCAGTATTAGCATCTTTACGAGAGTTACGAATACCAATTTTAGCGTCTTCAGCTTCGGCTTTTGCTTGTTTAGCCAAATCTCTACGGCGCTCTTCCGTCAACGGCGGAACACTGATGATAATTACATCACCATTGTTCATTGGATTAAAACCAATATTGGCAACCATAATCGCTTTTTCAATAACCTGCAGCATATTTTTTTCAAAAGGCTGTAAAGTGATTGTTCTGGCATCAGGAACACTAATTTTAGATACTTGCGAAAGCGGTGTTGCAGATCCGTAATAATCTACGAAAACGCTTCCCAACATTGCCGGAGAAGCTTTTCCAGCACGAATGTTTAAGAATTCTTTTTCTAAATGCGCAATCGAACCGTTCATTGATTCTTCAGTACTTTCTAAAATAAAATCTATTTCTTCACTCATTTTTTTTAGATTTTTAGATTTTTAGACGATTAGATTTTTAGGTTTCTAAAAAAGGTTTCGTCTAATTTACTAACTAATATGTTTTTGTTTTTTTTTATTTTTTCTTAAAAAGATTACCAGAATTTAAAAATTCTAATAATCTAATATCTAAGTAGTCTAAACATTCACTACAGTTCCGATATTTTCACCGTCGCAGATTTTCAAAAGGTTTCCAATTTTGTTCATATCAAAAACAACGATTGGCAATTTGTTTTCCTGGCTTAATGTAAAAGCAGTTGTATCCATTACGTTTAATCCTTTTTTCAAAACATCATCAAACGAAATAGTATCAAATTTCACTGCCGATGCATTTTTTTCTGGATCAGAATCATAAACACCATCAACACGTGTTCCTTTTAAGATAACATCTGCATTAATTTCGATTCCTCTTAAAACAGCTGCGGTATCAGTTGTAAAATATGGATTTCCGGTTCCGGCACCAAAAATTACGATTCTTCCTTTTTCAAGGTGACGATCTGCTCTTCTTTTAATGTATGGTTCTGCAATAGATTCCATTTTTAAAGCAGTTTGCAAGCGTGTTTTCATTCCTTTGTCTTCAAGAGCACCCTGCAAAGCCATTCCGTTAATAACAGTAGCCAGCATACCCATATAATCGCCTTGTACTCTATCCATACCGGCACTTGCACCTGCAACGCCTCTAAAAATATTTCCTCCTCCTATAACAATAGCAATCTCTACTCCTTTATTGTGAATTTGCTTAATTTCTTCAGCATATTCGGCTAATCTTTTTGGGTCGATTCCGTATTGTAAATCACCCATTAAGGCTTCGCCACTTAGTTTTAGAAGAATTCTTTTATATTTCATGTGTTGTTGCGTTAATTTGTGCAAATATAGACATATTCTGATTTTTAAAAATAATGTTTTAAAAAAATTAATTTGTTCTTTTGAGTTTTAAGTTTAAGAACATTTATTTCTCTTCAATCTGATAAAAGTCATTCTTGCATCTTTTTAAAATTTGTATTTTTATCGTATCAAAACGAAAGAAATATGAAAAGTATTGTAGCCAAAGGATTATTCAACAGTCATTCTTATCCTGAGTACCGAAAATTAGTCACAGATTTATTATCACAAGGCAAATCAACAGGTAACGACCAATCAGAAAGTCTCACTCATTATACCAGTTTAAATGAAGCGAGAATGAACCGACTGGAAAAAACCATTAAAATTTCTGAAGACGTTATTTCGAAGCTGGAAAACTTAGACAACCATTATATCTGGCTCGTAATTTCTGAAGGCTGGTGTGGCGATGCGGCACAAATACTTCCGATACTTAATAAAATGGCTTTGGCATCTGATAAAAAAATAGACCTCAAGATTGTTTTAAGAGATGAAAATGACGAATTAATGAGTCAGTATCTAACCAATGGCGGTAGAGCAATCCCGAAAGTAATTGTAATTTGTAAAGAAGCCGGAATTGTTCGTGCTGATTGGGGACCAAGACCAAAAGGCGCCTCAGAATTAATGATTAATTATAAAAAGGAATTTGGCGTAATTGATGAAAAAATAAAAACCGATTTGCAATTGTGGTATTTGGCAGATAAAGGAATTTCTGTGCAGGAAGAACTGGTTCAGATTATGGAAAATATAAAATACAATAGGCTGTAAAAAGGTCTGTTTTTAGGTAATATATTGATAATTAATATCGTACCATCAAAAAAAATATTAAAATATTTGGTTTTAATATAAAGTTTTGTACCTTAGTAATAAGAAACCCACTTCTATTATTATTTTTTGATTTACTCTTATTGGTGTTTATTTAATGTTGAACTATTAAAAATCCACTATTATGAAAAAGTTATTCGAAAAATTTTACGATTTTTTTTCGAGATTATTGTTTGACGGGAAAAATGTACCACACTATTAATTTCCAAAACAATTAATTTAGGAGTTGGCACATTACAATAGCACTACCTTTTGTAATGTGTTTCTAATTTATTGGAGTTTCTCTAAATAAATTTTCAATTCCATTAAAAAAACTTACAAGTCAAAATTTACGACAGATATTCCTAAGTTGATGCTGTTTATGCTTTTTTGATTATGGAGTATAATATCGTATTGGGCAGTTTCAATGAAAATAGTAAAATCATCAGAACCTATTCCAATTCTTAATTTTCTATATTCTCCATTTAGATTTCCACGTCCTAATGCAAATCCTTTTCCGTAACCGGCTTGGGCTGTAATTACGGTGTTTTCGCCTACTTTCGGACTTAAGCCAAAATTTAAATATACAGGAACTGCCACAAGTTTATCTTCCCATTTCCAGTCTATACCACTGTGAATTCCTAAAGTAATCCATTTTTTGTAATGAATTCCATATCCAATTTTGGATCCCAAACCATCAGGAACAAACCAATCTTTATTTTTTTGATTGGGATAATCTTCTGATTCATATCTTTCATTATTTCCGGCCAAAGATGCAGAAATATCAAACTGAAGATAAGTAAATTTTTTATTTTGTGCATTAACAGATAAACTAGCTAGTAAAATCATGATAAACACAAATAAAAATCTCTTCATACGATTTACGATTAGTTTTGCTGTAGGCTTTCTTCGAATAAAGTAATATCAATCGCATTTTTAACGTCGTAATCACCAATTTTAGTTCGGCGTAAAACAGTTAAGTGTGATCCTGAATTCATGGCTTTTCCAAAATCAAAAGCCAGTGAACGAATATAAGTACCTTTACTGCAAACAACCCTAAAATCTATTTCAGGAAGTGCAATTCTTATAATTTCAAATTCGTGAATTGTGGTTTTTCTGCTTTCAATTTCTATCGTTTCTCCTGCACGTGCGTGTTCATACAAACGAACACCATCTTTTTTAATAGCCGAAAAAATGGGTGGTTTCTGGTCAATTTCACCTAAAAACTGTTTTACCGTTTCGTGAATCAAAGCTTCGTCGATATGCGAAGTTGGAAAAGTCTGGTCGATTTCGGTTTCTAAATCATACGATGGAGTAGTGGCTCCGATGTAAAAAGTTCCGGTATATTCTTTGGCCTGACCTTGAAGTTCAGAAATTCTTTTGGTAAATTTTCCGGTACAAATCAATAATAAACCAGTTGCCAAAGGATCGAGCGTTCCCGCATGACCAATTTTAAACTTTTTTGGAAGTCCGACTTTATTGATTAAAAGGTATTTTAATTTATTGACAGCTTGAAACGAACTCCATTTTAAAGGTTTGTCAATCAATAAAACTTGTCCGTCTAAATATTCTTCAGTTGTCATTATATAATCGTAAGTGGATGAATGAAAAAGTGAATCAATAACAAAATGATTCCGGCGATAATTCGGTAATAACCAAAAACTTTAAAACCGTTTTTAGTTAAAAACCCAATAAAGGTTTTAATTGCCAAAAGCGCTACAATAAAAGCAACTACATTTCCTATAATCAACAAATTAACCTGATCGTGCGATAATTCGAATCCGTCTTTATAATAGTCGTAGCATTTTTTTACAGTTGCGCCTAACATTGTAGGAACCGCTAAAAAGAATGAAAACTCAGCTGCTGTAGTTCTTGATAATTTTTGCGACATTCCGCCCACAATACTGGCACCACTTCTTGAAACTCCGGGAATCATGGCAATACATTGAAATAATCCAATTTTTAGTGCCTGTAAATAAGTAATCTCCTGAGATGTTTCTGCTGTATTTGGGTTGTTAAACCATTCGTCTACTTTTAATAAAATTAAACCTCCAATTAAAAGTGAAACAGCAACTGTAACCGGATTTTCTAATAAGCCATCAATAAAATCACTTAATAACAATCCTAATACAACCGCAGGAATAAACGCAACCAAGAGTTTAAAGTAAAAATCAAGTGTTTGAAAAAAGCGTTTGAAGTATAAAACAACTACCGAAAGTATCGCGCCAAGCTGAATAACAATCGTAAAAAGTTTGGTGAAATCGTCGTGTGCAATTCCGAAAAAAGAAGAGGCAATAATCATGTGTCCAGTTGAAGAAACAGGTAAGAATTCTGTAATCCCTTCAATAATGGCAAGAATGATAGCTTGTAATGTATTCATGTAGAATTTTAGATTTTAGATTTCAGATTTTAGATTGCGGCGCACTTCGACTTCGCTCAGTGAGACAATCGAAATCTAAAGTCTTATTTAGATTTTTTGAAAATAGAATAAATCGTGATTCCAAAACCAATTAAAACAGTTGTTGGAGCTAAACGGATACGTCTAAAACTAAAAACATCTTCATTAAAAACATTCGGATTATCGCTTCCTCCGCCAGACATTAAAATAAATCCTAATGCGATAACGCCAATTCCGATCAATAGAATTTTATAATTGATACCGTCAAAAAGGAATTCCTGTTTTTGTGGTTGTTGTTCTGTATTATTGTTGTTTTTCATTGCTATTTTTTTGTCAGCCTGAGCGTCCCGAAGCTTCGGGAGAAGGCGTTTTTATTTTAAAAAATCTAAAATCTAAAGTCAGAAATCTAAAATTAATAAAGATCGTCTGTTCTTAAATTCAGGAAACGTTGTGTTGCAAAGTGTGTGCTTACCCATGTAATTAAGATTCCTAAACCGAAAACGGCCAATAAAACCAATCCTATTAAGATTTTGTCTTCTAAAATTCCTAATCCAGGGAAATTTGTTTCTACATAAAGTAAAAGTGCAATCAAGGCAACAATGGCTAATCCCGCACCAAGGATTCCTAATTTTACGCTTCGCATAACAAATGGTTTACGAATAAACGATTTTGTAGCGCCCACCATTTGCATGGTTTTAATAATAAAACGATTAGAGTGAATCGATAAACGTAATGAACTATTGATTAATAAAACAGCAATTACGGTAAGGAAACCGCTGATAATCAAAATCCACATACTTACTTTTTTGATATTATCGTTTACCAGATTTACCAATTGTTTGTCATAAACAATATCTTCAATCATGGTGTTTTGACGTAATTTGCTTTCAATTTTTAAGATACTGTCTCTTTCAACATAATCTGCTTTTAAATGAATATCAAAAGAATTCAATAATGGGTTTTCTCCTAAGAAAGTAAGGAAATCTTCTCCGATAATATCAGTATGTTCTTTTGCAGCTTTTTCTTTGGTTACATACACATATGATCTTGCAAAAGGAGCTCTTTTCAATTCAGTATTAAAAGCTTTTATTACACTATCATTGGCCTCGTTTTTTAAGAAAACCGTCATCGCGATTTTTTCCTTAAAGTCATCAGCCAGTTTTTTAGAATTGATAATGAACAATCCCAGTACTCCCAAAAGGAATAAAACCAGAAATACACTTAATACAACCGAAAAATAAGAGGAAATTAACCTGCGCTTTTGAAATTTATCAAAGTTAGAACTCATAGTATGCTTAAATTATGTGGTAAAAATAATAAAGTATTTCTTTATTTAAAGTTAATAACGACCAAAGTTTTAACTTTTGTACAATAAAGATACGATTCAGGATTTAATAAATCAAGAATTAAAAATCTTGCAAGCCAATTTAACCGCAAAGTTGTTTCTGTTTAATCTCGGCAAAGTCGCAAAGTTAGTTTGATTGTTTGTACGTCTCCAACGGTTTCAACCGTTGGCGATGTTTTAATGCTACATTTTTTATCTATCTATTCAGTATAGCCCGAGGTTTTAACGTTGGGAGACTTGTTTTGGTGAATTTTGCGTTGTGTTCCAGCGGTTGAAACCGCAGGCTATGTTTTAATGTTGTATTTTTTATCAATATAGCCCGAGGTTTTAACCTCGGGAGACGTATTTTGAAAGTCAGATAAAAAACTTAGCAACTTAGAATCTTAGCGTCTCAGAACCTTAGTAAGAACCTTATAAAGTTTCCCAAACGAGAGACAAATAATATAATCCCCCAATGGATGGACCACCAAGAATGGAAGTATAAGGTTTATTTAAAAGATTGGTAGCTCCTAATTTTGCAGTAATACCGGATTTTTGAAAATAATAATTGATTTGCGCATCCATAGACCAATAAGCGGGTACAGTTCCGGAAACTAAAAAAGAAACATAATCAAAATTGTTTTGATAACGCGCCGTTGCACTCGCACCAAGATTTCGCCAGATATTATTGGCAATTAAAGTTCCGTTTACGTTAAATTCAGGAGTGTTAAAACCATCTTCAAGACCGTCTTTATCATCGGTTCTGTCCAATTTTGTGAAAGTTAGATTTGTTAAAGCCGTAAAAGTTTCATCGATATGATATTTTAAACCTAAACTTCCTCCGTAATTGTAAATTTTACTTTTAGAATTTGTCCATAAACGGTAACGATTTTGGGTTGTTCTCGAATATAAAAGCGTTGGAATTTGTGTTTGATCTGTTGTATTAACAGTGCTGGCTTCCACCTGCGCAATAAAGTTTTTATAAGAGTTGTAATAAAAATCGGCATCAATAAAAAGATCTTTGTTTAATGCCATTGCTTTAAAACCAAATTCAAAAGATTTTACAAATTCAGGTTCCAGATAAGTGTACGGGTTTTTCTGAATCATGTTTTTGTTCTTTTCTATTGCGGCTGCCTGAGTGATACCAAGAGTATTTACATCATTATTCACCTGCGCTTGAAATTTATCAATCGATGCTTTGGTATACGAATTCTCAAAAACACCATCAGACATAATCCTCAAACCGCCAACACGTTTTACACCGCCAGAATTTACATTAGAAAATCCTTCAAAAATACTCGGAAAACGATATCCGTTTTGATAAGATGCCCTGAAATTAATCGTTTCTTTTGGAGAATAAACCGCTGTAAATTGAGGGGTGAATTTAACATCAAAATAGTCAGATTTGTCCATTCTTACTGTAGCGCCCAAACGTAATTTGCTATTGAAAAAGTCTTTCGTTAACTGTGTAAAAGCCCCAGTTTTTTGATACGTTAAATTTTTAGTAGCACTTTTTGGGTTGATAAAATAATTTCCGTCAGGAACAATAATATAATTTCTGTAATCGAAACCGCTTAATAATGTGGCATCAATTTTTTCGAAGAAAGAAACAAATGCCTTGTCCCAATTAATCAAACCTTCACCATGAACCAAAGTCGATTTTACGCGCAAAGCCGCACCAATATCCCAATTATTAATGTCAACCAACTCTTTTTCCTTAGTTTCATAAGCTGGAGTTCCCGGTTCAAAACGTCCCTGATCAGATTGTGATCTGGCGATTTTATGAGCGTCGGCAATACTTGCTCCGCCTGTAATAGCATTTTTATAAGAGGTTGAATAATCTGCAAACCATTTATCATCTGATTTATAAGCGCGATCCATGTTTTCTGCCAAAGAACGAAGGTTGTATGAGTTTCCGGTATTTTCGGTTGTAGCATACGCTTTTACCTGAAAAATAGGCGTGTGATAATCAACCGCAAATTGATTCAATGTGTAATCGTCTAATCGAAATCTATTCGAACGCTGATAAATTGTGTTGATTAATGCCGTTTTATACGTTACAGAAAGTTCGTTTCCTTTTTTCGGACGAAAATAAAAACCAACATCAGCTTTATAATTTTTAATCTCATAATCGGTAATGTCCGTTTCGCGATATCCTGTTCTGGCAACAACATAATTTTTACCGTTTAAGTTTAAAGTTTTTCTGTTTGCCGATTCATTTCCGTAACCGTTTACTTCGTCATAAGCTGGATTATCTGTGTCGTATAAATTGGTCGAAGCATTGGCATTTGGAGCCAAATCGGTTCTGTCATCGGCAACCCAATCTGTTCCGCCCGTAGTTGAAGCATTTATTTTGAAGGCAATTTTTTCATTGAAAGCTTTTGCAAATCTTAAATTAAACTGAGAATAAATTTTCGATGAAAACCGATCAACATTGCCAACATGATTTACGCCCGTTAATTGCTGAACACTTACGCCTTCATATTCAAAAGGATTTTTGGTCTGAATATTGGCTAAACCGTTAATAGCGTTCATTCCGTACAAAGCCGCAGCCGTTCCCGGAATAATTTCGATTTTAACAATATCCAAATCATTTGCGCCGAGTGCATTTGCAATTGGCGCGCCCAAATGGGGTGCCTGATTGTCGATTCCGTCAACCAATTGCGCAAATCTTACGTTGGTCGAATTCGCAAAACCTCTTGTATTGATAACTTTAAAACCCAAACTTGGCGTAATAATCTGAACTCCTTTTACATTTTCTAATGCTTCATAAATACTTGGCGAACCCATTTTTTTGGCTTCCGCCGATTTTAACTTCTCGATACTTATCGGCGAACGCATTATATTTTCAGATCGACGGGAAGCGGTAATTACGACTTCATTTAAATCTTCTTTTTTAATGCTGTCCGGAGCTTTTTTTGAATTTTCTATTTGAGAAAAACCTTTTAAGCTTATCAGAAGCAGAAATGTGTAAAGTTTTAGTTTCATAAGAGAATATAAATTTCAGTATGTTTTGAAATGAATACTGACGATTGTAAAAAATTGGTTTTGGTTATTTGATTTTTTTAAAATGAAATTAAGGTGTTTTAAAATTTTAATTTTTGGGTTTCTTTCAGAGCAAAATCTTTAATGCGTTTTTCGATTTCATAAAAAACAACAATAGCTTTTTCTCCGGCTTCAGTCAGTTTTGCGCCGCCACCGCCTTTTCCGCCAAGAAGTTTTTCTACCAGCGGACTTTCGGCACGCTGATTCATTTCTTCAACCAATTGCCACGCCTGACGATACGACATTTTCATTTCTTTTGCCGCATTGGTAATAGATCCTGTTTTTCGAATATTCTCTAAAAGCCAGACTTTTCCAATTCCCAGAAATGGACCTTCAGTTTCTTCAATCCAAAGGCGAACTTCAACAGAATATTTTTTGCTATTACTCATTTTATTCTTTTAGTGATCTTACAAAAATAGCACTATTATTCTTTATTTGTGCTGGATTGAAATCCAGCCCTACAATATTGGTCGTTCCTCCGGAACTTTTCTTCATGATTCAGAAAACGCAATTTATCTAAGTATAAAAACACGAATACAAGTATATTTACGTAATTAAAAATAAGTAATGTGTTTTTTTATTTGTTTGTCAACGAAATAGCTTTGGTACAATCTACAATAAATGTAAATTTGCGATCTTAATTCGGTGACAAACCTTTGAACCTTTGTCACTCTGAACCTTTGAACCTTAAAGAGAATGAAATACAATCCAAACGAAATCGAAGAAAAATGGCAAAAATATTGGGCTAAAAACCAAACTTTTGCTGCATCAAACAATTCTGAAAAACCGAAGCATTATGTATTAGACATGTTTCCTTATCCATCCGGAGCGGGATTACACGTTGGACATCCGCTGGGTTATATTGCTTCAGATGTATATTCTCGTTTTAAAAGACATCAGGGTTTCAATGTTTTGCACCCGATGGGATATGATAGTTTTGGATTGCCTGCAGAACAATATGCGATTCAGACAGGACAGCGTCCGGAAGATACAACACGCGTAAATATTGACGGTGGAGTGGATAAAGAAGGAAAACAAATTGCCGGATACAGAAAACAATTAGATAAAATTGGATTTTCATTTGACTGGGCGCGTGAAGTACGTACCTCAAATCCTGATTATTACAAACATACACAATGGATTTTTATTCAGTTATTTAATTCATGGTACAATAAAGAGACAAACAGAGCCGAAGATATTTCGACTTTGACAGCTATTTTTGAAAAAGAAGGAAATGCAGAAGTAAATGCCGTATCTGATGATAATATTCAAAGTTTTTCGTCAAGCGAATGGAAAGCGTTTTCAGCAGATGAGCAGGAAAAAATATTGTTGCAATACAGATTAACCTATTTGGCAGAAACAGAAGTAAACTGGTGTCCTGGTTTAGGAACTGTTTTAGCAAACGACGAAATCGTAAACGGAGTTTCTGAGCGTGGTGGATATCCTGTAATTCGTAAAAAAATGACCCAATGGAGCATGCGAATTTCTGCTTATGCAGAGCGTTTGTTGCAAGGTTTAAATGATATCGACTGGAGTGAATCTATAAAAGAATCGCAAAGAAACTGGATCGGAAAATCGGTTGGGGCAATGGTTAAGTTTAAAGTACTTAGTCCAAAGTCCTTAGTGCAAAGTGAATCTACACTTTCAGACTTAGGACTTGGGACTAAAGACTCTTTTATTGAAGTTTTTACAACTCGTCCTGATACCATTTTCGGCGTAACTTTTATGACTTTGGCACCGGAACATGATTTGGTAGCTAAAATTGTAACGGCTGATCAAAAAAACGCTGTTGATGCGTATATCGAAAAAACAGCAAAACGTTCTGAGCGTGAGCGTATGGCCGATGTAAAAACCATTTCGGGAGTATTTACCGGAGCTTATGCAGAACATCCTTTTACAAAAGAACCAATTCCGGTTTGGATTGGAGATTATGTTTTGGCAGGTTACGGAACTGGTGCTGTAATGGCGGTTCCTTGTGGAGACGAAAGAGATTACGCTTTTGCTAATTTCTTTAAAGGTCAAAACGGAATGCCGGAAATCAAGAATATTTTTGATAAAGATATTTCTGAGGCTGCTTTTGGAGCCAAAGAAGGTTTTCAATTAGTAGATTCTGATTTCTTAAACGGATTAGATTACAAAACAGGAACTCAAAAAGTAATTGCTGCCTTAGAAAAAATAGAGCAGGGAACAGGAAAAACAAATTACCGTTTGCGTGATGCTGTTTTCTCTCGTCAGCGTTATTGGGGAGAACCTTTCCCGGTTTATTATGTAAACGGATTACCGAAAATGATTAGTGCAGAACATTTGCCAATTATTTTACCGGAAGTAGAGAAATATTTACCAACCGAAGATGGTTTGCCTCCGTTAGGAAACGCAACAATTTGGGCTTGGGATACAAAAAATAATGAAGTTGTAAATACTGATTTGGTTGATAATTTCGAAATTTTCCCTCTTGAATTGAACACAATGCCAGGTTGGGCAGGAAGTTCATGGTATTGGATGCGTTATATGGATGCACATAACGAAACTGAATTTGCAAGCAAAGAAGCTTTGGCTTATTGGGAAAGTGTTGATTTATATATTGGAGGAAGCGAACACGCAACCGGACACTTATTGTATTCTCGTTTCTGGAATAAATTCTTAAAAGACAAAGGTTTCGCTCCAACCGAAGAACCATTCAAAAAACTGATTAATCAGGGAATGATTTTGGGGACTAGTGCTTTTGTTTATAGATTAACTATTACAAGCGTTTCTGGAGGAAGAGATAGTTTTGGTAATGATACTGTTGGAAATGGAATTTATGGAGAATCAGTGTTTGTTAGTTCAAAATATTATAAGGAATTTTCTAGATTGAATAAAATATTTGATCTGTCGAAGATTATTGGTTTATCATTATACAGAGGACAGGAAGTTTTAATTGAAGGAAAAAAGAACGATGTACTTACCGAATTGTCTGAAAAGTTATTTGAATTAACAACTAAGAATACAACTGGAATTACACTCTATAAAGATTCTTTTGCTGAAGTTGAAGTGGATATAAGCGAATTGCATTCTGATGTGTCTTTTGTTAATTCATCAGATGAATTAGATATTGAAAAGTTCAAAAATTGGAGAGAAGATTTTAAAAATTTAGAATTTGTTAAAGAAGAAAACGGAAAATACATTGTAGGTCGCGAAGTCGAAAAAATGTCAAAATCAAAATACAATGTGGTAACTCCGGATGATATTTGTGCAGAATATGGTGCTGATACATTACGTTTGTATGAAATGTTTTTAGGTCCGTTAGAGCAGGCAAAACCTTGGAATACTGCAGGGATTTCGGGAGTTTTTGGTTTCCTTAAAAAATTATGGAGATTGTATTTTGATGAGAATAACGGTTTAATCGTAAATAACGATGAACCAACAAAAGATAACCTAAAATCATTGCATAAAACGATCAAAAAAGTAGCAGAAGATATCGAGAGTTTCTCTTTCAATACTTCAGTTTCTCAATTTATGATTTGTGTGAATGAATTGTCAACTCAAAATTGTCATTCAAGAGCGATTTTAGAACCATTAGCAATTTTGGTTTCGCCTTACGCACCGCATATTGCTGAAGAATTATGGTCGCAATTAGGAAATAAAGAATCAATTTCAACGGTTGCTTTTCCTGTTTTTGATGCGAAGCATTTAGTTGAAACAAATAAAGAATATCCGGTTTCTTTCAACGGAAAAATGCGTTTCACAATCGAATTGCCTTTGGATTTAACCGCGGCGCAAATCGAAGAAATTATCATGAAAGATGAAAGAACATTAAAACAACTTGATGGAAGAATCCCAAATAAAGTGATTATTGTTCCTGGAAAGATCATCAATTTGGTTGGTTAACCAGATTTAAATTCCAATATAAAAATTCCAAATTCCAACTTTACGATTGGGGTTTGGGATTTTTTTTGTAGTAATTTTTTCTGCCACGAATTACACGAATTTTCGCGAATTTTATTTGTGTTAATTCGTGTAATTCGTGGCAAAACTTCACCATGCTTCAATTGGAATTTTGAATTTTTTTATTGAAATTTTCATTTCAGTTGTAACATTTTAATAGTTCTCGTATCAAAAGGACGGATCCGATTATTTATCAACTTAAAATTATTTGAAATGAAAAATTATATTTTAATTATCGCCCTTTTATTTTCGAAATTGTATTTAAACCAATTAAGCAATTTTATAAAAGCGTAAAATGAAATTCGAAGATATTTATAAAGCATATTGGGATCGAATATTCAGGCTTTGTATGGGGTTTGTTAACGATTATGATATTGCGCAGGATCTGGCTCAGGAAACCTTTATTATTGTCTGGCAAAAACTCGAAACTTTTAGAAACGAATCGGGCATAGGAACCTGGATTTTCAGGATCGCTTCTAATAATTGTTTGAGGCAGATTGAGAGGCAGAAACGTTTTCCGAAATCGGAATTACCACTGCATCTTACTGAGGAAAAGCAATATTCATTAGAACCACAAATTCAGTTTTTATATAAATGCATTGCTGAATTGCCCGAAACCGACCGTATTATTATCTCACTTGAACTTGAAGATGTAAAACAATCAGAAATAGCTAAAATCGTAGGGCTTTCGGAAACCAATACAAGAGTGAAAATTCATAGAATTAAAGAAAAACTGACTGAAAAATTCAAAGAAAATGGACAGCAATAATATAGATTTTAAAGATTTATGGAAAAAACAAACCGTAAATCAACCGAACATAGAAGATTTACTGGCAAGATTAAAACAGTTTAAAAAAACAGCTTTGCGCAGTTTATGGATCACTAATATCCTGCTTTTTGCAACCTGTACTTTTATAATTTTTATCTGGTATTTTTATCAGCCTGATTTTATCTCGACTAAAATTGGAATTGTTCTAACGGTTTTAGCAATGCTTATTTATCTGATTGTTTATAACAGGTTATTATCCACTTATAAAAATATAGACGCAACCCAAACCAATCAGCAATATTTGCAGAAACTCATTTTAATTAAAAGAAAACAACAATTTTTGCAATCCCGAATTTTAAGCTTATACTTTATTCTATTAAGTATAGGAATAAGTTTATATATGTATGAATACGCATCAAAAATGAGTTCGTTTTTTAGTGTTTTCACGTATATAATGTTGTTTTTATGGATAGGATTTGCCTGGTTTTATTTGAGGCCAAAGGAAATCAAAAAACAAGAAACCAAATTAAATAGTCTGATAGAAAAATTTGAAGAAGTCAATAAGCAATTAGAAAATGAATAAAAAAAATCGGTTTGTAAATTTTACAAACCGATTTTTTTATCAAATTAAATTTCTAACCTCTGATTCTTATCTCGGAAATACATAAGTGTTTGGATGTACTACAATAATTCCGTCTGAATTTGCCGTTCCGGTTAATTCAGAAACCACTTTTCCTCCCACATAAATTTTAGCCGTTACAGTTTGCCCGGCAACACCGCCAAGACCGCTTGTGTGTACCAAAGCTCCGTCAGAATCTGCATTAGCCGTAAATTCTTTTGTCCATGGTAATGCCAGAACATCTTCAATAAGCGGAGCACCACTTTTTTCCATATAAGTTACATCAAGTTCACCTGTAAAATTTCCTGTTATTTCATATTTTACATCTCTTGATGCTGTTACTGGTCCTGAGTTGTTATCATCGTCGCTGCTGCATGATACTGCTGTAAAAGCAAGTGTTAATACAAGCACTGCTGTTTTAAAAATTGATTTCATAATAAATTCTTTAATAATTAATATTCATTTAAAACAAAATTACAGGCTTGAAAAACAGTTGGCAATACCTGATAAAATGTAATTTTTATTACCTGATATCAGGTAAAAGGGACTGAATTTTTTTTGAAACACTTTTTAATTTAATAAATTTGAATAAATACCACTTTATGAAGAAAATCCGCTTTTTGACGCTGTTTTTGTTTTTATCTGCCTTTGCACATTCACAAGTTATTCTTTCTTTAGATGATGATACCGTTTACATAGACAGTATTGCAAAAGTGACCAGAAACACAAAATCTGATAGTATAAAATGTCTTTACAGTTTTAAATTATCAAGATTGTTTTTGATGGTTCAGAATGTTGAAAAATCCAAAGAATACTTAAATCAGGCCAATAGACTAAAATCAGAATTTCCCTTTTTGAAGGATGCTTCGATTTATTATAATTCCTATAGTTTCATTGAAAAAGGCGATATCATAGGTTTTGAAAAAACATTATTAGAAGCCAATACCAAATTAAAACAGTACAATAATACAGAAGCTTTTAGACTCCGCGCGATCCTGTTGCAGAATTATGGAATAATGCAGCAGCGAAAAAACAACGAAAAGCGATATATGAAATTATTGGTCAATGAAGCCATTCCCCTTGCAAAAAAGAGCGGCGATTATGAGTTGATAAGCGGCTTGTATAAAGCGGTTGCTATTATTTTTATGAATAATAACGAACGCCAAAAAGCAAGCGAATATTTAGATGAAGCACAGAATTATATCGAAAAAGCAACCAAACGATCTCCTACATTGGCAGAATCTAAAATGGAAACTTATATCATAAATGCCGAAAATTTAGTAGAATTAAAACATTTTTATGATGCAAAAAAAGTACTTGATAAAGCCTTTTTTACACTCAAAAAATTTCCTAAATCCAATCTAAACGATTCTTATTTTTATTCAGAAGGAGTATATTATGCCAAACAAAATAAATACACGCAAGCTTTAACGAGTTATGAAAAAGGAATAAAATCTGCCAAAATACATCAGAATGCAATTGCCTTAAACAGGTTGAAATTTGCAGAATATGAAATACTTTTTAAACTAAAAGATTACGAAAAAGCTAAAAACAACCTGCAATATCTTTTAGAAAATACACCATTTATTGTAGATAAAAAGAACTATTACAACGAATTGTCTAAAGTTTACAGCGCTGTTAAAAATTATGACAAAGCTTATTTTTATGCCAATAAATATAATATTGTAAACGATAGTTTAAACAATACAAAATTTCAAAAAGAAATTGTAGAACTCGAAGCAAAATACAAAAAAGCCGAAAATGAGAAAAAAATAACAGCTCTTCAATCGCAAAATGAAAAAGCAGCATTATTGGTATATAACAATCGGTTGAATTCTTTTCTGTTTGCTGTATTGTCGGTTTTGTTGTTTCTGATTGTTTTGTTTTTATGGATTTTGAATAAAAACCAAAAGAAGCTGAGTTTTCAAAAAGAAATTAATCACCAGCAGGAATTGACAGCACTTGAAAATCAGCAGAAATTATCAGTTTCAAATGCCTTAATCGAAGGTGAAGAAGTAGAGAGAAAACGAATTGCGCGAGATTTGCATGACGGACTTGGAAGTATGCTTTCGGGATTGAAAATTCATTTAAAATTGGCAGAAAAAGATAATGTAAGTACGACAGAAGTAACCACTTTACTGGATAATTCGATCAAAGAACTCCGCAATATTTCTCAAAACTTAATGCCTGAAAGTTTGTTGAAACTAAGTTTAGAACATGCTTTGCGTGATTTGTGCATGGCAAATTCAAACACAATAACAAATGTTGAATTTCAGTATTTGATTAGCAAATCGAACTTGTCTAAAAACCATCAAATTTTTATTTATCGTATTATTCAGGAATTATTGAATAACGCTTTAAAGTATGCAAATGCATCAGAAATCCTGGTTTCATGTTCTCAAAATAAAGAAACTTTTTTTATAACGGTCGAAGATAATGGAATTGGGTTTAACGTTTCGGAAAGAAGTAATACCGGAATGGGCTTAAGAAATATAAAAAACCGTGTAGAGTTTCTAAACGGGAAATTAGAAATTGAAAGCATAATTAATAAAGGAACTTCGGCTTATATTGAGCTGAAGGTAAAAAACGAAATGCTAAATGACTAAAAAATATAAAACAGTAATTGTAGATGACCATCCGATTGTGATTTCCGGAATTTCGGGTTTACTGTCAGATTTTCAGATTGTTGAGATCGTGGAGAAATTGCAGTCAGGCGTTGCGCTTTTAGATTATATCGAAACAAATGAAGTGGACCTGATTTTAATGGATATTTTTTTGCCGGTAATAAACGGAATTGATCTTTGTAAAACCATCAAACAAAAATATCCTAAAATAATTATTATCGGGATGAGCAGTCAGTCAGAGAGAAGTCTGGTTATGCAATTTGTTCAAAATGGAGGAAATGGCTATATTTTAAAAAGTGCTTCTTTTGATGAATTTAAAAATTGCATTTATAAAGCAATTGATGGCGAAATTGTGTTTAGCGATGAGGTTCGGGCAGTTATAAGTCAGCCACAATCTGAAGATTTAGATCGAATCCCGAGCCTTAGCCGTCGGGAAAAAGATATTACTTTATTACTTTCAAAAGGCAAATCGACCCAGGAAATTGCCGATGAATTGTTCTTGAGTTTTTTGACCGTACAAACACATCGGCGCAATATTCTTCAAAAATATAAAGTAAAAAATGTGGCCGAATTAATTACTTTCCTTCTGAAGAACAATCTTTTAAATTAACAAAATCTTCTGAATGCCAAAATGACATTTTTTGAAATTGGTTCGTAAATTGCTGTTTCTTTTGTAACTTTAAATTTCAATCAAAAAATCAAAAAAAATGGGAAGTGGATATTTAATTATTGCTGGTGCAATTATGTTATTCAGCTGGTTGGTTAGTTCAAAATTAAAAAGCAAGTTCGAATTATACTCTAAACTGCAACTTCGAAATGGAATGAGCGGTGCAGAAATTGCAGAGAAAATGTTGGCAGATAATGGTATTAGAGACGTTCGCGTTATCTCTACTCCGGGACAGTTAACTGATCATTATAATCCGAGTGATAAAACTGTTAATCTAAGCGAAGCAGTTTATAATCATCGTAATGCGGCTGCGGCTGCTGTTGCGGCACACGAATGTGGTCATGCCGTGCAGCATTCTATTGGTTACGAATGGTTAACAATGCGTTCGAAATTAGTACCAATTGTAAGCGTCGCCTCAAATTATGTACAATGGATTTTGATTGCAGGAATCCTGATGATTAGAACTTTTCCTCAATTGTTACTGATAGGAATAATCATTTTTGCGGCAACAACTTTGTTTTCGATTATTACTTTGCCTGTAGAGTACGATGCAAGTAACAGAGCGCTTGCCTGGTTAGAAAATAAACACATGCTGACACAAGAAGAGCAGGCTGGAGCAAAAGATGCCTTAAAATGGGCTGCAAGAACTTATGTAGTAGCAGCAATCGGATCAATCGCAACGTTGTTATACTATATCTCTATTTATTCCGGAAGCAGGAGAAATTAATGTGGTAATGAGATAATTAGTCAATTAGATAATTAATAACAAAACCCGATTAGTTTAAACTAATCGGGTTTTGTTATTTTGAAACAATAGACAATTGTTTATTAAGCATTTTAAGAATTATCTAATTGACTAATTATCTAATTGGCACATTTTAAAGTTGAATCTGTCTATCAATCTGCTGATCGAGTGAAATAAATGTTTCTGTTCTTGAAACTCCTTCAATAGCCTGGATTTTTGTGTTTAAAAGCTGCATCAAATGTTCGTTGTCACGACAAATGATTTTGATCAAAACCGACCAGTTTCCGGTAGTATAATGACATTCTAAAACTTCGGGGATTTTCTTTAAATCCTTTACAGCTTCTGAGTTTCGGGAAGCTTTGTCCAGATAAACGCCAACAAATGCCATTGTGTTGTAACCTAAAACTTTTGGGTTAACAGTAAATTTCGATCCTGAAATTACACCCGATTGTTCCAGTTTTTTTAAACGCTGATGAATCGCCGCTCCAGAAATCCCAATTTTATTAGCAATTTGTAAAATAGGTTTTCGGGCATCATCCATTAAATAGCGAAGTATTTCTTTGTCGATGCCGTCAATTTCGATTAAAAGAGAATTGATTTTCATGAGAGTTGTGGTTTGAAACTAATATTGGTTTTTTGGTTTTAAATAGAAATCAAATTTAAGGATTAAAGTTTTAATTGAATAGAAAATTGTTGTTTTAAATCTTTGTCAAAGTTTTAAACTTTAACAAAGATGCGCGCAAAGTGCATATCCACATTTTTTGTCATCCCGAGGAACGAGGGATCTCCACAGGAGCTCGACAAAGATTAGCAACTTACTTTACGGAGTTTCTTGCGGAGATCCCTCGTTCCTCGGGATGACAAAATTGTGTTTAAATCTTAGTCCGAAACACTCAAAATAGTCTAAAATAAAAAAAATTCCAAATCCCAACAAGAAGGTTGGAATTTGGAATTTATAATTTGGAATTTTTATTTAAAAAGGATTATTTTCCTTTGTTTGCTTCGCTAATGTATTTTTCTAAAGCCATTGTCATAGAAGGCGTTTCAGGAGTTGGAGCAAGAATATCGATTCTTAAGCCATAATCTAAAGCTTCTTTTTGAGTTGTGCTTCCAAAAACAGCAATTCTTGTATTGTTTTGTTTAAAATCAGGGAAGTTTTTGAACAGTGATTTAATTCCGGTTGGACTAAAAAATGCTAAAACATCATAATAAACATCTGCCAAATCAGATAAATCACTCATTACTGTTTTGTAAAAAACAGCTTGCGTCCAGTCTACTTTTAAACCATTTAAGGTAATAGGTGCATCAGCATTTAACTGATCTGATGCCGGAAGCAGGAATTTTTCGTCTTTGTATTTTTTAATTAGTGGAGATAAATCAGCAAAATCTTTAGCACCTACATAAATTTTTCGCTTTCTGTACACTACATATTTCTGCAGGTAAAACGCAACTGCTTCAGATTGGCAAAAATATTTCAATCCTTCAGGAACTTTGTAGCGCATTTCGTCTGCTACTCTGAAAAAATGATCTACAGCATTTCTGCTTGTCAAAATAATCGCAGTGTAATGATTAAGGTCGATTTTTTGTAATCGAATCTCTTTTGCGTTAACCCCTTCCACATGAATAAATGGTCTGAAATCAATTTTTATTTTGTGTTTTTGTTGGAGCTCAAAGTAAGGAGAATTTTCCACTTTAGGTTCAGGCTGTGACACCAAAATTGTTTTCACTTTCATATTATAAACATTTACTAAGCCACCTCTTTTGTTATCCAATAATACATGAAATAATAAGGGGCTATTTCAAGAGCGCAAAGATATAAAATAAAATAAAATAACTTACCGATTATTATATTTTGATACGTTTTAATTGAAATAAAGTAGGAAAATAGACTTATACATAGCGAAACGCCTATTATTACTAGCGGGACAATCTTCGGAATATTGTCATAATAGAACAAAACTGCGTTAAAAGGCAGTATTAAAACACCTATGTAAGTCCTGTAAGTCGCTTTTTGTAGGTTGAAAAGGCTTACAAAATCATCAATATTGAAAGAAGTTGCAACGATTTTTTCGATTAAAAATTTCCCCAGAATAAAATAAAGTAAAAATGTAGCGATCTGAATGTATAAGATCCAATCTGTTTTTGAAGCATATCCAAAAATATGCAGCGTAAGCAAAATGAAAAATGAAAACGACAGAATTTGAACAAAAAACAGCCCAACAATAAAGCTGCCTTTCAGGTTGCTGGTGTCGCGATAAATTTTTGCATATTTATCAGAAAAAATAAGTTTGCTAAACTCACTAAATCTTGTTTCGTAAGTCGATTTAGTAATAGCAACGAGAGCAAAGGCCACCACAAATAAAAGTGTTGCCCAATCTTTGTTCTCTAGAATTCTGGGTTGAAGATGTTCAATCATAGCGTTACAAAATTAGTAATTTTTTGTATCAATACTTTTATTATAAATTTATTATGAATCAAATGGCATAAAAAGTTTACTTTTGCCATGAAATTGCCAAGAAAAATGAATGATAGTATTGTCATAATTCCCACTTATAACGAAATTGAAAACATAGAAAGTATAATAAGAGCCGTACTTTCACAACATAAACCTTTTCATCTTTTAATTATTGATGATAATTCTCCGGATCATACTGCAAACAAGGTGATTGCATTGCAGGAAGAATTTCCGGGCAGATTATTTTTAGAACAAAGAGCCAAAAAATCAGGTTTAGGAACAGCTTATGTTCATGGTTTTAAATGGGCTTTGGAACGCAAATATGATTACATTTTTGAGATGGATGCCGATTTTTCGCATAACCCGAATGATCTTGAAAAATTGTATGATGCCTGCCATTTTGGTGGTGCCGATTTATCAATTGGTTCTCGTTATGTAACAGGTGTAAATGTGGTAAACTGGCCTTTAAGTCGTGTATTAATGTCTTACTTTGCTTCGGTGTATGTAAAATTTATTACTGGAATGAAAATTCATGATGCCACAGCTGGTTTTGTTTGTTATAAAAGAGAAGTTTTAGAGAAAATAAATCTCAATAAAATAAAATTTGTTGGTTATGCGTTTCAGATTGAAATGAAGTACAGAACCTATTGTGCTAAATTTGAAATTACCGAAGTTCCTATTATTTTTACAGACAGAACAAAAGGAGTTTCTAAAATGAGCAATGCTATTATTAAAGAAGCTATTCTTGGGGTAATTTCACTTCGATTAAAAAAATTAATCAATACATTATAATACCACGATCATGAATAGGATTTTAATAAAGAATGCTAAAATTGTAAACGAAGGGTCTATTTTTGAAGGTGATGTTTTGATCGAGAACGACTTAATTGTTGAAGTTGCAGATAGTATCAGCCTAAAAACTTCAGATTGTATTGTGATAGATGCCGAAGGAAATTATTTAATGCCGGGTGCAATTGATGATCAGGTACATTTTAGAGAACCGGGATTAACACATAAAGGAGATATAGAATCAGAATCAAGAGCTGCGGTTGCGGGCGGAATCACTTCTTTTATCGAACAGCCAAATACGGTTCCTAATGCAGTTACTCAGGAAATTTTAGAAGAAAAATATCAAATTGCTGCCGTAAAATCATTTGCGAATTATTCGTTTATGATGGGCGCAACCAATGATAATCTGGAAGAAGTTTTAAAGACGAATCCAAGAAACGTTGCAGGTATCAAAATATTTTTAGGTTCTTCAACGGGAAATATGCTTGTAGATAACGAAGCAACTTTAGAAAAAATATTTTCCAGCACGCCAATGTTGATTGCGGTTCATTGTGAAGATGAAACGACAATTAAAAATAATCTTGCCCTTTTTAAAGAACAATACGGTGATGATGTTCCGGTAACGGCGCACCACTTAATTCGTAGTGCAGAAGCCTGTTATATTTCGTCATCAAAAGCAGTGGCTCTGGCGAAAAAAACCGGAGCGCGTTTGCATATCTTCCATCTTTCTACAGCGAAGGAAATGGAATTGTTTTCGAATAAAATTGCATTAGAAGATAAAAAAATCACAGCAGAAGTTTGTGTACATCATCTTTGGTTTACCGATGAAGATTATAAAACAAAAGGAAATTTCATAAAATGGAATCCTGCTGTAAAAACTGCCGAAGATAGAAAAGAACTTTGGAAAGCTTTGAATGACGGTCGAATTGATGTTATAGCAACAGATCACGCGCCTCATACGAAAGAAGAAAAAAGTCAATCCTATTTAAATGCTCCTTCAGGCGGACCATTAGTGCAGCATGCTGTTGTGGCAATGTTTGAAGCGCATCACCAAGGAAAAATTTCTGTTGAAAAAATCGTAGAGAAAATGTGCCACAATCCGGCTAAAATTTTCAAAATCGAAAAAAGAGGTTTTGTAAAAGAAGGTTATTTTGCTGATTTGGTAATTGTAAATCCGAGTTTGCCGTGGAGTGTAAAATCAGAAAATATCTTATCAAAATGTGGCTGGTCTCCTTTTGAAAACTTTACTTTTAAATCGAGAATTACCCATACGTTTGTTAACGGCGAATTGGTTTATAACAATTTTAAAGTGAAAGACGTTCGCAACGGAAAAAGATTATTGTTTGACAGATAAAATAGGAAGATGAAGAATTTTGTAGTTATAATATTGGTTTTATTTTTTGCTGTAAGTTGTAAAAAAGAGCTTGTAAAAGAGCCCAAACGACTTATTGAGAAAGGAAAAATGATTGATATTATGTATGATTTATCTGTTTTGGATGCCATAAAATACCACAATCCATTATCCTTAGATTCACTTGATGCTAGCCCGAAGCGATTTATTCTTCAAAAATATAAAGTAGACAGTCTACAATTTGCGCAAAGCAATATGTACTATGCTTCAGATTATGAGAGCTATAAAGATATGTTTGATCAAATTGCAAAACGATTAGAAAAAAATCAGAAAAAAGCAGATTCACTGTTTAAGATCGAAGAGAAGAAAGCAGCAAAAGCAAACAAAAATAAGAAAGGCAAAACAACAGGACCAGCTCCTAAACTTAATGAAACTCAACCTGCCCGAAAGATTAATGTTGATTCGATACGACGAGCAATAAGACAGACAAAAAGATAATTATAACTTTGATACTTCTTTAATGTATTGATGTACATCTAAAAAAACCGTTCCCAGAGCGGTTTTTGTTTTTTCATTTGAATACAAATTTTTCGAATAAGAGGCTTTCGCTGTTGCTTTTGTTAAACGTCTTTTTTGGAAAAATAAAGACGAGAATATTTTGTCCGCAATCCAAAGAAAATTCATGAAAAACCGAGTTGCATGAATGCTTGGTTTTTTTACTTTTAAGACTTCTGCAATTGTGTTTAGAATATCCCTAAAAACAATATTGTCTGCAATTAAGGTAAAACGTTCATTTTTGATTGTGCTTTTCATTAATTCGTAAGCAATTCTCACTACATCATTTATAGCAACAAATCCTGTATTTCCAAGAGTATAAAACGAAAGTCCGTTTGCCACTTTTACATACAGCTCAGCACTTCCTTGTTCGCATTTTTTTGTTTTTGGGATTGGTCCTAAAATCACGCCCGGATTAATAATGATAATATCCAGGCCTTCCTGAACGCCTCTCCAGACTTCCATTTCGGCGCCATATTTTGAAATAGCATAATCGCTGTGAGGTTTTTCAGGATTCCAGTCGGTTTCTTCTGTAATATAGGTTTCATGTGGTGGTAAATCTCCCAAAGCGGCAATTGAGCTTACAAAGCAGAATTTCCTAATTCCTTTGGCCAACGAAAAATTAACCATATTGGCGGTTCCTTCGATATTGGTTTTTCGAAGTGCATCTTCATCCTTAGGATCAAAGGAAATCAAAGCGGCACAATGGTAAACGTATTGAATGTCGATAAAAGCAATTTCAAGAGAAGGAACATCTAAAATATCGGCTTCAAGCCAATTAATTTTTTCGAATAAATCTCCTTTTTTATACAATTCAAAAACCGATTTTGTTTTTTGAATGTTGTTTTGGTTTCTGTAAATAGCCCTGACATTTTCTCCATTTTCAATTAAATGAAGCAATAAATGCGCGCCAACTAAACCTGTTCCTCCAGTTACTAATACCATTTTGTAAAGATAAGTTTTTGCTTTTTTGCCACAAAGGCTCAAAGCCACAAAGTTTTTTTGTTTTTAATAATATTTGCGCCTTTGTGCCTTAGTGGTATAAGTTTTTGCCATTGCCATTACCATTGATTATATTTGCGCAAAATATTTTAAAAATGAAGAATCTAGTTGAAGAATTAAAATGGCGCGGTTTATACCATGATAGCATGCCAGGAACGGAAGAACAATTGCTAAAAGAGGTAACGGCGGCATATATTGGTTTTGATCCAACAGCAGATTCGCTGCATATTGGCAGCATGGTTCAGATTATTTTATTGGTTCATTTAAAGAATTTTGGTCATCAGCCTGTAGCTTTGGTTGGTGGTGCAACCGGAATGATTGGTGATCCTTCTGGAAAATCTGACGAAAGAAATTTGTTGAACGAAGAAACTTTGGCTAAAAACGTTGCCGGAATCAAAAGTGTTTTGTCTCGTTTCTTAGACTTTAATTCAAAAGAACCAAACGCTCCAATTATGGTAAATAACTATGATTGGATGAAAGAATTCTCGTTTATTGATTTTGCCCGTGAAGTTGGAAAACGTATTACGGTAAACTATATGATGGCGAAGGATTCTGTTAAAAAGAGAATTAACGGAGAAGGCGAAGGAATGTCTTTCACGGAATTTACATATCAATTAATTCAGGGATACGATTTTTATCATTTATATAAAAACAACAACTGCCTTTTGCAAATGGGAGGTTCTGACCAATGGGGAAATATTACCACAGGTACAGAATTAGTTCGCAGAATGGGTGGGGAAGGCGCAAAAGCTTTTGCTTTAACTACTCCATTAATTACAAAAGCAGACGGATCTAAATTCGGTAAAACTGAAGGGGGAAATGTTTGGTTGGATGCTGATAAAACTTCAACATATAATTTTTACCAATTTTGGTTAAGAACAACTGATATAGATGCAGAGAAGTATATTAAAATCTTTACCTTTTTAGATAAAGAAACCATCGAAATATTAATTGAAGAACACAAAGCGGCTCCGCATTTAAGAGTTTTGCAAAAGAAATTGGCAGAAGAAGTTACAATCTTTGTACATGGAAAAGAAGCACTAGAGGATGCAATAAAAAAATCTGAATTTGTTTTTTCTAATTTTACTATTGAAAGTTTAGTTGAGGAAGGTGAGGCATTTTTTATGGATATCTTTTCTGAATTTGATCAGCCAGTTGTTAAAAAATCAGATTTAACGAATGGAATTGATGCTGTATTGGCATTGTCTGATTTAACACAAATTTTTACTTCTCGTGGAGAAGCTAGAAAAGCTCTTGCAAGTAATGCGGTATCAGTAAATAAAGAGAAAATTCAAGTTGAAACTTTATTGACATTGAAGGATGTGTTTTTTGAAAAGTATATTTTAGTTCAATTTGGTAAAAAGAAAAAATACTTTGTAATAAATGTAGAAAATGACTAAGTAATTTAATTACAAAACCATCAAATTACATCCACGAATATCAGAATTATCAAAACGTCCCAATACCTCAAAAGAGTTGTTGGGATTTTTTTTGCCTAAATCCTGAGTGGCAATAAAAGAGCATGAATTGATATTGGCCAAATCAATAACGTTAATTCCGCCTGTTTTTCCATTATTTACATAAGTAAGCGCATCTTCGGGATCGCGAACTAAAATATGCATCCATGACGGACATTCGAAAACGCCTTCGCCTAAAGAATAGGCTTGCGCCAGAAGTTCGGTCATTCCGTATTCTGAATGAATGGCAGAAACTCCAAAGCCTTTGCAAAGCTGTTCATGAAGTTCTTCGCGAATCATTTCTTTACGTTTGCCTTTCATTCCTCCGGTTTCCATAATAATGGTATTTTGAAGATTGAATTGATGTTTTTCTATTAAATCTAATAAAGCATAAGTAACACCAATTAAAATCACATTTTGTGCCGATTCGTCTAAAGCGGTCAGTTTTTTAATTAGGTCGTCGTGATTGTGTAAATAAAAGCCGCTTTCGGGCTGATTGGATAGTTTTATTAAGTCTTCGACCATATAAATAAGCGAAGATCCATCTCTTTCGAGATAAGACGGCAAAAGAGCTAAAACAACGTAATCTTCGATATTGCCATAAAACTGAGAAAACCCCTTGCGGTAACTTTCCTCATATAGGGAAATATCGGTCACTAAATGTTTGCTCGTAATCATGCCCGTTGTTCCGCTGCTGGTAAAGGTAACCCGAACAGGATTTGAATTGGAAACTACATTATGGCTCTTGAAAAACTGTATTGGTAAAAACGGAATTTGCTCCAGTGATTTTACCTGTTGCGGATTTACTTTTAGAAAGTCGCAAAAGTCACGATATACCTGATTGTTTTCATGCTGAAAACGAAACACTTTTAATGCTATTTTTTCAAATTGTTTCTGACTCGAAATGGTAAATATATCGCTGGCTGTAATCAAAACTTTTTTTGTGCAAAGGTAAGTATAAATGTAAATAGTTTTCAGTTTTTGGTCACAGTTTTCCTGTACAGAGTCTCAAAACCCATACTGTGACTGGAAACAAAAAAAAACGGTAATAAAAAAGCCCCAAATAAACATTGGGGCTTTTGATGTATTTTATGTTTTACCGAATGATAAGTTTTCTGGTAGCTGACGCATTTTCTTCGCTTATTTTAATAATATAAACTCCGGGAGTTAAATCACTAACATTTAACTCTCTGGTCGTTAAATGTGCCTGAATTACTTTTTTTCCTAACAGATCAAAAACAACAATTTCTTTTTCTAAATCGTTTTTTGATGTTATATAGACTTTGCCGTTTGTAACAGGGTTAGGGTACAAGCTTAGACCCTCAATAGTACTTCCGTCTTGAGGTTTTGGTAATTGCTTACTATTATCCTGCGCTGACGCCGTTATAGTAGTAAAGAAAAAAGCCAATAAAAATGTAATATAAAAGTAGTTTTTTGCCATCGCTATTTTTTGATTATTGTAAATATACAAAAAAAATTACAAAAACTACGCCAAAAAAAAACATCCTAAAAAATTAGGATGTTTTTAACATTTTATGTGTGAAGTGATTAGAAAATCAACTTAGTTTAATTACTTAGTCCAGTTAGCCCAAGTTGGTAAGTCAGCACCAGCACCAGCACCTAAAGCACCAGTAGTTGTTCCAGATAATTTAGGACCATCAAATGCAGTAACAGAAGCTCCAAAAGTATAGTTTGTGATAGTAAAGTTACCAGCAGCGATATTTGCAACTGCACCAGCATCTGTAGATAATTTAGCAAGATCTTTAGGCATTCCGTCAGCAACATATAAGTTTGTGTAAGCTTGTTTTCCTCCACCTTCTTTGTAATTGATTGCTTTTTCGTCAGCTAAGAAAGCAGCATCACCTTTAATAATAGAGATGTTAGTGATTTTAGCGTTTGTCATTGGAACAGCTCCACTTGGATCTTTTGCGTTTGTAGATCCTTCAACACCTGCTTTAGTAACACCTTTAATGTATACGTTTGTAGCAGTACCTTGCCATCCGTCAGCAAAATCTAAAGAATCATCATAAGAGTTTACAATTACTAAGTTAGAAGCGTTTACAGCTCCTCCGAAGAATTCAATTCCATCATCACCACTTTCGAAAGTGTATATGTCAGATACTACAGTTCCTGAACCTACTCCGAAGAAAGAAACTCCATTGTATTCTTTTTCAGCAGTATATTTAGAACCTGTGTAAGAAATTCTTAAAAAGTTGATATTTCCAGAAGAATCTGCATTGTCATTACCACCATAGCTTAAAGAACCTACTTCAGAAGTACCATTGTCTCCTGTGTTCACTTTACCATTACCAGCGATAATTAATCCACCCCAGTCACTTTGAGCTGGAGTTGCTTTTCCAGAAGTCATAATAACTGGCTTAGCAGCAGTACCATTGATGTTAATTTTAGCATTTCTCTCTACAGCGATATATAAAGAAGTAGCTTCTGCAGTAGCAGAACTTTTAATTACTGTTCCAGCAGGAATAACTAAAGTAGCTCCACCTTTAACAACAAGACCACCTGTTAAAGTATAAGTTTGAGTTGGGTCCAAAGTTACAGTACCATCTTTAATCTCTCCCTTTAAATCGTCAACTTTTAAAACAAAAGAACTGTTGTTCGTATTGTTGTTGTTATTGTCATCAGAACTACAGCTTGTTAAAGCAAGTCCTAATATTGCAGCCATTGCAAATAAACTTTTTTTCATTTTTGTTGTGTTTTATTGTTTTATTTATTCAAGGCAAAGTAAATGAACATATGTTTTTGTTGAGTTAAGACCGTATTAACAATGTATTAAGTATAGTGGTATAAATAAGACTCGACTTAATATAAAATTTACATTGCCGTTTTAAATTACAAAAGGTGATTAGAGTTACCTAATCACCTTTTGTATTTATTTAGAACAGTTTCTTAGAATGTATAATTTAAAGTAAGTCTGAAATCTGAACCTGCTTTGTATGAAACTGCGGTAATATCACCAACAGATTCTTTTCCTGGTACTTTTCCTTGCTCTTGTACACGTTTAAAAGTTGGATTCAGGATGTTATTGTAAATAAGACCTAATTTTAAGTTTTTAGTTAAACTTGTATTAGCGATAAAGTCTAATTTATTTACAGCTTTATCAACCAGGTTTCCTACTCTTGAGGTTCCAATAACAGCTAATTTATCTGAAAAATAAGAGTAAGATACCGTTGCACTGAAATCCTGTCCTTCTCTGAATTCATTTAAAAATGATAAGTTAGCATTGGCAAGGAAATTAGAAGCCCCTGTTAATTTACTTTCTGAAAAAGTAAAGTTTGCTCCAAAATCATTTTCGTTGTTTACTTTATCGTTGCTTAGATCTTGGTTGGTGTATAAATAAGATCCGTTTGCGTCAAAAGAAAGTTTTGTCTTTAGGTTGTTATTATTTTCAATTTCAAAAATATCTTTTCTAAATTCTACTTCTACCCCAGCTACTGTTCCTTTATCTCCTGTATTTGCGTAAGAGATATCATTTGAAGAAGAGTTAAGGAACATTTCGTTGATTGGGTTTTGAATGATTTTTCCGAATGCAGTTACAGAAATTAATTCCCCTGCTTTCGGGAAAAATTCCCATCCTAAATCGAAGTTGTAATTTGTTGAAGCATATAAATTAGGGTTTCCTTCGTATGCTTGTGCGACATCTTCATAAATAATTGGCACTTTTTCTTTAAACTGAGGAAGTGTATATGTTTTGCTCGCAGAAAACTTTAAGTTCTGTTTGTCTGTTAAAGTATATTTTGAAATTAAACTTGGTAAAATGTTAAACTTTGAATCATCAGAATTGCCGCCACCCGGAACTGTTGTTGTGATATAGAAAACACTTTGATTCAATTGTTCCAGTCTAGCCCCTAATATCACACTCAATCTATCCGTTAAAGAGTATTGAACATTAACGAATGCAGCATTAATATCTAAATTTCCATTATACAATTGGTTAATTCTGTTTGAGTAAGATGAACCCCAGTGTGCAGGATCTAAATAATTATCTACATGGTGTATGTCTTCTTTAGGAAAAGAAATTGTAGTTCTGTTCGGGAAAAATGAATATTGTTCCATGTTGTAATCTACACTCTTGAACTTTCCTGAATAACCAACAGTTACTTTTCCTTTGTAAGTATCATCACTGCCTTTTTTGAAGTTATAAGAAAGAGCAACATTTGCAGCGATTTCATTTTCTTTTAAGTCCTGAAAAAATCTGTGATTATTGATGTTTGAATTGGTAAAAAATGTGTAGTCTATAGCATTTGGAGCATACACAAAAGAGTTTTGCATACGATCCGGAGTTGCACTATTAGACATGCTGTATCCTACACCCCAATTTAAATTCCACTGATCGTTGAACTTATTTTTTCCTGTTAATTGATTTACAATTAATTGAGTTCTTTCAAAAGTTCCACGTTTAATAAATCCAGATATTTGTTGAAGAGCGTCTCCACCACCATCAAAATTCTGGTTTGTTCCTTCATACTCGCTGTAATCTTGCTCACTTGAATTCAAGAATAAAGAAGTAAAGAAGATCGAGTTTTTGTTGTTGATTTTATAATCAGCTGTACCCATCACAGTTGTAGTAGTACTATGTTTGTACGCCGTTCTGTAAAAATCAGAAAAGATATCTCCGTCAGAAGTAATTCCCCCTCTACTGTATCCTTCCGTGTATTTATTTTTTGCACTAAATGAACCAGTAACAAAAGTACCAATTGAACTTTCATCATTTATATTGAATCTTTTACCAGCAGATAAAGTATAGAAAGCATTTAATATGTTTTTGTTTTCCTGTCTGTCCCAGCTTGTTGCATAGCTATATGGTTGTAATGGAGAGTCTGGAACTCCAACTTTTTTAAATCCAGTATAAGTAGGACCATCTTGTAGATAAAAATGATCTTGACCTAAAACATTTGTGTTAGCCCCTGTTCCAATTGAAAAACTTACAAAAGGTTTACCGCTGAATTTTTTTGCAGCAATATCTATGTTTGCTCCTCCGAAATCGGCATAGTTTTGAGCTTCAAATGTTTTGCTTACTCCAATATTATCTACAATATTTGTCGTGAAAATATCTAAAAGTATATTTTTATTTGCAGGGTTGTTTGATGGTAATGGAAGTCCGTTTAATGTTGTAACATTATAACGATCTCCTAATCCTCTTACGAAAACATTTCCTGAATCGTCGTTTTTAGAAACCCCACTAACTTTAGATACAGCATTTGCTACATCGTTAACTCCTTTTCGAGCTATTTCTTCGGCACCAATTGCAGCTTTAAAAGAAACTGCATTTTTTTGGTCTAATAATAGAGCTGATTCTTTTTGTTTGTTTCCGGCAGATGATTGCACCACAACATCCTTCAAAGCATAACCTTCTCCAGAAGTAAGTGTTTGATTAATTGTTACAGTTTCGTTTGCTTTAACTGTAACCGGAGCTTCTATAGTTTGGTATCCTAAAAAGCTGAAAATTAAAGTATAGCTTCCCGGATTTACAGATATTGAATATTTTCCGTCAATGTCAGTGTTTGCACTAATGTTTGTTCCTTTTATTAAGACATTCGCAAAAGGAAGCGATTGATTGTTCATTTCTTTGTCGGTTAATACACCAGAAATTGTACCTTTGTTTTGAGCGACCGAAATCGTGCAGATAAATAATGTAAATAATAGAAATTTTAGATTGAATTTCATTTTAGTTGTGTTTAATTTATTTTTTTGCAAAGAAAGAACCGCCCTGTAAAGTTCATGTTACGCACTTGTTATGTTTTTGTGTTCTGTAGATTATCAAATTGTTACGAGATTAAATTACCGTTAACTGCGATTTTTAACCGTCGATTTATTATTATATTTACCATCGCAATTAAAAACCATCAGATTTATTAGAATCAAATTTGATGAGAAAACTCAATTTTTGCTATTTTATGAAAAAAACTCAAACCAAGATTTTATTGGTCGACGATGAACCGGATATCTTAGAAATCGTAGGCTATAACCTTGCTCAGGAAGGCTATCAAATTGTAACAGCTTCAAACGGAAAAGATGCAATTGCAAAAGCTCAGAAAGAATTACCAGACCTGATTATTATGGATGTGATGATGGCAGAAATGGACGGTATGGAAGCTTGTGAAAACATCAGAAAAATACCAGAATTAAATAATGTTATCATAACATTTTTAACAGCAAGAAGCGAAGATTATTCGCAAGTAGCTGGTTTCGATGCAGGTGCTGATGATTATATCACAAAACCGATAAAGCCAAAATTACTGGTAAGTAAAGTAAAGGCTTTGTTAAGAAGGTTAAAAGAACAAGAAGTTGTTAGTGATACCTTAAATGTTGGCGGAATCGAAATTAACCGCGAAGAATATAAGATCATAAAAGGGAATTTAGAAATTGCATTACCAAGAAAAGAATTCGAATTGTTTTACCTGCTGGCTTCAAAACCTGGAAAAGTTTTCAAAAGAGATGAAATACTTGATAAAGTTTGGGGTAACGAAGTAGTAGTTGGCGGAAGAACGATCGATGTTCACATCAGAAAATTACGTGAAAAGATTGGAGAAGATCTTTTTAAAACAATAAAAGGAGTAGGTTATAAATTTGAAGTTTAATTTTTTAAGCTGCAATCCCGAAGCCTCGGGACTAGATACTAAGTTGCTAAGTATTTGATTGTGATCTAACATTCAATTATAGTCCATACTTTTGAAATCAAAGTCAATCTTTGTCAAAGTTTAATTTGACAAAGATTGACTTTTTCAAATTTTTACTCAATACATAGAAAATAAGTTTTACTTTTAAATGAACTTATATCACTTATATGGTGAAAAAATCCCTTAATGGTTAAAAATATTCAATGAAAATTAATTTTAAGAAAACATACAAATTTGCTGTAAAGTCGGCATTATATATAAGTCTTTTTGCAACAGGATTTGTGCTGATTTTGATGTCGTTGTTTTATAAAAATCAACTGAAACATCAAATAGGGTTTGGATTAGTTTTTCTCTTATCGATTTACATTTTTTCTTTCCTGGTTTTGCAATATCGTGTAGAACGTTTTATATACAGAAGAGTAAAAAAAATATACGATGAGGTTTCGTTATTAGAATCGACAACACTTATCAATCAGCCCATAACAACAGATATGGAAACGCTTTCGCGTGAAGTAAAAAAGTTTGCTACAGATAAAAAACTCGAAATCGAAATGCTCGAAATTCGTGAAGAATACCGCAGGGAGTTTTTAGGAAACGTTTCGCACGAACTTAAAACACCTTTGTTTACGGTTCAGGGCTATGTTTCTACTTTGCTTGATGGTGCAATGGATGATAAACACATCAGAAAAAAATATTTAAAACGTGCCGAAAAAGGAGTAGAGCGACTTATATATATAGTGGAAGATCTAGACATGATTACCAAACTTGAGTCTGGTGATCTGGATTTGAATATGACTGATTTTGATATTGTTGAGCTGATTCAGAATGTTTTTGATTTATTGGAAATGAAAGCCGAAAAGAAAAAAATCAAATTGGCTTTTGAAAGCAGAAATGTAAAATCGGTTATTGTTCGCGGAGATCAGGACAGAATTCAGCAGGTTTTGGAGAATTTACTTGTAAACTCAATTAAATACGGAAAAGAAGGTGGTTTAACCGAAGTTGGAGTAGTTAATTTAACCAAGAAAAAAGTCTTAATTAGAATTAGTGATAATGGAGAAGGGGTTGAAAAACAAAATATTCCAAGACTTTTTGAACGTTTTTACCGTGTCGATAAAAGCGGAACCCGATCTGAAGGTGGTTCTGGATTAGGATTGGCTATCGTAAAACATATTATTGAGGCACATAAAGAGAAAGTATATGTAGAAAGTGAGTTCGGAATTGGTTCTGAATTCTCTTTTACGCTCGAAAAAGCATATAAGGCACAGAAAGTTGAAGTTAAAAAATTGTAAGCTTCTATAGCTATTAAGTACTCAAAACAAGGTTTGGCAAGGGCAATAATATTTGCGTAACTATTTCTAAACAAATCTTCTTATTATGATAACACGGTGTTAATGATTTCTTAACATTAGTGATACATCTTTGCACCTTGAATTTTAGTGCATTAGAAGAAAATGATAAAAAGAAAAATAATTGCAATTTTATTGCTAATTACTTGTGTTGCAAATGCGCAAGAGTTAACTAAAGAAGATGTAAAAAAAGAAGTAGTTCGTCTTCTTGATTCTATCAACAAAGCCAAACTTCCGGATACCAAATCAGGCGTTAGTAACGATGAACACTGGTACGACAGAATCTCCCTAAGAGGTTATGCACAAATACGATACAATGGTTTGTTTTCTACAAACGATAAAGTTTCCTGTGACCAATGTGATAAATCATGGGGAACAACTTCTACAGCTCCGGATGCAAAAGCAAACAATGGACTTTTTATCAGACGGGCCCGTTTAGTGTTTTCAGGACAAGTGCATCCAAATGTATTTTTTTACTTCCAGCCAGATTTTGCCAGTTCGCCAAGTAGCGGAATTCAAAATTTCGTTCAAATTCGTGACCTGTATTTTGATCTTTCTTTTGATAAGAAAAAGGAATATCGTGTGCGTGTTGGACAAAGTAAAATCCCGTATGGTTTTGAAAACATGCAATCCAGCGGACAACGATTGGCTTTAGACAGAAACGACGCCATGAACAGTGCTATACTAAACGAACGCGATTTAGGATTATTCTTTTATTGGGCCCCGGCCGAAATCAGAGAGCGTTTCTCGATGTTGGTAAAAGATGGTTATAAAGGTTCCGGCGATTTTGGAGTTTTTGCTTTTGGAGTTTATAACGGACAAATAGCCAATAAATTAGACGGAAACAGAGCTATAAATGTTGTGGCAAGAGCAACTTATCCGTTTGTAATTGGAAATCAGATTATCGAACCCGGAATTCAGGCCTATACCGGAAAATGGGCTTTTACCGGAGAGATTTCTTCAGGTGTAATAGTTAATGATCCTCAATATGTAAAAGACCAGAGAATTGGAGCAACTTTTGTTTTGTACCCAAAGCCATTCGGAATTCAAACGGAATATAATATTGGAACCGGACCTCGTTATAACACGCTTACAAACACCGTTGATGAAACAGATCTAAACGGAGGTTATGTATTATTGAATTATAAATTAGACATAAAAAAACAGCATATTTACCCTTTCGCCAAATTTCAGTATTATGACGGAGGAAAAAAATATGAGAAAGATGCCAGAAGTTATGTTGTACGTGATTACGAAATTGGTGTAGAATGGCAGCCGTTTAAAGCATTCGAACTTACGGCAGAATACGTTATTGCCGACAGAACTTTTGAAGACAGCGCGCTCCCAATCAACAGACAACAAGGAAACTTATTGCGATTGCAAGCGCAGTTTAACTTCTAAGCTTTATCTTCAAATATAGAAAATAGAGAATCCCAGTCGATATTATCCTGAAACTGAGAAAAACCTGTAAACGACTTTACTCTTGATAAATCTTCAATGGTAAAGTCGTCTTGCAATGCATACGGTACCAAATTTTCATCCTGAAGTTTTATCGCTAAATATTCCTGCTCATATTGCCCCGGAGTTGGAATAAAAAAAGCTTTTTTGCCCAATTTTGCCAAATCCATAACGGTAGTATAACCGGAACGGCACAAAACCAAATCACTTTCATTGAAGGTTTGTTCCAACTGTTTTGAATTCATGAAATTGTAATAAGTAACATTTCCTGATTCTAGTTTGGTTTGGTCTTTTTCGACTACACCTTTTACAAAGACAACTTTCCCTTCATAATTAACAACCTCGTTCTTTAATTTTTCTTCCAGATAAGTACGTTGAGGTTCCGGCCCCGAAAGAATAATCATCAAATCATAAATCTTTGGAGTTTCCTTTTTGCGCATTCTGCTCAAAGGCCCAATATATTTTAAGTTTAGGTCATTAGTTTCAAGATGCCCTAAATCACCGGTAAGATTTACCTTTTCATCCGTATCAGGAACCCAGCATTCCGTGTATTTTTTTATAACATGCTGGTGACATTTACTTGTGAACCATGTTGTATTTCCAGTCATCACATTCAATTGATGCGTTATAAATACCGATGGAATTTTTTTGCTAAAAACTCCTAATCTGTTATCTGAAATAATACCATCAATGCCGTGTTTTTTAACCCACGATTTTACCATTTTCTTCTCATCACGAATGGCCGTAATCATTTTAGGAAGATTTTTAATCAGCTTCCACTTAAAATTTTTACCATTTTTTGCATACTCAATATGATAAGAAGGCAATTCTAAAGTTTGCACATATGGAAATTCTTTTCTTAACAAAGCCAGTGCAATTCCGTCAGAAGCGATTATCGGAATAAAGTTATTTTCCTGTAATGCTTTTATAATCGGGATACATCTTGTGGCGTGGCCCAAGCCCCAGTTTAACGGTGCGACTAAAATAGTTTTGTTTGCCGAATATTCAATACTCATATTAAGTTTGCTTTTTGACGAAGATATATAAATAAGTCTTTTCTGCTATTTCGGGCATATTACTAAATTATTAACTCTTATTTAAGATGCTGAGGAGCTATCCCGAAGCTTCGGGACTAAGGTTCTAAGTTTTTTCTCAGCAAATAAAAAGCCGAACGTAAGTTCGGCTTGAAAGCATTGCATCTTAGTATCTCAGTTCCGAAGCTACGGGGTAGCACCTCAATATCTTTTTTTAATCCTGAATATACGTTTTGTTACCGTTTGAGTTTATGTAGTATTTACCGCCTTTAGGTCCGGTATATACTTTTTTACCATTGTATTCTCCGGTCACTTTGTCCGCAACTTTTGGTGCTTTTTCTGTTGTTTCTTTTACAGTTTTGGTACCGGTTTTTTTAGTTGCCGTTGTTTTAGCTTTTGTGTCTGCTTTTATGCCTTCAGCTTTTGCATCACTTTTTGCTTTAGTAGCATCGCTTTTTGCTTTGGCAGCGTCAGATTTTGCTTTTTTGGCATCTGCAGTTGCTTTCTCAGAATCAGATTTTGCTTTAGTTGCATCTTTTTTGGCTTTCGCCGATTCCTTTTTGGCAGCGGCGGCAGCTTTGTCAGCGTCAGATTTTGCATCAGCTGTTTTTTTGGCTTTAGCAGCTTCTTTTTTAGCGTCTGCAGCAGCTTTGTCTGCATCTGATTTTGCTTTTTTCGCCTTAGCTTCAGTTTTAGACTTAGTAGTTGTTGTAGTTTCCTGAGCATAGAAATTACCGGAAAGAACAAATACAAAACAGATTAATAATAATTTTTTCATAAGTTGAGAGGTTAAAATTTCGATTAAAAATAATCAATTTATGATAATGTTGTTCTCAAAGTGTTAAAAATAAGCACGAAGCTGTACATTTCCGGTGTGAATTGTTTTTCCGGTTTCACTTTTTCTGCCTTGATAATTTAAGTTAATATCTAAAAACTGGGTTATATTTTTCTGTAAAAGAAGCTTCCAAACCAGATTTTGACCAGCCTGAAGCCCTTCAAGCATCTGAAATCCTACAGATGAAAATTCATTTCCCTCAAATTTATTTTCATAAAAAGAAAACTCGCCATTTACTGTTATCTTTTTTTCGCCGGCATAAGAAAAAGAAGTTCCCAATCTATTTTGACGCAGTGTTTCAAAATTCCCCATTTTATTTTCCTTGTTTTGCAACTCGTAGAAGAAATCCAGGCTTGTATTTTTCGAGAATAAATAACTGATTTTCGGAGCAATTTGATAGCCATCCAGATCATAATTTTTCTCAGTAAAATCTTCAGAAACTAAATTGGTTTTGATGGTTTTAGTAAAGAAATTAAACAACCAGCTTTTTTGCAGCAAATGTGTGTATTGCAATTGATGCGAATTGTTGGTGACATTTTGAGAACCAATCGAAAGCAGGTTTTTTCCTTTATTAATAAGGTAAGAATACGTTACAGAATGTTTTTGTTTGCCTCTGTTGTAATAAAAACTGTTTCTAAAACTCGAATTTAATCCCAGCATATTTTCGTCTGATGAACTAAACGGATTCAATTCTAAACGATCGCCCTCACTTTTTACCTTACGATCCATAATAAAAGATGTCTGATTGTAAAAATAAGAAGCCAGTTTTTTAAAACCAGTTTCGTTTTGCCATTGCAACGGATTTAAAGTTACAGATTGCGAAAACTTATTTTGATTTGTTTTGATATAAACCTGATTTGGCAAAAAGATACGCACAAACTTAGCCTGATCCGGAAAAGGAGCAACCTCAAATTCTTCCAGTTCCTGAATTCCATTGCCATTATAATCATTCCAGGTATAAACGCCTTGTCCAGTTGGAACTTCAATATAGGTAAATTCCTGTTGTGCAATAGTTCCCGAACTCGTTTCATAAGCCGTTCCAATTTGCATAAACTGATTAAAAAAACGATCGTTGTATAGAATTCTCGAATTTAATGAAGGTTCATTTTTTCGGGAAACATCAGTAAAATTCAACGTTCGGTAACTGGCATAAACCGCCAAATCTGTTTTTTTGTTCTGAATCAATTTCGATTTCAAAACATACATTCTTGAATCGTTAACATGTTGCAATAAGCCATTTTGCAAACTATCGTTGCGACGTTGCAAATATCCCACTTCAACAAAAACTTTTGTACTATCACCACGCCCAACAAAAATACCATATTCTGAAAATCTTTGGCTCAGGGACGAAAACTCATTTGTAACTTTATCTTTCTCCTGATTATCTTCAATCTGAACACTTCCCCCAACCCAGTTTTTGCCGAAATGATATTTGGTTTTGGTAAGATTTCGAATGAATTTTGAAGTAGAAGTCGTGGCATCAGAATTCAGGAAACTGCCCTGATTTTCAATTGTCCATTTATTTAATTTAAAAAATGCAGTTGCAGTATGTCGTGCTCCCGAATAACTTTCGGTATAATCCAGTTTTTCAAATTGATATGTAAATAAACCAATATTTGTAGTTTCCTTTTTCGAAAACAAATCAAAATTTAATCCCGTAACCAGCAAACTTTGATTGCCCAAAAGTGTTGTTGTACTTAAATTCCAGTCTCTGTTAAACTCAATATTATACAAACGTTCAACAGATCTAAAATCTTCCTGAACAAACTGATAATTGGCAAAAGCATCCAAAGTCCAGTCTCTGGTAAAAAGGCGTTTTTTGATATTGGCTTTAAAAGCAATTCCGTCATCGTTGGCATCATCAATATTCGAAAATAAATTTTGATCATTATTACTCACGGCAATTTCAAAATCAGCCAGCGTTTTTTCGTCAGGATTATATTTTCCTAAAAAAGTCGCAACCTGAATTTTCATTGGGGCAACCAACTTTACAATTGGCTCATAATTTCCCTGCAAAACACCATTTACTGGCGCAACATATTCGTAAATACGCTCGACAGAGTTATTGTTTTGAATAATATAATTTCCAAGATTATTACCAACAAGGCTAAATTTTACATTATACAAAACATCGCTCGAATTATTCGAATATTCGTAAACCTCTACAGAATTGAGAATGGTTTTTTTATACAAAATTTTATTATCAGCATAAGCATCTTCGTAAGCAGATGGTGCTACCATTAGGTTTTGATCATCTCCCGCCTGACTCAAAATCTGAACTTGCTCTGGAGAAAGATTTTGCTGCAAAGGCTGATTTTTCATATCGTTTTCAGAATACAAATAACCGCCAAAACTCCAGCTTTTATTTTGATGTGTCGCGCCGGCATACGTAACAAGTCGGTTATAATTACGTTCAGAGTATTGGTATTCAATACTAATACGCATTTCTGAGGTAATCGTAAAAAGCGACGTAAATACAATTTCGCCTGCATTGTAATCAATAGTATAATCATTGTTTTCACCACGTTTCAGCAAAACACCATTTACATAAACACGCTCAGAACCCGAAATAACCAAAACATACAATTCGCCATTTTGTCCCTTTAATTTATAAGGACCCTGATTACCTTCCTGTCCCGTAAAAGTACTTTTGGCATATTGCCCTTTTACAAAAGCGACAGATGCAAAAACATTGGTTTTATTATCCTCACCGCCAAAATCAAAACTTGTGGAAAGTCCCTGAACTTTTTTATTAAAACTAAGGAATTGAGTTTTTCTATTTTCTAAGAAAACATCGCCCGCGCGAATATTCCAGTCATCGCTAAAAAGTTCCATAAAAATATTATCAAACTGATCCAGTTTTTGAGAATATCCGCCATCCTGCAGCGGAATATTGCTATCCTGAAGTGAAGCTCTCAAACTAACTTTATCAGATATTTTTCCGGTAATCTGAAGATCCAGATTCGAATTCAAAACCGTATTTTGATTGTTTCCAATTGTTACGCCACGGGTTATGCTTCCGGAAGTATTCAACCCGTCAAACGGAGTCACTTTTTTGGCATTTGTATTTTCAAGTTTGTATAATTTCTCTGAGCCAACATCGTTACTCACAACCTGACTGTCTTTATAAAGCGAATATTCTTTGGTTAAAAAATCAGGATATTTTAAATAATTGACAACCAGAGTATCTGAATCTGAAGTGAATTTTTCGTTTAAAAGTAAAGTTCCCTTTTGAAAATCGATTTTGTAAAATGTCGAATCAATGGGTTCATTTTTGGCATTCAAAAGTTCGAAAAAGCTCGAATTAATGCTGAATTTTTCTAAGTGAATTGTGTCTTGCGTTACAATTACTTTTTTTGTCTGGTACGAAGATTCCGTTTCCTGCGCCCGAAGACCAGAAAACCAAATAAGCACCGTAAAAAACAGTAATTTTTTCAACATAAACACTTTAACTCTAAAAAAGCCAAAAGTAGTATTTATAATTGGGAAATGATATGGAGGATATTTTAGTTTTAGCAGTAATTATGATGGATTAATGCTGATTATCTGGCATATTTTATAAAAACAACTATTACTGCAACTAACAATAAGACAATAACAACGTAATTAGGATCTGCATAATTAGCATGCCAGCCAAATTCTTTTATTCTTTTTGGAAAATAAGATCTCTTGTCTTTTGGGTTATAATAAAACATTCCCCATATCCAGTTATCCGGATCGTTTTCCCATTCATTTTTAGTTTCTTCGCTAGGTTCGTTATCATTTTGCATAATCGTAAAGTATTGATATTTATAGGCTTACTTTTTTTGGTACAAAGTAAATTTAGTTAAATATTTTTAATTAAGGAATAATCTTATTTTTTGTAAAAAATAAAAATAAACTTTTTCAAAATTATTCTGACAGGAATCAATTTTTTTTAGCTTTGTCAGATATAAAACTTCAATTATGGATACTGGTAAAGAACTTTTATTCTTTTTTAGTGCTTTGGGAGCTTTCAACGGAATTATTCTTGGGGTTTACTTTTTCTTCTTTACAAAGAAAAAATACCTGACTAATTATTTCTTGGGCGCACTATTGTTTGCATTAAGTGTCCGAATAGGGAAATCAGTATTTGTATATTTTGATCCCACTTTGCCTAAAATGTATTTGCAATTTGGGTTAACGGCTTGTTTTTTTATTGGGCCGTGTTTGTATTACTTTTTAAGATCGGCGGTTGAAGAAATAAATGTGATGCCAAAATCCTGGAAAATTTCATTACTGTTTTGGGGAATCGTGATCGTTACTGTTGGCATTTTATATCCCTATGAAGATTATCCAAAACTTTGGGGACGTTCGATTATAAAAATAATTTATTTTCAATGGTTCGTTTATATTGTTTTTTCAGGATATACCATTCGAACAATTCTGAAGAAAATAATTGACCCAAGACAAAAAACAAATCCTGCAGAAGTGTGGTTTGGAATGCTTTTTCTGGGTAATTTTCTTTTATTTCTCTTTTATTTCCTTTCGATTATGGGTGCTCCTGGAGCAACTTATATTAGCGGTGCAGTTGTGTTTTCTTTTATTTTATATCTGATTATTTCTATTCTTTTATACCGAAAAAAAACCGATGATTTATTTCTGTTGAATAATCAAAAGTATTCAGGCAGGAAAATAGATTCGGCAGAAGCCAAAATTTTATCTGAAAAATTAGAAAAGATAATGAGCGACAAAAGTTTATACAAAAACCCGAACCTGAGTTTACAGGATTTGTCTCTGGAACTTAATATTTCGAGTCATCAATTATCACAGTTTTTAAATAATAATTTAGGAAAGAACTTTACAAGTTTTATAAACGAATTGAGAATAAATGAAGCTTGCTCAATTATTGCTTCAAATGATAAACTGACTTTGGAATCGATTGGTTACGACGTAGGTTTTAATTCAAAATCGACATTTTTTGCTGCTTTTAAAAAACATACAGGAACAACGCCATTAAATTATCAGCTTCGGGCTTTACAAACTTAGGTTATGAATATTGGTAAAGAAATATTATTCTTTTTTGGTGCTTTGGGTGCATTCAACGGATTTATTCTGAGTGCGTACTTTTTCTTTTTTACCAGAAAAAAATACCTCACGAATTTTTTTCTGGGAGCAATGTTGCTGGCATTAAGCATAAGAATTACAGTTACTGTTTTTGTTTATTTTAATAATGCGTTGCCAAAAACGTATCTTCAAATCGGACTTTCGTCTTGTTTATTAATTGGTCCTTTTTTATATTATTTTTTAAAAGCGGGAATTCATTCTATTAATAAAACTCCTAAAACATGGAAATATCATTTGATGATTTGGTCCATTGCGATTTTTGGCATTGGATTTTTATTTCCATATCAAAATTATCCGGTTTTATGGAACGACTATTTTGTAGCATTAATTTTTCTGCAATGGTTTAGTTACCTTTTTATATCAGGTTTTGAAAGTCGAATATTGCTTCAAAAAATGATTCAAGACTATAATAATACAACTCCGGCAGAAAAATGGTTCGGAATGATTTTCTTAGGTAACGCAATTATTTTTCTTTTTTATTTTCTGGGCTTTGCCAGAGTTCCGTTTATTTCATGCGTTACAGGTTGTTTATCCTTTACATTTATTTTATATCTGGCTTTTTCGATTCTTTTATACCGAAAAAAAACGGACGATTTGTTTCTGTTGAATATCTCAAAAGACAAAAAACCAGATCCAAAAGAAGCATCAATTTTAGCAGAAAAATTACAAAAAATAATGCTGGAAAAGAGTTTATACAAAAACCCCAATTTGAGTTTACAGGATTTATCCAATGAAATAAATATTTCAAGCCATCAATTATCACAATTTTTAAACAATAATCTGGGCAAGAATTTTACAAGTTTTGTAAATGAATTTAGAATAAACGAGGCTTGCAAAACCATAGTTTCAAATGATAAGCTCACATTAGAATCTATCGGCTATGATGTTGGTTTTAATTCGAAATCAACCTTTTTTGCTGCCTTTAAAAAACATACCGGAACAACGCCTTTAAACTTTCAAATTCAGGGATTTCAAGCCTAAAACAGAGTATTGATTTATAAATTCGTACTCCTGAAATCTCTTTCCATTACCTCGTTTCGCGGTTTTGAGCTGACTTTTGTCACTACAAAAAGTCAAATCCTCAATCGCAAAATTTATGAAGTTTTTAATCTCAGTTTTCATTTTTATTTATTGTTTTGTTTTTGCCTCGACAAATGCAAATGCACAAACTAAACCAACGATTCAGCCGAAAGTCGAACCTCAAAATAATGAGTTAAACGAAGTTGTAATAAAAAGACAGGCTTCCTTAATAAAGTACGGAGCAAACGGGAATATTGATGTAAACGTTGCCAACACCTTATTGGCTACAAGCAGTTCTGTAAATGAAGTATTAAGCAGGGTTCCAAACGTTGTCGTTGCCGAAGGACAAATAAGTGTTCTGGGAAAAGGCGAAGCCATTATTTACCTGAACGGAATTTTGATTAACTACGAACGTTTTGCCGCGATTCCGGTTTCACAAATTTTAAAAATAGAAGTAATCTCCAATCCGTCGTCAAAATATGATGCCGAAGGAAAAGCGGTGATCAATATTATTACCAAAAGAAATATCGAAAACGGAATAATGGGAACGGCAAGCCAGCAAGTTACAGTTTCAGAATTTGCTGGAACAAGCACCAATACACTTTTAGATTTTAATTATACAAAAGGAAAATTTTCGTTTATAACCAATTACGGATTACAATTAGGAAAAGGCAGAGAACTTTTATACACAACAAGAACACGTCCAAATCCTGATGAATTTATGCGATCCCAACTAACTACAGACTGGAAACGCCAGTTTAATAATTACTCCAATTTTGGTTTTGGATTGCAATATGCTTTTTCTGACAAGGATTATATTTCTCTGGCTTATAGCGGAAATATTGAAGATTTAGGCGGAGTTGTTGAAAGCCGAAATTCAATTGAAGATAATAAAGGAACAAATTTTTATGCAACGGATATTGCTAAAAATGATGTTTTACTAAATCAGTTCATCAATTTAAATTACAATGTGATCACGGATGCTAAAGGTTCATCATTATTTATAGGAACTCAATATTCAAATTATAATGGAACCATACACGACTTTATTGACGAGAACAGTCTTGAAAATGAGGTTAATACCGAAAAATATTTAAAGAATAATGTTGCTAATGGTATAAATATAATAATGGCACAAGTAGATTATTCTAAAAAAAACAATAAAAACACAAAGCTGGAAACAGGAGCAAAGTTTAGTAATGCCACTATAAATTCGGGTACAGATTTTTTGATTGCAAATCCGGAAGACGAAGTTTTTGAGTTGGATAGTGAACTCTCAAGTGATTTCTCTTATAAAGAAAAAATTGGTGCAGCGTATTTTAATTATGGAAATTCCTGGGGCGAAAAGTTTAATTTTTCGGTTGGCGCACGTGGTGAGTACACAAATTATGAATTATTTACAAACGCAAACGGAAACAGAAAATTTAGTAAAAGTTATGGCAATATTTTTCCGAACCTGCTTTTAAATTTCGATTTCTCGGATGATTTAAAAGCTCACGCTTCGTATGTTTCCAGAATTACAAGACCAAGATATCAGGCATTAAATCCGTATGTTATTTATCAGGATCCGTTTACGACAATTGAAGGAAATCCGAATTTATTGCCTGAAAAAATTCATGCTTTTGAAATTGGCGTGATGTACAAAAAGTTTGATTTTAAAATAGGATATACCTATAAAACAGATCCTATTTCTGCCGCAGCTTTACGTGGCGATACACCAAACAGTTATATTTTAAGATCTTTAAATCTGGAGAAAGAACATTCTTATTTTGCTTCAATTTCAAGATCGTTTACTTCAAAATGGTGGACTTCTACCAATACCGTAAGTATGAATTTAACCAAAGCGGTTGATAATGCATATGCCTACGCTTTAGGACCTGTAAAACCTCAAATCTATTTGTATTCGAATAATACGTTTACAATTCCGGATTGGTTTAAAATTCAATTGCTTGCCTGGTATTTGGGCGATAAAAGTTACGGTTTACGAAGTGATAATAGCCGATCCACAGTTACTTTAGGAATCGAAAGAAACTTTTTTAAAGATGCCTTAAAACTCAATTTCACAGCAAATGATATTTTTCACGATTTCATGGTTTCGGGAAATTATACAGTCGGGCAAACTGAGATTTATTATCACAGAACTTATACCTCAAATTACTTTAAATTGATCGCAACTTATAGTTTCGGGAATTCTAAAAAGACAAATTATAAGAAATCTGAGATTGGGGAGACGGAGAATAATAGGGCGAGGTAAAAGCAAAAAGGTTTCACATTCCGTGAAACCTTTTTATATATTGAATTAATAATACCTTTTTAAAAGCACTAATTAAGTTCCTTAGTCACAATTTGCATTGTTTCTCTACTTACCTGTTTCAATAAAACGGCTTTGTTTTCTTCAACAGTTTGTGCAGCGTTTTCTGTAAAGTGACGAATGGTATATAAAGTCACATTTTCGCTATAATCTACTTTGAATTTTTTCGAAAGAATGGCATTCAAATCATTAAAATTTCCAAATTTATCTTCTACACAAACAGAAAAACTAATCGCCGAGTTCTGAATTAAGTTTACTTTGATTTTGAATTCGTGAAATAAACCAAAAATCTCGCTAATATTTTCTTCCATGATAAAAGAAAAATCTATTGATGAAAGAGAAATCAAAAGCTGTTCTCTTTTTACAATAAAACATGGATATTGAGGCTCTAAATCAACACCTTTAGAAACACAAGTTCCTTTGAGTAATGGATTGATGAAAGACTTCACATATAATGGAATCTCTTTTTTCTGTAAAGGCTGTAATGTTTTTGGGTGAATAACCGTCGCGCCGTAAAAAGCCAATTCGATTGCTTCACGATACGAAATTTGGTTCAGCAAACTCGCATTTTCAAAATAACGCGGATCTGCATTCATAACTCCGGGAACATCTTTCCAGATCGTTACGCTTTCGGCTCCAAGACAATAAGCAAAAATTCCGGCAGTGTAATCAGAACCTTCACGACCAAGAGTTGTAGTGAAATTGTTTTCATCAGCACCTAAAAATCCCTGTGTAATATTTAAAGTTTTTCTTGGTACATTTTTGCTGATAAGCTCTTCTGTTGCTTCCCAATCTACTTCAGCATCTCTATAGTTTGCATTTGTTTTGATGAAATTACGAACGTCAAGCCAATTTGTCTGGATGCCCATAAAATTCATGAAATGACTTAAAATTGTAGTCGAAATCAATTCTCCAAAACTCACAATCTGATCATAAACGAAATTGTAATTTGGAGATTTATTATGTGCCAAAAAATATTCCAGTTCAGTAAACTGAGCGTCTACGGCAGTAAAAACTTCATGTTTTTCATTTTCAAATAAATCTAATACTATTTGATTGTGATAATTTTTAATTTCCTGTACAGATGAATTCAACTCTGGTGATTGATCAAAATAATTCTTGATAACAACTTCAAGAGCATTTGTGGTTTTCCCCATAGCCGAAACTACCAAAATCACATCTTCATAACCCACTTTTTGTAAAACGTCATATACGTTTTTAATTCCCGCAGCATCTTTTACCGATGCACCACCAAATTTAAATACTCTCATTATTAATTTTAGATTTTTAATTTTAGATTTCAAATGAATGAAATCTGCTATTTTTTATGGTTGCCACGAATTTCAAGAATTAGCACAAATTAATTCGTGTAGATTCGTGAAATTCGTGGCTAATATTTTTTTAATTTTTCTCTAAGAAAGAATTAATTCCGTCCTGATCCATTTGAACAACCTGCCATCCGTCAAGAATTCTTGCGCCAGAATTCTTGTAGAAATTTACAGCCGGTGTATTCCAGTCCAAAACATTCCATTCAACTCTTCTCACATTATCTTTTTTTCCCTGTTTCATAATTTCGGCATAAAGTGCAGATCCCAAACCGGTACCACGCATTTTTTCCTTCACAATTAAGTCTTCAAGGTGAATTGTTTTTCCTTTCCAGGTCGAGTAACGGTAGTAGTATAATGCGATTCCAACAATTTCTTTTTGCTGTTTCTCATTTTCAATTTCGGCTACAAAAACATTGAATAGTGGTTTTTCGCCAAAACCGTCACGTATTAAATCTTCTTCGGTTATAACAACAGCTTCAGGCTCTTTTTCGAATATTGCCAACTCCTGTATCAGTTCCAAAACCGCTTTCATGTCTTCAGGATTTCCCTTTCTAATATTCATTATTCTTATTATTAATTATTTATAAGCCAAAAAATATGCTTTTACTTTATTCTTTTTGCCTTTAATTAGCAAATATACAATAGTAGCAAACTAACAAAATAATTTTTAAATCATTCTCACAAAATAAGCGATATTTGTGACTTAAAATTAAAACTATAACGATATAGCAATGGAAGAACGCAATAAAACACTGGGAGAGTTTATTATTGAGAACCAAAAAGCATTTCAGTATTCGTCGGGAGAACTTTCCCGAATACTCAACTCGATACGTTTGGCGGCAAAGGTCGTCAACTATAAAGTTAACAAAGCCGGGTTAGTGGATATTATTGGCGCCGTGGGCGAACAAAATATTCAGGGAGAAGAGCAGCAAAAATTAGATGTGTATGCAAATGAAGTATTTATTCAGACGTTAATAAACCGTGAGATTGTCTGTGGTATTGCTTCAGAAGAAAACGACGATTTTATTACAGTTCAGGGGAGCGACAACTGTCATAATAATAAGTACGTTATCTTAATGGATCCGCTAGACGGATCTTCAAATATTGATGTCAATGTTTCTCTTGGAACTATTTTTTCGGTTTTTAGAAGAATCACACCAATTGGTACTCCGGTTACAAGCGAGGATTTTTTACAACCGGGAGTAAATCAGGTGGCGGCAGGATATGTAATTTACGGAACATCGACCATGTTGGTTTACACAACAGGTTTTGGAGTAAATGGTTTTACACTGAATCCGGCAATTGGAACGTTTTATTTGTCGCATCCAAATATGAAATTTCCAAAAGACGGACATATTTATTCGGTAAACGAAGGAAATTATGTGCACTTTCCGCAGGGTGTAAAAAACTACATTAAATATTGCCAGCGTGAAGAAGATGACAGACCTTATACTTCAAGATACATAGGAAGTTTGGTTTCTGATTTTCATCGAAATATGATCAAAGGCGGGATTTATATTTATCCAACAAGTTCAAAAGCACCAAAAGGGAAGTTACGTTTATTATATGAATGTAATCCAATGGCATTTATTGCTGAACAGGCAGGAGGAAAAGCAACAGACGGTTTTGGACGAATTATGGAAATCCAGCCAACTGAATTGCATCAAAGAGTTCCTTTTTTCTGCGGAAGTCAAAATATGGTAGAAAAAGCAGAACAATTTATGGCAGAAGCTGAATAGTATTTAGTTTTCAGTCTCAGTTTTCAGTTACAGCAAACCCGACAGATTTTTAAAATCTGTCGGGTTTATACTTTAATTTCGATCTTAGTTTTGGACTCAATTTAAAACTGTAAACTGAGACTGTAAACTGAATACTATTTATGCATGTGCTGCATTTCGTAAACAAAAGTGTCAGCATCTACTTTTTTGTCTACTAATGACAATGCTTTTGCAATGATATAATTTACGTTGCTTGGCGTAAAACCTAAAGCAATTCCTAACTTTCTTAACATTACCTCTTGTTGGTCTTCAAGATGATGATCAACATGCACCATTCTTGTTAAATCGTATAAACGCTCTAATCGCTGAACATGTAAATAAGGAGGATTGATTGGGTATTTTAATGGGTCGTTTAGAATTTCTTCGTATTCAGTTTCTGAAATTTCTAAACGTGAAGCTAATTTATCCAAGAAATTTTTTTCTTCAGGATGAACAATTCCATCTGCTAATGCTACACGAACAATAGCTGAAAAGTGACCTTTATTTCTTTGTTTGAATTCGCTATCGAATAAATCTGAAAATGACATAATTATGGAGTTTTATATCACGCAAATATAAATCTTATTTTAAATTAATAATTTTAATTTTCTCATAAAATTTAACTTTATTTTCTACGTTGATTTAATATCGGGGTTTCTCAGTTTTTTCAAAATAAATCGTAAGTTTACCACCCCTTAATCAATTAATACCATTATACCTATGTCAGAATTTTGGATTTATTTTCAGATAGGATTAAAGCACGTTTTAGATATTCACGCTTATGATCACGTTCTTTTTTTAATCGCATTAACAGTTCCTTATACCTTTAAAGACTGGAAAAGAATTTTACTTTTGGTTACAGTTTTCACAGTTGGTCATACCTTAGCTCTGGTACTTTCTGTTTTTGGAATCATAGCCGTAAAAGTAAGCTTGGTTGAGTTTTTAATTCCTATTACAATTCTCATAACCGCTTTTTACCATCTTTTTACAGCAGGAAAAGCAACTAAAAATGACGGACTGAACTTGATCTTTTTTGTAACATTGTTTTTTGGAATAATTCACGGACTTGGTTTCTCCAATTATTTTAAAACAATTTTAGGAGGTTCCGCAACATCAAAATTACTACCTTTAGGGGAATTTGCATTGGGTATCGAAACTGCACAACTAGTTGTTGTTTTTGTAGTTTTGTTATTATCATATATAGTGCAAACCGTATTTCGTTTTTCAAAACGCGATTGGGCACTTGTAATGTCGGCTTTTATTATCGGAGTTGTAATTCCGATGATTGTAGAAAGCCCAATTTGGAACAGATAAAATTAAATGGAAATAAAATTAAATAAATACGATAAAGCGTATCTTCGAATTGCCAAAGAATGGAGTTTGCTATCTTATTGCAAGCGTAAACAAGTAGGCGCGATTATCGTAAAAGATCGAATGATTATCTCTGATGGTTACAACGGTACACCATCGGGATTTGAAAATTGCTGCGAAGACGAAGATGGATTAACGCGCTGGGATGTTCTGCATGCCGAAGCAAATGCGATTTTAAAAGTAGCACGATCAACACAATCCTGCGAAGGAGCAACATTGTATATTACACTTTCGCCCTGCAAAGAATGCAGTAAATTAATACATCAGTCCGGGATAAAAAGAGTTGTTTATCAGGATGGTTACCGTGACGATTCAGGAATTCAATTTTTAATAAAAGCAGGTATCGAAGTTGAACATATTCCTGTTTTAGAAGAATAAATGAAATTTAATCCAACATATTTACCCATCGTTATAGGAGCTACTTTCGCTCTTGGTACAATTGTCGGAAGCATGACCAGTGCTCCTGCCGATGACCAGCTTTTGGCTAAAACCAGTTCAAAAACCAAGCTGAATAAACTGATTGATTTTATCAATAATGAATATGTTGATAAAGTGAACACAGACTCTATTGTGAATCTTACCGTAGATAATATTTTATCAAAATTGGATCCGCATTCTGTTTACATTCCGCCAAGTGAACAAGCAGAAGTTGCCGAAAGTATGAAAGGCGACTTTGTGGGAATAGGAATCAATTTTTATATGTACCGGGATTCTGTGGCGATTATCAGGCCGGTTGAAAATGGACCTTCTGCGAAAGCCGGACTAAAATCTGGAGACCGAATTTTATTTGCCGGAAAAACGAAATTATTTGGACGAAAATTACCTTCTGACAGTTTGTTTTCAAAATTGAAAGGCATAAAAGGTTCTGAGATTGAATTGACCGTTTTTAGAAAATCGGAAAAAAAGAAACTCAAGTTTAAAATTAAGAGAGATATTATTCCGCTCAAAAGTGTCGACGCTTCTTTATTATTGGATAATAAAACGGGTTACATCAAAATCAATCGTTTTGCCGAAACTACTTATAAAGAATTCAAAACCGGATTAACAAGATTAAAGCAAAACGGAATTCAGTCACTCGTAATTGATCTTCGCGATAATGGAGGCGGTTATATGGAAGAAGCTGTAGCTATTGCCGATGAGTTTTTGAAAGATAAACAAATGATCGTTTTTACCAAAAACAAAAACGGAACAACCGAAAACACATATGCCACACAAGCCGGAAGTTTTGAAACTGGAAAAGTGTATATTTTAATTAATGAAAATAGTGCCTCGGCAAGTGAAATTTTAGCCGGCGCGATTCAGGATAATGATCGCGGAACTATTGTTGGACGACGTTCTTTTGGGAAAGGATTGGTACAGCGTGAAATGGATTTTAACGACGGATCTGCAGTTCGATTAACTGTGGCAAGATATTACACGCCAACCGGAAGATCGATTCAAAAGCCATATAAAAAAGGAAACGAAGAATATTATAAGGAATCTGAAGATCGTATAAAATCTGGGGAACTTTATGCAAAAGACAGTATAAAAGTAGCCGATTCCTTAAGGTTTAAAACACCAAAAGGTAAAATTGTTTACGGCGGCGGCGGAATCGTTCCAGATGTTTTTGTACCGATGGAAGCTGAACACGGAAATGAAAATGTCGCTTATTTATTGCAAACGGGAATAGTAGGGCATTTTGTTTTTGAAGAATTAGATAAAAACAGAAATGCATTTGCAGGACTTCATTTTAATGAGTTCCTAAACAAAATGAAAGGTTCTGATGCCTATTTCAAAAAGTTTCAAAACTATATTTTAATGACTGGTTTAGATTTAAAATTAGATAAAACAAAAGCACTGGTAAATCGCTACATTACAGCAGAATTCGCCCGACAATTATACGGAGAACTGTATTATTATGATGTGATTTTGAAAGAAGATGCAATGATTAAAACAGTTTTAAATCCGAAGAAAAAATAATTTAATTTTTTTTGATATGAAAACAGAAGAAGTTGTTAATGCAGAAATCGAACTTTTAACGGCAATCAAAAAAGCAGATGTTCCAGTTTTGGAAAAAATGCTTCATGACGATTTGTTGTTCAATTTGCCTGACGGAAATACCATTACCAAAGAGTTAGATTTAGAATCGTATCGTTTAGGTAAAATGAAGGTTGAAATGCTGGAAGCTTCAGATCAACTTATTAATATTATAGATGATGTTGCAGTTGTTGCGGTAACCGTTTCATTAAGGGGAACTTATGATGGTAATCCGTTAGGTGGTGCTTATCGTTATGTTAGAGTTTGGAAACAGTTTAATGAAGATCTTCAGGTAATTGCCGGAAGCTGTGTCGTTTTGCAATAATTCAAATAATAATAATTTTTTAAAGTATAATATAACATTTAAAGTCGCAGTCTTAGCGAACTTTACCAGATAAATAATTTAAAAAATTTGCGTCCTAAAGCTTCGGGATTCGTAAAACTTTGCGAGCTTTGCGGTTAAATTTTAATACACACAATACAAATATGAAAAATCTAAAAAGAATAAGTGCATTAGTAATTTTAATGGCTTTTGTAATTTCTTGTACAGCTATGAAAGATACCAATAAGGCCATCTCAGGAAAAGTAGAATCGGTAGAATCAGGAAAAGATGGTTACACAGCAAAAGTTATAACTGATACAAAAGAAGTTTATTTTGCAACAATCAGCATTGTAAACGTTGGCGGGCCTCAAAACTACAAACAAGTTAAAATTGGAGATCAGGTTTCACTAAAAGGAGAAATCTGGAAAACAGACGACGAAAAACACATGAAAGTACAGGAGATTGTTTCAGTGAAATAACAAAAAACACCTAACATAAAATTTATTTAACCATTAAGAGATTAAGAAAAATTAAGTTAACGCTTAATAAACTTGATCTCTTAATGGTTTTTTTTACGAATTATTTTTACCAGTAATAGATTTAATGCTACAGCTTAATAAACTTAATCTCTTAATGGTAAAAAATAAAAAACTTATGTTTTAAAATTTTATCGAATGCTATCGTGGGCGTGAGTTTGTATACCGTTATTCCATAAAGTCAGAATATCGGTTGCAACAGCTGCACCACTTCCTGCGGCAATAGCCAGTTGGCTTCTCCAGCCTGCAAGAGTTCCAATAACGTAAATACCATCTGCAACTTTATGATCGTCGTTTTTTAGTTGAATACGCTGTTTTTCTGGTAATGCTTTTTTGTGAGGTTCAACATATTGCATTAAACCTTCGATATCAAAAGTATTGGCAGAACCAATTCCGATTACGATATTTTTAGTTTTGTATGAGTTTTTATTCGTAATTACAGTGAATTCAGGAAAAGATCCCTCAACTTTAATTACTTTTTCATTTGCAATCTGAGTAATATGAGGATAAGTCAGAGCCAAATCCTGTGTGCTTTCTATAAGTAAATCAGATCCTAATTTACCTGGTGTAATTCCGTAAGCATTGTAGAAAATTGCTTCCTGTAAAGAAGAATTTTTTTGATGTGTAAAAATCCCGATTTTTTTATCGGTAACAAAAGCTTTGTTTTTGGCAGACCCCAATACGAGAGCACAGGACATGCCAGAAACGCCTCCGCCGATAATTAAAACATCAAACATATTATCTACCGTTCATTTTTTCTTCAATTCTTTTTGAAATTCTAAAAATCAAAAGAATCAAAACGGCACAAAAAGAAGCGGCTATTCCAATAAAAGCAACGGCACTATCTCCTTGGAAAGGATTTTTAAAGTCTAACAATGTAATGTTAAAAACGATTAAAGCTAAAGCTAAAAGTACTAATATGGAAGTGAAAATTTTCATATGGCTATTTTGTTTGTCTAAAATAATAAGTAAAACCTTTTGACGTAAAATTGTCTTAAAGTTGTATTTAGAAATTTTAATGGGGGTAAATTTATAAAAATAAACGTTAGACGAACAAACCTTTAACATTAGCGGCGAATAATTTAACAGCAATCGCTAAAAGTATCACTCCAAATGTCTTGCGAACCACGCCAAGTCCGTTTTCTCCTAATAAATCTTCAATTTTTTTAGAAGATTTTAAAACAATATATACAAGGATGATATTGAGTAAAATAGCAATGACAATATTTATGGTATGAAATTGCGACCTAAGTGATAATAAAGTAGTCATTGTTCCGGCTCCGGCAATTAACGGAAAAGCCAAAGGAACGATAGAGGCAGAGCCAGGTTCTTCATCGCGAAAAATTCTAAGTCCTAAAATCATTTCTAAAGCAAGAAAAAATAAGACAAATGAACCTGCGACAGCAAACGAATGAACATCGATACCTATTAGGTTAAGAAAGCCTTCTCCAACAAAAAGAAAAACTATCATAATTGTTCCTGCAACAATAGTAGCTTTCTCAGATTCAATATGACCAACTTTCGCTCTTAAATTCACAATAATCGGAATAGAACCCACAATGTCAATTACAGCAAAAAGTACCATTCCAACAGTAATTATTTCTTTAAAGTCGATTTCTAACATATTACTTTGATTTTAAGCGTTTAAAATTTTTGCAAAGGTAGATAATAAAGGTAGGTGTTTTTTCTATACGATGTATTTTTGTTATAAAAACACGTTTTATTGGTTAAAAAAGTGATATTTGTAACAATTGATAACTTTGTCACAGAGATTCACAAAGATTTTCACAGAGTTTCGCAAAGTTTAATTTTTAGAGTTTATAAATCTTGTGAGTTTTACGCAGAGATGCACAAAGTTTTTCACAGAGTTACACAAAGGTTTATTAAGCTTTGCGAAAGTTAAATTTCAAAGCTTTGTGAACTTAAAAAAACAGCCAAAAAGTAAAAAACTCTGCGAAACTCTGTGAAAAACTTTGTGCATCTCTGCGGTAAAATTTCACTAATTTGTACTGTAAAATTTAATCTCACATCATCTGCTTTCTTTGCCTATCTTTGCACTTTATAAATTTCAGTATTTCAATATCATGTTTCAATTAGGTAAAACCATTATTTCAGAGGATATTCTTGAAAAAGAATTTGTGTGCAACTTGTCGGCTTGTAAAGGAGCCTGTTGTGTTGACGGAGATGCGGGTGCGCCTTTGAGCGAAGCTGAAACCAAAATAATGGAAGAGATTTATCCTAAAGTAAAACCTTTTTTAAGAAAAGAAGGAATTGCTGCGATCGAAGCACAAGGAACCTGGGTAAAAGGAACCGATGGTGATCTTGAAACGCCATTAATCGACGAGAAAGATTGTGCCTACGTTATTTTTGATGGAAAAACTGCACTTTGCGGAATCGAGCAAGCGTATAATCAAGGAATAGTTGACTGGAAAAAACCAGTTTCTTGTCATTTGTATCCAATTCGTGTAAAAGACTTCACAGAATTTGCTGCGGTTAATTATGACAAATGGGATATTTGCGATGATGCCTGTTCTTTAGGTAAAGAATTAGAAGTTCCGGTTTATAAGTTTGTAAAAGAAGCCCTGATTCGTCGCTTTGGTGAAGATTGGTATATGGAGCTTGAAAAAGTAGCTCAGGAACTTAAAAATTCTTAAAAAAATAACTGTAAAAAATACGCTTTTCATGTGGTATTTTTTAACTCAATGAATTAAAGTTTTAACTCTAAAAAAACTTTTAAAAACAATTAAAAATTTCTTGCTTTTTATTGTAAAAAGTCTATATTTTACGGCACTTAAGGTTAAATAGGTGGTTTTAAAATACTCATTTTCAATAATTTAAATATTGTCTGAAAAATAGACTACTTTTTTGCCGTTGTTAAAAACTACGCCAAATTGTGAATAAGTTTGGCTTTCATTTTTAGCGATAAATGACAATCTTTGTACTACTCTGAAAAAGCAAAAAATCAGTAAAAAAATTAAACATAAAAGCCATGTCGCAAGTCGAACCAATTTTACAAGAAAACAAGAACCGTTTCGTTATTTTTCCTATCAAACATCATGATATTTGGGAATGGTATAAGAAAATGGAAGCTAGTTTTTGGACTGCAGAGGAAATCGATTTGCATCAGGATCTTACTGACTGGAATAATAAGTTAAATGATGAAGAAAGATATTTCATTAAACACATTCTTGCGTTTTTTGCAGCTTCTGACGGAATTGTAAATGAAAACCTTGCTGAGAACTTTGTAAACGAAGTGCAATATGCTGAAGCGAAATTTTTCTACGGATTTCAAATCATGATGGAAAACATTCACAGTGAAACTTATTCTTTATTGATTGACACTTACGTGAAAGATGAAGCAGAAAAAGCAGAATTATTTAATGCTTTGGAAGTTTTTCCTGCTATCAGAAAAAAAGCAGACTGGGCTTTAAAATGGATTGAATCTGATTCGTTTGCTGAAAGACTAATTGCATTTGCTGCGGTTGAAGGAATTTTCTTTTCAGGAGCTTTCTGTTCTATTTACTGGTTGAAAAAACGTGGTTTAATGCCAGGTTTAACTTTTTCTAACGAGTTGATTTCTCGTGACGAAGGCGTGCATTGTGATTTTGCAGTTCACCTTCATAATCACCATTTGATTAATAAAGTACCAAAAGACAGAATTAAAGAAATCATTGTTGATGCTTTAGATATTGAAAGAGAGTTTGTTACAGAATCTCTTCCGGTGAGTTTAATTGGTATGAATGCAGCTTTAATGACACAATATTTAGAGTTTGTTGCTGACAGGCTTTTGGTAGAATTAGGTTGCGAACGTGTTTATGGATCAGCAAATCCGTTTGATTTCATGGATATGATTTCTCTTCAGGGAAAAACTAATTTCTTTGAAAAGCGTGTTGCCGAGTATCAAAAATCTGGTGTGATGAACACAGATAGTGATGCTCAGAAAATTTCATTCGATGCAGATTTTTAGACAACAAAATACTTTAGTGCTTTACCTCAAATAATCACTAAAAAAAAGATTAAAATTTTACAATAAAAACATTTTACGAATCTCTTTCCCAAATCGAAGATTCAATAATTTTCAACGCATTTTCGGTCTGATTTCAGATTGGAATAGGGTGGCTATTGAGAATGCCGTAATTCTCAAAAAATAATTTAAAAACACACAATGTTTAAGTCCCGGAATTCGTTTTCTAGTGACTTTCATTTTTTCAATAAACTAAAAAAAGTAAGCTTATGTATGTAGTAAAAAGAGATGGCCACAAAGAGCCCGTAATGTTTGATAAGATTACAGAAAGAATTAAAAAATTGTGTTACGGGCTAAATGAGCTTGTAGATCCTGTTAAGGTAGCCATGAGAGTTATCGAAGGATTGTATGACGGAGTTTCTACATCTGAACTTGATAATCTTGCAGCAGAAACGGCGGCATCTATGACTATTGCGCATCCTGATTATGCACAATTGGCAGCTCGTGTGGCGATTTCAAACCTACATTCGAATACAAAAAAGTCGTTTTCAGAAACGATGAAAGATATGTACAACTACGTAAATCCAAGAAATGGTCAGGAAGCACCGCTACTTTCGGATGAAGTATTTAAGGTAATTCAGGAAAACTCTGCTTTCCTTGATTCTCATATCATTTATACAAGAGATTTCAATTACGATTACTTCGGATTTAAAACTTTAGAGCGTTCGTACTTATTAAAAATCAACGGAAAAATCGTTGAAAGACCACAACATATGTTGATGCGTGTTTCTGTTGGTATTCACTTAGATGATTTAAAATCGGTAATTGAAACCTACGATTTAATGTCTAAAAAGTTCTTCACGCATGCAACGCCAACGTTGTTTAATGCTGGAACTCCAAAACCACAAATGTCTTCTTGTTTCCTTTTGGCAATGCAGGATGATAGTATTGATGGTATTTACGATACCTTAAAACAAACGGCTAAAATCTCGCAATCAGCGGGAGGAATTGGTCTTTCTATTCATAACGTTCGTGCGACTGGATCTTACATTCGAGGTACAAACGGAACTTCAAACGGAATTGTGCCAATGTTGAGAGTGTTCAACGATACGGCTCGTTACGTAGATCAGGGTGGTGGAAAACGTAAAGGAAGTTTTGCGATATACATTGAAACATGGCATGCTGATATTTTCGAATTTCTAGATTTGAAGAAAAATACAGGAAAAGAAGAAATGCGTGCAAGAGATTTATTCTTCGCCATGTGGACTTCAGATTTGTTTATGAAACGTGTACAGGAAGATGCATCTTGGACTTTAATGTGCCCGAACGAATGCCCTGGATTATATGATGTTTACGGAGAAGAATTCGAAGCCATGTATTTGGATTATGAATTTAGAGGAAAAGGTAGAAAAACCATTCGTGCACGTGAATTATGGGAGAAAATCCTGGAATCACAAATCGAAACAGGAACGCCTTATATGTTGTATAAAGATGCGGCAAACCGTAAATCGAACCACAAGAATTTAGGAACAATCCGTTCATCAAACTTGTGTACAGAGATTATGGAATACACCTCTAAAGATGAAATTGCGGTTTGTAACTTGGCTTCAATTTCATTGCCAATGTTTATTGAAAACGGAAAATTTGATCACCAGGCACTTTACAACGTTACAAAACGTGTAACCCGTAACCTGAACAAAGTAATCGACAGAAACTATTATCCTGTAAAAGAAGCTGAAAATTCAAACATGCGCCACCGTCCGGTTGGATTGGGAGTGCAAGGTTTAGCAGATGCTTTTATCATGTTACGTATGCCGTTTACAAGTGACGAAGCTAAAGCTTTGAACCAGGAAATTTTCGAAACATTATATTTTGCAGCCGTAACCGCTTCTATGGAAATGGCTAAAGAAGAAGGTCCATATTCTACATTTGAAGGATCTCCAATGTCTAAAGGAGAATTCCAATACAATATGTGGGGAATGAAAGATGAAGAATTATCTGGTCGTTGGGACTGGGCTTCATTAAGAAAAGAAGTAATGGAGCATGGAGTTCGTAACTCATTATTGGTTGCACCAATGCCAACAGCTTCAACTTCACAAATTTTAGGAAACAACGAAGCTTTTGAGCCGTACACATCAAACATTTACACACGTCGTGTATTGTCTGGAGAATTTATTGTAGTAAACAAACATTTGCTGGAAGATTTAGTAAAATTAGGTTTGTGGAACGAAACATTGAAACAAGAAATCATGCGTCATAACGGATCTGTTCAAAACATTGATGTGATTCCGCAAGACCTTAAAGAATTGTACAAAACAGTTTGGGAAATGTCTATGAAAGACATTATCGATATGTCACGTCAAAGAGGTTATTTCATTGACCAATCTCAATCGTTAAACTTGTTCATGCAAGATGCCAACTATTCTAAACTTACGTCAATGCACTTTTACGCTTGGCAATCAGGTTTAAAAACTGGAATGTATTACCTAAGAACGAAATCAGCAGTAGATGCGATTAAATTCACATTAAACAACGATAAAAAAGAAGAAGTTCCAACTCTTGTTGCAGAAACAGAAGAAATCAACGTTGAAGATTATAAAGCAATGCTTTTGAAAGCTCAAGCCGCAGATCCTGAAGATTGTGAAATGTGTGGGTCTTAATTTTTTTAGCAGAAGAAAGAAGATAGAATAAAGAGGAAAGATTTTATTCTCTTAAATAATAGAAAGCAGTTATTGTAATGATAGCTGCTTTTTTTGTGGTTTCTTTTTTAAGTTTATTAGTGATTTTGTTATTGAATAAAAGATTCCAGAAGAAACTCTTTAAACATAGCCCACGGTTTCAACCGTGGGAATACAATGCATTATAACGATTCGTATCCCAAGGTTGAAACCGTGGGTCATAGTAAAAAACGTGTTGGAGTTTGTTTAATTACCTTTTTGTATTCTTGTACTTTGAATGGGCAATATCCCCAAAAAATCTTCGTTGTAATTATTACCAAAGACCTTTTTCAAAAAACTTAGTTTCTTAATAATTAAGAAACTTAGCGCCTTCTATTTTAAACCTTTATAGAAAAATTAAGTCATATTGTAATAATTCCTGAATTATGAAAAAAAGTAATCTTTGGTCGTTACGATTGGGTTTTTCCGGCGAGCAAGCCGATGAAATTGAAAAACTAGGATTAGAAAAATTCCTAAAGCGTTCTTATGAATCAAAGTTTGACAAAGAACTTCCTGCTTTTTTGCAAGATGATCCCAAAACAATTGAAGAGCAAAAAAAAAGAGGCGAGATAATTAGAAATTTGGATAAGGAGGAAAAGAGGAAAATTCTAATAGAAGAAAATTTTACTACAACAAAACTTAAGGAATGGTGGGTTGCTAAAATGCAAACCGAAGAATTTCCATTGCGTGAAAAAATGGTTTGTTTCTGGCACAATCATTTTGTAATAACTTCTCAAAAAGTAAAAACCAATTATTGGATTTATCAACACAATATGATTTTACGTGAGAATGCTTTTGGAAATTTCAAGGAACTGACAAAGAAAATCCTAAAATCTAATTCAATGGTTAAATACCTGGATAATGTAGATAATAAAAAAGGTAAATTCAACGAAAATTTAAGTCGCGAGTTGCTTGAATTATTTACTATTGGAATAGGAAATTATACTGAAGATGATATCAAAAATGGCGCACGGGCTTTGGCAGGATTAAGTCTTGGAGATGAACAAGCTGTTTACAGACAAAATTTTGAAGATAATAGCGATAAAACCTATTTCGGAAAAACAGGAAACTGGAAAGATGATGATTTGGTCGATATTATTTTTGAACAAAAAAATATCCCATATTTAATTACACGAAAAATTTTAAAGTGGTTTATTTATGACTCCCCATCAGAAGAATTGGTTACTTATTATGGGAATTATTTCAGAAAAGTAAATTTTGAAATAGCGCCGTTACTTACTAAAATCTTCACAGAAGAATACCTTAAAGATAATTCCGGAGAAAAAATCAAAGATCCATTAGTTTATATTTCTCAGCTTATTTCTGAATTGCATCTTAAGGAAATATATGATCAAACTAGGATTGTTGCCTTTTTAAGGCAGCAGGGAATGGATTTGTACAGTCAGACAAATGTAAAAGGTTGGGACGGAGGAAATTCGTGGTTGACTTCTCAACTCTACTTACAGCGAAACAATACTGCCGATTTTCTTTGTAAAGGTGGAAATCTTGCAAAGAAAACACCAGATATGATGAGTAATGAAACTCAGAAACCGAAAGAAGTAGTTAAGATAGAATATGATTCCAGCGGCAATAATAAAACTATCATTGCTGAATTATCAAACAGATTATTGTTTTCTGTAAATGATTCCATGCAAAAAGATATGGAAAATTTACTCAAATATGACTTTGACCCTAAAGGACCTAATTCGAATTTTGCGGTAGTTCGATTGTTTAATTATATTACGAAATTGCCAGAATATCAATTGATTTAAAACTAAAGCTATGAACAGAAGAAATTTTCTAACGCTTACAGGAACGTTTACCGGAGGGCTACTTGTTCTTCCTGAATTTTTACATGCTTTTGGTTCCCAAAATAGTTTGGTTGTTGGCGAACAATGTTTGGTATTTGTACAGCTAAATGGAGGAAACGATGGTTTGAATACCTATATTCCATATGAGAATCCATTATATTATGATTTAAGAACTAAAATTGCCTTAAATAAGAATATTGTACTTGGAAAAAATAATGGAATGGCATTTCATCCATCTTTAAAAGATTTTGCCCAAATGCAGCAAAATGGAGATTTAACTGTGATTCAGAATGTAGGTTATCCTGAGCCTATTCGTTCACATTTTAGAAGTCAGGAAATTTGGCAAACGGCAGTAGATTCCAATAAATATCTAAATGAAGGCTGGTTAGGACGTTATTTGGATTTGCAGTGTCATGGTCATCAGCCAACAGCGGGAATAAATTTGGACTCGATAGATAATCTGGCATTGAAAGGTGCTGAGCCAAATTCTATAACATTAAAAGATCCGGATCGATTTAAGATAAAACCAGGTAATGATGAAAATGTAAAATTATCAAACAATCCGCAATTGGATTTTGTTCGAAAAATTGCCAATTCACTTATAGAAGGTTCAGATGAAATTCAAAATGCATTGAAACAATCGAAAACAGAAGTTAGTTATCCAAAAACCGGATTGTCTAAAAATCTGGAATGGATTGCACGATTGGTAAAAGGAAATTTAAATTCGAAAGTGTATTATACTTCACTAAACGGATTTGATACACATGACAATCAACTTTCTATGCACGAACGAAAATTAACTGAATTAAATGATGCACTATTTAGTTTTTATCAGGATTTAAAACAGGCTCAATTGCTTCAAAATGTAACGATTGTCGTGTTTTCAGAATTTGGAAGACGTGTAAAAGACAACGGAAACGGAACGGACCATGGAACCGCAGCGCCCATGTTTATTATTGGAGGAAATAATAAAGGAACAATTTTAGGGAAAAATCCAAATTTAGCAGATTTAGATAATGGTGATTTAAAATATGAAATTGATTTCAGAAGTGTTTATGCTTCTTTATTAAAGGAAAAAATGAGTTTTGATTATTCTAAAATTGGGATTAAGAATATGCCGGTTTCCGGATTGTTTTAGAATTCAAAAATATTCACGAATTTTTGATTTGTAATTTGGAAAATTTAATTTTAAAACGCAATTATTTTGTACTAATTCGTGAATTCGTGGAGGATAAATCTTAGCATCTTAGCAACTAAGATCTTAGAACCTATTTTTCAAAACCACATTTTAAGCTGCTTTTTTTACATTATCATACAAAACTTGATGAATTTGTTAAGAAATCCTCTTTTGTTTCATAAAATGCAATATTTTTTTTGGTGCAGTGAAAATAATTTATACATTCGCAGAGAATTTATTGAAAAACACAAACAAAATGTCTAATAACCGTTTTTATTTTAGCAACTCTTTTTATTTCTTCTTTAGTAGAAGTGAGGATTGTGCTATGGTTATTTGAAAAATATAAAATACAAATAAAACTAATATACAATCCTGATGCAAATCAGGATTTTTTTTTGAATATATGACAACTAAAATTGCAATACAAGGTATAAAAGGTTCTTTTCATCATCAGGTTGTGAAGGAGTATTTCTCTGAAAATGTGGCTATTGATGAATGTTTGTCTTTTGAAGAATTAGTTGACAGCCTGCTTTCAGGAAAATCTGATCAGGCAGTGATGGCAATTGAAAATTCGATCGCAGGGCCAATTATTCCGAATTATGCTTTGATTGACAAGAATAATTTACACATTATTGGCGAGCATTATTTAAGCATTCATCAAAATTTAATGACTTTAAAAGGTCAGAAAATTGAAGATATAAAAGAAGTTCATTCACATCCAATGGCACTTTTGCAATGCATGGATTTCCTGAAACAATATCCAAATATCAAATTGGTTGAAGATAAAGATACGGCAGAAACAGCAAGAAGAATTCAGGAAAAACAATTAACCGGAATTGCAGCAATAGGAAGTAAAGTAGCTTCTGAGATGTATGATTTGGAAATCATCGCGCCGGAAATTCAAACGATCAAAAACAATATGACTCGTTTTGTGATTATCAAAAAGCAGAATTCATTTTTGCCGGAAAGCGAAATTAACAGAGCTTCAATTAAATTTGAATTAGATCATAAAAGAGGAAGCCTTGCAGCGGTTTTAAATGTAATGAGCGATTGCAAATTGAATTTAACGAAAATTCAGTCACTTCCAAAAATTGAAACTCCCTGGAAATATTCGTTTTTCGTAGATGTAACATTTGAGAAATACGAAGATTTTGCAAAAGCCAAATCGTTACTAAATATAATGGCAGAATATTTAAAGGTTTTGGGAGAATATAAAAACACTAAACCTTTTATAGGTTAGAAGTTATTAGTTAAAAGTTATTAGTTAAAGAGCCTAAAGCTTACAGCTTAAAGCGTAAAGCAAAAAAAAATGATTACAACAGCAAAAAGATTAGATACAGTTGAAGAATACTACTTCTCATCAAAATTGAGAGAAGTTCGACAACTGCAGTCTGAAGGAAAATCTATCATCAATATGGGAATCGGAAGCCCTGATTTGAGTCCGTCGAAAGCAGTAATTGAAGCTGTTGCCGCAGCAATTCAAGATGAGAATGGGCATGGTTATCAGAGCTATCAGGGATTACCGGAATTGAGAAAAGGAATGGCAGATTTTTATCAGAATCAATTTGGTGTTGCATTAAATCCCAATAATGAGATTTTGCCTTTGATGGGTTCGAAAGAAGGGATTATGCATATTTCACTTGCATTTTTGAATGAAGGCGATCATGTTTTAATTCCAAATCCGGGTTATCCAACGTATACTTCGGTAACTAATTTGGTAGGAGCTGTTCCAGTTTATTATGATTTGAAAGAAGCGAATGCGTGGGAACCGGATTTTGAAGCTTTGGAAAAATTAGATCTTTCGAAAGTAAAAATTATGTGGCTGGGATATCCGCACATGCCAACAGGAGCGAGAGGAAGTTTAGCGTTATTTGAAAAATTGGTTGCTTTTGCTAAAAAACACAATATATTATTGGTTAATGATAATCCGTATAGTTTTGTTTTGAATGATAATCCGATGAGTTTATTGCAAATTGAAGGCGCGAAGGATGTGGCTCTGGAATTAAATTCATTAAGCAAAACCTTCAACATGGCAGGTTGGAGAGTGGGTATGGTTTTAGGAAATCCTGAAATTATCGACGCAGTCTTAAAAGTAAAAAGTAATATGGACAGCGGAATGTATTACGGAATTCAGAAAGGAGCAATTGCAGCTTTAAATTGTGATAAATCCTGGTTCGAAGATCAAAACAAAATTTACAGACGCCGCAGAGAATTAACAGAAAAACTAGCAGAAAAATTAGGTTGCAAAGTTTATAAAGAAGGAGTTGGGCTTTTTGTCTGGGCAAAACTTCCGGAAGGAATTGAATCAGCAGAAAAGTTCATTGACGAAATATTATATGATAAGCATATTTTCATCACACCGGGAACGATCTTCGGGAGCAATGGTGAAGGATATATTAGATTCTCATTGTGTGTGAAAGAAGAAAAAGTACAAGAAGCGATTGATAGGTTTTAAGTATTAAGATTTTAGAAGCAAGAAGCAAGATTTTTTGACATAGTTTGTCAGGCTGAGCGAAGTCGAAGCCCATGTTCCAATTGGCGCGGCCTTCTCCCGAAGCCTCGGGATCGCTCAGGGTGACAGAAAAAAATAAAAGGTCTTGAAAAAACGAGAAGCCCTAGCCCTGATAGAAGCGACATCCTTTTGTGGTGGGGTTCACCACAAAAGATACAGCGGATAGCAGGAATCAGCTTCAAATAAAAATAAATATGAAAGTATACGTAATAGGAATAGGGCTAATTGGCGGTTCGATGGTGCTGGACATCAAAGAAAAACATCCAAACGCAACTATTTTTGGAATAGATAATAACGAAAAACATTTACAGGAAGCAATTGATTTGGGTGTTATCGAGAAAGCTGGAAGTTTTGAAGATTTGGCTGAAGCCGATTTTGTAATTGTTTCGGTTCCGGTAGATGTAGCATTGACTGTTTTGCCTAAAGTTCTGGATTTGGTTGGAGATAAAACAATTGTTTTTGAAGTAGGGTCAACTAAAAAGCCAATTTGTGAAGCAGTAGCAAGTCATCCGAAAAGAAGAAACTTTATAGCAACACATCCTATTGCAGGAACAGAGTTTTCAGGACCTTCGGCGGCAATAAAAGGTTTGTTTCAGGGGAAAACGAATATTATTTGCGAAGTGGAAAAAACCACTTTTAAATTGCAGGAAAAGGCATTAAAGCTTTTTGCAGAAATAGGAATGAGAATTCGATATATGGACCCGATTTCGCACGATAAACACATTGCTTACGTTTCGCATTTGTCGCACATTAGTTCGTTTATGCTCGGAAAAACGGTAATGAATAAGGAAAAAGACGAACAGGATATTTTTGATATGGCGGGAAGTGGATTTGAAAGTACCGTTCGTTTAGCAAAAAGTTCTCCCGCAATGTGGACACCAATTTTTAAGCAAAACAAAGAACATGTTATCGAAACATTAGAAGAATATATCTCAAACCTGAGTCGGTTTAGGGATTTGTTAAAAGAAGAAGATTACAATGCCATTTTTGAAGAAATGGAAAGCACGAATAAAATAAAAGAAATACTAAACGGATTAACAACAACTAAAAAGTAAATTAGAATTAAGATGGAAAATAAGAAAGAAATGAGAAAGTGGTTAGAAGATTTCAATTTAAATCACCCACTTGTGATAGCTGGACCATGTAGTGCAGAAACAGAAGATCAAGTATTGAAAATTGCTCACGAATTGAAAGATTCAAAGGTTAGTGTATTCAGAGCTGGAATCTGGAAACCAAGAACGCGTCCGGGAGGATTTGAAGGTGTTGGAGAAATTGGTTTGAAATGGTTACAAAAAGCTAAAAAAGAAACTGGTTTATTAATGGGTACTGAAGTTGCAACTGCAGCGCACTGTAAACTAGCTTTAGAACATGATATTGACGTTTTATGGGTTGGTGCTCGTACAACTGCAAACCCTTTTGCTGTTCAGGAAATTGCTGATACTTTGAAAGGAACTGATAAAATCGTTTTGGTTAAAAACCCTGTAAACCCTGATTTAGCTTTATGGTTAGGTGGTGTTGAGCGTTTACACATGGCGGGAATCGAGAAATTAGGAGTTATTCACAGAGGTTTCTCGACTTACGAAAAAACAAAATACAGAAATATCCCGGAATGGCAAATTGCTATCGAATTGCAAAATAAATTTCCTGATTTACCATTAATCATCGATCCATCTCACATTACAGGAGATCGTAAAATGATTTTTGAAGTAACACAAGAGGCTTTAGATTTGAACTACGATGGTATGATTATCGAAACGCACTACGATCCGGACAACGCTTGGTCTGATGCTGCTCAACAAGTTACTCCAGATGCTTTGAAACAAATCATTAAAGATTTGACTATCAGAAAAACGGATGATACTACAGATCAATACACTCAAAAAATGACTAAACTAAGAGCTAACATCGACGTACTTGATGCTAACTTATTAGAGTTATTAGGAAAACGTATGAAAGTTGCTGACGAAATTGGTCAGGTGAAAAAAGATGCAAACGTAGCGATTCTTCAAAACAACCGTTGGAACGAAATCTTAGGAAAAATGATTCTTGAAGGTGAGAAAAAAGGTCTTACTGAAGAGTTTGTTTTGAGAATGTTCAAAGCAATTCACCAGGAAAGTATCGGTCACCAAGAGAAAATTTTCAATGCATAATTTTTTCTAAACTATATAAGTGATATAAGTTTTTTAAGCTTTTTGTTTTCATTAATTTAAGTTTTCTTATATCATAATTAAGATTAAATTGTTTTTTAAGTCTCCATTTCTTCGAAAGAAGATTTGGAGATTTTTTGCTTTTTATTACATAGCCCACGGTTTCAACCGTGGGAACGTATCGATAATCATAATCTTTATCGCCAGGATTGAAACCGTGGACTATGTTTAAAATTATTCATTTATCTTTGCAAAGATTTAGGTTTTCAATCTGAAATCTAATCCCGAAGTTTCGGGACAACAATCTAAAATAAAAGAATGACAGGACTCGTATATAAATCTACAGGAAGTTGGTACACCGTAAAATCTGAAAAAGGTGATTTTATAGAATGCCGTATGAAAGGGAAGTTTAGGATGAAAGGTATTAAAAGTACAAATCCTATTGCTGTAGGCGATATTGTCGATTATGAACTCGAAGAAACTTCGGATGCTGTAACGGGAACGATTTTTAATATTCACGAAAGAAAAAATTACATCGTTCGTAAATCGGTAAACCTTTCGCATCAAATGCATATTATTGCCTCGAATATTGATCGGGTATTTTTATTGATCACGATTAATAATCCGCCAACAACATTCAACTTTATAGATCGTTTTTTGGTCACTGCCGAAGCTTATAATATCGAAACAATTTTGGTTTTTAATAAAATTGATACATTTGATGAGCCAACGCTTGAAGATCAATTGTATATGCAATATGTGTATCAGCAAATTGGTTACAAATGCTTGCGGGTTTCTTCTACAGAAATGAAAGGTGTTGACGAATTGAAAGAAATGATGATTGGTAAAGTGAGCATGTTTTCCGGACATTCCGGTGTTGGAAAATCGACTTTGGTAAATGCTATGGAACCATCTTTGCATCTTAAAACCAAAACCATTTCTGAAGCCAGCAAACAAGGTCAGCATACAACAACTTTTGCCGAAATGTATGATTTGTCATTTAATGCAAAAATCATCGATACGCCGGGAATTAAAGGCTTTGGAATCGTTGATATGGAAAAAGAAGAAATCAGCGGTTATTTTCCTGAATTTTTCAAATTGAAAGATCAATGCAAGTTTAACAATTGTTTACATAAAGAAGAACCGCATTGCGCCATAAAAGCAGCTTTAGAAAGAGACGAGATCGCTTGGTCGCGTTACAATAGTTATTTGAAGATTCTGGAAGGCGATGAAGAAAATTACCGTACAGATTCGTATGATGAAGATCGTAAAATTAGCGATGAAACCAGAAATCAAAAATAAATTCCAACTTGAAAATTCCAAATTCCAATTCTAATAATTTATAGGCATTAGTTTATTGTAGAGATGCACAGCAGTGCATCTAACGTTAGAATTTAAATCTTTTTAATCCGTGTAATCTGTGGCAAAAAACCACATCATTAGATAAAATATGAAAATAGTTCTTCAAAGAGTATCACAAGCATCCGTAACTGTTGATTCTAAAATTGTTGCCGATATTCAAAAAGGATTATTGGTTTTAGTTGGAATTGAAGATTCCGATACTCAGGAAGATATTGACTGGCTGGTTGGTAAAATCATTAAAATGAGAATTTTTGGTGATGAAAATGATGTTATGAATTGTTCTGTTCAGGATATCGATGGTGAGATTATTGTGGTTAGTCAGTTTACACTTCACGCTTCTACCAAAAAAGGAAATCGACCTTCGTACATAAAAGCTTCCAAGCCAGAGTTTGCAATTCCAATGTATGAGAATTTTGTAAAATCTTTAGAAAAAGAATTCAATAAAAAAGTACAAACCGGAATTTTTGGTGCAGATATGAAAGTTAGTCTGTTAAATGATGGCCCGGTTACTATTTTGATAGACAGTAAAAACAGAGAGTAAAAAATCATAAACAAATGTTAAGGATTTCTAAAAATAATATATATTTGGCGAAATTCCTTACTGATGAAAAGCCTCGTTTTTGCATTATTTTTTCTTCTATTTACCGTTATTTCTTCCGCTCAAAAGAGCGAATTTCCAGCATTTACAATTTCAGATAGTCTTAAACAAAATGCCAATGCGGTAGTTCGCTTAGATCAAACCGATATTACAATTTTGTCGCAGCGAAGCATGAATACCAAAAATCATCGCGTTGTAACTGTTTTTAACGAAAAAGGTTTTGATGATATCGATGCTTATGAATTTTATGATAAATCAACATCGGTTAAAAATATTGAGGCTATAATTTACGATGCTTTCGGAAAAGAAATTAAGAAAATAAAAAGAAAAGATTTCAAAGATCAAAGTGTTGTTGGTGGTGGAACTTTGTTTTCTGACAACAGGTATATCTTTTTGGATTATACACCTATTTCTTATCCTTTTACAATTGAATTTAATAGTGAAGTTCAAACTTCTTCAACAGCTTTTATTCCAAAATGGATGCCTTTGAGAAGTTATGGTGTTAGTATCGAAAAATCTTTTTTAAATGTAATTTACCCGGCAGATTTGGGTTTTAAAAAGAAAGAATTTCAATTTTTAGATTTTAATATAAAAAAAATAACAGATACTAATACACAACTGTCGTATACAGCCAGCAATATTTTGGCTCAAAAAAACGAAGATCATAGTCCGTCGTATAAAGATCTTTTTCCTAAAGTAATGATGGGTTTAGAGCATTTTCACTTAGAAGGTGTTGATGGAACAGCCACAAATTGGATTGATTTTGGTAAATGGTATTCTGAAAAAATATTATCCGGAACAACAGATTTGCCTGAAGAAACAAAAACAAAAATTAAAGCTGTTGTTGGAGATGAAAAAGACCCAATAAAAAAAGCAAAATTAGTTTATGATTTTGTACAAAAAAAATCCCGCTATGTTAGTATCCAGGTTGGAATTGGCGGTTGGAAACCCATGTTGGCTACAGATGTCGATCGATTAGGTTACGGTGATTGTAAAGCTTTAACAAACTATACCAAAGCACTTTTGCAAGCTGTTGATGTTCCTTCGTATAATACAGTTTTATATGGAGACAGTTATAAAACCAATATAGAAGCCGATTTTGTTGCCATGCAGGGGAATCACATGATTTTGTGTATCCCAAACGGAAATCATTACACATGGCTCGAATGCACAAGTCAGGATGATCCTTTTGGGTATCAGGGAACTTTTACAGATGACAGAGATGTTTTGATAATTAAACCCGAAGGCGGAGAAATTGTTCGTACTAAAATCTATGACGACAAAGGCAATACTCAAACAGACAAAGGAAATTACACTATAGATGAAAACGGGAATTTTTCGGGATCACTTTCAATTGTTTCAGAGGGGTCACAATACAGTTCAAAATCAAGAATAGAACATTTGCAGCCTACAGAGAAAGAAAAACATTATAAAGAATATTGGGACAAAATCAATAATTTAAAACTTGGGAAAATAGTTTTTACTAACGATAAAGAAAATATTCGGTTTACAGAAAACATTCAGGTAAGTGCTATAAATTATGGTGTAATTGCTGCCAACAAATTAATTTTTCCTGTTGATGCTTTTAATCAAAATGCAAATAACATTAAACGAATTCGAAACAGAAAAAATCCATTTCAAATTCAGCGTGGATATTTAGATTCTGATGAAATAGAAATTAATTTACCTAATGGTTTTACGATCGAATTTTTACCATCAAACTATGAGTTAAAAGGGAAATTTGGGGAATACAAAACCGAAATCATCAAAAAAGAAAATAACAAACTCGTTTATAAGCGTTCGATGTTTTTAAATAAGGGAAAATATTCGAATAAAGAATACGATGAATACCGCCTTTTTATAGAACAAGTGTCCAGAAACGATAATGCCAAAATTATATTAACCAAGAACTAACCAGAAAACTAAACAAGCCAAAACCAATGAAATTTATTAAACCATTTTGTTTATCAATTCTTTTGTTATTGATTTCAAACGTAACTGCGCAGGAATTTAAATTAGGGAAAGTGTCTATTGCTGAATTGCAGGAAAAAGCACATCCAAAAGATACGGCAGCTGCAGCAGCGATATTATATAAAAAAGGAAGTTCAAGAATCGAGTACAATCAAAACGATGGATTTGTTACGGTAACTGATGTTGAGACCAAAATTAAAATCTATAAAAAAGAAGGTTATAGCTGGGTTACTCATAAGGTTTGGTATTATAACAACAGTAATATATCTGAGAAAGTTTCTTTTAGTGATGCGATTACTTATAATTTAGTAGATGGCAAAATCGAGAAAACAAAGTTAAAGAGCGAAGGAATATTTGATGAAGTCCGCAATAAATTTAGTGGGCAAAAAAAAATAACAATGCCAAATGTAAAAGAAGGTTCAATTATCGAATTTAGGTATACTATTAGAAGTCCAGCCAGAATGATTAGAGAATGGGATTTTCAAACCAGTATCCCGGTCAATTATTCTGAATTTGTAACTTTTGTTCCAGAATATTATACTTTTAATGCAAGACAAAAAGGATATGTTTTTCCTAAAATGACAGTTGAAAAAAACAATAAGTCGATAATTATATCTTCTAAAGAAAGGGTTAATTCAGGCGGGTTTACAGCTACAAGAACAGAATTTTCTCAGGACAAGTTTGATTATATAGAAACAAAAACTACTTATGTTGGAGAAAATTTTCCAGCGATGAAAGATGAGGCTTTTGTAAATAACATTGATAACTACACATCAAGTATTCAGCATGAATTGTCTATGGTAAAATTTCCAAATGAGCCCTTAAAACCTTATTCAACAGATTGGAATTCGGTAGTAAAAACAATTTATGATTATGAAACTTTTGGTCCTGAATTAAATAAAACCGGTTATTTTGAAGATGATTTAAAAGTAATTTTAGCTGGTAAAGATTCTCCGGAAGAAAAAATTATGACAATCCTGAATCATGTAAAATCGAGTGTAAAATGGAATGGATATTATGGTTATGATTGCGATAACGGAGTACGAAAATCATATAAAGAAAAATCAGGAAATGTAGGTGATATCAATTTAATGCTTACCGCAATGTTGCGTTATGCGGGTTTAACGGCAAATCCGGTTTTGGTGAGCACACGTTCAAACGGGATTCCTTTGTTCCCAAACAGAACAGCTTTTAATTATGTTATTGCCGCAGTTGAAACTCCAAATGGAAACATTTTACTGGATGCAACCGATAAATTTTCGACACCCAATATCTTGCCTTTAAGAACATTAAACTGGCAGGGAAGATTAATTAGAAAAGACGGAACATCAGAAGATGTTGATTTAATGCCCAGCAAGCCATCCGGTGATAATGTTTTTATCAATTATACTATTGACAACGAAGGTAAAGTTACCGGAAAAACCAGAAGGCAATGTACAGATTATAATGCAATGATAACAAGGGATAATATTTCTGGTTTGAAAGAAGAAGAATATCTGGAGAAACTGGAGAATGAAAATAATAAAATAGAAATAAGCGAATATTCCAGAACAAACGAAAAGGAAATCTTATTGCCAATTGTAGAAACATATTCTTTTACAGGAAACAATTTATGCGAACAAATTGGCGGCAAAATCTATATTAATCCGATGTTATTTTTTACAAATGAAAAAAATCCTTTTAAGCAGGAAGTTAGAGAATATCCGGTTGATTTTGGTTTTCCATTTGCAGACAAGTATAATATTACCATTCAAATTCCGGAAGGTTTTTCGGTAGAGAGTTTGCCGGCGCCCGCAGTAATGACGATGGAGGATAATTTAGGAACTTTCAAATATAATATTGCAGTAAGCGGAAATTCTTTGCAATTAGTTGTTGCACATCAAATTAATGAAGCTATTGTAGGAACTGATAAGTATGAAATGCTAAAAGAATATTACAAGGCAATGATTGCAAAAGAAACAGAAAAAATAGTTTTAAAAAGAATATAATATGAGATTTTACGGTTTAGTATTGGTTGCTTTTTTACTTTTAAGTATTTCAAAAATTAACGCGCAAAATTATGAATTAGGCAAAGTAACAATTGAAGAATTACAGCAAAAAGTAAATGCAAAAGATACTACCGCAGCCGCAGCAGTTTTATTTAAAAAAGGAAAAACATTTTTCACTTATACATCAGAAAGAGGTTTTACGGCTAATCATGTTTATGAATTTAAAATCAAAATATACAAAAAAGAAGGACTTAACCTGGCAAACCATAAAGTTTCTTACTACATAGGATATGAAAACAGGAATGATGATAGTGTTAGTTTTTCAAATGCAGCGACATATAATTTGGAAAATGGTGTCATTGTAAAAACAAAATTAAATAGTGAAGGTGTTTTTAATAGCAACATCAATAAATACTGGAATCAGGCAATGATTACTTTGCCAAACGTAAAAGTCGGGTCTGTTATCGAATTTAAATATGTTGTGAAATCCGAAAATCTGATTAGGCTTCCTGATTTCGATTTTCAATATCCTTTTCCTGTTGCTTTTTTTGAGTATAAAACTGAAATTCCTGAGTTCCTGATTTATAAAACAATACTTATTGGTCAAGTAAATATTAAGTCAAGCACTGAAGTAGTAGAGAGTAAACAAATATTTGCTACGGGCTACAAACAAATTAACAGTCTTTATACTTCTGAAAATATTCCTGCACTAAAAAATGAAAAATTTGTCGATAACATAAGCAATTATTCAGGTTCTATACAAAATGAATTAGAAAGAAAGCGATTTCCAAGTGAACCTATTGTAGATTTAACTAAGACCTGGGAAGGAGTTGCAACTAGTATTTATGAAAATGAGAGTTTTGGAAAAGAGATAAAATTTAAAAACTATTATTCTGAAGATTTAAAAATTTTATTAGCAAATGTAAACCTGCCTTTGGATCGGTTAAATGCGATATTCAACTTTGTTCAGAATAGAATGAACTGGAATAAAGAAAATGGATATTTTGTAGACAAAGGAGTTAAAAAAGCATATGAAGCAAGAACAGGAAATGTCGCAGAAATAAATTTCATTTTGATTTCGATGCTAAAAACTGCGGGTATAGAAGTGAGTCCGGTTTTGGTTAGTACGCTTGAAAATGGCGTGCCTGTATTTCCAAACCGTACTGTTTTTAATTATGTAATTGCCGCTGCAGAAATCGATGGAAAGAAAATTTTATTAAATGCAGCGAATAAGTTTACTACGTTAAATGTTTTGCCATTAAACCTATTAAACTGGAAAGGAAGACTTATAAAACAAGATGGTTCTTCGCAAGAAATTGATCTTATTCCGGAATCTCTGTCAAAAGGCAACTATACAATAATAGCTACTATAGATCCTGAATTAAAACAAATTCAGGGACAAGTTAGAATTAGAAGAGCAGATTATTCGGCACTTCAATTTAGAGAATTAAAAGTAAGCAATAATGATGAAGACGCTTATCTTGAAAAGTTAGAAAATGATTTGAGCAAAATCGAAATTAAAGATTATTTATTAGAAAATAAGAATGAAGATTTGTCGAAACCAGTGGTAGAGAAATTTAATTTTTCATGGAGCAATGCGTATGATATGATTAACGGGAAAATATTTTTAAAACCCTTGCTTTTCTTTACAGACACTTCCAATCCGCTTGTTCAGGAAGAAAGACAAATGCCAGTTTATTTTGGATATCCGGATCAGAATGTTTACAATGTCTTCTTAAAAATCCCGGATGGCTATGTTGTAGAATCGCTTCCAAAACCAATACGCATTAGTACAGAAGGTAAAGATGGTTTTTATATAATGAATATGAATACTGAAGAAAATAAAATACAAATTCAGGTGACAAAAGGAATAAACAAAGCTATTTTTGCAGCAAGTGATTACGATATGCTGAAAGAGTTTTTTCAGAAGATAATCGTCAGTCAAAATGAAAAAATTGTCCTTAAAAAAATATAATCATGGATTTAAAAAATGCACAACTAGACGTTGATACCTGGATAAAAGAACATGGAGTTCGCTATTTTAATGAATTAACAAATATGGCGCAGCTTACCGAAGAAGTTGGTGAAGTTGCCCGAATCATTGCTCGCAGATACGGTGAGCAATCTGAAAAAGAAAGCGATAAAAATAAAGATTTAGGCGAAGAACTGGCTGATGTTGTTTTTGTGGTTTTATGTTTAGCGAATCAAACGGGAATAGATTTACAGGCCGCTTTTGATAAAAAAATGGATTTAAAATCGGTTAGAGATAAAGATCGTCACAAAAACAACGATAAATTGAAATAATTGTGAAATATCAGTTATAAACTTTGAATTATGAGTTTTGAATTTTGAATTATGAATGGGGAGTGGTAAATTGCACGCCTGAATTAGGTTTCTAATCAAGCATAATTCAAAATTCACAACTTACAATAAAAAAAATGAATTTAAAATTAAGCACGAATTCACCATTCACCATTGATAATTCTCAATTAAATATAACCGGATCAAAAAGCGAAACCAATCGTTTATTATTACTGAAAGCATTATTTCCAAACATTACATTAGCCAATACCTCCAATTCTGATGATAGCGAAGTAATGCAAAAAGCTTTAATTGGAAATGATGAAATTGTAGATATTCATCATGCAGGAACTGCAATGCGTTTTTTAACCGCTTATTTTGCTGTAAACGAAGGCAGAGAAGTCGTAATGACAGGTTCAAGCAGAATGCAGGAACGCCCGATAAAAATTTTGGTTGAGGCTTTGGCACAATTGGGCGTTGAGATCTCTTATGAAAAAGAAGAGGGATATCCGCCAATACGAATTAAAGGAAAAAAAGTTACAGCTTCAAAAGTAACTTTGGCTGCAAATGTGAGCAGTCAGTATATTTCGGCTTTATTACTAGTCGCTTCAAAATTAGACAACGGTTTAGAGTTGACATTGGAAGGTGAAATCACTTCAATTCCGTACATCAAAATGACTTTGGCTTTGCTAAATGATTTAGATATTCAAACCAGTTTTGAAGGAAATGTTATTAAAGTATATCCAAAAACAGAAGTTGCAGCTAAAGAAATGGTTGTAGAATCTGATTGGAGTTCGGCATCTTACTTTTTTAGTCTGGTTGCTTTGTCTGATTCGGCTTCACTTACATTAAGCAGTTATAAAAAAGACAGTTTGCAAGGCGATTCAGAGTTGGTGTCACTTTATGAAAAAATGGGTGTTCAGACTACGTTTGAAAACAATAAAATGACTTTGGTAAAACAAAAGAATTTTGAGTTTGAAGATGTAAATTTTGAATTAAATAATACTCCGGATATCGCACAAACAATTGTTGTAACTTGTTTAGGTCTGGGAATTGGCTGTCATTTAACAGGTCTCCATACTTTAAAAATTAAAGAAACAGACAGATTGGAAGCGCTTAGAATTGAATTGACAAAATTGGGAGCCAATATTTCTGTTACTAATGATTCTTTGACTTTATTGCCTTCGCATAATATTAATCATAATGTAAAAATCGGCACTTACAATGATCACCGTATGGCAATGGCTTTTGCTCCTTTAGCCCTGAAAGTTCCAATTATTATCGAAGATGCCGAAGTAGTTTCAAAATCATATCCAGATTTCTGGAATGATCTTAAAGCATTAAATTTCGAAGTATCAGAATTGTAAATAAAAATATTCGCCACGAATTCACGAATTTTAAATAATAATTCGTGAATTCGTGGCAAAAAAATGCATAGCCTCCAGTTTTAACTGGAGGTTTTTTTATGATTATTGTTTTCGGCTTTAGCCAAATAAAATTATTGACATTTTATAAGAATCCGGATTAAATGAGCTTATACCACTTATATGTTAAAAAAAATCTTTTTTAATCAACTCGAAACACCACTAAATCAACGACTTTTGAAAATAAACAGCAAAACACTTGACAACGCCTATCTCACAATCGTATATTTGCACACGATTTATAATTTTAGATAAAAAATCTAAAATCTACACTTTAAAAATCACAATGCCAATATGAAATTATCACATTTTCAATTTAACTTACCAAAAGAACTTTTAGCGGAATTTCCAGCAGAAAACAGAGATGAGTCTCGTTTAATGGTAATCGATCGTCAAAAACAAACTATAGAACATAAAATGTTTAAAGATGTTATCAACTATTTTGATGACGGAGACGTTTTAATTCTTAATAATACTAAAGTTTTCCCTGCACGTTTGTATGGAAACAAAGAAAAAACTGGAGCAAGAATTGAAGTTTTCTTATTAAGAGAACTAAATTCAGAGCAACGTCTTTGGGACGTTTTGGTAGATCCGGCCAGAAAAATCCGTATCGGTAACAAACTTTATTTTGGTGACGATGATTCGTTAGTTGCTGAGGTAATTGACAACACAACTTCTCGTGGTAGAACATTACGTTTTTTATATGATGGCTCTTACGAAGAATTCAGAAACAAATTGACAGAACTTGGGGAAACTCCAATTCCTAAATACATCAACAGAGAAGTAACGGCTGAAGATGCTGAAAGATACCAAACAATCTACGCAAAAGAAGAAGGAGCTGTAGCGGCACCAACTGCTGGTTTACACTTCTCAAAACACCTTTTGAAAAAATTGGAAATTAAAGGAGTAAACTTTGCAGAAGTTACACTTCACGTTGGTTTAGGAACTTTTAATCCGGTTGAGGTTGAAGATTTATCAAAACACAAAATGGATTCTGAGGAATTGATCATTAAACAAGAAGCTTGCGATATTGTAAATGCTGCAAAAATTGCGAAAAAACGTATCTGTGCTGTTGGAACAACTTCAATGCGTGCTATTGAAAGTTCAGTTTCATCTCAAAACACTTTAAATCCTTACGAAGGATGGACAAATAAATTCATTTTTCCTCCTCACGATTTTAGTATTGCAAACTGTATGATTACAAATTTCCACACACCAAAATCAACATTATTAATGATGATTTCTGCTTTCTGTGGACATGATTTAATGAAAAAAGCATACGAAGAAGCAATCAAAGAAGGATACAAATTCTATTCTTACGGAGATGCAATGTTGATTCTATAATTTGCAAGTCAAATCAAATATAAAACCTGTCAGAAATGACGGGTTTTTTTATGGTTTAAAAGTTTCAGGTTTCAGGTTTCAAGCTGAACACCCCGTTGAGCTAACCTGAAACTCGAAACCTGAAACAAAATTAACTAACTATTATAGCATTTTTTGTTATTTTTACCTTTCAAAAATTATACAATGACTTTTCAAAATACACGCGAATTTGCGAAACAACTTGACTCACAAGATACTTTAAATCATTATCAGGATCAATTTATATTTCCTAAAGTAAATGACAAACGCGTAATTTATTTTACGGGAAACTCTTTAGGCTTACAGCCCAAACGCACCAAAGCTTATATCGATGAAGTAATGAATGACTGGGCAGAACTAGCCGTTGAAGGTCATTTTTATGCTCAAAAACCATGGTGGGATTATCAGGAGAGATTTGCAGAACCGTTGAGTAAAATTGTTGGTGCTTTGCCATCAGAAGTTACGGTGATGAACACTTTGACAGTAAATCTTCATTTGTTGATGGTTTCATTTTATCAGCCAAAAGGCAAACGTTATAAAATTATCTGTGAAGAAAAAGCTTTTCCATCAGATCAATATATGTTTCAGAGTCAGGTTCATTTTCATGGATATAAAACAGAAGATGCAATTGTAGAAATCAAACGTCGTGAGGGTGAACATAATATTCGTCTGGAAGATGTTCTGGCAAAAATTGAAGAAGTTGGAGATGAACTTGCTCTCGTTTTAATTGGAGGAGTAAATTACTATACAGGACAAGTTTTTGATATTAAAACCATCACCGCTGCAGGACACAAAGCTGGAGCAAAAGTAGGTTGGGATTTGGCACACGCCGCCGGAAACATAAAACTTGAATTGCACGATTGGAATGTAGATTTCGCTGCATGGTGCAGTTATAAATATATGAATTCGGGTCCGGGAAATGCTTCTGGTTGTTTTGTACATGAAAAACATCACAATGATGCAAATTTACCAAGATTTGCCGGCTGGTGGGGACATAATAAAGAACGTCGTTTTAAAATGGAGCCAACTTTCGATCCCGTTCATGGAGCAGGAGGATGGCAAATTAGTAATTTACCGGTTCTTTCATTAGCACCTTATTTGGCTTCAGTTGAAATGTTTGCTGAGGTTGGAATGGATGCTTTAATTGCAAAAAGAGATCATATAACTTCTTATTTAGAATTTATTTTGCATGAAATTGATAAGGAAGTAAAAGGTAATTTTGAAATTATTACACCTTCAAACCCTGAAGAAAGAGCTTCTCAGTTGTCTGTTTTTTTACACGGAGAAGGAAGAAGTTTATTCGATTATTTAATGAAAAACGGAGTTATTACAGATTGGCGTGAACCTAATGTAATTCGTCTTGCACCAGTTCCATTGTATTGTTCTTATGAAGATATGTATGATTTTGGTCAAATTCTGAAAAAAGGAATTTTAGGAAAATAAAAGAATTTCGAAAAGTTTTTTGTTTCACGCAGATTTAAACAGATTTTTCAAAAATAATCTGCTAAAATCTATTAAATCTGCGTGAAAATATTTTACAAATAAAAAATCCGTTTTAATCCGCGTTTTGCTTTAGCAATCCGTGTCATCTGCGTTCAAACTATCATAATAATCTTCAAATTCTATAACCTTTCTCCCAAATCATATAACATCAACAAAAAACATCTTCTTTACTTTGTAGTGTATAAATCTAATTAAAAACTACAATCATGAAAACTTTATATATAATATTGATTGCTCTTTCGATCGTTTCTTGTCAGAATCAATCGAATGCGGATATGAAGAAGGCGAAACAGGCAAGTATAGATTCCATGAAAGTTGCAATTGAACAACAAAAAGTTATGGATTCGATGAAAACTGAGATGGCAAAAATAAAAGAAGAGCAACGAGTAGAATCTCAAAAAGTGGTAGTGGTACATCAACAGGCGGCAAACGGAAATACTGCAACTACGACAACTACAACTAAAAAGAAAGGCTGGAGTGCTACTGCTAAAGGTGCCGTAATTGGTGCGGGAGTTGGTGCTGCAACCGGAGCAATTGTAAGTAAGAAAAAAGGTGAGGGTGCAATTATCGGTGGTCTGGCCGGCGCTGCTTTAGGAACTGGGACAGGTGCCGTTATTGACAGTAAAAATAAAAAAGAGTAAGCTAAATAGCGCTATATATAAAACCCCGATCTGGATTTCCAGATCGGGGTTTTGTTTTTATACTAATTCTGGTGTTGGAATTTTTATTGCTGCTAATTCCAATTTATAAAAATCGAACTGATATTTGATTTTTTCTGCATCGCTTCTAAAATAGAAACCGGATTCAAATAAATTCTGATAATAATCAATACCTTCCAGAAGATTAGCTTTAAAACTATTCCATTTTTTAAGTTGGTTGGCAGTAACTTCACCCGAAATAGTTTCAATCTCGTTTCTGAAATAATCGATATACATCTTTAATTCTTTCACAAATAAATTGGGGCGATTTTTAGCCCTTAAAACAGATTTATTTCCATAAATATGCTGCAACATATCAGCAAGTGAAACTTCTTGATCAAAATACGCCATATTAGGACCAGGACAGATAACAACACCTTGGGCTTGTCCTTTTATTTTAATATCATTTTCTAAATAGGAGGAATTGGCTAAACCAACACACAAACATGATTTTTCTGTGATTTTAGTTTTAGCATTCTCAAAAGCATTAATTGAAAGAGTGTTTTTGATACTATCTAATTCGGCTAATTTTATGTCCTGATATTTTTTTGAGGCTGTACAAATTCCATGAGGATCATATTCTTTGCTCAACGCCAGAAATTTTTTAGGGCACGAGCTTCCTGCTTTATTCTCGTGGATTCGTTTTTGTTTTAAAATTTCATTTGTTGTACCTCTCACTGTATTAAAAGGAACTCCCAAAGGTGAAATATGACTCAAATACAAATCTTTTTCTTTCGCATTTATCAATAAGTTACGGGTTGTCTGGTCTACAGATGTTGCTTCGGGAACTAATAAAAAAGGAGAGCCCCACCCAACAGAATCGACCTCGTATTTTTCTAATAAAAATTCATGTTCTTCCGCAGTTCCAACGCCGCCCTGAACGGTAATTTTTAAAGGCAGGGGCTGATTAGGAGTAGGAGCATTTTTTTGTTGCAGCACTTTTACCATCAATTCATGAGCAGATTGAATTAATTGTTCTTTTTTTAGTTTAAATTCTTCCAGAATAGTTCCTAATAAAAGTCCATCAGTTGCAAAAGCGTGTCCGCCGCAATTCAAACCTGATTCTATGCGGTATTCAGAAACCCAAAGTCCTTTTTTAGCTAAAAAATTTCCCTGAATCATTGCAGATCTAAAATCACTAACTTTTAGAATAATTTTCTTTTTAAGTTCGTTTTTTTGATTTGGAAAAAAGTCTGAAAAATTCTCAAAGTAACTGTAAAGTCTTGGATTCATTCCTGCAGAAAGTACAACCGAGGATTCAAGATTACTGTTTGCAAAACCTCTTAAAGCAGCATGGGCGTCATTAAACTCAATAGGGAGCTGTTCATTTTTGACAAAATTATCTTTGTCCAGTTTCGTCATGATATTTACATCAATTTCACCTGGAAAAAGATTTGATTCGATGTAGTTTTGAATGTTTTCTTTGAATAAAATTCCATCTTCCAGTAAATTTTGAAAACCTTTTTTAATGTCAGAAGTATTGGGTAATGTTGCTATAAAATTCTCTAAAGCGGTTTTACTTTCAGCTAATTCTGTTTTAAAATTTTCAAACTTCTGTTTTACGATTTTGTCTACTAAGTTTAGATACGAAGTGATTCTTTCGGCGCGATAATCATGGAATTTCTGATTTATTTCTTCATATGGAAAATTGAATTTAGTGCTGTAAAAATTACGCATCTTTTCAATTAAATCATCATCGGCTATAGAAATTACAGACGAAATCCCGTATTGCGCCACTCGTATCGGGCTGTCAATAGTATAAGCGAGTCCCATAACCGGAATATGAAAGGTATGTAAAGGCCTTTTTGTCATTTGTTTTCAAATTAAAATAAAAACAAATGTGAAGAAAAATAATTACTGAAAACCTGATAATTATCAGGTTCGAGGTTTCTTTACATAACCCACGGTTTCAACCGTGGGAGACGGGATGTAAAATACATTGTGTTCCACGGTTGAAACCGTTGGCTATGTCAACAAATAAAAAATTTGCGGAAATTCGTGTAATTCGTGGCTAAAAAACACTAAATCAAAATCTTCTTCAAAGATTCTGCGATGCTTCGCCATAAAAAATTGTAGAATGATTTTTCCTGAATTCTTTCAAGTTCAACCTCGGCGGTTTTTGCTTTGTCTTTTGAGTCGTTTTTTACTAATAAATTAACGACAGCAGATTTTAGTTTTGCTTCTTTTTCCGGGTTTTTCTTTTTGAATAATTTCACCTTCAGATCATCATAATCTAAAGAAGCATTTCCTTTGGAGACATTATCATTTCCATAAAAATTAAAACGGTATTTGTTAAAAACTCCTGTAAACGAAGCATTCATATAAGGCTTGCTGAATCTGCCCATCGCTGCTACATCAAAATTTGAAATAACGCCCTGAATATGAAAACTGTCTTTTTTATCTAAAACATTAAAATTCCAATTAACATTTAATGGCGACGTTTTCATGAACACGCAGTTAATTTTGATTTTTACATCATCCATTTTTTTTAATCCAAAACCACTTTTCAAATTTGTTGCCTGAAGATTAAAATGATCAAAGTTTAAAACACCCGGACCTTTAGAAAAATCAATTTCTTCTTCGTAAACCAGTTTTGATTTCAAGACTTGCAAAGTATCAATTTGTAGCGGAAATTTAATATTTCGTAATAAATGATTGTAAAGATATTTTTTGCTTAAATCATCTTTTGGCATTTTGCCACGATAGATATTGGCATCAAAATGATTGATTACAAGTGAATTTGCTTTAAAGAAAAAACGATCATTTTTAAAACCCCAATCCATTTTTGCTATTTGGGCTGAATCGAATTTTAGCGTATAAATATCCTTTTCCTTATCTAAATGCTTAATAAAATCTTGTCGGTTAAATTGAGGGAGATTAGAAAAATTATTGATTTTTATAAAGTTTTTTTCGGTACTTATTTTGCCAATGTTAATATGATAAAAAGCACTTGGTTTGTAAAATAAGCTATCAATTACTAAAGCGTAACTTTCATATCGAAGCGGAATTTTTTCGTTTAAGGTTGCATCGGTGATTAAAATACCTTCCAGTTTTAAAACCATTTTTTTAATACTGAAAATTGGTTTTTGAGAATCTAAAGAAACAACATCCACAGATGCGTCATTCAAATAAATGTTCGAAACAGCAATTATTTTACGAAAGGGTGCGATAATTTCATTTTTAATGCTTTTGCTGTTATTCAAAAGTTTTTCGCCTTTTTTATATAAAATAACTCTGGGTTTATTGATGATAATGCTCTCGGCCTGAATAACGTCGCGAAAAGCCAAATCCCAAATATTAAAATGCTGAATGGTAATAGATTCGATTTTCGAAAAAAGCCCGTTTTTGCTGTCTTTAGGTTCATTTTTCGGGCTTACTAATAATGTCTCGGCGTAGATATTTCTGGAAAAAAGCGATACTTCAATTTTTTCGTAATTGATGTTATACGGCGTATTGTTTTTCTCGTGAATAATAATCGGAAGTTGTTTTTTGATCCAGTAATTCAGACCAATATTGGCAAAAACCACAAGTAAAAAAAGGGAAATTACACCGATTGCTATTTTTTTATATACTGACATTTATAGGATTGGTTTTAAATACATAAATTTAGGCTTTTAAAAAAAAGGATTATTACATTATTCTCTTTATTGGTTACATGATTTTACAAACCTTATTATTTACTTATTTCAAAATATGAGAAGATTTAAAAAATTTCTGCTGGTTTTATTCGTACTTATAGTTGTAATTGGAATAGGTTTGTGCGCTTACATTTTTCATTTAAAGCCTAAATATGAAGGTGAATTAGAACTTAAAAACATCCAAAAAGAAACCATCGTTTATTTTGATGATTTTGGTGTTCCCCATATTTATGCCAATTCTGAAAAAGATGCAATGACAGCTTTAGGTTATGTACATGCGCAGGAAAGATTATGGCAAATGGAATTATTACGCCGAATTGCTCCAGGGAAATTATCAGAGATTTTTGGATCTGTTGCGCTTAAAAATGATATGTTTTTCTCGGGTATTGGTATCGAAGACGCTTCGGCGAAAGCCATAGCAAAACTAGATAAAAACAGCCAGAGTTATCAATTAACAATGGCTTATTTAGACGGAATTAATCAATATTTAGAGGAAGGCGTAACACCAATTGAATTTACTTTGGTTGGTGTAAAAAAGAAAAAATTTACGATAGAAGATGTTTATAATATTTTTGGATACATGTCTTTTAGTTTCGCAATGGCGCAAAAAACAGATCCTTTATTAACAGATATTCGAAATAAATACGGTTCTGCCTATTTGAAAGATTTAGGAATAGAAGGCGAATTTAATACCACACAAATCAAAAGTTCAAAAGAAAATATTGAAGAATATACGGCAATTTCAAAATCAGTTGCGGCTTTGCTGGATAAATCGCCAATTCCACCATTTGTGGGCAGTAACAGCTGGGTTGCAGGACCAAATAAAACCAAAAGCGGAAAAGTAATTTTTGCGAATGATCCGCATATTGGGTTTTCGCAGCCTGGGACTTGGTACGAAGCGCATTTGGTAACGCCAAATCATGAATTGTACGGTTGTTATTTGGCCGGAACGCCGTTTCCGTTATTGGCACACAATCGCGATTATGCTTACGGATTAACAATGTTTGAAAATGATGACATCGATTTTTATCAGGAAAAGAATAAAGCCGGAGATTCAACTCAATACCAAACGCCTGATGGTCTTGCAAAATATCAATTGATCAAAAAAACGATTAAAGTAAAAGATAGCTCTGACGTAGTTTTAACTGTAAAATCCAGTCGACACGGACCTATTATGAATGATTTGCTGGAACGTTTAGATCGTAAAAATCCAATTGCAATGACGTGGACTTATACCCAACAGCCGATTCAGATTTTGGATGCCGTTTATGGACTTTCGCACGCTAAAAGTAAAGATGATTTTAAAAAAGCAGTACAATTAGTTGCCGCGCCGGGATTGAACGTAATGTACGGCGATGCCAAAGGAAATGTAGCCTGGTGGGCAACGGGAAAATTATATAAACACAATAAAGGAGTGAGTACGTACTTTATTTTAGACGGTGCCAGCGGAAAAAATGATATTGCAGAATATCTGGATTTCTCCAAAAACCCATCTGCAGAAAATCCTGAATGGGGTTATGTATATTCTGCCAATAACCAGCCGGAAGCTATTGATGGCTATTTATATCCGGGATATTATTTGCCTGAAGATCGCGCAAAAAGAATTTCGGGCTTAATGGATGCAAAATCAAATTGGGATAAGGAAGAAATTAGTAAAATGATTTATGATAATACTTCTGATATCTCGACAGGCGTTGCCCAAAATTTAATTTCGAGTTTAAATAAAAAATCTCTTTCTATAGAAGAAAGACAGGCAATCGGAGTTTTAAAAGCCTGGAAAGGAACCAATAATTTAGAAGATATTGCGCCAACGATTTACAACAAATGGATTTATTTGTACTTGAAAAATACTTTTGAAGACGAAATGGGGTCTGATAATTTTAATTTATTTCTCGGAGTGAGTTTAGGTAAACAAATTATTTCGAGACAAATTGTAAACGAAAATTCGGTTTGGTGGGATAATATAAAAACCAAAAACATAAAAGAAACCAGAAATGAAATTGTATCAAAATCATTTCACGAAGCGATTACGGCACTTAAAAAACAATTAGGAAACAATGTTCCCAATTGGAATTGGGGAAAAGTTCATACCGTAGAACATGAACATCCGCTTGGAAAAGTAGCGGCTTTACGTAAATTATTTAATGTTGGTCCGTTTGCAGATCCGGGATCGAATGAAGTGATCAACAATCAGTTTTTTGGATATAATGAAGAAGGGAAATATTATGTAAAAGGCGGACCTTCAACCAGAAGAATTGTAGACTTTGCTGATATTGAAAACAGCTGGAGTATTTTACCAACCGGACAATCCGGAAATCCTTTCAGCAAACATTACGACGATCAGGCCGAAATGTTTGTTCACGGAAAATTCAGAAAAATGAAGTTGAATAAAGAAGAAATTATAAAAACTTCGACAAAATTGGTTTTCAAACCAGAGAAAAAATAGTTTTTTTGAAGTTGCTAAGGTTCTGAGTTGCTAAGATACTAAGATTAAAAAAAGCTTAGAAACTCAGAACCTTAGGATCTTTATTTAACCAAATACTTCCCTTCAACAACATCTTTGGCATAAATATCCAGATTGTTAAGCAGGACTTTGTTGGTTGTCATTGCGTTTGTAGTTTGGTAAGCCGTATTTTTTTGATATTCTTTTAATAATGTTTCTAATTCTACTTCGTCGTAAAAAGCAAACATATTATAAACCGCATCTCTAAAGTTTTTAAAGTTGATGGTTTCAGTTATTTGAACCGTTTTTTGTTCGTTCCATTTTTCTTTATATGCCGTTTCGTTTATTTTGGTCAAGCAATAATCAACAAAATAGGTTTTGTAATTGGTTACATCAATAATTTTATTGACAATAATAGTATTTTGCTGGGTTGGCATTGGCGCCTTAGCAACCGAAGTTTGAGAAATACAAATAGCAGGAACAAACATCAATAATACAAGAAACAGAAAGTAGTTTTTTTTCATAGGTTATCTTAAAATTGATTACAGTTTTTAAGCTGTAAATCAGGTTGATTTAGATTTTAAATATTATTTTTTGAGCTTGGCTAAAATAGTTTTTTTGTTCTGAATATTCAATGGAAAAAATGACTTTTAAATAAAAAATCTCCGATAGCAAATTTTAAAATTTCTGCTGTCGGAGATTTGTAAAGTAATAGTGAAGAATAGTATTTTCAATCCTTTATTTTCTCGAAGTTCGCATTGCTTTTACGACTTTTAGGTTTTTATCTTTTGATAATTTTTGGTATTCCGGAGTTTCCATTCCGTATAAGGCAATTTTCCCATTTTCATCATTATGAATTCCCCAGCCGTAACGTTTGGTTAAAGGTGAAGCACGAAAACACGCCTGACCTTTTGAGAAAAACTGTTCTCTGGATTTTTCATATTCTGATTTGGTTAAATCATTTTTATCTGCAAAAACCTGAAACAAAACATCATCAGAAGAATATTTGTATGGATTTTTGCTGATGATTTCAAACTCGATATTGGCAACGGTTTTTTTGTCGCCTTTTTGCTGCGGAATTTCGCCTTTTACAATCGGACAATCTTCTGCAACTTCAATAAAAGTATTTTGATAATTTGTAGTGTGAATTTTCATATCATTTATTGATTAAATAGCTTAGCTAAAATAATCATTTCAAATAAAAAAAACTCTAACAATCCAGTTTTGAGCTGAATTATTAGAGTTAGTTTGAATAATTTATTCTTTGTTTCTGATTATTTCTTTTTCAAAATTTCTGCCAAAACTTCTTTCCCATGTTCGTTTTTAGGATCAAGTTCTATCGATTTTTTGTAATTCGCAATCGCTAATTTTGTGTCTCCATCGGCTAAATAAGCTTCGCCTAAACTATCATACGCATTTCCGGATTTAGGAAAAGCTTCTACATTAATTTTAAAAACTTCAAGAGCTTCTTTCTTTTTTCCGGTCATTAATAATTGATATCCAACATTATTCATATCATCTTCCTTAATGCCATAAGTTGAATCTGCTTTTAGTTTTTTATAAGTTTCTGCTCCTGTGGCTGCGCCTTTTTCGGTTAATACATCTAATAATTCAAATGCCATTGATTTTTTTGGCTGATTAAAAGGCTGATTGTATAAAATATTTCTAATAGATTCTGTCATTTCACCCAAAACAGTTCTTCCTGTATTATTTAATAAAACAATAAGAATCTTGTCAGATGGAACGCGGGAGATATTGGTATTAAAACCATTAATTCCTCCGCCATGTTCAATAATTTTTACTTTTCCTTTAGTTCCGTTTGTTATATCTCTAAGAAACCATCCGTAACCATAAGCTTCATCTCCTTGTGCGATATAAGGCTTAAACAAAGATTCCATTGATTTTTCTGAAAGCAATTTGTTGGTATAAAGTGCCTGATCCCATAAATATAAATCTTCTACTGTAGAATATAAAGAACCTGCAGCATACGGAATACTCATGTCGATATAAGAAGAGTTTACGATTTTTTTGCCTTGTTTTTCGTAACCAGCAGCTCTGTTTTTTAATATAACATCGCTGTGATCGTAACCAGAATTGACCATCTTTAAAGGAGTAAAAATAGTTTCCTGTAAATATTGCTCATAAGTTTTACCGGTAATTTTTTCAATAATAAATCCCAATAAAAAATAACCCGAGTTACTATAAGCGAATTTTTCACCAGGTTTAAATTCAAGCGGTAAATTCGAAAATGTCTTCACGAAATCTGTAGGCGAATATGCATTTCGGGCCTTTTCATTCATGAAGTTGGGTGCGCTGGTATAATTTGGAATTCCGGATGTATGTGTCAATAAATTATGAATTGTAATTTTGTCACCCGTTTCTTTTGGATAATCCGGTAAATAGGTTGTGATTGGAACATCTAATTTTATTTTGCCTTCTTCTGCCAATTTCACAATTAACAGAGCCGTAAATTGTTTACTTATAGAACCTAATCTAAATTTTGTGTCCGACTGATTTGGAATATTCCACTCCATATTAGCAAAACCGTATCCTTTTTGCAAAATAACTTTTCCGTTTTCTGATACAAGTGCAGAGCCGTTAAATAATCCGTATTGATTGTATTTGTTTAATAATTCTTCAATTTGTTTTGCTTTGTCCTGCGCAGAAATATTCAAAGCAGATAATACAAGAAAGCAAACTGCAATAAGTTTGATTGGTTTTTTCATTTGATTAATTAGTTAGGTTAATGAGCGGTTTTTTGATTGTGAAATGATGAATGAAACTCTTCTAATTTATTAGACGACTATTCTTTCATTTTGTTTCAAATATCAATCATTTTTTTGGTATTTGTCTTAATAACTTATAAATACCACAAAAAAATAGCATTACTTTTTTATCGGTTTATGCTCATAACTAACAATTCGTTTCAATATCCAATTTTCATCTTTTCTTTCCCAAATGTGAATAAATTTTCCAGTTCCAACCGGAATATTATTGACTAGAAAAGTATGTTCGCCCAATTGTACCGCACCAAAATCGCCCAATTTATCGATTGTAGTGGAATTTAATTTTCGGGTAAGTTTTTCGGTTCCGGCGCATTTTTCGGCCAACGATTTTATTTCGTTTCCCTTAGAAGTATTTAATCCGAAACGATCGTCGTAAAACTCGACATCTTCGGCTATTATTTTTTTAAAAATTGCAGCATCACATTGATTAAAGGCAACATCAAAAAGCAAACTGTCCATTTTTAGGATTTCATTTTTCAGGAGATCCATTTTTACCGTATCATTACTGGTTTGGCCTTTTGCTTCTCTGCTTAAAAACAATATAAAAAAGGCCAATGTGTTTATCATTCGTGTCATAGCTTCTATATTATTTGGTTTCTATTTCAATTATTTTTCTTCCGTTTTCGCCTAAATAATGGTTGACAATTTTTTCGTAAACCTTATAGCCGTCATCAACATTGGTAAAAATTAGTAAGCCCTGTTTTGTTTTTGGAAGCAATAAAAAAATCGTCTGAACGCCTTTGTCTGCGCCTCCATGCGAAAGTGCATAATTGCTATTTCCTAAGTCGTAAATTTCAAAACCCAACCCGAAATATTTGTTTTTTTTTGTCTCAATTTGATGCGAAATCATGTCGTTAAAAACTTTTTCGCTCAAATCATCGCTGTTCATTACGCTGCATAAAAAAGTTCCGTAATCTTCAATTGAAGTTAATAAATCATCGGCGGCGTTTGCGGTTTTGTTTTTGGTTGGTTCGTAAGCAACACCTTTATTGTTATAATTAATAGCATATCTTGAAAGATCGATTTTATCATTCCAGATTAGTTGTGTATCGCTCATTTTTAACGGATCAAAAACCAATTCATTTGCTAGTTGATCTAATGTTTTATGAAATTTCTTTTCTAATGCTTTTCTCAAATATTCGAATCCTTCTCCGGAATATTGATATTTTGTTCCCGGTTTAAACTTAAAATCTAATTTCCCGGATTCGTTCATAAATCTCCAATTCGGAAAACCGGTTTGGTGACTCAAAATAATTCTTGTCGTCAGCAATTTTGTATTTGGATCGTTTGCGATATCCGGATCTGTCCAATATTTATACAGTGGCTCGTCAAGATTCCATTTTCCCTGACTTACGAGTTTTAGCGTTACGATCGCCGTTATCGGTTTTGTCAATGAAGCGACATTCCAAATGGTATTATAAGGAGCTGAAATACCTTTTTTAAGTTCGCCAAACACTTTTACTTGCTGCAGTTTTCCATTGTTAATTACGCCAATTCCTAATGTTGGAACATTATTTTGTGATAGCCATTTTTCAATTTCTTCATCATTATCAAAAATATCAGACTTTGTTTCGGCCATTTGAGAAGACTGATGATCATAGCTAAGGGATCTGCGCAATTTCCAGATTCCTTTTTCTAATATCCACAGATGCGTAAATTTGGCTGTACTGCCAAAATTTTCTTTAGCGGCCGCCAGAGATTCATTATTCTCTGCAAACTTTTCATAAAATTGATGAATGCCTATTTGAATAGCGCCATACAAAACACCTTTTTTGTATAAAGGATAAATTTCGGTACTGTTGAGGATTAGATATCTTCGGGATTGAAATTTACTTATAGAACCACAAAGACCTTTTTTAAGGTTTTTCAGAAATAAAGTCTTGTCAGAAATACTGTCTTTGTCGTGATAAAATTCAAAATTATCACTTACAAGGTTTTCAAACTGTGAAATATCGCAAGTATTAAAGCCAACATTAAACAGAAGACTGTCTTTTGACATGATGGTTTTGTACAATGTTGAGGTTTTTTCTTCCTGAGAATATCCAAAATGGGATTGAAAGAGGAATGTCCCCATTAAAATTGCTTTTAATGGGAAAAATGACGGATTGATTTTCATTTTATGATTGATTGATTGATTGATTGATTGATGATTTGCAATATTAGTACAATGAAAATTTTTAAAATTGTACAAATGCGAATTATTCTCTTTTTTTTGAAAGAAAATAAGAATTTGAATTGAATGTTTTTGGAGTCGTTTTCATCACATCTTTAAATTGTTTTATAAAATGTGACTGGTCAAAATATTTATTATAAAGGGCAATCTCTGTCAGGTTTAATTTTTCAAAACCAACATTGACCATTTGATCGATTGATTTTCTGAATTTCAGAATCTGAATGTATTTTTTGATTGTAAGTCCAGTTGCGGTTTTAAATTTAATTTGTAATAATCTTTGAGAGACATTTATAATGTTTCCAATTTCCGAAACCGTAATTTCTTCGTTATGAATTTTAATAATTTCACAGATTCTTTCGACAAGATTTTTGTTTGAATGTGAAGTATTTAAGCCTTCAAAATACGTATTGATTATATCGAGTAAAACTAAAATATTGCCATCTAAACCAGAATTAATTTCGTGTTTAAATGGCAATTCATTTTTATTAATCCTGATAATTGAATCGGTAAAATTGCTTAAATCATAATTAGGAAACATCGAAAGCGTCCAGGCATGCAATTGAATTATGGTGACTTTAGTTTTGGGCTGAATGTTGACCAAAACTTTATTCGTCATTTGCGAACAAAAATAGAAACCTTCGGGCATTTCATATTTTTGTTTGCTTGTATGAACTTCGATAGCATTTCCACTCACAATGGCGAGATTAAAACAGCCGTTTGGTAAAACGAGTTTGTTTTCGATCAGGCTTTCGCCGATGCTGTTATCGAGACACCAAATTTTATTGACAAATCTTTCGCAATTTTCGCTCACATAATATTCTGAATATAGGTTCATTTTGAGGTATTATGTTAGGTTTATAGACGTTTTTGATTTTAATTATATCTGCAGTTTAAGTGTGTAATTTTAATATATAAATGCATTATTCATACATTAGTTTTTGAAAAGATTTTTAATCTAATTCTACAAATTCTTTTCCTATCAATTTTTGGGATATCCTATTGTCGTCCATAGTTACTGTTACAGTAATTTCATGATTATCTTTAAAAAAATCGGATTGAAATTCGACTTGTCCAATTACTCGATATGTCATTGGTAATATTGCTTGTCTTTTTGTATTAACGACAAATTCATCACCTTTTAATGAGACTCTATACTCTTCAACATTTGTGTAATACAACTCGAAGTAATTGTTTTCAATATGAGGTCTTGGTATTAATTCTTTTGATGTGGTTTCATTTCCTGCTATCATACAATCACAATATTCTACAACTTTATGTCCTTGATTCCACGCTATAATGTCAAATTTTAACGGAATACCAGAACTCTCAATATATTTTTCAAAAAATGCTGAATTAAATCTGGGTCTGAAATATATTTTTACGAGTGATTTATTTTGACGATTTATAATGTCTTTTATTTCCCAATCATCCATAGCTATTGATTGAAAATTGTATCGCCTATAATACCTTTTATCACTTGCTTGATGAGCAGTGGTGCTTTTAGGGATTTCTAAAATATACACAACATGATTATTAGCTAAATCTCCAATTGTTATTGGTGTGATGACTACACCATGTAATCTAGGAGAAATTCGGGTATTTATTATTTGTTCTAATGTTTCTTTTGAGAAACTATTTCTGTCAACTGGATCAATTTTTTCCGGAAGATAAGTAGCGCCAGATTGAAATTCTTTTACACCGTAAATTATGATACCTCCATCAGAATTAGCAAATGAGGAAACATCTTTAGAAATCTCACTTTTTTTACCTTCGCTACTGCTAAGTGAATCAGCGGCCTTATAATCTAAATAAAGGCTTTCTTCAATTTGATCTTTGATATACTGCTCAAGTTTCTCGATTGTCCACATAATATATTAATTTGTTGTTAACTCTTTTCATTTTTCTATTCGAATCTAAAAATACCAATTATTACATGACAGTGATGGAATAAATTTTAAATAAATTCAGAAAAATATTCTTTTTTAGTATTCTCCCATTCTTCCAAAATCACGCTATAATAAACATCATCTTTACTTTTTCCTTCAGAATCCAAATAATTATTTCTAAAGATTCCTTCTTTTACAGCACCTAATTTCTCAATTGCTTTTTGAGATTTTGTGTTCTCTAAATCAGCACTAAACTGTATTCTTTTGAATTGAATATTTTCGAAACCAAAATTCAATAATTCGTATTTACAGGCTTTGTTTAAACCAGTTCCCTGAAATTGTTTTCCGTACCAGGTCCAGCCAATTTCGCATTTTTGGCTTGCATAGTTTAGATAACCATATCGCGTGCTTCCGGCAACTTTGTTGGTGGCTTTGTCGATAATTAAAAATGGATAACAAATTCCGTCTGCTTTTTGTTTTAAGGTGTTTTTGATATAGTTTTCGAAGTCATTTTCAGTTCGAACATACATTCCCATGTATTTCCAAATTTCATCATCAAAAATGATTTCTTTGAGTTCGATGTTTCTTTCGTTTTCAAATGGGAGTAATAAAACACGTTCGTTTTCTAAGATTATATTTGATTGTAATAGTTCGCTTTTCATAGGATTTTGTTTTAATTGTTTGCCACGAAGTCACAAAGGCGCAAAGTTTTTGCGCAATCTTGTCATTTCGAAATGACAATAAATGAGAAAAAAACTTTGCGTCTTTGCGCCTTTGCGAGATTATTCTTCAACGAAAATAATCCTTTTCGGATTTCTAATAAATCCATAAAAACAGGATTTTGTTATGAAAACGGGATTTGCATGCTATATAAATCATAAATATTTCCTTTATTTTTAAGGTCTTGTAGAATTATTACTTATTTTTACGATCTTATATTTAGATTTTTCTTGATGCAAACTTCACTAAAAATTGCCGTTGTAGGTTCTGGATTGGTAGGATCATTATTGGCAATTTATCTTAAAAAAGCAGGTCACACCGTTCATGTTTATGATCGTAGTCCTGATATTCGCAAAATAAATTTTTCTGGGCGTTCCATCAATCTGGCGATGTCAAATAGAGGCTGGAAAGCACTTGATGGCGTTGGCGTTGGCGACTCAGTTCGTGAAATCGCGATTCCGATGGACAAAAGGGCGATCCATCTGGTGGATAAACTCAATTTTCAGAATTACGGTCAGGAAGGTGAGTCGATCTATTCGATTTCGAGAGGAACTCTGAATAGAAAAATGATCGATCTTGCTGAACAAGCCGGAGCCGAATTTCTATTTGACCAAAAAATCTGGGACGTAACACTGAGCGATGCAACTTTGCACATTGGTGAAACCGAAAGAGGCGAGTGGGAGGAGAAGAAATACGATATGGTTTTTGGAGCCGATGGTGCTTTCTCAAGAATTCGTCACAGAATGCAGCGCCAAAGTATGTTTAATTATTCGCAGGAATTTTTGAATATGGGATATAAAGAATTGAATATTCCGGCAAATACTGATGCTACTCATAAACTGGATAAAAATTCTTTTCACATTTGGCCGCGTGGCGAATATATGCTAATTGCGCTTCCTAATCTTGACGGAAGTTTTACTTGTACTTTATTCATGCCTTTTGAAGGAGAAAATTCATTTGCATCGCTTACAGATCGAAAAATGGTGGAAGATTTCTTTACAAAAAATTTCCCCGATTCGATTGAAGTGATTCCGAAATTGGCCGAAGATTTCTTTAAAAACCCAACAAGTACTTTGGTGACCATGAAATGTTTCCCTTGGACATACGAAGATAAAATTGCCTTAATCGGAGATGCCTGTCATGCCATTGTTCCATTTTACGGACAAGGAATGAATGCCGGTTTTGAAGATATTACGGTTTTAAACGAAATGATTGAAAAATATGGTGACGATTGGAAAAAGATTTTCGCTGAATATCAAATTTCACGTAAACCAAATGCGGATGCAATTGCAGAACTTTCGTACCGTAATTTTATGGAAATGAGTACAAAAACAGCTGATGAGAAATTCTTGCTTCAAAAGAAAATCGAAAAAGCTTTTTCTGATAAATATCCTGAAAAATGGATTCCGCTGTACAGCCGTGTCACTTTTAGCGATCGCCCATACGCAGAAGCTTTGGCGATTGGTGATTTCCAAAACGGAATTATGGAAGAAATTCTAAAAATAGACAACATCGAGAATATCTGGAACACTCCGGAAATTGACAACAAGATTTTGCAGTTGTTGCAAAACGCATAATTTTTTCTACCATATAAGTTATATAAGTTCATTTAATCTTTACGCAAAGTTTTTATGTGACCTTATATAACTTATATGGTGGAAATTTTTTATTTTTTGAAGATTTTCGTTAGAACACCAAAAACACCTCTTATAAAAGTAGCACTTGTTACGACTTTTAAAACAGATTTCCCAACAACACTTGCTGTACTAGGTTCAGATTTTGATGATCTTGTCGGGGCTTGTTCTTCTTGCTCTGCCGCAGCCTGAGTTGCTTCTTCAATTTTCTTATTTAGAATTTCGTAAGCGCTTTCACGGTCAATTTCCTCACTATATTTCTTTACTAATTTAGATTTGCTGTTGATGGCTTCGATTTCATCAGAAGTCAAAACATCCATTCGGCTCATTGGTGCACGCATCATAGTAGCGACAAGCGGTGTTGGAACTCCTTTTTCATTCAAAGCTGTTACTAAAGCCTCCCCAATTCCTAAATTAGTAAGCAATTCGTCTGTTTTGTAATATTGGGATGTTGGGTAATTATCAGCTGTTTTTTTTATTGCCTGTCTGTCATTTGCAGTAAAAGCTCTAAGAGCATGTTGAATCTTTAATCCTAATTGCGCCAAAACACCACTCGGAACATCCATTGGATTTTGTGTTACGAAATAAACGCCAATTCCTTTAGAACGAATTAATTTTACGATAGTTTCAATTTGTTCTAATAATGCTTTGCTGGCTTCGTTAAAAATTAAATGTGCTTCGTCAATAAAAATAACCAATTCCGGTTGTTCAGCATCTCCCTTTTCAGGCATCTTTTGGTAAATTTCTGCCAATAAACTCAACATAAAAGTCGAGAATAATTTGGGTTTGTCCTGAATATCGGTCAAGCGGATAATGTTTACATATCCTTTTCCGTTTTCATCAATTCGCATTAAATCATCAATTTCAAAAGATAATTCACCAAAAAACAAATCTCCGCCTTGTTGCTCTAATTCGATTATTTTTCTCAAAATTGTTCCCGTTGTTGCAGTCGAAATCTTGCCATAGCTTTGTGTGATTTCGTCTTTTCCTTCTTCGGTAATATAGTTAATGACCTTTTTAATGTCTTTCAAATCCAGTAAAGGCATTTGTTTGTCATCACAATATTTAAAAATTACCGCAACAACTCCGGACTGCGTATCATTTAAATCTAAAATTCTGGAAAACAGTACAGGGCCAAACTCAGAAACCGTGGCGCGTAAGCGAACTCCGTTTTGTTTAGACAAAGACATTAATTCAACAGGAAATGCAGTTACATTATAAGGTATGTTTATTTTGGCATGACGCTCTGTAATAAAACCTTCCTCTTTTCCTTCTTTGGCTATACCACTAAAATCACCTTTTATGTCCATCATCAGGACGGGAATTCCGGCATTTGATAATTGCTCTGAAAAAACCTGAATAGTTTTAGTTTTTCCCGTTCCGGTTGCTCCGGCTATTAAACCGTGACGGTTTAAAGTTTTTAGCGGAATTTTTACGTGTGCCTCCGCAATTGGCTCGCCGTCAAGAATTGCACCCCCAAGAATGATGCTGTCACCCTTAGATAAATAACCATTGTTTATATCTTGAATGAAATTGTCTTTTTTATTCATTTTTTTGTTTGTAATTTAGATGATTATAAGAGTATTGCTTTGTTTTTTAACAATTTGATTACTTTTTTTTTAGTAAGAAAAAGCTTTTTCGGGTTAAAAATATAATAAAAAATTATTTCGCAACTTTTTAAGAAGATATCAATGGAATCTTTGAATATTTACTAAAACGTTGTAATTTTCCCAGAAATCATGCTGTTTTTTGTTTTATCGAAAACCTGAGGTTCGCAATTTAATGAGATATTTTTTAAATTGACGTTAAATTTGCTTGAATAAAATTAAAAAAAGTTTTTTTATTTAAACTAAACGTATAAATTTGCTCCTCTACAAGTTAAATATAACTAAAAAATAAAAATTATTTAAAACTATTAAAATTTAAAAAAATGGCAAACGTTAAAGTTAAAAAAGAAAGCACTTCGAATGGGGGAGGAATGATCACTGGAATCATTATTGTTGCGTGTATTTTGGTTGGGGTGTTTATTTGGAAAGTAATCATGGGAGATGCTGCTAACTTCGAAGGAGGTAATCCTGAAACAGGTCACCCGATCAATACATTAGGTCAAGTATATAAAGGAGGATTTATTGTACCTGTATTATTAGGTATGTTTTTAATGGTTGTTGTGTTTTCTATTGAAAGATTTATCGTTATTGGAAAAGCGGCTGGAAAAGCTAACTTAGACAAATTCATGAAAAGCGTTCAAGGAAGTATTAAAGAAGGTAACATCGAAGCTGCTATTGCTGCATGTGACAAACAACAAGGTTCAGTTGCAAATGCAATTAAATCTGCTTTGATTAAATATCAAGACGTTAAAAAAGAAGGTTTCAACAGTGAAGAGGCTTCAGAAGTAATCCACAAAGAAATCGAAGAGGCAACTTCATTAGAAATGCCAATGTTAGAAAAAAATATGACTATTATCTCTACTTTAGTATCATTAGGAACTTTAGGAGGATTATTAGGAACTGTATCTGGTATGATTAAAGCGTTTGGTGCATTAGCTTCTGCTGGAACTCCAGATCAGGCAGCTCTTGCAACAGGTATCTCTGAAGCACTTATCAACACTGCAACAGGTATCTCTACTTCAATCTTGGCTATCGTTTCTTACAACTTCTTTACTGCTAAAATTGACGATTTAACTTACTCTATCGATGAGGCTGGTACTACAATCGTGAATACTTACAGAAGATTCAGAGGAAGTTTGAAACAATAATTAATTTTTGAATAATTACAATTAATTATATCAAAATAAAAATAAAAGAGAATGGCTAAAATAAAAATGAAAAAAAAGTCAACATCGACAGATATGACTGCCATGTGTGATGTTGCGTTCCTTTTGCTTACGTTCTTTATTTTGACCGCTACTGCTAAAGTGCCAGAAGCACTTCCTGTTGATACACCTTCATCTACTGTACAAAGTAAATTACCAGATTCTGATTTGGCAATTATTACAATTGGTAAAGGAGCAGACGGGAAGAGCAAAGTGTTTTTTGACATCAAAGGAAGAGAGATTCGTAAAAAAACTCTTGAAGGAATGGGTGCAAAATACGGTGTGAATTTTTCAGAAGATGATAAAACTAAATTTGCGTTAATGGATGACTTTGGTGTTCCGGTAACAAATTTGAAACAAATCATCGATATGAAGGCGGCTGATAGAACAAAAGCAAATCAACCTGGAATTCCATTAGATTCTTTAGATAATCAATTAAAAGATTGGCTTTTGGTTTCAAGAAGAGCTGCGATCGATATAGATGATAAAGAATTGCAGATTGCAATAAAAGGTGATGCGAAAGAACAATATCCACAAATCAAAAAGATTATGGATATTTTACAAGATCAGAAAATCAATTCCTTTAACTTAGTTACTGGTATGAGAGGAAAAGACTTTTAATTAAAAAAGATACACTAAAATGGCTGAATTAAATACCGGCGACGGTGGCGGCGGAAAAGGTGGCAAAGTAAGAAGTAAAAAGCAGAATTCTAAAGTCGATTTAACGGCTATGGTGGATTTAGCATTCTTATTGATCACGTTCTTTATGTTGACCACATCGTTGTCAAAACCTCAATCGATGGATTTGTCTCTGCCAGATAAAGATCCAGATCCAACAGCGAAACCAACTAAGGTTGATGAGAATCGTACAATGACTGTAATGTTGGGCGCAGATAATAAAATTGTTTATTATATGGGATTACTTGAAAGTCCAATTGCTGGGCCAAAAGACATCGCTTATGGTAAAGATGGAATTCGTAGAGAATTAATATCAAGAAAGAAATCGGTTTTAGCTTATTCTACAGCATTAGGGAAACCTAAAAACGGGATAATAGTTATTATTAAACCAACTAAGAAATCAAATTATCGTAATTTGGTTGATATGTTAGATGAAATGGCTATCACCGGAGTTGAAACTTATGCTATCGTTCCTGAGTTTACACCTGAAGAAACAAAATTGGTAGATAAAAAAGAACAATAATCTTTTTTTAATACCCTAATACTCAAGAAAAATGAAATTAGATATAATTAAAAATCAGTGGCTTGATATCGTATTCGAAGGGCGTAATAAGATATATGGTGCATATGAGTTAAGAAAATCGAATCGAAGTACTACTATAAAAGCACTTATCATAGGTTCGGTTATTTTTAGCTTTGCTGTGGCAGCTCCTCTTATTGCAAGCTTATTACCAGACTCTCAAGAAGAAGATGTAAATAACGATATTAAGATTGCTACTGTAAAATTACCTCCAAAAAAAGAGGAAATTAAGCCAAACCAACCACCACCACCACCGCCACCACCAAAAGTGGATCAGGTGAAGTTTGTGAAACCGGTTGTGGCTAAAGCAAATGAAATTACTGAGGATCCACCAAAAATTGAAGAACTTAAAGATAAAAAAGTAGGTTCTGAGACTATCAAAGGAGATCCAAATGCAGTACTTACTGTAGATGAACCAGTTGGAACAGGACCTGTTTCTCAAGTGGTAGAAGAAGATAACAACGTATATAATACGGCTGGTATCGAAGTAAAACCAGATTTCCCAGGAGGAATTGAAAAATTCTACAAATTCGTAGGAAACAATTACAAGACTCCAGAAGAAGAAGGTTTAAAAGGTAAAGTTTATGTTACTTTTGTAGTTGAAAAAGACGGTTCATTAACCGACATTAAAGTTTTAAGGGATATCGGTTACGGTACAGGAGCTGAAGCAATTCGTGTTCTTAAAAAATGTCCAAAATGGACTCCCGGCGAGCAAAATGGTAAAAAAGTCAGAGTACTTTACTCTCTTCCTATTACTATTCAATCTGCAGAATAATGTTAAAAGATATGCTTAATAATATTCAGAAGAAATCGCTCAAAGAGCGATTTCTTCTTGTTTTAGGAATACTCTTTTTTTTAATATATCTTGTACTGGGTTTAATGATTATGTTCTGGAAAAAACTTCCATTAGATATGGAACCTAAATATAGATATGCTTTTGGTGGTTTACTGATTGTTTATTCGGCAATCCGTTTTTTAAGGTTAATTAATTCAAATGCAGAATAAATTATGTTGAAATATGGTAAAGTTTTCGGTTTAGTAGTTTTTGTCTTTTTGTTTGCCATGTGTAACCAAAAAAGTAAAAACGAATCGAAAGAAACAATTTTAAAGGGTTCAATTGATATTGTTACTGATGAAACGATAAAACCAATTGTAGATGACCAGGTAGCTGTTTTTGAAGGAACATACTACGATGCTAAAATTACAGTAAAACCTAAGTCAGAAGGTGAGCTTATAAATGATTTGTTAAGTCAGAAAGCTAAAGTAGTAGTAACAGCTCGTAATCTAACTAAAGAGGAATTACAAAAATTTGAAAAGAGTAAAATTAATCCAAGAGTAACTCCTTTCGCAGTTGATGCAATTGCTTTAATTTCAAACAAAAGCAATAATGATACTTTAATTGCGTTGAAGTCAGTAATAGATTTTATGCAAGGTAAATCAGATACAAGAATTAAAGGTTTAGTTTTTGATAATCCAAATTCAAGTACGGTGCGCTATATGAAGGATTTGGCAAAGGTTAAAGAAATTCCGGCAAATGGTGTTTTTTCTTTCAAAACAAATGATGAAGTTATTAAATTTGTTTCTGAGAATGACGGAATGATTGGTGTTGTTGGCGTAAATTGGTTATCACAGCCTTCTCCAAATATGGTTGACATTGTAAAGAAAATTAATGTTTTGAGCGTAAAAGGATTAAAAGATAATAACTATTATAATCCAACACAAAATGATCTTGCTGAATTAAAATATCCTTTGGCACGTGATTTGTTTATTATAAATTGTCAGGGATATTCTGGATTAGGAATGGGGTTTGCTTCATTCATCGCCGGAGATATTGGACAACGTATAGTTTTAAAATCTGGATTGCTTCCTGTTAGAACTCCCGGAAGAAAACTACAAATTAGAAGTCAAATTATAAACGATAAAGAATAAATTAATTACAATAAAGATGAATAAATTTAAAATTTTTAGTCTTGCCTTAGTTGCTTCAGCTTCTGTAGTAAAAGCGCAAGATATCAAAGAAGCTAAAAAAGCAATCGATGCAGAGCAATTTCAAAAAGCAAAATCATTGCTGAAATCAATCATTAAAGCAAAACCATCTGATGGAGAAGCTAATTTTGTTTTAGGTAATGTTTACTTAAATCAATCTATTATTGATTCTGCTAAAATTTATTACTTAAATGGATTAGAAGCATCTGAAAAGAAACACTTAAACTATATAGGTTTAGCTCAAATTGATCTTGATAATAAAAACACTGCTTCAGCTACTGCTAATTTTGGATTAGCAACAAAAGACATAAAACGTAAAGATGTAGATGAATTTATTTACATTGGTAAAGCATACATGAATTCAGTAAATCCTGATTATACAAATGCTGTTGCCTCTTTGAAAAAAGCTTTAGCTATTGAACCACAAAATGCTCAGGCGCTTTTAGCAATTGGTGATGCATATTATGGAGCAAATAATCAAAATGACGCTTACAAAGCATATCGTGATGCATTTACTGCAGATCCAACACTTTTGAGAGCTAAAATGCAATTGGGAGTTTTGTTAAAAGGAGCAAAATCTTATGAGGAAGCTATTAAATCTTTCAATGAAGTTATTGCTTTAAATGCTAATTATGGACCTGTTTACAGAGAATTAGCTGAAACATATTACAAATGGGCTAGAAATAAACCATCTACTTCTACTGTTAACTTGCAAAAAGCAATTACGAATTACGAGAAATATTTAAGCCTTACAGACTATTCTTTAGATTCAAAAATGCGTCATGCAGATTTCCTAATCTTAGTTAAAGATTATAAAAATCTTGAAGTTGTTGCAAACAAAATGATTGCTGAAGATAAAGTTAATCCAAGAATCTTTAGATATTTAGGATATGCTGCTTATGAAAATGGAAATTATGATGTAGCTATTAAATCTATTGAAGATTATATTAAAGTACCAACAAATAAAATAATCGGAAGAGATTATTTGTATTTAGGTTACGCAAAGATTAAAAAAGGAACTAATGCTGAGGGTGTTGTTGATCCTGCAGTTTTTAATGCTGGTTTAGCTGAAATTAAAAAAGGAGTTGCTATGGACCCTTTAGCTGTTGAAGAGCTTGGTGATTTTGGTAAAGAATTATTTGGTAAAAAACAATTTGCTCAGGCTGCAGCTCTTTATGAATTGAGCTCTAGTAATACAGAATCAAAAAATTACCTAACTGATAATGTGTATTATGGGATCTCTCTTTATTATGCAAATGTAAATAAAACGGCTACCGCTCCTGAAGTTATTGCTGATTTAGGTAAAGCGGATGCTGCTTTTGACAGAGTTTTGGTTGCTTCTCCTACTTATGATGAAGCTTACTTATACAAAGGCAGAATCAATAACTTGTTAGAGAAAGATGATCAAATTATCAAAAACTACGAAGAGTATATTACTAAAATAACAGCAAAAGGTGCTGAAGAATTAGCGAAACCTGCTACAGTTAAAAAAATTGTAGAAGCTTACAATAGCATTGGTGCTAGTTATGCTAATACAGATAAAGCTAAAGCGGTTGAATATTTCAATAAAACTTTAGTTTTAGATCCGGCTAATACTTACGCTCAACAATCTGTGAAAGCTTTAAAATAATTATAGTTTTCTATTAAATATAAAACCGATAGCTCGCAAGACTATCGGTTTTTTTGTTCCGTATTTAATTGACTATCTTTGCACTTTAAAATAAAATAATGTTATCAAAAGAAATACAATTAGAAGTAAATAAAGGAGCGATGTTGCCTTTGATGGAAGAATTTTATACCATTCAGGGCGAAGGTTTTCATACAGGAACCGCTGCTTACTTTATACGAATTGGAGGTTGTGACGTAGGTTGCCATTGGTGTGACGTAAAGGAAAGTTGGAATGCAGAATTACATCCGCCAACAAGTGTTGATTTAATTGTAAAGAACGCTGCAACTTATGCTGATACAGTTGTAATAACAGGAGGAGAACCATTAACATGGGATATGACTTTATTAACTCAGGAATTAAAAAATAAAAATTTAAAAGTTCATATAGAAACCTCAGGCGCTTATCCGCTTACAGGATTTTGGGATTGGATTTGTCTTTCTCCTAAAAAAAATAAATTACCAACCCAAACAGTTTATGATAATGCACACGAATTAAAAGTGATTATTTATAATAAACACGATTTTATCTTTGCAGAAGAACAAGCTGAACTTGTAAATGATGGTGCAATTTTATTTCTTCAGCCTGAGTGGAGTAAAAAAGAAGAAATGACGCCTTTAATTGTTGATTATGTAATGAACAATCCAAAATGGAGAGTTTCATTACAAACACATAAATATTTAAATATTCCATAAATGGTCTAAAACAAAAAAACTCTTCAAACGAAGAGTTTTTTTGTTTTAAGTAAATAGTATACAACAATGTATAAAATGTATAAAAAGGATACAATGTTTTTATTTCCAGTTGTTATATTTTTTTAAAGAAGTAATATGCGCTAGGTGATGATTTCCGTGCCAGGCATAAAGACCGATAATTTCTTTTATTTTATATTCTGAGTTATTTTCCGGATGAATAAATGATTTTTCAAGTTCAGTTTTGGATAAACTTTTCATTAAAAATGCCAGCCGCGCATGTAAGCCTTCCAACAAAGTCAAACTTGACTCTATTGGCATAAGTAAATTATCTGGCAAAGCCGACCAAAGATTTTCGTCATATGGTTTTATAACCGGATTATTTTCTGTTAAAGTCCATTTTATTCGAATAAAACAATTCATATGGCTTTCGGCACAATGATGGATTACTTGGCGAACTGTCCATCCACCAGGACGGTATGGAGTATTAAGCTGATCATTATTTAAATTTCCTGTTTCTTTTTTAAGCCTTTCTGGAAAAGATTTAATTTCTTCAATCTTGGCTAATATGTAATCTGATGAATACGTTTTAGGAGCAATAAATTTTCCAATCGGGTATTTTAATTTTTCTAAATTTAAATTTTCCATGAATTCGAGTATGATTTAAATTGAAAGTCTGGCCAAATAATCATAATGTTCTCCTTCTAAAACAAGTTCACATTTTAATCCATTTGCAATAGCAGCATTTTGAAGTGTGTTATAATCTAAGTACAACCAATTAAAAGGCTCTTCTTTTTCTCCTTTATAAGAAATATTAAAAACAAGTTCGCCATAATAATCATTATTTGATGGAATCCACTTTCCGCCATCTTCATCTTCGTCAAACATATATATTATATCAGAACTATCTAATAAAATTTGTCCGCCTTCATTTAAAAGTGATTTTAGTTTCGATAAGTATTTATTGCAGTTATCTAATTTTCCAAAAATGCCAACGCCATTCATCAATAGTATAATGGTATCGAATTTTTCTCCCTCAAAATCTAAAATATTCTGAACTTTGGCATTTTTTACACCTCTAAGTTTACAGGTTTCTATTGCTTTTTCAGAAATATCTATAGAAGTAACCTCTAGCTTTCGATCATTTTGTAATGACAAGCTATGGCTTCCGGCTCCGCAACCTACATCAAGTGTTTTTCCAGTTGCTAATTGTAGTGCCTTTTGCTCAATTTTTGGCATTTCATTATAAGAACGGAATAAATAATCTACACTCATTTCATCTTCTTCAGAAATTGTAGTTTCGGTAATAATATCTTCAGGCGAATTATTGGTCTGAAAATCAAACATCGCTTTTCCAAAAAGATCTTTCATGGTAATTTAGTTCAAAGTTTAAGGTTTCAAGTTTAAAGTTGTTTAATTTTGCACATCAACTTTAAATAGTAAACTTGAAACAGATTTTAAATAACTTAAATAAGTTAGCCAAAGATAAGCATATCGAAAACAAAAAGTATTTTGATAAGCTGAAAAAGAAACAACCTAAAAATTTAGATTATGTTATGCAGGATTTGCATGACGCCGAATTTAAAAAGACAGATTGTTTACAATGCGCCAATTGTTGTAAAACAACCGGGCCATTATTTACTTTGGCTGATATTGAAAGAATTTCAAAATCTTTTAGGCAAAAACCACAGCAATTTATTGATCAATATCTTCGAATAGATGAAGATAAAGATTATGTTTTAAAAAGTGTGCCCTGTACTTTTCTTGATAATGAAAACTATTGTATGATTTATGATGTTCGGCCGAAAGCGTGTAGAGAATTTCCTCATACTGACAGAAAAAAGTTTCATCAAATTGCAGATCTTACATTGAAAAATGTTGCAATTTGTCCCGCAGCATATAATATTGTTGAAGAAATGAAAAAGAAACTACCACTTTAAGAATTTAAATATTTTGTAATTGTTTTTAGTTACAATTCGTTTTTGTTTTTTTAAATGTATTTTTGAATAAGATAAACTTAACCAACTTAATAAATCAATAAGACCCTTATAAATTGAATCTGGAATATTTTATAGCAAAAAGACTTATTACTGCCAAAGATTATAAAAGCAGTATTTCGGCCCCGATCATCAAAATTGCCATTTCGGCTATTGCCATTGGTATTATAATGATGTTGGTTTCAGTTGCAACCGGAATCGGATTACAGCAAAAAATACGCGAAAAAGTTTCAGCTTTCAACGGTCAAATTATTATTTCGAATTATGATAATAATAATTCAGATGTAACATTGGTTCCAATTTCTAAAAAACAAGATTTTTATCCCAATTTTAAGTCAGTTCCAGAGGTAAGTCATATTCAGGCAATCGCAAGTAAGGCGGGAATCATTAGAACTGAAAATGCATTTGAAGGAATTATTTTCAAAGGAGTAGGAGCAGATTATGACTGGAATAATATAAAAGAATATTTAGTAGAGGGTAAATTACCGGATTTCTCTAAAAACTTAAACGAAGAAGTAATTATTTCCAAATTTCTGGCAAATCGCTTAGATTTAAAAGTTGGAGATAATTTTAATACCTTTTTTATTAAAGAAGAACAAGGCAAGATGCCCAATAGCCGTCGATTCAAAATTACGGGTATTTTTAATTCAGGATTCCAGGATTTCGATGCAACTTATATAATAGGAGATATTCGCCATATACAACGAATCAATAAATGGAATCCGGATCAGGTTGGCGCTTTTGAAGTTTTTGTAAAAGATTTTAAGAATATTAAAACAACCGGTGATCAAATTTACGAACAAACATCTTCAAGTTTAGATACAAAAACTATAGTTGAAAAATACAGTTATATATTCGATTGGTTACAGCTCTTTGATTTCAATATCATCGTTATTTTGGCGGTTATGATTTTAGTAGCCACTATAAACATGGTTGTAGCTTTATTGGTTCTTATTTTAGAACGCACACAAATGATTGGGATTCTAAAAGCATTAGGAGCTAATAATTGGGCAGTTCGCAAAATATTTTTGTACAATGCTTTCTATCTCATTATACGAGGACTCTTTTGGGGGAATGTAATAGGTATTTCTATATTACTCATTCAGCAGCAATTTGGGATTGTTCAGTTAAATCCCGAAAATTATTATGTCAACCAGGCGCCGGTTTATATAAATTGGGGGTATGTGATTTTATTGAATCTGTTGACTATTACAATTTGCTTTCTGGTATTGCTGATTCCTTCCTATATCATAACCAAGATTTCTCCAGTTAAAGCTATTCGATTCGATTAAGTATATAATTAAGAATTCACATTTATAATCCGGCAAGTTTTTTAATAACTGTCGGATTTGTTTTTTATATAAGTAGAATATTGCGTTACTATAATATATAAGTGTGATTTTGTCAGGGCGAAGTTGAAGTTCCTTTATTGAAATTAATATTAATGAGGAGCTGTTCCCGCTGTTCCTTCCAATCTTTTGTGGTGAACCCCACCACAAAAGGATTTTCCCTCCCATCGGGGCTAGGGGAGTTGTTTTCAGGAGAAGTGTTGTTTATATAAGGAGAAAGCAGAAAAAAAGACTTTGTGCTTAATGCCTTTGTTGCAAAAAGCCAAAAAAGGCATGCAAAAGGATGAAAATCCCGGAAAAGAAGCAGAAAGCAAATGTTTGTAGAGTTCTCAGAAAAGAATGTATTAGTATGTAAAGTCCATAAAAACGGTAGTTCAGGAAACAAAAGAATTGAGATAAACACAAACACTACAGAAAATTCCTAAAAACGATAAAAAATATCAAATCGTAAGTTTTGAGTTATCAGAGTGTTAAGAAAAACTTTTGCAAAAGATTGAAATTATATAAAAAAAAGGCTTGTAAATGTAAATAAAGGTGCTACTTTTGCACCCGCAACAGCGACAGACGTTCTAAGAAATACTGACAGGCATACGGATTTTGGAAAGAAAAATTTTTTCAAAAAAAGATTCAAAAAAGCTTGTGAGATTTAAAAACAGAAGTTACATTTGCACCCCGCAAAACAGGGAAAGTTCATTGACAGATTGGTAAATAAATGAGGAAAAAGGAAAGTAAAATTTCTTAAAAAAAACTTCAAAAAACATTTGCCAGTTAGAAATAAGTTTTCTACTTTTGCACCCGCTTTGAAACACAAGCGAAACAAAATTGAAACACGTTCGTAGACATATTGAATTGACAGCCGTTTTGAAAGAGATTTCAAAACAAAAGAATAAGAGTAATAGAATCGAGAGATTTGAAAAGAACCGATAGAGAGTCGTCGATAATAATTAGTCTTGATTTAATCAAGACAAACAATATACGATGAAGAGTTTGATCCTGGCTCAGGATGAACGCTAGCGGCAGGCTTAACACATGCAAGTCGAGGGGTATATTTCTTCGGAGATAGAGACCGGCGCACGGGTGCGTAACGCGTATGCAATCTACCTTTTACAGAGGGATAGCCCAGAGAAATTTGGATTAA
>NZ_JBZEER010000003.1:0-516772 GCF_058310175.1 Flavobacterium sp. AK-345 | reverse complement strand
ACATAATATGAAAAATATTGCTTAAGTATTATTTTTACTACACTTTTAAGTACGGGTTAAATTTTATAATCAAATTATTTTAATTATAAATAGGAGATTTTAGAGTAATAAAAGAAAAGGAATAAAGTAAAGAAAAAGACTGTTAATTTGTTTTAAATAGTATAACTTCAATGAGTTTTTTGTCTCAATTTTGACTTAAATTTTGATAAACAAGAATGGAGTTTTGCTTTTTGGCGTTAAAAACTTTATTGATAATAGTATTGTGAAAAGTTAATTCACAACATAATTTCAATTAAAAAAAGATGTGGAGAACTAATATTTTGCAATAAAAAAGGCCTTTTTGAATTTTCAAAAAGGCCTTAGATTTTATGATTAAAAAAGAGATTAGTCTTTACTGGATAATTTTGATAATAATCTTAAAAATTCAATGTATAACCAAACTAATGTTACCATTAAACCCATTGCACCGTACCATTCCATAAATTTTGGCATTCTTTGCTGTACTCCTTTTTCAATTTGATCAAAGTCTAAAAATAAGTTCAAAGCAGCAATAATAATAACAAAAACACTAATTCCAATACTCATCATAGAATTTCCATGATGTACAGGAGTAAAGCTTGTAAACATAGATACCAGCCATGAAATTAAATAATAAGTTGCTATTGCTAATGTAGCGGCAACCACTACTGACTTGAATTGTTCTGTTACTTTTACGATTCTAAATTTATATAAACCTAAGCAAACTAAAAAAGTAACTAAAGTTGCACCAACAGCGTTAATCACAATTCCAGGATACATTGCTTCAAAAATAGCGGATATACCTCCAATAAATAGTCCCTCAAACAAGGCATATCCGGGAGCCAAATAAGGAGAAAGATGTGGTTTAAATGCAGAAATTACAACTAAAATAAGTCCAACAACGGCACCACCAATCGCTGGCAGCATAATATTAATTCCGTTAAACGCCATCCACCATGTTACCATAGCAGCTCCGCATAAAATTAAAAATAAAATAGCTGTTTTATTGATTGTACCCGAAACACTCATTTCCTGATTGTAATCAATAATTTGTGCTTGGTGTACCTCTTCAGCTTTTGACACAGCATTTGATGAAAAACGCTTGTTGCTTAAAAATGGATTTTTTGAATTGAAGTTCATATTTTAATACATTTAATTGATCCCAAATATATGGAGTTTTTTTGATGTGCTATTAGTTCTTGATTTTTTTTAACATGATTTTTTCTTCGGAATAAATTCATCTTAAAATAAAAAATCCATTCGTTAAGAGAATGGATTTTCTATATGTTTTTTAATGAATTTTTTATCTCAATAAATCTAAAACTAATGAAGGAAATAATCCAAGTACAATGTTTAATGCAATAGAGATTACAGCAACAGCATATATAAGAAATGGTTTTCCTGTACGTTCTTCGTTAGCTTCTTTAGAATACATTGCCAGAATTAGTTTAAAATAATATCCAACACTAATAATTGAATTAATAACTGCTACAATTACCAATGCTATATAACCAGCCTGAATCGTTTGGTCAAACAAGAATAATTTAGCAAAAAAACCTGAAAAAATTGGAATACCAGCCATAGATAACAATGATCCTGTTAAAATAGCAGCCAATAATGGATTCGTTTTTCCAAGACCGTGGAAGTTGGTAATATCTTCGTTATCCTGATTTTTGCAAACATATAAGATAACACTAAAAGATGCAATTCCCGCTAAAGCGTAGGCTGCAGTATAATATAATAGTACACCCGCAGAAGTTGAAATACTCAAGAAAGTCATCAACATGAAACCGGCATGCGAAATTCCTGAGAATGCCAGCATACGTTTTACATTTACCTGGCGTAATGCCATAATGTTTCCAACAGTCATTGATGCAATAGATACAATTACGACGATATTTTCAAAGGTTCCTAAAAGTTCCTGATTTTCAAGCGACGGAATTAAATTCAATCCTTCAATTAATTTGTATAATGTTGCAATGGCAATAACTTTTGCAAGTGTGCTCATCAAAGCAGTTGTCAGGGCAGGAGAACCTTCATAAACATCCGGAGCCCAAAAGTGAAATGGAACTGCTGCTATTTTAAAGAACATACCAATAATCATCAAGATCATTCCGATAGGAAACCAGATTGGTAATTCTGCAGATAATGAACTTTCGTGAATTTCGGCAACATCAAAACTTCCCATTGCTCCGTAGATCAAACAAATTCCAAATAAAATAATTCCTGATGCAAAAGATCCCATCAAAAAGTATTTCATACCAGCTTCGTTACTCTTTAAATTCAAACGGTCACTCGCTGCTAAAACATATAATGCAATAGATAGAATTTCGATTCCTAAGAAAAACATAGCCAGATTGCCAAAAGAAACCATTGCTACACCACCAGCTAATAAAAATATTTTTATAGCAATAAAATCTGAGATTTTAGTGGGATGGTTTTCATAAAAATTATGACTTAGCGCTACCAGGAAAATGGTCAGAATAATAAACAACGATGAAAAAGCAGTAGAGAATTTACTCACTGTAATCATGTTATTATAATAACTTTCTGTTGTGCCGAATTCTGAAAAATTAAGTGCCAAAACAGCCAGTAATCCAATTATCGTAAATGGAATAATGGCTTTTCTTAAATTAAGAATTTCAAATAATAGGCAGAAAATACCCAATCCTGTTATAGCTATTAATGTATTCATTTTTGTTTTTTTGATTTAGGAAATCTAAAACTAATGACGCCCTAATTTATTTTTATTTAAAATATATTTTTAATTTCTTTCGATAATGAACTTAACTTTAATTGTCAGATAAAATCTGAGATCAAAAAACGTTAATCTTATTCTAAACTTTAATTTTTATTGATAACGTTTAAAATAGTTTCTAAACTTGGCGTTATCAAATCTGTAATTGGTTTTGGATAAAATCCGAAGAATATTAAAACCGCAATAATTACTAGAAATGATATTCCTTCATTAACAGAAACATCTGCAAAAGTTTTAGAATTTGTTTCTCCCAACATTACATTTTGAAACATTTTAAGCATATAATAAGCTCCTAAAATAATTGTTGTTCCGCCTAAAACAGCAAACCACACATTAATTTGAGAAAGGCTATATAAAACGGTAAATTCTCCAACGAAGTTAAAAGTACTTGGTAAAGCAACTGACGCTAAAACCAAAATCAAAAACATTGAAGTAAATTTAGGAGATTGAATACGAATTCCGCCCATTGCGTCAATTTCTCTAGTTTCAAATCTTCTAAAGATAATCTCAGCAGCAAAGAATAAACCAACTACAACAAAACCGTGTGCAATCATTTGTAAAACTGCTCCGCGTAAACCGTCAATTGTTAAAGTGTAAGTTCCGGCAGCAATTAACCCAACGTGCGCTAATGATGAATAAGCTAATAATTTCTTTAAATCTTTTTGTCTTAAAGCAACGATTGATCCGTAAATAACACCAGCAATTCCTAAAGCTATAAAAATATTCATGTATTCTTTTGCAGCAAGTGGCGCAATTGGCAATTGCCAACGAATAACACTGTATAATCCCATTTTTAGCATAATACCAGATAAAAGCATTGTTCCAACTGTTGGTGCTTTCTGGTAAACGCTTGCCTGCCATGTATGAAATGGAATGATTGGAATTTTAATAGCATAAGCTAAAAAGAAAGCAAGGAAAATCCAGAATTGCTCACAAGCAGATAAATTCAACTTGTATAAATCTTCGATAAGGAAGCTTTTTGCTTTTGTATATAAATAGATAAAAGCAATCAACATGAATAAAGATCCTGCAAGCGTGTAAATAAAGAATTTGACAACTGCTTTTCTGCGTTCTTCAGCATCACCATTCCCCCAAATAAGGGCAATAAAATATATAGGAATAAGTGATAATTCCCAAAAAATATAATATAAAAGTCCATCTGCCGCAAGGAAAGTTCCTGTCATGGCAAAGGCCATAAATAAAATTAATGCATAGAAACCTTTTGCATTTTTATATTCATTTCCAAAAGAGGAAAATATAATGATTGGTGTTAGTGCAACAGTTAACAAAAGCATTGCAATTGCTAATCCGTCAGCATTTAAAACGAATGAAATTTTAGGTTGTGTAATCCAGGCGTTGATAAAACTAATGTTTTCGCCTGCATTAAAATGACTTAACAATACTAAAGAACAGCCTAAAGCCGCTAAACTAAAGAACAAAGCAACTTTTGAAGCTAGTTTGTCACCAACAAAATAAGTGGCAAATGCACCAATTAAAAGAATAATTAATATAAGAGAAACGTTCATAGTTGTTAAATTATTTAGCTAAAAATATATAGGAAACAATGGCGCAAAGACCTAAAACAAAGGCAAAAAGATATAATCCGATGCTTCCGTTTTGTAATTTTTTACCTTGAAAACCTATTTCATTGGTTACTTTTCCTAATCCGAAAACAAGTGATGATAGACCTGTTTCGATAGTATCTCTAAAGAATCTTGATAATCCGTTTATAGAACGAACAAATATTGCGTCGTAAATTTCATCAACATAATATTTGTTGTAAAGTACTTTTGTTAAACCAGTAATGTTTTCATCTGCTTCAGGAACATTATCTTGTTTGAAGTATTTGATGTAGGCAATTAAAATCCCTAACAATCCACCTAAAACAGCAACTCCCATTAAGGTATATTCTGTTGTTCCCAAATGATGCTCTTCACCTGCAGCTTTTGTAAAAAGTGGAGCCAAATATTCGTTTAACCAACTGTTTCCAGGCAAACTAATTAATCCGCCAAAAGTAGCTAAGACTGCAAGGATCATTAAAGGGAAAGTAATTAAACCGTCACTTTCATGTAAATGATGTTTTTGTTCTTCAGTTCCTCTAAAATCTTTAAAGAAAGTTAAAAACATTAATCTAAACATATAAAAAGCCGTCATGATTGAAGCAATAGATCCAACCACATATAATGGAATACTATGGTGGAAAGCTGTCATTAAGATTTCATCTTTTGAAAAGAAACCTGAGAAAAACGGAACTCCTGAAATTGCTAATGATGAAATTAACATTGTCCAAAAAGTGATTGGCATTGCTTTACGCAATCCACCCATTTTGCGCATATCTTGTTCTCCGTGTAAACCGTGAATTACAGATCCTGAACCTAAGAACAAACAAGCTTTAAAGAAAGCATGCGTGATTACATGAAAAACAGCTACTTCATAAGCACCAAATCCTAAGGCCAAAAACATTAATCCTAATTGAGAAACGGTTGAGTAGGCCAAAACCTTTTTAATATCTGTTTGAACTAAACCAATTGTTGCGGCAACTAATGAAGTGATAGCGCCAATAACAGCAATAACAGTTTGAACATCCGGAGCTAAATCAAATACAAAGTTTAATCTCGTTACCATAAAAATACCGGCAGTAACCATGGTTGCAGCGTGAATTAATGCTGAAACCGGAGTTGGTCCTGCCATCGCATCAGGCAGCCAAGTGTATAACGGAATTTGTGCAGATTTACCACAAGCTCCAATAAACAAGCATAATGCAGCCAATGAAAGCAATGGTAAATTTAAATTTGTTGCTCCCGCAATTGCAGTTTTTAAAGTAGCATAATCTAAAGTTGAGAACATTGAACCAATAATGAACATTCCGATTAATAAACCTAAATCTCCAATTCTGTTCATGATGAAAGCTTTTTTCGCAGCATCATTGTAACTTTGGTTTTTATACCAAAATCCAATTAATAAATACGAGCAAAGTCCAACACCTTCCCAACCAATGAATAAAACTAGTAAGTTACTTCCAATTACAAGAGTAATCATGAAAAACACGAACAGATTTAAATAAGCAAAAAATTTGTGCATATTTTCATCATCATGCATATAACTAATAGAATATAAATGAATCAAAGATCCAATACCTGTTACAAAAAGCAACCAAAGCAGAGATAGTTGATCTAATAAAAATCCAAGATTGATATGTAAGTTACTGATCTGAATCCAGTCAAATAAAGTTATTTGAATGGCTTTTTCAGTTTGAGTAAGTTGATTGAAAAAGAAAATTGTAACAAGAAAAGAAACTAAAACAGAAACAGTTCCAATAATTCCGGAAGCTGTTTTTCCTAAAGTTTTTCCAAAGAAAACATTGATTAAAAATCCTAAAAAAGGAGCTAATACTAAAACTAAAGCTAAATTGGTATCCATTTCCATTTATCCTTTTAAATTTTTTAAATTATCGATACTAATCGAACCTAAATTTCTAAAGATCGAAACTAAAATAGCCAATCCAACTGCAACTTCTGCCGCAGCAACTGCCATCGAGAAGAATACAAAAACTTGTCCTTGCGCATCTTGATGATAAGTTGAAAAAGCAACAAATAAAAGGTTAACAGCATTCAACATGATTTCGATAGACATGAATACAATGATTGCATTTCGTCTATACAATACACCAAAAACACCAATACAGAAAAGTACAACACTTAAAAAGATGTAGTTTTCAATACCTATTTGATTTAATATATTACCCATTATTTATTTAATTTTTCTTTTTTAGACAATAGTACAGTTCCAATCATCGCTACTAAAAGTAAAACTGAAGCAAATTCAAACGGAACCATATATTCATTCAACAATATTTTACCCAATACTTTAATAGATTGGAAATCTTCTCCAGTCGAATCGTAATCACCAACAATTGGTTTTGAATTAATGAAAATTGCAATCAATACAATGCAAATCAAACAGAAAGACACAATTGCGCCTAAACGTGTAATTCTAGGTCTGTGTACTTGATGGCGTTCGTTAAGATTCATCAACATAATCGTAAACAGGAACAAAATCATAATTGCTCCGGAATAAACTATAAGATGTACTATAGCTAAAAATTGAGCATTTAATAGTAAATAGTGACCAGCAATCGAGAAAAAACAAATCACTAAATAAATAGCACTGTGAATTGGGTTTCTGCTAAAAATAGTCAGGAAAGCGGTGATTACCGTAATAAACGCTAAGAAACAAAATATAATTTGTACAGTTGTTGCGTGTGCAAAATCAGGAATATGTATCATTTAATTAGCATTATTAAGTTGGGCATTTTTGATTGCCACATCAAGAGGCATCACTAATCTGTCTTTTCCAAAAATAAAGTCTTCTCTTTCATAACTTGATGGAACCAAAACTTTTGAAGTAGTCAGGTAAATTGCATCTTTTGGACATGCTTCTTCACATAAACCACAAAAAATACAACGCAACATATTAATTTCATATATAGATGCGTATTTTTCTTCTCTATACAAATGTTTTTCATCAGCTTTACGTTCAGCAGCCTTCATTGTTATAGCTTCTGCAGGACATGATAAAGCACATAATCCACAAGCGGTGCAATTTTCACGACCTTGCTCATCACGTTTCAATTGGTGTTGACCACGATAAACCGGACTCATTTCACGCACTTGCTCAGGATAGTGAATCGTCACTTTTTTTCTGAATAAATGTTTAAGGGTGATATATAATCCTTTCACAATCGCCACAAGATACAATCGCTCCCAAAAAGTCATCTCTTTATTAGAGACCATCTTTTTTCTACCTGATAATGATATAGTTTCTATTGACATTTTATAATGTATGATTTACGATTCGCAATTTGACGGTAAAATCAAATTCTAAATCTATTTATTTTTATTTGAAGCTGACAATACGGTTTTAGAATCCTAAAGCGGCAGCTATATCGTGTCTCAAAATAACAGCACCCGTAATCATGATATTAATAATTGAAAGCGGAATCAAAATTCTCCACCCTAAATTCATTAATTGATCGTATCTAAATCTTGGAATTGTCCAGCGTACCCACATATAAAAGAATATGAAGAAACATATTTTTGCAAATAATACTGCGATTCCTAAAAGGTTAGCAAAATTTACTCCAACATGCTCAACTAAATATTGCATTCCAGGATAATTATATCCTCCGAAAAACAATACAGAAATTATAGTTGCTGAGATAAACATACTGGCGTATTCAGCAAATAAATAAAATCCCATTTTCATGGATGAATATTCTGTGTGATAACCTCCAATTAATTCATTTTCACATTCTGCTAAATCAAAAGGAGTTCTGTTAGTTTCTGCAAACGAACAAATCAGGAAAATCAAGAAAGATAAAGGTTGGTAAAATACGTTCCAGTTCATTTCTTGTTGTTGAAGAGAAATTTCTCTTAAACTTAAAGTTCCGGTCATCATCAACAAAGCAATCATTGATAATCCCATTGCGACTTCGTAAGAAACCATTTGAGATGCTGCACGAACAGCTCCCATTAAAGAGAATTTATTGTTAGAAGCCCATCCACCAATCATGATGCCATAAACTCCAATAGAAAGTACTCCAAAAATATATAGAATACCAATATTAATATCAGTTGCTTGTAAAAGAACATCACGACCAAAAATGTGTAATTTGTCTCCCCAAGGAATTACCGCACTTGTCATTAAAGCTGTACTCATGGCAATTGCCGGTCCTACAACAAATAAAAATTTGTTAGGTGTGTTTGGAAAAAACTCTTCTTTTGAGAATAATTTCATACCATCTGCAAGCGGTTGTAATAACCCTCCCCATCCGGCGCGGTTTGGTCCTACACGATCCTGAAGAAAAGCCGCAACTTTACGTTCAGCCCAGGTAGAATACATTGCCATGATCATTGTTATGGCAAAAACCACAACAATTACAACACTTTTCTCTATAATAAACGTACCATCTACCATCATTAAGAAATTTTGTTGTTAGTGTTTAATGGAATTTCAGCCATACTAATTTTTTTACGGTCTATGTCTCTACCCATAAGGATAGTTTTTTCAGTATCGATTTCTACTTTCTCTAATTTTTGAGTGTAGTTATTTTGGTTGATAACAGAATCTTTTTCAAATTCTCTTGGTCCTTCAATTGTCCAATCGTTTACATTTTTATGATCAAAACGACAAGAGTTGCAAATGAATTCTTCCACTTCATGATACTCGTCTTTACGACCAGTTACACGCTGAATTTCTCCTCCAAACATCCAAACTGTTGTTTTTCCACAACATCCCGGAGTTGTACATTCTCTGTGAGCATTATAAGGTTTATTGAACCAAACTCTTGATTTGAAACGGAAAGTTTTATCGGTCAATGCTCCAACCGGGCAAACATCGATCATATTTCCAGAAAACTCATTATCAATAGCTTTTGAGATACCAGTAGAAATATTAGCATGATCTCCACGATCTAATACTCCATGTACTCTATTGTCAGTCAACTGATCTGCAACTTGTACACATCTTTGACATAAAATACAACGGTTCATATGCAATTGAATATTCGGACCAATATCTTCTGGTTCGAATGTTCTTTTTTCTTCTATAAAACGTGATTTCGGATTTCCGTGCTCGAAACTTAAGTTTTGTAAATCACATTCACCGGCCTGATCACAAACTGGGCAATCTAATGGGTGATTGATCAATAAAAATTCTGTTACAGATTTACGGGCTTCCGTTACTCTGTCAGAAGATTTGCTGTTTACTTCCATTCCGTCCATACATCCTGTTACACAAGATGCCATTAATTTTGGCATTGGTCTTGGGTCAGCTTCGCTTCCTTTAGAAACTTCAACTAAACAACAACGACATTTACCGCCGCTGCCTTTTAATTTTGAGTAATAGCACATGGCTGGCGGTACCAAATCTCCACCAATCATACGTGCAGCCTGTAGAATCGTTGTTCCTGGCTCTACGTCTATACTTTGACCGTCTATGGTTACTTTCATCTCTTATTGATTTGAATGTTGAAAGTCGGAATATTGAAAAGAATTGCTGTCCTTTTTTATATTATTAACTTTATAACTTTCTGCTTATATTTTTTATACGATTACTTTACCGCCTACTAAATGTTTCACTTGCGAGAAAGGTTCAGCAACAAAGTGATCTCTATTTTTTATTTTTTCAGGAAAACGAACATGGTATTCAAATTCATCTCTAAAATGACGAATAGCTGCTGCTACCGGCCAGGAAGCTGCGTCACCAAGCGGACAAATGGTATTACCCTCGATTTTACTTTGAATACTCCACAATAATTCGATATCTTCTTCGCGACCTTGACCGTTTTCGATTCTCCACAATATTTTTTCTAACCAGCCTGTTCCTTCACGACAAGGTGTACATTGTCCACAAGATTCGTGGTGGTAAAAACGTGCAAAATTCCAAGTGTTTCTTACTACACAAGCAGTATCATTGTAAACGATAAATCCTCCTGAACCTAACATCGATCCGGTAGCAAAACCACCATCACTTAAAGATTCGTAAGTCATTAAACGATCTTCACCATTTGCTGTTTTGAAAATTAATTCAGCTGGCAAAATTGGCACTGAAGATCCTCCGGGTACAAACGCTTTCAAAGGTCTGCTAGAAGACATTCCTCCTAAATACTCATCAGAATTCATGAATTCGTCAACACTCAATCCTAATTCAATTTCATAAACACCAGGATTTTTAATGTGTCCTGAAGCAGAAATTAATTTAGTTCCCGTTGAACGTCCAATTCCGATTTTAGCATAATCATCACCAGAATTGTTGATGATCCAAGGCACAGTTGCGATAGTTTCAACGTTGTTTACCACTGTTGGATTTGCCCAAAGTCCTGAAACTGCCGGGAATGGCGGTTTAATACGAGGGTTTCCTCTTTTACCTTCCAAAGATTCAATAAGTGCAGTTTCTTCTCCACAAATATAAGCTCCGGCTCCACAGTGAACATGAAGTTCTAAATCGTAACCTGTTCCTAATATATTTTTTCCTAACCAACCGGCAGCTTTAGCTTCGGCGATCGCTCTTTCTAATATTTTGAAAACCCACATATATTCTCCACGAATGTAGATATAGGATAAGTTAGCGCCTAAGGCAAAACTTGAAGTAATCATTCCTTCGATCAATAAGTGAGGAATAAATTCCATCAAATAACGATCTTTAAAAGTTCCTGGTTCAGATTCGTCGGCGTTGCAAACTAAATGTCTTGGTTTTCCTGATTTTTTATCAATAAAACTCCATTTCATTCCGGCAGGGAAACCTGCACCACCACGACCACGAAGTCCTGATTTTTTTACTTCTTCAACAACTTCGTCTGGCGTAAGTGTTTTCAAAGCTTTTTCTACAGAAGCATAACCACCATTTTGGCGATATACTTCGTAGGTTTTAATTCCTGGAATATTGATTTTATCTAATAATATTTTTTGTGACATATTATTTATCGTGTAATATTATTTTATCATCTCTGCAATCAGCAATTAACTGATCGATTTTTTCTTCTGTCAATTTTTCTTTGTAGAAATCGCCTAATTGCATCATCGGAGCATATCCGCAAGCACCTAAACATTCTACTCCGGCAATGGTAAACATTCCATCTGGAGTTGTTTCTCCCATTTTAATGCCTAATTTTTCAGAAGTATAATCCATTAAATTTTCGGCACCATTTAAACAACAACAAGAAGTCTGGCAGAATTCGAACATGTATTTTCCAATTGGTTTTTGGTTGTACATGGTATAAAAAGTAACCACTTCGTAAACCTCAATTGGTTTGATGTGCAAAATTTCAGCAACCTTATCCTGCAACTCAGTACTTAGCCAGTTGTCGTGTGCGTCCTGCACTTCGTGCAAAACAGGCAACAAAGCTGATTTTCTTTTGTCTTCAGGATAATGACTGATCAATTCATTGATGCGGGTCATCAATGCTTCAGTCATGTTTATTTCTTGTTTGTAATGTTTTCTTTCCATTCTTAATTTTAGATTTTAGATTTCTGATTTTAGATTTTTCAATCTGCAACCTATAATCTACATTCTGCAATCTTTTATTAGTTTTTAGATTTTCCAATCTGAATTCTTCAATTCTTAATGTTTAGTTTAGGTTTTCCAATCTACATTCTAAAATCTAAACTCTACAATTCTTTAGGCGTCTAATTCTCCTGCAATTACATTTAAACTCGAAAGGATAACAATTGCATCTGATAGTAAAGAACCTTTAATCATTTCAGGATATGCCTGGTAATAAATAAAGCAAGGTCTTCTGAAATGTAATCTATATGGAGTTCTGCTTCCGTCTGTAACCAGATAAAATCCGATTTCTCCGTTTCCACCTTCAACAGGATGATAGATTTCTGCAACTGGTACAGGAACTTCTCCCATTACGATCTTAAAGTGATAAATTAAAGATTCCATAGAAGTGTAAACATCTTCTTTTGGAGGAAGGTAGTAATCTGGAACTTCTGCATGATATTCGTTTCCTGCCGGCATTTTATCCAACGCTTGACGAATAATGCTTAAACTTTCCCAAACTTCAGCGTTACGTACACAGAAACGATCATAAGTGTCACCTGATTTTCCAACAGGAACAGCAAAATCGAAATCCTCGTAAGAAGAGTAAGGCTGTGCAACACGAACGTCGTAATCAACTCCGGCAGCACGTAAGTTTGGACCTGTAAATCCGTAAGCCATTGCTTGCTCTGCTGAGATTGCACCTACGTCTACGGTTCTATCAAGGAAAATTCTGTTTCTTTCGAATAAGTTTACAAATTCTTGCCAAGCGACAGGGAAATCTTGTAAAAACACATCTAATTTGCGGAATGCTTCTGGTGACCAATCTCTTTCGAAACCACCAATTCTTCCCATATTTGTTGTTAAACGAGCACCACAAATTTCTTCGTAAATCTCGTAAACTTTTTCTCTAAATTGAAAAACGTACAAGAAACCTGTATACGCACCAGTATCAACACCAAGAATCGAGTTACAGATTAAGTGGTCTGTAATACGTGCCAGCTCCATTACAATTACTCTTAAATATTGAGCTCTTTTAGGAACTTCTATATTAAGTAATTTTTCTAATGTCATCCACCAACCCATATTGTTTATAGGAGAGGAGCAATAGTTCATACGGTCTGTAAGTGGCGTAATTTGATAAAAAGGACGATTTTCGGCAATTTTCTCGAAAGCTCTGTGAATGTAACCAATAGTTGGTTCAGCCTCAAGGATTCTTTCTCCATCCATCAACAGGATATTTTGAAAAATACCATGTGTAGCTGGGTGCGTTGGCCCTAAATTTAGTACAGAAAGCTCGCTTCCGTCTTCGTTTAGTTTCTCCTTTATTATTTTAGCATATCTATGCTCTGGTGGTAATAATAGTTCTGACATTTTATAATGTTGAATTATTTATTTTTTAGCAATTTGTTGTTGTTCTTCCAAAGAATCTGTCATCCTTATCTGTTCTTCCGCTGTCTTCCATTGGGAATTCTTTTCGCATTGGGAACGATATCATTTCATCCATATTCAAAATACGTTTCAATTGCGGATGTCCAATAAAGTTGATCCCATAGAAATCGTATGTTTCTCTTTCCATCCAATTTGAACTTAGGAAAATATTTGAAATGGTTTTTATCTCTGGTTTTTCACCGTTTAAGAATACTTTGATTCTAATACGTTTGTTTTCGTACCAATTGTGCAAATGATATACTATTGCAAACTGACGATCTGTTTCGTTGTCCGGATAATGAACACCGCATAAATCGGTTAAAAAATGGAATCGTAAATCAGAATCGTTTTTCAAAAAAAGAATCAAGGCTGTGATTTTGTCAGCAGTAGTTTCTAGTGAAAAAATATCTCTTTCTTGTTGAAAGTTAAAAACACTTGTGTCAAATGTTTCTATAAGTTTATCTTGAATTAGGGTATTTTCTAAAGCCATCTTATGAAATGTTATATGAAGCTAGTAATTCTTGGTATTCTGGAGAACTTCTGCGTCTCACAGATTCGCTTTTTACCAATTCCTGAAGTTTCATTACTCCATCAACAATTTGTTCTGGTCTTGGAGGGCATCCCGGAACGTAAACGTCAACAGGAATTACTTTATCAATTCCTTGTAAAACAGAATAAGTATCGAAGATTCCGCCTGATGAAGCACAAGCTCCAACTGCAATTACCCAGCGAGGTTCAGACATTTGTTCGTAAACTTGTCTTAAGATAGGTGCCATTTTTTTAGAAATAGTTCCCATTACCAGCAACATATCTGCCTGACGAGGAGAAAAACTCACACGCTCAGAACCAAATCGTGCTAAATCGTAGTGTGAAGCCATTGTGGCCATGAATTCGATACCACAGCATGAAGTTGCAAAAGGCAAAGGCCATAATGAATTGGCTCTTGCTAAACCTACAACATCATTTAGTTTTGTAGCGAAGAAACCTTCTCCTACAACTCCTTCTGGCGCTGCAACCATATTTACATTTGAATCGCTCATTTTATTTTAGATTTTAGATTTCTGATTTTAGATTTTGTAAACCTGAAAATCGAAATCAATTTTAAAAATCGATTATATTTTAAAGAAACTTATTTTTTCAAATCTAAAATTCTAAATCAAAACAATCTAAAATTTAAAATCTGAAATCATAAATTTCTGAAATCATAAATTATTATTCCCAGTCTAAAGCTTTCTTTTTGATGATATAGAAGAAGCCAACTAAAAGCAAAGCCATAAAGACAATCATTTTAAGCATTCCCTCAACACCAAGTTCTTTAAAGTTTACTGCCCAAGGATAAAGGAAAATTACCTCTACATCAAACAATACAAACAAAATGGCTACTAAGAAGTATTTTACAGAAAAAGGAATACGGGCGTTACCAACAGATTCGATACCGCACTCAAAGTTTTTATCTTTAACTTCTGAAGTTCTTTTTGGACCTAATTTTCCAGAAACAATGATGGTTCCTACCACAAAACCTACAGCTAAAATAAACTGCATTAAAATAGGAAGATAACTGTATTGATCAGATTGCATAATCTTGGGGGTTTTTTACTTAAAAAATGAGCCACAAAGATAGCTTTCAACTCTGTAAATCACAAGCTAAAAAAGGATTTAAGTGGGTAACAAAAGGGTGATTGTTTGTAATTTTTATTGATTATAAATAACAAGAACCTATTTTATGTTTTTTTTAAGATTTGAGCAAAAAAAAACGTCTCGAAATTAATCGAGACGTTTTAAAACCATTCAGAGGCAAAAAAAATAAATTGCTATATTTTTCTTAGATTACTGCTACTTTAGCAGCAACTTTCCCTTTTCTTCCTTCTTCTTCTTCATAGCTTACACGGTCACCTTCGCGTAATTCTTCCGCGTTAATTCCTGAAGCGTGAACGAAGATATCTTTTCCTGTTTCTTCGTCTGTAATGAATCCATAACCTTTAGATTCATTGAAAAATTTTACTGTACCTGTACGCATTGTAATTGTAATAATAATTTATAATGTAGCAAATGTAACATATAAATTCATACAAAAGACAATAAGGTGTTAATTTTTTGTAAAAATTATTGATTCACAGTGTTTTCGCTATTTATATTGCATCAATTTACATATGGATATGCTTTAATTGAGAATCATTTATTGTAAGAATAAAAAGTAGGAAATTTTTAAATTATCTTCAAAATTATTTTTTTAATAGAACAATTCGCTTTCTCATCATCAATCTTAAGTTTACAAATCGTGTTTCTCCTTTAAAATAGGTATTGCTTCATTATCAAGCATAAAAAAACTGCAACTATTTTTTAAGTTGCAGTTTTTTATTTTAATTTCTTTCGAAAATTATATTGTATCTACTTTAATATGTAGTTCTTTTAATTGAGCATCATCAATTTTGGCTGGTGCATCAATCATTACATCTCGACCTGAATTGTTTTTTGGGAAAGCAATAAAATCTCTAATAGTTTCTTGTCCTCCTAAAATGGCAACTAATCTGTCTAAACCAAAAGCCAGACCTCCGTGTGGCGGTGCTCCAAATTGAAACGCATCCATTAAGAAGCCAAATTGTGCTTTTGCTTCATCCTCGGTAAAACCTAAATATTTAAACATCAATTGTTGTGTAGCTTTATCGTGAATACGAATAGAACCTCCACCAATTTCATTTCCGTTTAAAACCATATCATAAGCGTTTGCACGAACTTTTCCCGGTTCAGTTTCCAACAAATGCATGTCTTCTGGTTTTGGAGACGTAAACGGGTGGTGCATTGCATGATAACGGCCACTTTCTTCGTCAAGCTCTAATAATGGAAAATCTACAACCCATAAAGGTGCAAATTCTTCTGGTTTACGCAATCCTAAACGGGTTGCTAATTCCATACGAAGCGCAGAAAGCTGTCCACGAGTTTTATCAGCAGGGCCTGAAAGTACAAAAATCATATCTCCGGGTTTTGCTCCAGTAATTTTTGCCCATTGTGCTAAATCGTCCTGATCGTAAAATTTATCTACAGATGATTTAAAAGTTCCGTCGTCATTACATTTTGAATACACCATTCCTGATGCTCCAACTTGCGGGCGTTTTACCCAGTCAATTAATCCGTCAATTTCTTTACGGGTATAATTTCCTGCTCCCGGAACTGCAATTCCAACTACTAATTCTGCGGCGTTGAATACAGGAAAGTCTTTGTGTTTTGCAAATTCGTTTAATTCTCCAAATTCCATTCCGAAACGAATGTCCGGTTTGTCATTTCCATATGTTTTCATGGCATAATCGTAGGTAATTCTAGGAAATTTATCTACTTCGATACCTTTAATTTCTTTTAGTAAATGTCTTGTCAAACCTTCAAAAACATTCAAAATGTCTTCTTGTTCTACAAATGCCATTTCACAATCGATTTGTGTAAACTCAGGCTGACGGTCTGCACGTAAATCTTCATCACGGAAACATTTTACGATTTGAAAATATTTATCCATTCCACCAACCATCAAAAGTTGTTTGAAAGTTTGTGGAGATTGTGGCAAGGCATAAAATTGTCCTTCGTTCATTCTACTTGGAACAACGAAATCTCTTGCACCTTCCGGAGTCGATTTAATTAAGTATGGCGTTTCAACTTCGCAGAAATCTAAATCAGATAGATATTTACGAACTTCCATCGCTACTTTATGACGGAATAATAAACTGTTTTTTACAGGATTACGACGAATATCTAAATAACGATATTTCATTCTGATATCTTCACCGCCATCAGTTTCATCTTCAATTGTAAATGGAGGCGTTAATGCTGCATTTAAAATTGTTAATTCGGTTACTAAAATTTCGATTTCACCAGTCGGAATATTTTTGTTTTTGGCTTCACGCTCAATAACAGTTCCTTTTACCTGAATCACAAACTCTCTACCAAGTGTTTTTGCCAGTTCAAAAACATTTTTATCAGAACGGCTTTCGTCGAAAATAAGTTGCGTAATTCCGTAACGGTCGCGTAAATCAACCCAATTCATAAATCCTTTATCGCGTGATTTTTGAACCCAACCTGCAAGTGTAACCTCGGTATTAATATTTGAAGCGTTTAACTCGCCGCAATTATGACTTCTATACATGATCTAAATTTTAGACTGCAAAAGTAAACACAAAATTCAAAATAATATAGTAAAGTGATAACTTGATGTTCAATAATTTGAAATATTTTGTTAATTGTTAAATTTCAAACCATGAATTTCTTTAGATTTGAATTACTAAAAACAAACTTTAATGTATATGAAGAAATTTTTCGTTTCCGGAATGTTGATTTTGAGCACTATGAATATTATAGGTCAAGCCAAAAGTCAAATTGCTTTTACGGCCAAAATTACCAATAGAAATAGCGATACCTTAGTAATTAAAGGAGCGAATAATTTTAAACAAATAATTCCCATTAATAAAAAAGAATTATTTGTTGCCAATTTCGAGGCTCCAAAAGGATTTTATATGTTTTCTGATGGTGTAGAATCATCTAATTTTTATTTAAAACCAAATTCTGAAGTAAATCTGACAATGAATGCCAAAGAATTTGATGAAACGATTGTATATAAAGGTAAAGGAGTAAATGAAAGTAACTTTCTTGCGCAATATGCTTTATCAAACGAAAAGTTTATTAATGAAGCTTCTGGTAAAGAAGCAGCCGAATTTGCAGCATCATTAGAAACAAAGAAAAAAACGGATCTGGAAAATATCGAAAAAGGAGATTATGATCCTGAATTTAAAGCGGCTTTGAAAAGATCTTTTGAAGAATTTAATCAATATGCCGTACAAGATTATGAAAGAACATCAAAAGCTAAAAAGCTGAACGGAAAACCTTCTGTAATATTTGATTATGAAAATCATAAAGGAGGAAAAACAAAACTCTCTGATTTAAAAGGAAAGTATGTTTATATTGATCTTTGGGCAACCTGGTGTGGACCTTGTAGAGCTGAGATTCCTTATTTGCAAAAAATAGAAGAAAAATATCATGGCAAAAATATTGAGTTTGTAAGCATTTCTGTTGATGTTCCTAAAGATCATGATAAATGGAAAAAGTTTGTAACAGATAAGCAATTAGGCGGAATTCAGTTATTTTCTGATAACGAATGGAAATCAGAGTTTGTAACAAGTTATGAAGTAACCGGAATTCCGAGATTTATTTTAATTGATCCAAAGGGTAATATTTTAAATTCAGATGCTGACAGACCCTCTTCTCAAGACCTTCAAACGCAGTTGGATGCATTATTAAAGTAATTTAGTGTCAAATTTACAACGTTATCGTGAATTTATATTTTTTATAAAAAACCAGTAAAACCAGTGTCTCAGCACTGGTTTTTTTGTATGTATCTAATTTCCAATGTTAAGTTTTTACTCAATGTTACCAAATTGTTAAGTAAAAGTTTGTTTAATGTAAACAATTAATTATATTTGATAACGATTTGATAACATTAAAACCTAAAGATATGAAAAAGTGTGTGATTTTAGTTGCAATGATGTTCTCTGGAATTTTAGTTGCACAAGAGGTAAAACCAGAATTAGAAGCTGTTGGAAACAAAGTAAAAGCTACTTATTATTATGATAACGGCAGAGTACAACAAGAAGGTTTCTATAAAGATGGTAAATTAGATGGTGCTTGGGTATCTTATGACGAAAAAGGAAATAAACTTGCCGTTGGAGAATATACAAACGGAATGAAAACTGGAAAATGGATTTTCTTTAATGCGAATAATCTTTGCGAAGTGGCTTTTGAAAACAGCCAGGTAGCATCAGTTAAAAATTTACAAAAGAATGCTTTAGCAAATAGAAACTAAGGTAATTTTTACTATAGTTTACAAAACCGCTTTTACGAGCGGTTTTTTTTATGCCTTCAATTTTTTACAGCTCTTTTTTCTTCGTCCGTACCAAATTACAAAACCCGTGACTGGCAAAGCTGCTGCAATTAAACTTGCTGTAAAAGCAATAATTTTTCCCGGTAAATCTAAAATTTGTCCTGTATGAATGCCATAATTCATTTCGACTACTTGTAAACCTAAACTTTTTTTATCGTAAGGCTCGCTTTGTATTAATTCTCCATTTTCAGGATGAAAATAGTAATTAGTCTGATGATCGTATCGTAAAGTATGCGGGTAAGCTCCGGTATTAATAATATCACCTTTTTGTTGCGGAGTTGTTACATAAAACATTTCGGCTGTTGGCTGCAACTTCATTGTTTGTGTAAAAGCACGATCCGTAGCGATCATTTTATTTGCTTTGAATTTTGTTGTGTCTATTGTTGGTGCTTTTGTTTCTAAAGCTTTATCTCCGCCAAAATTGAAAGTTTTGTAAATTCCATCACCAACCCATTCATAAGTGAAAGTTAAACCTGTAATAGCAATAATAACAGCGATAATCGAAATGTAAAACCCCGATGTATTGTGCCAATCGTAGTTTACACGACGCCATTTGGCTGACCATTTTACGGAGAAGCTTCTTTTAATATCACTTTTTCGTTTTGGCCACCATTGAATTATTCCCGTTATAAGTAAAAGAATAAAGATGATTGTTGTGCCACCAACAATATGCTTGCCAATATAATCGGGCAGAAGTAGGTACAAATGAATGTATTCGACAATAATAAAAAAGTCGGTTTCCGGATTTTCTGTTTTTAAATATTTTCCGGTGTATGGATTAAAGTACAAATATAAATTTTCAGTGTCAGAATAGGTATAAACAATTGCAGATCGACTTTTTCCGTAATAAGAAACCATACTTGATTTATAATTCGGAAGAATTGCTTTGGCTTTTTCCTGTAGAACCGAAGGCATTAAAAATGGTTTGTTTTGAGGTTCTACCAAACGCCATTCTTTTCGTGTAATATCTTTTATTTCGTCATGAAAGCAAAAAATACAGCCGGTAATGCTGACAATAAAAACAATAAGCCCGGAAATTAATCCGAGCCATTTGTGTATAAAACGTATTTTCTTTTTGAATCCCATTTTGAATAAAAGCGTAAATGTATACGGTTAATCCATAAGGGGCAAATAATTTGTAGTGTTTTTAGTTTTTTGTGACAGTTTTAGGTTTTAAATGATAAGCAACATAAAGTGATATCGAGGCAAGAACAATCCAAAAAACATCTATAACAAAAACCTGAATATGATTTTGTATAAAAGAATTCCAAAACCAATCTCCGGAAACAATTCCATTTGCAATTGGAATTAAAAATCCTAAAATACTTCCTGAAATCAAACAAAATTTATTCGTGAAGTCATCATTTTTTTTAATGATAAAAAAGACCGCAAGCAACAGCCATCCGCCAAAATAAAGTGTAAATAAATTAGATTGACTTAATGGATGAAAAACTTTAGCAGCAATAAAAGCCAAGGCAGTTATAGGGTACATACTTAAACAAATAGCCAGATAAATGCGGACAACAGCTGCATTGAAACGTCTTTTCTTTTCGGGCATATTGTTTTTTTGTCTTGCAACCAACCAAATCATAACACCTGAAATGATTACAAAACAAGTGATAATTCCTAAAATGAAACTCACAATTTTTAATGGATAACCTCCATAATCACCAAAATGGATGCGATATAATACGTTTTTTACAACATCTAAATAATTGTTTTCCGTAATAGGATTTTTTCTGGCGATTTCTTTTCCGTCAGCAATACGGTAAATTACTTTTCCAACTCCTGTGAATTTTTTATCGTGTGGCATTTCACCTTCTACAACAACATGCATATTCGCATCACCATAATTTTGGATGAAAATACGTGTAATTTCAAAATCTGACCAATTGCTTTTTGCTTTTGCCACCAACTGATCGATATTAAAAGGTGTTGCTAATTTTTTATTACCAAATTTATACTCAGGATCTTTATACTCCAATTCTTTATATAATTTATCCTGATCGCCTTTGTATAAAGCCATTACAGCGGGAGCAACGATCAAGAGTTTAATCATAAAAAAAGCTCCTGTTACGGCATATACAAACTGAAAAGGCAAACCAATCATTCCTAATGCTGTGTGAGCATCTGTCCACAATGTTTTTAGTTTTTCCTTTGGGCGGAAAACATAAAAGTTGGATACAATTTTTTTCCAATGTAATAAAACACCCGTTATGATTGCAAACAAAAAGAATAAAGCAATAAATCCTGAAAGATAATACCCAACAGGATAAGGTATTTGCGCCAAAAAGTGCAAACGGTATAAAAATTCACCTAAAGAATAAGATTCTTCATAAGTGAATGACTTGTAATTTTGAGTGTCCAGATAAAAAAAAGTTCCTTCTTTTTGTTTAGCTGGAGCCAAAGTATCTTTGGTACCTTCTAAATAAACAGCAACTCTTCTTTCTGTACTTGGTTTAGAAATCGTAATGTTTCTTCCGTGTAAAACATATTTTTTGTCAAGTGTATCTAAAGCTGTGCTGTAGTTTAATTTAATTTCTTTTGTATTTGAAGTAGATTCGCTTCTTTCCCAATTGATGATTTCATCTCTAAAAAAAGAAAAAGATCCTGCGAAGAAAATCACAAAAAGAACTACACTAATAACGATTCCGCTTACGGTATGTGTATGAAAATAGATATTGTAATTACGGTTACTCATGTTATTGTGCGGTTGGATTATAGGTTTGGCCTAAATAAATAAAAAGAGAAAAAACTAAGGTAAGAAGTATATAAATTCCCCAGATTTTCCATCCGCTTTTTGCTAAAAAGGCAACTACCATAAGTGCTACCCAAAGTATGAAACCGCTAAAAGCCATTGTCATTAAAACATTGGCGCGATTAAACCAGGATGCCAAAGCCAGATGAAAAGTAACAGAAACAAAATAACCACCTAAAATAGCAGCTGTGATTTTGGCAAATCGTTGCCACTTAGATTGGGTTAAATATTTAGGATTAGCAGGCATATAAATGAGGAATGTTTAGTTGTAATAGATTTCTAATAACGCAACAATTACAAATAATGCCAATAGTGCTTTAGAACTTACTTTTTTCAATGGAGTTAAAATGATTATCAAACTTCCAATTGTCATTAACTGAATAAAGAACATTAAAGTTCCGCAGCCTAAAGATTGGGTAAATAACCAAAACGTATAAGCGATTAAAAGTAAACCCAAACCTGTGATTTTGGTTTGCTTCGGATTGTTCTTCATCCATTTTTCAAAACCTAAATCATACGATAAAGCCGCTCTTTTTGAGGTGTAGTACAAAGTATAAAAAGCTAAAAAAACGATAAGACTTGCTATTGTTATCATAATTCTTAATGATTTAAAAAACCAGAGGTTATTTAGAATAGATTTTAATAGCGCAAATCTAAGTTAAGAATCCAAACAAAGCAAATTATTTTTATTTATTCTAAGTAAGATTCTTAAAATAATTTAAAACATAAAAAAAACCTGCTCAAATTAAAGAGCAGGTTTTTGATATAAATTGAAAATTATTAAATATTACAATTCTAAAGCACGTTTAGCATCGCCATTCATTAATAATTCTAATGGATTTTCTAAAGCTTCTTTTACAGCCACTAAGAAACCAACAGACTCACGTCCGTCAATAATTCTATGGTCATAAGAAAGAGCCACATACATCATAGGGTGAATTTCAACTTTACCGTTTACAGCAATTGGGCGCTCAATAATGTTGTGCATTCCTAAGATTCCTGACTGAGGAGGGTTGATGATTGGTGTAGATAACATAGATCCGAAAACACCACCGTTTGTAATCGTGAAAGTTCCACCTGTCATATCATCAACAGTAATTTGACCGTCACGAGCTCTAAGTGCTAATCTTTTAATTTCAGCTTCAATTCCGCGGAAAGTTAATAATTCAGCATTACGAACAACAGGAACCATTAATCCTTTTGGTCCCGAAACTGCGATTGAGATGTCAGCAAAATCGTAAGCGATTTTGTAATCACCATCCATCATTGAGTTAACATCTGGATATAATTGTAAAGCTCTTGTAACTGCTTTTGTAAAGAATGACATAAAACCTAAACCTAAACCACCATGTTTTGCTTTGAAAGCATCTTTGTATTCATTACGAATTTGGTTGATTGGCGTCATGTTTACTTCGTTGAAAGTAGTAAGCATAGCAGTTTCATTTTTAGCCGAAACTAATCTCTCCGCTACTTTACGACGTAACATTGATAATTTTGTACGCTCACTTCCACGGCTTCCACCAGTTGGAGTTCCCATAGAAGGTACTGCATTTACAGCATCATCTTTAGTGATTCTTCCACCTTTACCAGTTCCTGAAACTGTTGCAGGTGCTATGTTTTTTTCGTCTAATATTTTTCTTGCTGCAGGAGATGGAGTTCCAGCTGCATAACTTGTTGCTGCCGGAGCCGCTTTTGGTGCCTCAGCTTTTACTTCTGCCTTTGGAGCTTCAGCTTTCGGAGCCTCAGCTTTTGGTGCTTCAGCCGCCGGAGCTGCTGTGTCACCTGCAGGTTTTGCTGCATCTGTATCAATTAAACAAACGACAGCTCCTACTGCAACTGTATCACCTTCTTCAGCTTTTAACGTAATAATTCCGCTCATTTCAGCAGGCAATTCAAGAGTAGCTTTATCTGAATCAACTTCAGCAATAGCTTGATCTTTTTCTACATAATCTCCGTCTTTTACTAACCAAGTTGCAATTTCAACTTCTTTTATTGACTCCCCTGGTGATGGGACTTTCATTTCTAAAATCATCTTTGTTTTTGTTTAAGGTTTATATTGTTTAAGGCGTAAAAGTGTTTGGTCTAACTCTAAGCTTTAAACGTTAAACTAATTTTTTATCTGAATAAATTTTTATCGAATACCATTCTAATCGCATCTGCATGACGACGTTTAGCTCTTGTATAACTTCCTGAAGCCGGAGCAGCATAAGCTTTTAATGAAGCCAATCTCCATTTTACAAGATCAAAGTTCATTAACATAAAGCTGTAAGCCCCCATGTTTTTAGGTTCTTCCTGAGCCCAAACATAATCATCAGCATTTGGATATTTTGCAATAATTGCTTTTAACTGCTCAACAGGCAATGGGAATAATTGCTCGATACGAACAACGGCAACGTCTTTTCTTCCGTTGATTTCTCTTTCTGCAACGATGTCATAATAGAATTTACCAGTACAGAAAACTAATGTTTTTACTTTCTTTTTATCTACTGTATTATCATCAATTGTTTCCTGGAAACTTCCTGTTGCTAATTCTTCAGCTGTAGATACACATCTTGGATCACGCAATAAACTTTTTGGAGAGAAAACTACCAAAGGTTTACGGAAGTTTGTTTTCATTTGTCTTCTCAACAAGTGGAAAAAGTTGGCTGGAGTTGTACAATCTGCAACATACATGTTTTGTCTTGCACAAAGTTGTAAATAACGCTCCATTCTTGCAGAAGAGTGTTCTGCACCTTGTCCTTCATATCCGTGAGGTAATAATAAAACAATACCATTTTGGTTATTCCATTTATCTTCACCACATGAAATATATTGGTCAATCATAATTTGAGCTCCGTTAGAGAAATCTCCAAATTGCGCTTCCCAAATTGTTAATGCGTTTGGATTTGCTAATGCATATCCGTAATCAAAACCAAGAACACCGTATTCAGATAAAAGTGAATTGAATACGCCGAATTTTCCTTTTTTGTTTTCGATTGCATCTAATAAGATTACTTCTTCTTCAGAATCTTCAACTTTAACAACAGCATGACGGTGAGAGAAAGTACCACGCTCAACGTCCTGACCAGAAATACGAACATCAAATCCTTCTGTTAAAAGTGAACCGTAAGCAAGTGCTTCTGCAGTTCCCCAATCAATAGTATTATTGTCGTATCCGGCTTTTCTGTCCGTAACAATTTTTGTTATTTTATTGATGAACTTCTTGTCTTCCGGTAATGTTGAAATTGTATTGATGATAGAATCTAATCCTTTTTTATCAAAAGTAGTGTCAACTTTTTGAAGCATTTGAGTATCAGTTACCTGAACAAATCCATCCCATTCGTTTTTCATGAATGGCGTTATAATAGTCAAATCTTTTTTACGGGAAGCTTCTAAATTCTGCTCTAAATCAGATTTATATTCTTTTTCTAAAGCATTAACATAAGAGGCATCGATTACGCCGTCAGACAATAATTTTTCAGCATAAATATCTCTTGGATTTTTATGTTTTGCGATGATTTTATATAAAACCGGCTGCGTAAAACGAGGTTCATCACCTTCGTTATGACCGTATTTTCTATATCCTAATAAATCGATAAATACGTCACGTCCAAATTGCATTCTGTAGTCTAATGCAAAAGACATAGCGTGTACAACCGCTTCAGCATCATCAGCATTTACGTGTAATACTGGCGAAAGTGTTACTTTGGCAACATCTGTACAATAAGTAGAAGAACGTGCGTCTAAATAATTGGTTGTAAAACCAACCTGATTATTAATTACGATATGAATTGTTCCTCCGGTTTTGTAACCGTCAAGTTGTGCCATCTGAATGATTTCATACAAGATACCCTGTCCTGCAATTGCAGCATCTCCGTGGACGGCGATAGGTAAAACTTTAGAAAAATCATCAGCATAATATTTATCTTGTTTTGCTCTTGTAATTCCTTCAATTACAGCTCCAACCGTTTCAAGGTGAGAAGGGTTTGGTGCTAAATTGATATTGATGTTTTTTCCTGATCTTGTTTTTTTGTCAGCCGTAAGACCTAAGTGGTATTTTACGTCTCCATCAAAATATTCCTGATCGTAATCTTTACCGTCAAACTCACCAAAAATATCCTGAGTAGATTTTCCGAAGATGTTTGCCAAAACGTTCAAACGACCACGGTGAGCCATTCCCATTACGAATTGTTCAACACCTTTTTCAGCAGCTTGCTCGATTAAAGCGTCAAGAGCCGGAATGATAGATTCTCCACCTTCTAATGAAAAACGTTTTTGACCCACATATTTAGTATGAAGGAAGTTTTCGAAAGAAACGGCTTCGTTTAATTTATTTAAGATTATTTTCTTTTCTTCTGTAGAAAAATTAGGCTGGTTAACATTAACAGCCAGTTTTTCCTGAATCCATTTTACAACACCAGGATTTCTGATGTACATATATTCAATACCAATATGCTGGCAGTAAATAGCTTTAAGACGATTTACGATAGCTTCTAGTGAAGAAGGCGGGATTCCGATAGTCTGAGCTGCATCAAAAACCGTTGACAGATCGGCAGATGTTAAGCCGAAATTTTCGATATCTAAAGTTGGAGACGACGTTCTACGATCACGAACCGGATTTGTTTTGGTAAACAAATGACCACGTGTACGGTAACCATCGATTAATTTTAGTACGTTGAATTCTTTTTGCAGTTTTTCTGAAACCTGACTGTAATCTGTGTTGGGGCTAGTCACGTACTCAACGATTTGCTGCACCGGATTTTCGTCATTATAAGTAGTCATTCCAAAGTCGAAACCTTGAAAAAAACTTCTCCAGCTTGGCTCAACGCTGTCTGGGTTTACTAAATATTGATCGTATAATTGTGCAAAAAACTCTGTATGTGCTGCATTTAAAAATGAAAACCTATCCATAATATTAGTGAATATACTTTTTGTTAAATAGAATGGCAAAAGTACAACAATGCATTTATTTAAATCTTTTTTTTTGCTTACTTTTACGTAAAAATTTGTTAAAAAAAGTGTTAAGCCATGAATAAAAATCAAATTTCAAACGTTTTCAAATCATTATTTGTGATTTTGACAGTCTTGTTTTCAAGTTATTCAATGGCACAGGAAATTTCAGCAGTAGATAGTACTACTAATTTTTGGGATAAAGTTCAATTTGGTGGCGGACTTGGTCTGGGAATTGGTTCAGGATATACTGATATTTCGGTTATGCCAAGTGCGATTTATAATGTTAACGAAATTGTTGCCGTTGGAGTTGGTTTGCAATTTGGCTATTTATCTTCAAAAAATTATTATGAATCTTATGTTTATGGCGGAAGTTTAATTACGCTTGTAAACCCAATTCCCGAAGTTCAATTGTCTGCAGAATTAGAACAAGTAAGAGTGGATACAAGATATGAAGCCAATGTCAACAGACCTGCTTTTTCTGATAGTTATTGGAATACCGCTTTATATCTTGGAGCAGGTTACAGAACAGGAAATGTCACAATCGGCGCCCGATACGACGTATTATATGATCCGGATAAAAGTCTTTATGGATCAGGATTTATGCCTTTCGTGAGAGTTTATTTTTAATTTTTAGGTACTAAGGTTCTGAGATACTAAGTTGCTAAGGTTTTTAAATTACGGAAAATAGATTACATGAATTATCATACTTATTGGTCTATTTCGGACTTGCCAACAAATTCTATCAAATCTTTTGAAGTTTTCCTTTGGATTAGTATTATATCTTTAATAATCTGGATTATTACCAAAAAATATAAAAAGAATAATGGGGATTACGAAAAATCAATATTGCTATGGTTATTAGGAATTGTTTTTTCATTTTCAATTGTTATGTTTTTTTATTTAAAATTTTGGACAATAGATTATTCAGAAGAGAGAATACAAAAACTTCTTCATTCGTCATATGTTTCAAAAGTTGAGGGAAAAATTTCTGATTTTAAAAGTTTTGAACCAGTTTCTCGAAGAGGAAATGTAACCGTTGAAAGTTTTAAAGTTGATTCAATTGAATTTCAATATGAAGATGCACTACTTGGCCGTTTTAATAGATTCACCAAAACCAATAATGGAGTATTTAAAGATGGTTTAAATGTTAGAATAACTTTTGAAAAAACAAATCATAATATTTTAAAAGTCGAAATTGCAAAATAATATTGAGTAAAAAATCTTAGCATCTCAGAACCTTAGCACCTCAGCACCTTTATTTGTAATGATTCCTAAACCAAACCTTCTGCCATTCTCTTTTTAAAATTAAAAAAGCAACTTGTTCAGCAAGAATTACTAAATCAGACCCATCTAGTTTTTTGATTTCGATTTCAGAAACATCAATGATATAAAGGAGATTTAAATATTCAGCAAATTTGTACTGAATCATTCGGTAGATTTTTTCGTGAAGCTGAATTTTTAATTCATCAGGAGAAATACTCAACGGAAAATCGATTCCTTCATTCGCCAGATTAAAGTCCTTATTGATTTGTTCAATCAAACTTAAATATAAATTTCCATTTTCGGCATCAGCCAATAAAATATCGGTATTTTCAGGAATCGGAAACATTGATGCGTTTTAAAGTTGAAGCAAAGTTAAAACTAAAAAATCATTTAACGGTCGATTCTCGTTCTATGATTCTTGTTGGAAGTTCTATAATTTGATGCGTAACTGGTCGATGTTCCTTAATGTCGGCAATTTCATCAATTAAAATAGAAACCGCGGTGTGTCCCATTTCAAATCCAGGCTGATCAATTGTCGTTAATTTAGGTGAAATAACCGTACTCATAAACCAATTACTAAACCCAAAAACAGCCACCTGATCCGGTGTTTTTATTCCGGCTTCATTAAAATATTTAATAATTCCGATTGCGACCAAATCCGTAATCGCAAAAATAGCGTCGATATCGGGATGCTCGTTCATGATTTTCTGGGCATTTTCGTAACCGTCTTCAAAATCGGTATTATTGTCGCAAACATAAACCAGCTTAGAATCATACTCAATTCCGTGTGCTTCAAGCGCTCGTTTATAACCTAAAAAACGATCAATAGAATTTTGCGGAACATACGAACCTCTAAAATGTGCAATTTTTTTAAATCCTTTATTAATAAGGTACGAAACGGCATCAAAAGCCGCTTTTGCATCGTTGATAACCACTTTGGAACAATCCACTCTTTTGGCAATTTTATCAAATAAAACAACCGGAGTATTTTTTCGGATCGCTTCATTAATATGAGAGAAATCGTCTGTTTCATTCGAAAGTGACATTAAAACACCATCAACACGTTTCTGAATCAATAAGGCAAGCTGTTTTTTCTCCAGTTCATACTTTTCGTTTGATTGTAAAATAATAACCAGATAACCTCTTTTTTCGGCTTCTTCCAAAATACCATTCAAAACGCTGGAAAAAAAGTGATGAACCGTTGCAGGAATGATCACACCAATAGTTTTGGTTTCATTGGTTCGGAGATTTACCGCGACAGAATTAGGAATATAATTCATCGTTTCGGCCATTTCGATCACTTTTGCACGTGTCGATTTACTGATATCCGTATATCCTTTTAGTGCTTTTGAAACCGTTGTGACTGAAATTCCTAATGCCGAAGCAATATCAATTAGTTTTGTGTCATTCATGAAATAAATGTACTAAAAATAAAATGTATTGGTAAAATATTAACTTCCGAAAACGTTTTAGGTGATTTCGAAAACGTTTTCGATTCCGAATTCTGAAATTGAAGTTAAATAGTAATTAAGTTTACATTCAATAAATAAAAACTTTACTAACCAAACCAAAAAATCATGAAACAGCAACATTCGTATTTAAGCATACTATTTTTATTATTGTGCTTGATTTTTGCTCCAAATAATGTATTTGCTCAGGCAAAAAACACAGTTTCCGGAAAAGTTTTAGACGAAACCGGACAAACAGTTTCCGGTGCAAACGTATCTTTAAAAGACACCGGAAAAAATACAGTTACAGATGAAAACGGTGCTTATATTTTCTCTGATGTTATCGCAGGAAATTACTCTGTAGAAGCCTCAAATGTGGGTTACAAAACCTATACAAAAGAAATTACAGTAAAAGAAGGCGAGTCTTTACAAGTAAATTTATTGTTGGAAGGTGAATCGCAAAACCTTAAGGAAGTTGTGGTTACAGGATCGTCAACTCCAAGATCGAAACTAGAATCGAGCGTTGCCATTACTACAATGGGCGCAAAAGCAATCGAAGACAGAGCGCCGTCAAGCACGGCAGCATTGCTTCAAACTATTCCAGGATTTGTGGTTGAAGCATCTGGAGGAGAAATAGGAAATAACCTTTTTGCAAGAGGGATTCCTTCTGCCGGAGCGTATGAATATGTACAAATTCAGGAAGATGGTTTGCCGGTTTTTGAAGATGGCGCACTACAATTTGCCAACGCAGATACTTTTTACAGATTAGACGAAACAATAAGCAAAATGGAAGCCGTTCGTGGAGGTTCTGCATCAATTTTTGCCAACAATGCTCCGGGTGGAATTATCAATTTTATTTCGAAAACAGGTCAGAATGAATTTATGGGAAGAGCCAAATTCACAACTTCAGATTACGGAATGTTCAGAACAGATCTTAATTTATCGGGCGCTTTAATTCAGGATAAATTATTTTTTAATGTTGGAGGATTTTACAGAGCCGATGATGGTGTAAGAAACACCGGTTTTACAGCCAATAAAGGCGGACAAATAAAAGGAAACATTACTTATAAATTTGACGATAGCGATTATTTAAGAATAAACTTCAAACATCTTAACGATAGAAATACGTTCTATTTGCCAATTCCGCTAAAAAGTAATAACGGAAAAATTGAAGGAATCGACGGATTTAATCCAAATTACGGAACGTTGACTTCAGTAAATTTCAGCCATTTAAATGTACCGCAATATGGAGGCGGTACTTTTAGTGCCGATTTAGAAGATGGTTCTCATCCGGTAATCAACTCGATTGGAGCGGAGTTTAAAAAGAAAATCTCTGAGAAAGTAACATTTAAAAACGCTTTCAAACAAACTTCGATTGACTTGAATTACAACGCTATTTTTCCAAATGGCGGACCTTGGACACAAGATGCTTATGCAACAGATATTCAAAATACAACTGCCGGAAATCTTGCTTATTCTTATGTAGATAATGGCGCGGCTCTAGATCCAAATGCTTTGATTATGAGAGCAGATCTTTGGCACATTGAGAAAAAGATGAACAACTTTGCGAATAATTTCTCTTTTACATTTGATTTAGATCCGGTGCAATTAACAGCCGGTTACTATTATTCGAACTGGAAATCAAATCAATACTGGAACTGGAATTCGTATTTAGTAAGTGTTTCAGACAATCCAAGATTATTGAATGTGACTGATAATACAACCGGAGTTGAACATACTTTTAATGGTGTAGAAAGAATTACATGGTTAGAAAGAGATGCGCAAACCAAAGGACTTTTGAATGATATTTATGCCGACGCTGAGATTAAAGCAACGGATAATTTGACCTTCAACGCAGGTTTAAGATACAACAAAGACAAATATTCAGGATACAGAGACAACGCCAGATTTTTTGCTGAAGATTTAGGAATTTTAGACAACAATACGGCTGATGACGCGGTGACAACGGTAAAAGGAAATCCGTATACTTATTGGAGATATGACGTAAGCGAATGGTCTTACACCGCAGCAGGAAACTACAAATTCAATGATAATATGGCTTCGTATGTTCGCTACAGCCATGGTTTTAGATCGCCAATTGAAGAATCATTTTATGACAATGCAGCCGATTTAAGCAAACTGGAAAATACAGAAGTAAATCAATTCGAATTGGGTTATAAATATTCAGGTTCTTTCTTCTCTGTAAATGCGAATTTGTTTCATATGAATTTAAAAAATGTGGCTTTCACAGATATTTTATCTGACGGATCTTCAGAAAATAAATTTGCCGACGTAAACAATATTGGTCTTGAAGTTGAAACCAACGCCAGATATGAATTCGTAAAACTGAACTTTACATTCACCGTTCAAAAACCGGAATATGATAATTTCACCGGAACAAATGCAGACGGTTCGACTTTTGATTTTAATGGAAATACAGCAAGAAGAATCCCTAAATTTTTCTGCAATTTAAGACCGGAAGTAGATATCACAAAAGATTTCACCGCTTATGTTCAGTTTTCTTATTATGATAAAAAATTCACGAATCAGGATAACAGACAAGTTTTACCAGCTTATAAAGAAGTTGGAGCAGGTTTAAATTATACGTATAACAATCTTCGTTTTGCAATTGATGCTTCCAATTTATTTAACGAAATTGGTTTAACCGAAGGAGATCCAAGACAAACAACATCTGCAGCAAGCGATGTATTTATGGCAAGACCAATTTTAGGACGCGCTTTTAGATTTTCGGTTGCGATTAATTTTTAATTCAACGTAAAAAATATACATACGGTAAAGTAGAGGCGCACAGCAGTGCGTCTCCGCACCGTAACCACAAAGCAAAGCAAATAAAAACAAATGAAAAACATAGGAATTAAAATCTCGCTTTACCTTAATTATTTTGTCTTTGCTATTTTATTAAACAGCGTAGGAATTGTGATTTTAAAATCGCAAAGAAATTATGGAGTCGATGAAGTTCAGGCGAGTATTTTGGAAGCTTTTAAAGACATGCCCATTGCCATAGTTTCGTTTTTTATAGCCTCTTTTTTACCAAGAATAGGCTATAGAAAAGCGATGCTTACAGGTTTGGCTTTGGTGACTTTGGCTTGTATTTCTATGTATTTTGGTAACTCGTTTGACAATGCTAAAATCCTTTTTGCAACCGTTGGAGTTTCCTTTGCTTTGATCAAAGTTTCTGTTTATTCGTTGATAGGAACCGTGACCGAAACCAAAAAAGAACACAATGCATTAATGAGCAGTATTGAAGGTTTTTTTATGGTGGGAATTGCTTTAGCATATTTTTTATTTCCTGCTTTTAATAATGAAAAAGATCCAAATTCGTGGTTGAATGTGTATTGGTTTTTGGCAGGATTATCATTGCTTTCGTTCTTGTTTTTATTCTTTGTAAAATTTGAAGAAGCTGAAGTTTCAGCAGGAGTAAATATCAAAGATGATTTTTTGCAAATGTTTAAATTAATGGCAAAATTGCTGACCGTTATTTTTGTAATCAGCGTGTTTTTGTTTGTCATGATTGAGCAGGGAATTCTTTCGTGGTTACCAACATTCAATACAAAAGTGCTTCATTTACCGGAGAATATCAGCATTATGATGGCGAGTATTTTGGCTATTTCATTGGCTATTGGGAGACTGATTGCCGGCATTGTAACCAAAAAAGTAAACTGGATTTGGGTTTTAAGTTTTTGCATTATTTCAGCGATGTTGTTGGTGATTTTTGTACTTCCAAAAACCGTTGGATTAGAAGTAAAAAACATCAATACACTTTCAGATATTCCATTAATTGGCTTTGCTTTTCCTTTAATAGGATTATTTATTGCACCTATTTATCCACTGTTGAATTCGATTGTTTTGAGTGCTCTGCCTAAAAATCTGCAAAGTTCCATGACAGGATTAATCGTGATTTTTTCTGCTCTTGGCGGAACGTTAGGTTCCAGAATAACAGGCTGGCTGTTTAAAAATGAAGGGCCAGAAAAAGCGTTTTATTTTACCTTAATTCCGATGACCTTATTACTGATTTCCTTTTTTATTCTTAAAAAAATAACTGCAAAAGATGAAATTTAAATTACATATAACCCAAACCATCGAAAAATTATTGGTTCAGGAAGATACTGACGGCGATAAAAAAATAACGATTGATGATCACGGTCCAAAAAGTTTTTTGCTGAACGATGAAAACGGAAATTCAGCATTAATTGAAGGAACCTATCAGCTTTCGAATTTATTACAGGAATTGGCTTTAGCCAAAAAAGAAGACGTTGAATTCGCCGAAATAGATCTGAATGAAATTACAGAAGATCCTGTAAAAAGAATTTCAAGAAAAATAAAAGATTTATACTGGAAAGGTCTTACCAGAACCATTGATGCCATTGGTGTAAAGAAAATTTTGGAAGATGATAAAATCGAAAATGAAATCGCGTATTTGTATGTGCCGTTTGGCGATGAAATTGTTTTTGATTATTTCAAAAAATTAGAAGCTACAACTCCGAAATTGAAGGTAGTTCAAATGCCTAAAAATATTTCACCGGAATATGTTTTATCGCTGAACAAAAAACCGGGAATTTTGGCATTGGCACTTCAAATAAAAAACAATGAAATCTCAGGCGTTCCTTTCGTTGTTCCCGGTGGAAGATTTAATGAAATGTACGGTTGGGACAGTTATTTTATTGCCAAAGGACTTTTGATTGATGATAAAATCGATCTTGCTTTGGGCATTGCCGAGAACTTTAAATATCAAATTGATCATTACGGAAAAATACTGAATGCCAACCGAAGTTATTATTTAACCCGAACGCAGCCGCCGCTTTATACATCTTTAATAATGGATGTTTTAGAAAAGTCAAATCCTGATATTTTTTGGATTGAAAGGCATTTAAAAACCGCTATAAAAGAATACAAAACCGTTTGGATGGAAGAAGGAAAACGACTTACGGCAAATGGATTAAATCGTTATAAAGCAGAAGGAATTGGGCTTCCGTTTGAGGTTGAAGAAGGACATTTTGATGATATTCTGGAGCAATATGCGCCAAAATATGGTTTGTCTACGAGAGAATTCGAAAAGAAATATCTCGAAAGAGAAGTTGTTGATGCTGAACTCGATAAATATTTTATTCACGATCGAAGTATGCGCGAAAGCGGTCACGACACCACAAACAGATTGGTCGGAATTTGTGCCAATTTAAATACGGTTGCGATTAATAGTCTGCTTTATAAATACGAAACGGATATTGCTTTTTTGATTGAGAAATATTTTAAAAATGAATTTCAATATTTTGAAGACAAATCTTTTTCGAGTGAATATTGGATTTCGAAGGCATCTTCGAGAAAAGAGAAAATCAACAAAATGTGTTGGAATGAAGAAAACGGAATCTATTTTGATTACGATTTTGTAAACGAAAAACAACATGTTTTTGAAGCGGCCCCAACATTTTATCCGCTTTGGGCAAAAATAAGTACGCCGGAGCAAGCCGATATTTTGGTAAAAAAGACGCTTCCAAAATTTAAAATGAAAGGCGGAATTGCAGGAAGTACCAAAGAATCTATTGCTGCCGTAGACGAAAATTCGCCAATACGACAATGGGATTATCCGTTTGGCTGGGCACCGCATCAAATGCTTTTGTGGGAAGGTTTACTGAATTATAATTTTAATGAAGAAGCACAGGAAATGGTCTATAGATGGCTTTGGCTGATTACCAGAAACGCCGTTGATTACAACGGAACGATTCCTGAAAAGTTTGATTTATCGATAAGTTCACACAAAATTTTCGCAGAATACGGAAACGTAGGAACGGAGTTTAATTACATCACCGAAGAAGGTTTTGGCTGGATGAACGCTTCGTATCAATACGGATTGACAATTCTAAAAGAGGATCTAAAACAAAAATTATCGGATTTAGTTGATCCCGATGAACTTTTTGGATAAACTAGTCTTCGACTTCGCTCAGGATGACACTCGTTATGTCAGGCTGAGCGAAGTCGAAGCCTTTTTCTATAGTTTTCTAAAATGACAAACCCGACAGGTTTTCAAAACCTGTCGGGTTTACTATGCGCAAAAAATAGCCACAGATTAAAAGATTTTTACTGATTAATCTTTTAATCTGTGGCATAAAATTTTAAACTTTTCTTCCCATTAAATTCTCACCAAAACTTCTAAGAATACCTTTCTTTTCAGCGTTGATTTCCATTTTTTCTAAAGTCTCAAAAGCTTTAAAAGTATACATTTCAATTGCTTCCTGCGTAGCTTTTGATGCTCCGGATTCGTTAAAAATGGCTTTTGCAGTTGCTATTTTTTCTGCATTATCTTCGAGTTGTAAACTAAATAATTTTTGTAATTCTGAAGCTTTTTCAGAAGAAGAAAATTCTAAAGCTTTGAGATATAAATACGTTTTTTTATTTACAATAATATCGCCGCCAACTTGTTTTCCAAAAGTTTTAGGATCTCCAAAAGCATCCAAATAGTCATCTTGTAATTGAAAAGCCAAACCTAAATTGAGTCCAAAATCATAAATTAAATCAGCTTCTTTTTCAGAAGTTTTCGCTACAATCGCACCCATTTTCATGGCCGCGGCAACTAAAACCGCTGTTTTATATTCGATCATTTTTAGATATTCAGGAATCGTTACGTTGTTTCTTTCTTCAAAATCAACATCCCATTGCTGACCTTCGCAAACTTCAAGAGCTGTTTTGCTAAATAATTTTGCCAAGTCTCTAAAAACTATTGGTTCGTATTGTTCAAAATATTGATACGCCAGAATAAGCATGGCATCTCCGGAAAGAATTCCGGTATTGATATTCCATTTTTCGTGTACGGTTACTTTACCTCTTCTTAAAGGCGCATCATCCATAATATCATCGTGAACCAGCGAGAAATTATGAAAAACTTCTACGGCCATTGCTGCCGGAAGCGCGATTTTGTAATCAGTATCAAATACTTCTGCAGCCATTAAGGTTAGTACAGGGCGCATGCGTTTTCCACCAAGGCCTAAGATATATTCAATAGGTTCGTAAAGGTTTTTGGGTTCTCTGGTAATGCTTTGACTTTCTAAATAAGTAATAAAAAAATCCTGGTACTGACTAATATCGTGCATAAATGAAATTCTGATTAACGAGCCTCAAAGATACGATTCAAATGTGAATTATAATTTTAAAAATTTAAAAGGAATTTAGTTTCCATAAAAAAGGGTACTAAAGCCGTTCATTTTTAATGGGTTAAAAATATTTTTGAAAAAACTTGGAAACTTTCTTGGTGTTTAAAGTTTCCTGTTTATATTTGCACTTTCAAAATGGAAACTTATAACACTTGAAAAGTTTCCATGGCGAGTTTGAGTAAATTATAAACTCATTAAATCAGATAATTATGAAAACAACATGGACCATAAATTCTAGCCAATCAGATGTTTTAATTAAAATGAGACATTCTATACTTGCTTATTTAGGAGGAACTGAAAATAAATTTGATGGTTATGTAAATATTGAAGACAATGAAATTGAAGATGCTTCGGTTGAATTTTCGTTAGATATAAATAACAAGGCAGATAGTTTTCAGCAAATTGATACTCACTTGCAACTGAATGATTTGTTTAATGTAAACGAACATCCAATTATTAGTTTTAAATCGACTTCATTTCAAAAAGTAAATAATAATATCAATTTCTTTAAAGGTGATTTAACTATAAAAGACGTAACCAAAGTTGTAGAACTTGATGCAGAATTTATTGGAATCAATTCTTATAACGGAGAGAGAAAAGTTGCTTTTGAAATTAAAGGCGATATTAAACGTCAGGATTTTGGTTTGGATTATAATTCATACAATCATAATGGCGGTTTAGCACTTGGAAAAGATATTAAGCTGATCGCTAATCTGGAATTTAGTATATAATTCTTATTTGATGAATAAGTTAATGTAAAATTATTACAAAATATTGGAAACTATTTTTTTTAAAAAAGTTTCCGAATTATATTTGTAAGGCAATTTGAAAATTAAGATGAAAGAAAAAATCATAGCAAAAGCAAGCGATTTATTTTTAAAGCTAGGCTTTAAAAGTGTTACGATGGATGATATTGCAGGTGAAATGTGTATTTCAAAAAAAACGATTTACAAATATTTTTGTAACAAAGAGGTTTTAATTGAAGAAAGTACTTCGATGGTTCACAGACAAGTACACGAAATAATTGATTCTATTGTGGCTAAAAACTACAATGCAATTATGGAAAATTTTGAGATCAGAGAAATGTTCAGAGACATGTTTAAAAATAATATGGATACTTCACCGATTTATCAGTTAAAAAAACATTATCCCGAAATATATCAAAATGTATTGTCTCACGAAATAGAGCAGTGTACGCAGTATTTTAGAGAAAATATTAAAAAAGGAATTAGCGAGAAACTTTATCGCCCGGATATAAATATTGATGTGTATGTGAAATTTTATTACACTTTAATTTTTCACATTAACGAAAATACAATTTCTGAAAGAGAGGCTCAGGAAATAGAATTAGAAGCTTTGGAATATCACACCAGAGCAATGGCAACACCAGATGGAATACTAGAATTAGAAAAACAACTTAAAAAAATTATTACTTAATCATCAATCTATGAAACGAATAATTCTTATATTTTTGTGTACAATTGGCTTGGCTGCCAACGCACAAGTCCAAACATTAACCTTAAGAGATGCTCTTACGTATGCGCTTCAAAACAAAGCGGATGCTAAAAAGGCTAAACTACAGGTTGAAAACAGTGAGTATCAAATTCAGGAAGTACGTTCACGAGCATTGCCTCAAATTTCTGCAAACGGAAATTTAACTTACAATCCCGTAATTCAGACAACAGTTATTGACGGAGCAGGATTTGGTGCGCCGGGAACTACAATTCAGGCTGCATTTGGTCAAAAATGGACGTCGACAGCAGGACTTTCTTTAACTCAGACAATCTTTGATCAATCTGTTTTTACAGGATTAAGAGCAGCGAAATCAACACGTGAGTTTTATCAAATCAACAATCAGTTAACAGAAGAGCAGGTTATTGAAAGGGTTGCAAATAACTATTATTCTGTTTATGTACAAAAAGAAAGATTGATTCTTTTAGACAGTAATTACGTAAACACAACAAAAGTTCGTGATATCGTAAAAGGACAGTTTGATAATGGTTTAGCTAAAAAAATTGACTTAGACCGTATCGTTGTGAAAATGTCAAATATAGATACAGAACGTCAGCAAATTAAAAATCAAATTACTTTACAGGAAAATGCTTTAAAGTTTTATATGGGAATGCCTATTGAAACTCAAATTGACATGCCAAAAGAAGAATTTGAAGTGGTTCCTGCAGCATTAACAGAACAGCCAACAGTTGAAAACAGAACAGAATATCTGCTTTTGAAAAAACAAGAAGAGCTTTTAGTGTATAATAAAAAAGCTGTTGAAGCTGGATATTACCCTACGCTTTCATTAACGGCTGGTTACAATTACATTGGTCAGGGGCCTGAAATGCCTTGGTTTGCAAAACCAAAAGACGGAGTTTACTGGTCTGATTACTCAGCAATTGGATTAAACTTACATGTGCCAATTTTTACAGGTTTCGGAACTCGTGCTAAAGTAAGACAAGCCGATGTAGAAATCAGATCTTTACAAGAAGATATTAAAGACACAAAACTTTCTCTTGATTTAGACTATAGAAATGCAATGGCTGACATCGAGAATAACATTGTGACTATTCAGAATCAAAAAGAAAATATGCAATTGGCATCAGAGATTCTAAGCAATACAAAAAACAATTATCTTCAGGGACTGGCATCTTTAACAGATTTATTAGATGCTGAAAATGCATCACTTGAAGCTCAAAATAATTATACCAGAGCAGTTTTAAATTATAAAATTGCCGAAATAGCACTAATCAAATCAAAAGGCGAACTAAAAACTCTTATTAAATAACTAATTACAATGAAGAAAACTATTATAACAATCGTAATCATAATCGCAGCACTGGGTGTGATTGGATATGTCTTAAATAATAATAAGAAGGAGAACAAAGCAAAAACAGATATCGTAGCAGAAAAAAATGCTGCAGTTTCGGTTAAAGTTTCTCCTGTAAAAACAGAAGAAGTTTCTTTGGATTTCGTTGCAAATGGAAATTTTCAACCAATTCAGGAATTAACTTTCTCTGCTGAAAAATCTGGAAAAGTAATCAGCGTTTTAGCTAAAGAAGGTGATTATGTAAGAGTAGGTCAAACTTTATTGACAGTTAGAGGTGATGTAATTAATGTTAGTGCACAACAAGCGCAGGCAGTTTACCAAAATGCAAAATCTGATTATGAAAGATATGAAAATGCTTTTAAAACAGGTGGTGTTACAAAACAACAATTAGATCAGGCTAAGTTAGCTTTAACAAATGCACAGTCTAGCTTAACACAAGCAAACATTAATGTTGGAGACACAAAAGTAAAAGCGCCAATAAGCGGATTTATCAATAAAAAATATATTGAGCCGGGATCTATTTTAGCAGCAACGCCAGCAACAGCTTTATTTGATATCGTAAATGTTTCTAAATTAAAACTAGTTGTTACAGTAAACGAAAATCAGGTTGCCAGTTTAAAATTAGGAAACCAAATTAAAGTAACTGCAAGTGTTTATCCTGATAAAACTTTTTCCGGAAAAATTACTTTTATAGCTTCAAAAGCAGATGAGTCTTTGAATTTTCCTGTTGAAATTGAAATTACAAACAACTCAAACAACGACCTGAAAGCAGGTATGTACGGAACTGCAATTTTTGCATCAAACCAACAAAAACAAAACTTGATGGTTGTACCTAGAAATGCATTTGTAGGAAGTGTGAGCAGCAACGAGATTTTTGTAGTTGAAAATGGTATTGCAAAATTAAGAAAAGTAACTGCGGGAAGAATTTTAGGTGATAAAGTAGAAGTTATCAATGGATTATCTGACGGAGAAACTGTAATTACTACAGGTCAAATTAACTTACAAGACGGTAATACAGTAGAAATTATTAAATAATTTAAAGCGATAAGCTATAGGCCATAAGCATTAAGCTTATTGCCTACAGCCTACAGCCTAAAGCAAAAAATATGAAATTAGCCGAAATATCCATAAAACGTCCGTCGTTGGTAATTGTATTGTTTACAATTCTAACACTTGGTGGATTGTTCAGTTACAGCCAATTAGGTTATGAGCTGATCCCGAAATTTGAACAAAACGTTATTACAATTTCTACAATTTATCCGGGAGCTTCTCCAAGTGAGGTAGAAAACACAGTAACCAAGAAAATTGAAGATGCGATTGCATCCTTAGAGAATGTCAAAAAAATCGACTCAAAGTCATACGAAAGTTTATCTATTGTATCGATTACATTAACATCAAATGCAAAGGTCGATTTTTCTTTGAATGATGCACAGCGTAAAATCAATGCCATTATTAGTGATTTACCGGATGATGCAGAAACACCTTCGCTGACGAAATTCTCGCTGAGTGATTTACCAATTATGACACTTGGTGCTAATGGGAAAATGGACGAAGCTGAATTTTATGACTTAATTGACAAAAAAATTGCTCCTATTTTATCTCGTGTACAAGGTGTTGCCCAGGTAAATATTATTGGTGGTTCTGAGCGTGAAATTCAAGTAAATCTTGATGCTGTTAAAATGCAGGGTTACGGATTATCTGTTCCACAGGTACAGCAAAACATTTTGACGTCGAATTTAGATTTCCCAACAGGAAATATCCAAACACGTAATCAAAAAATATTAATTCGTTTAGCGGGTAAATATAAAAGCGTTCAGGAGTTAAGAAACCTGGTAGTTTCTTCTCAAAACGGAATTCAGGTTCGTTTAGGTGATATTGCCGATGTTCAGGATACTCAAAAAGTAGCAGAAAAAATATCACGTGTAGATCAAAAAAGTGCTATTGTTTTGCAAATCGTAAAACAATCTGATGCAAATGCAGTAGCAGTAAGTGAGCAATTATTAAAAACAATTGCTATTCTTGAAAATGATTATAAAGCAAATCAATTAAAATTAGAAGTAGCAAAAGATAGTACAATTTTTACTCTTGAAGCTGCAGATTCTGTAGTTCACGATTTATTAATTGCAGTAGTTCTGGTAGCTTTTGTAATGTTGTTCTTTTTGCACAGTATTAGAAACTCATTGATCGTAATGGTTTCGATTCCGGCATCGTTGATCGCTACTTTTATTGGTATTTATTTAATGGGATATACATTAAACTTAATGAGTTTATTAGGATTATCTCTTGTTGTAGGTATTCTGGTCGATGACGCGATTGTGGTCCTCGAGAATATTTATCGACATATGGAAATGGGTAAAGGCAGAATTCGTGCATCTTACGACGGAACTGCAGAAATTGGTGGAACTGTAACTTCGATTACATTAGTAATTGTCGTGGTATTCTTGCCAATCGCAATGAGTTCTGGTTTAGTATCTAATATTATTACACAATTTTGTGTTACCGTAATTATTTCAACTTTACTGTCACTTTTAGCTTCATTTACAATTATCCCTTGGTTATCATCTCGTTATGGTAAATTAGAGCATATTGAAGGAAAGAATTTATTTGGAAGAATTATTCTTGGTTTCGAAAGTTATTTAACTCGTTTTACAAACTGGGTTTCTGATTTATTGACTTGGTGTTTAGATCATTATGTTAAAACCATTTTAGTTGTTCTTGTATTGTTCTTCGGATCAACAATTGGATTAATGGGTGGAGGTTTCATTGGAGGAGAATTCTTTGCATCTTCTGATAGTGGGGAGTTTTTAGTTCAAATTGAAATGCCGAAAGATGCTTCATTAGAACAAACCAACTTCATGACGCAAAAAGCAGAAGCTTATTTGAAATCTCAGGAATATGTTCATAGTCAGATTACAACTGTAGGACAAACCAGTGAAGGTTTTGGTGCATCTCAGGCTACGGCTTACAAAGCAGAGATTGACGTAAAAATGATCGAGCAAAAAGATCGTACTGATGATGCCAACGTTTACGCAGCAAAAATCAAACGTAAGCTTGAAAAAGTATTAGTAGGAGCAAAAGTAAAAACAGTTCCTGTAGGTATCTTAGGAACTGCTGAGGATGCTACTTTAGGATTGATCGTAACAGGTCCATCTACAGAAAGCGCTATGGCATTTGCTAAATTAGCTGAAGCTGAATTACGTACAATTCCTGGAACAACAGAGATTAAATTAACTGTTGAAGACGGAAATCCAGAGGTAAATGTTAAAGTTGATCGTGATAAAATGGCAGCTTTAGGATTAACACTTCAAACGGTTGGTTTAACGATGCAAACTGCTTTTAGTGGAAATACAGACGGTAAATACAGAGCCGGAGAATATGAGTACGATATCAACATTAGATATAATGCATTTGACAGAAAAAGTATTACTGACGTTAGTAATTTGATTTTCATCAATTCTGCAGGACAACAAATTAAGTTATCTCAATTTGCTGATATTACAGAAGGATCAGGACCTAGCCAGTTAGAGCGTAGAGACAAATCTGCTTCGGTAACAGTAAAAGGACAAAACGTTGGGGTTCCTTCAGGAACAATTGTAACGCAATGGCAGGCAAAATTAGATAAGCTTAAAAAACCAACAGGTGTAAACTATATCTGGGGTGGTGACCAGGAGAACCAATCTGAAGGTTTTGGTACTTTAGGAATCGCTTTATTGGCGGCTATTATCTTGGTTTACCTTGTAATGGTGAGTTTGTATGACAGTTTTGCTCACCCGTTTGTAGTATTGTTTGCAATTCCGCTTTCGTTTATTGGTGCGATGCTGGCATTGGCTTTGACTAATAACTCATTAAATATCTTTACGATTTTGGGTATCATCATGTTGATTGGACTGGTGTGTAAGAACGCGATCATGCTTGTCGATTATACCAACCAAAGAAGAGCTGCAGGTGAATCAATCAGAACGGCATTAATTCAGGCGAATCACGCTCGTTTGCGTCCGATCTTGATGACAACAATTGCGATGGTATTTGGTATGTTCCCAATTGCATTGGCATCTGGAGCAGGAGCTGAGTGGAAAAACGGATTGGCTTGGGTAATTATCGGAGGATTAATTTCTTCTTTATTCCTAACCTTGATTGTAGTTCCGGTTATTTATAACATCATGGAGAAAATCATTGCCAGAGTTAGCAAAGGAGAAAAAGTAGATTACGAAGCTGAAATGGTTGCAGATTATGAGCACACCGAATTAAGCGAAGACGGTTTTAATCCTAAACATACGCATTAAGAAATTCCAATATTTAAAGTTCCAAATTCCAAAAGGAAATTGAATTTTATACAAACAAAAAATCCCAAATTCCAATTAAGGAGTTTGGGATTTTTAATTTATAAGAAGTTCTCAAATTTGGAATTTCTTTATTAGAATTTAAACTTTGTTATTTCTTCACAATTTTTATTGTTTTTGTCTTTCCTTCAGATGTTACTTTTAAGAAATAAAATCCTGATGAAACATGTGATAAATCAATTTCAGAATGATCACTGTTTATTTTATTAGTTAAAATAGATTTTCCTGAAACAGAGAATATTTCAACCTCATCAATATTTGAAGTATTATGAATACTTAAAGTATGCTGCACCGGATTTGGATAATAAGTGAAATCAGGTAAAACAAAATCAGGATTAGAAAGAGTACCTTTTGCTTTTGTTGTAACAGCAAGGCGTTCCTTACTTTCAATTCCATTAATGGTTTGTGAGGCATAATATGTTGTTCCATTAACTAAAACCGTTGTTAAAGGCAAAGTTGTTTCAGTAGTTTTATTTGTTTTACCAGATAAGGAATTTGGGTTGCTGTACCATTTAATGTTTTGACCCTCTACAACAAGATCTGCTAAAGTTTGTCCTGGAGTAAATTCTATAGCCAGCGAATTTTTACCTTCTATTGAGGGTGCCGGCGGGTCTAAATTAACAGACATTACTGCAGCACATCCATTTTGATCTCTTACATATATTTCATGAATTCCATAAGGTACACTATTGAAAATATTACTCGATTGAAAAGAAGCTCCATCAAAACTATACTCATATAATCCGTTTCCACCAGTTGTAGTAACCGTTATTGTTTGATTTTCTACAGTAGCGGATGAAACCATTAATGTCGCAGGTTGTGATATAAATATATTATTTGATAGAAAGGTGTAACCAGCAGAATCATCAATTTTTACTTTATAAGAACCAGCGGGTAAATTAGAAAACGAATTCATACTAGAATTAGCAGTAATTTGAATTCCATTATTATAAAGAGAATAAATGTAAGGAGCTAATCCTCCAGATGCATTTGCTACAATTGCACCGTCCTGACTTCCGTAGCAGCTTATGTTTGTATTTGCTATTGTTGCTGTTAATGGATTAAGAGGTTCTATCACAACATATAATGAACTTATATTATTTGAACTATCTCTTACGTCTATTATATATATACCCGGTACCAGATTAGTGAATATATTGTTTGCTGTATAATTGTCTCCGTTTATTGAATACTTATACGGAGCTAAGCCACCTGTGGCAACTACCTTTATTGTACCAAAATTTTCGATAGCTGTTGGTCTGGTAATAACTGCTGATATGATTAAAGGTGAATATAATTCAGTATCGGAAGAAACTACACATCCATTTGCATCTGTAACTTCTACAACATAACTTCCAAATGCTACGTTATTGAAAATATTCTCATTTTGAGAACCTATAATAATTTCTGAATTTTTCTTGAGCGTATATTTATATGGAGTTTTGCCTCCCGTAACATTAACCCTTATTGTTTTATTATAAACATCTGTTGTAGTTGTTGCTGATAGGATAGATTGTTCTACAGTAACATATGTTGTGTAATTGCACCCATTGCTGTCTTTTACAAATACGGTATGATTTCCAGCTATTAAATCACTTGATGTATTTGCGTTAATAAAAGAAACGCCACCAGTAAAAGAATAAGTATATGGTGCCTGACCTCCAGTTGCAGTAATAGTTACAGAGTCTTTAACACCACATTCAGTAGCTTTGTTAACTGTTGCTGTTGCTAGTAACGATGTAGGAGATGCTATTATTAATGGTGTTGTATATACACATCCATTTGCATCTTTAACTTTAATAATATGCGTTCCTGGAAAAACACCTCCATATGAACCACTTGACTGATAATCGTAATTATTGATTGAATACTGATATGGAGCCGTACCACCAACACCACTAATTGATATATAGGTAATGGGGTTAGTTGAACAATCGGTAATTGGTTGATAACTAATTGTGGCAGTCAATGGAACAGGCTGTAGTAATATAATATCATTTGTAAGAACAGTACAATTATTAGAATCTTTGATCGTAAAATGATAGGTTCCTGCAGTTAAATTATTAAAAATGTTCGAAGCCTGAAAAGAACCTCCATTTAAAGAATATTGATAATTGCCACTTCCTCCGGCTGCAGTAACATTTATTGAACCATTGCTAACACAATCTATACCTTTCATAACAACAGCAGTTGCTGCTAAAGAAGGACTTATAGTAGCTGCAAGGGTAGTTGTAGCGTTCTGGGTATCTTTAACTTTTATTATATAAGTACCTGCAGATAAATTTGAGAAGACATTTGAGGGTACATAATTATTTCCATTATTTATCGAATATAAATAAGGAGCAATTCCGCCGGTTGCATTTATTGTTATTGTTCCTGTCGGCTGAAAGCAATTAACAGCATTTGTAACAACAGTAGCTAAAAGTGTCGGTGGTGGTGCTACATATATTTCAGAGGATAATAAAGTGCAAGAATTAGCGTCTGCAATTTTTACACTATAAATTCCTGTTGGTAAATTAGTAAACGTATTATTGCTTTGAGGTGCAGCGACTATTATTCCTTCTTTTTCCAAAGAATAAGAATAAGGTGGATTTCCTCCCAATGCATTAGTAGCTATACTTTGCTCAAAAGTTGAAACAGTTGCAGTTAAAAGTGTCGGCTCAGCAATAGTAATAGATGCAATTGCCATACAACCGTTCTTATCTTTCACAGTTACATTATACACACCTGAAGATAAGTTGTTAAAAGTATCTGTTGGTTGAAATTGATACCCATTTAATGAGTATAGATATGGGGCAGAACCTGTAATTACAGTAGTTTTTATTGAGCCATTGTTACTGCCATTACAACGAACATCTGTTTTGGCTACTGTTATTATTGGAATAATAGGAGGATTTATAACAACAGTATTTGTCGTCGAATTATGATCTGCATCCTGAACTTTGACCGTATAAGTATTAGCCGTTAGGTCAGAAAAAATATTTGATGAAAAATAATTTGCCCCACCATTTATGGAATATAAATATGGAGGTTTTCCACCAGTTGCATTTACAGCTATAGATGCATTACTTAAACAGTCCATCTCTTTAGTTATTGCAACAGCAGAAGCTAAAGGTTTTTGGTCTTCAATGGTAATACTAAAATCATAAGATTCACATCCTTTTGAATCTTTAATTCTTACAATGTGAATTCCGGAAGACAAATTTGTAAAAACATTGCCAGCTTGAAAAGCAGCACTATCAACAGAATATTCATAAGGAGCAGTTCCTGCCTGGCCATTTAAAGTTACAGTTTGACCTTCTATAATAATATTAGGATATATAGGTGTTGGTTGTACAATGATATGTTCGAAAGTAGCGATACAACCAACAGCATCTTTTACCTTAATTTGATATGTTCCAGGACTAAGATCAGTGTAAGCATTCTTAACTGAGTATATGCTATTATTAATAGCATATTGATACGGAGCTTCTCCTCCAACAGCATTAATAGTTAGTGATGTTTTATCTTTGGCGCACAATAACTCCGTATGTAAAGCTGTGGCAGATAATGGTGAAGCTTGTTGTATTTTGGTTGTAATTGCCGGAGAAATACAATCATTACTATCTTTCACTAACACAGTGTAATTCCCTGCAGGTAAATCAGAAAAAGTATTTTCTGCAGAAAAAGTTGTTCCACCATCAATTGAATAATAATGAGGGATTTGTCCTCCATTTGCAACAATGTTGATACCTCCATTATTTATACAGCTTGACGTATTTGTGACAATAGTAGTACAGTTTACAGGGATATATGGGAGTAATTCGATTGCAAGATTATTAACGATTGTATTTTCGCTATCCTTTATAGCAATAGGATAAGTTCCCGCACTTAAATTGTCAAAAGTATCGCTTGTTTGAAATGTTATTCCTCCATTTAGTGAATACAAATAAGGAGGGTGACCTCCATAACCAAAAGCACGAATCGCAGCATTTCCCCAGCAGGTTACATGTTTTAGCGTCATTCCTCCAGAGCTTAAGGGAAATTCAGAATCCCCAACAACAATGGTAGTAAAAACACTACACCCTCTAGCATCTCTTACATATATGGGCTGAAAACCAACAGGTAAATCTAAAAAAACATTACTTGCTTGATAAGTAGCCCCATCTAAAGAATATAGATATGGTTCTGTACCACCTGTCGGGGTAATGGTTGTGTTTTGATTTACTGTTATTGATGTTGCAGTGAAAGTTGCAGGAGCAGTAATAACGTGGTCAATTGAAGCAATGCACATTTGGCTGCCATCTTTTACTTTTATATGGTAAGTTCCGGAGAGTAAATATTTGTAATAATTATTGCTGGTAAAAGGACCTCCGTTTATTGAATATTGATATGAACCTATTCCTCCTGAGGCATTTATGGTCAGCGAAGAGGTTTCTTCACTGCATATTATTGGGGTATGTGAAGCTGTTATCTTTAAAGACTCAAAAGTCATCAGATTAAAATAATCTGTTGAAATAGTTCCGTTATAATCAATTCGACCGTAAATTTTTGACGGGCCTATTGCACCAATATACTGCGTCGGATTTGCAATTATATTCGTATTATTTAATGCATCATCAAGACTTAAAAAATAAGTAACGTTTGTTTCGGCAGGATCTAAATTACCAATAAAATCATTTTTTAGCGAAGTCAAATCAAAAGGTTCGCTTGAGCAAATGGTAATAGAAGTTACCTGGGCATAAAAAATAGTGGTAATAAGAAGAAAGAAAAAAAGTAGAGTTTTTTTCATACGTATAGGTTTGTTAATTTGTTTTAACAAATATATACAAAAAAGGCAGTCTTATTTTAAATAAACATAATGATTAAAATAATCGATAATCGCCTTGCCTTCAAGTAAAACATCGGCACCAATAATGCCATGAACAGGTTTCGCTTTATAAGATTCCAGAGCCTCATTTACATGAGAAAGATCAAAAATTACCAAACCAAAATCAGTGTTTTTCCAGCTTCCGATTTGTAAATTATTATGGGCAGAAACTTCCGTTTTCATTCCTGTTCCGCCGGCCCCTGAAGCTTTTGTTTTTGATTTTTTTGATGAAATTTCAAAACGTTCTATACTTTCGAAACCAATGCAGGTGTTCGAAGCTCCGGTATCTAAAATAAAACTTCCTGAAACGCCATTTATTTTGGCTTTTATTAGAAGATGCTGCGTTTTAGTAACTTTGAATTTTATTTTTTTGTATTTCTCTTTTTTGAGAACTTCGTGAAGATTTTCCATTTTCGGTAATGATTGAAAACCAAAAATAAGCCAATTACCGTCAATAAACTAATGATGTAAAAGATATAATTTGTTGCTTTTTCTTCAGCAGAAATAGAACCATAATACACAAAAGAACTCCAATAATAAGGTGATTTCTTCGCATTGGGAATCGATTTATCGTTTAGAAAATCAAGTTTTGCATTCGTATTTGCTTCAAAATACGGAACATCATTTTTAATGTTTTTATAAAAATTAGTCATAAAAACCGATGTTGTATAATCGTTGACTTTCCACAGCGAAAACAATAAATTCTGCGCGCCCGCAAACTGAAAACCTCTTGCAACGCTCATCGCGCCTTCAGCTTTGTATAATTTTCCAATTCCGGTTTCGCAGGCACTTAAAACCACTAAATCCGGATTTATATTGAGATTATACAATTCAGAATACAATATTTCCTGATCATAAAATTTAATGCTGGCCGGAGTTTCAATATCGCCCGAAGAAGCATGTGTGCTTAAGTGCAAAATCGAATATTGGTTTGCATTTTTTTTAAAATTAGAAAAAGTTGCAGCAGAATTTTCTAAATATTTTCCTTTGAAATTCGATTGTATAGATTCTAATTCTTTCTTAGAATAACTCAATTCATAAGCCGTCTTTTCAAAAACCGGAAAAATCCCTAAAACCGTTTTTTCTGAGTTTGAAATGGGTTTTGAATTTAAATAAAAACTCGCCGAAGTATTATAACCAATCTTAAAATCATTTAATAAATAATGCATTTTGGCAAAATTTGTTGTTTTTGATTCTGTGGTAATCAAAGCTTCAAAAGGAAGAAAATTCAAAATTCCGTCAGGAACAATGATGAGGTTTTTATAGATGACATTTGAAGGTAATTTCAACAAATCATAAACTCTTTTTCCATAATAATTATATCCCGAAATATCATTTGTAATCGCGCCTGCAGAACTGAAATAATCAATAAATTTTACAATTTCAATCATAGATCTGTGTGCGGTATAAATATGTCTAAAATTGATTCTGTTGTTTTGTAAAGTGAAATAAAACAAATTTTCATTTCCGATAAAATAATAAACCAAAACGGCTTTGTCTTTCTCCAATTTTGAAAACAATCCTTTTAAATCAATATTTTCAGGAATATAATCCGGGTTTTCAGATTGAATATTTTTCAGCAAAAGCATCAATTCATTTTGCTTTTTTATAAGCTGATTTATTTTTGAAATATTAGCTAAATCGCCTTTTTGCTGTTCTTTTATAATAGTGTTATTGACATTCTGAAATTGCTGTATAATTTGTTTTTCTTTCGCGGAAGCGTCTTTAATATTTGAACGATAACCTTTTAAAATTCCGGATTTTGTTTTTTCGGCCAATTGAAAAGCGTCGTTTAAATATTGTATTTTACTGTCTTCCTGATACAATCGATCATAAATCAAAAGACATTTTTCGGTACGATTGCGAGCTCTGATTTGGGTTATAATTTTAGAATTTTCATAAATTAATCCATTCATCAAAAGATCTTCGATATAAAAAGAAAGTTTAAAGGCGTCAAGAGTTTTTTTTGGATGATTTTGTTTGAATAGAATTTCTGCTTGTAAATCTAAAACATCAATTAAAACCGTTTCAGCATACAATTGATCTTGATTGGGAAAAATGTTTTTTGAAGAATAGTTGGGAATTAGAATTTTAAAAACTGCAGAAATCTGTTTTTCACTTTCATCATATTTTCGCTCATCAAAAAGCAATAAAGCTTTTTCATAATAGAGTTTTGCTACTTTTCGTGGCTGTTGGTTTTGAGTTTGAAAAAACAGCTTTTCAGCTTTTGCTAAATACGAATCGGCGACTTCAAATTGTTGTCTTTGCCTATTAAGATTTGCCAGATTTCGATAAGAATTAGATAAAGTTTCTGATTGCTCTTTTTCATTTTTCAGATAATGAACCGCCGACTCAAAAGTATTTTCAGCTTTTTGATAAATTTCCGGATGCATTAAATTTCCGGACGAACTCAATATATAATTATTCCCAAGATTATTCAGTAAAATTCCTTTCTGCCCATTCGATAATTGCTCAGTTTTCAAAGTACTCTCTAATAATTCGATCGCCAAAGAAATTTTACCGGAACTCTGATAAACATTCGATAAATTCAAAATCGCTGCAAATTTTTGTTTCGCCGCGTCAGGATAATTTTTGGTAGTATTTATAATAAAAAAATATTGTTTGATAGTGTTTTCGGCACTGTCATAATCACCTAAAACCGTGTATAAATTCCCCAAAGGTTTCAGGCAAAATTCAATAATGTCATAATTGCTCAGTTTGTTTTTCTGATAAATTTGCCAGGCTTTTTCGTAGCTCGCAATCGCTTTTTCGGTTTGTCCAAATTGGTTTTCATAATACGCTTTGTTGCAGTTTAAAACCACAATTGCTAATAATTCATCTTTGGTTTTTGGTTTAGGATTTCTCCAAAACTCAGTTTCTGTTTTCGTTAAATTTTGTAACGCTTTCGCGGAAGGATTTGCCACAAAAACATCAATTGAATTGTATATTTTATCTTCTTGGGAAACAGTTTTCTGTCCAAATAAAATTAGAGTTGAGAACATGAAAATATAGCAATACAGTTTTGTCATTTGTTTAAAATTTTTCGCCACGAATTCACGAATTATTCTTCTTCTTTTTAATGAAGAAAATTCGTGAATTCGTGGCTATTTATTTAATAATCTCCGCGCATCTCTGCGAAAAACCTTTGTGGATCTCTGAGGAATAACTTCCTAAAACTTCCAAATTCCATAAAGCTGAAAATAATTAAAACCTTGCTCAAAGTTGATGACGTAACGCGCACCAAAACTCGGTCCGATTCTGGCAAAACCAGCTGTTAAATCAAATAATAATCCAGTTTTAAAATCAGCAAAGGAGTTTTTTACCGTATTGGATGTTGTCGTTGTATTGATTAAAAAGTTTTCTTTATCGCCTTCAAAAGTTTCGATTTTTATGTTTTGATTTTGTTCTTCAGACACATTTATATTGGCCTGAATTCCCGCACCAATTCCGATATAATTATTGATGTTGTACCGAATTAAAACTGGAACTTCCCAATTCACATTCTTGTTTTCTGCTGTGGTGGTTGTGCGCACCAATTGTCTCACTCCGTTTGCGTTTGTGTTTATCTGATCGACGACATTAATAGCATTATCGTATTTGTTTAAAGCATTGAGCCATTCAGCCTGCCAATAAAAACGATACGATTTAAAAGGAGAAATCGTTGCGCCCACAAAATAACTCGTCGATTTTTCCAGATCAGGATAGAGATTATAACCTGCTTTTGCGCCAACCGAAATCCCAGGTAAAAACCGGGTAGTGGCGTAATTGGTAATTATAGGTTCATTTTTGTCGAAAATAATAGCCGTTCTGCTTCGGGTTTTTACTTTGTGAAAGTCTTCCGCAAACTTCATCGAATATTTTACAAAACCTTTTGTAGAATCTTTTTCATGTACATTTTTCTGTTCGCTTCCGGGTAAATAAATGTTTTTGAAAGTAAAGAAAATCTGTTTTTGTTTGATAATTGTATCAAGGCAACTAACAGTTGGAACCTCATCTTTTGGACAAATCGGACACTTTGGATACATGTCTTCGATCTGAAAAGTCTTTTTATCGAACATATCCGGAATATCAGTTTCTAAGCGAATCATTCTCGCCGGACCTTCACCGTTGTTTTGAAAACGGGTTTTAAAATTCACTCTTTTAAAACGAACCAATCTGTAATTCATAAAACTTCCGTTTGAGCCCATTTTGTTTGGATCATGAGAAGTTACGATTTCCATTTCCAGATTTTTTATTTTATGGTTTTTATAACTTCGATTCGGAACAAAAATTCCACGCATTGTAACTGTTGCGCTCGTATCTTTAATCATTTCCGGAGTCGTTTTAAAAGTATAAAAAACATTGTGCGTTTCTCCGGGATTTTGATCATCAAATTCTAAAACCGAAACATTATGATACGTTTTATTTGCGTCTAATAACGAAGCGTCAAGATCTTCTTCAGAAGTTGTATTTCGGTATTTTTTAAGATTCTGAATGTTTTCGGCGGAAGCCAGATAATTTTTAGAATCATCAAGATCATTGACAGAAGCGATGATATTTTCTTTTACTTCGCGTTCGTTGGCATAAGTTCTAAAATCGACCAATTCAAAATTATTGTTCTTGAATTGTTTCTCATTATAAAACAAATATAGCTTTCCGCCCGATACATAATTCTCCAGATTTTGATAACCCACTACAACTACCATTTCCTGTTCTGGAATCGGGTCGCAGTTTTTGATAATGGTAAATCCGTTTTGGTCTGCGATAGATGCTATGTCTTTATAATTGGTATCTGTAATATCGTTTATAGCCACTTTTTTTGGCCGTGTTGCCGGAGGTTTTCCGTTGTCATAATTGTTGGTTACGGCAAGTCTTGTGGTGTAAGTTCCTTTGCTTTTATACACATGTTTGGGTTCGGCTTCTTTACTATAATGACCGTCGCCGAGTTCCCATAAATAAGAATAACTTGGTTTTGGCGCACCAGCAATCGGAATTAAAGGCGGTGTTTCGGGTTTATAAGTAACGGCGTTTCCGTTCTGGATAAAACCAATATTAGCTCTTCGGGTTATGGTGTCTTTTACTTTGGTTTGCGAGAAAGAGATTATAGAAAAAAGAATAAAGAGAATAGATGATAGTGGTTTCATAACTAGGTAATTTTTTAGCCCTGATAGTAGTGGAAATCCTTTTTCTGGCTTCTTTAGCCAGGAAAAGATTGAAACGAATAGCAGGATTAGCTTCTGAAAATCATCAGAGTTAATTTTAAAACTGGATTAAATGTAAAAAAAAGTGATGAGCAAATCACCACTTTTTCTTAAAAAGTATTTTCTAACTTACTGAATAGCATTGATTGCGGCTACCAGTTGCGCTTCGGTACCAACGGTTGTTTCGGAAAGTGTGAAGGTATAAATATCGTTTGCAGCAACGGTTACCGCTTTAATTGCATATCGCCATTGACCATTATCTTCGGTTACAAAAATCACGTGACAAGCTAAACCAATTGGAATTTGTCCGTAATGTTCGCTAAATAATCCTTGTGGGGTATAAGTGTCCAATTTTGCAAGTGCATTTGTTCCTTCACCATCGTAAGAAAGATAAACGGCACTATTTTCATTGTCGTAACCTTCTGGAACATCAACAAGAAGTGTTGTTTTAGGTCTCGGATCGCTATAAAAACGGTCTACATTTGTCCATCCAAAATTACCAAATGTTACATAATAATTTGCACCTTCGCCTTGCACGCCTCCTTTTCCTCCGCCATTTCCGTCAGCATTTGGTTTATTTTCTCTCCAGGCCAATTCTCCGTTGTCGTCAATTGCACCGTTCCATAATGTCATTGCATTATCAAGTCCGTCAGTTAAAGCAGTTGGAACAATTAAATTCATCGTACAGGAAGTTTGAAGTTCAACGCCGCCCTGAGTAGCTTTGATGAAGAATTCTCCACCGGAAATTAATAAGTTTTTCTTTCCGTCAGCAGTAACTCCCATTGTTGGTTTGTTGGTTACCAGCATGTTTCCCTTGTCAAAAAGTTCAATATATTCAATTTCAATAGTTCCGGTTACCGCATTTCCGTTTTTGGTTAAACAGTCTCCGTTAATGTTTAATTTTACTCCTTTTGCAGAAGTTAGCGTGATCAGACCATTTCCGGCAGTTGCTGTAAAATTTTGTGTATTTCTTTTAACCCCTTTTTCGCTAATACTTTTAAAAGCTCCTGAAGTTGGCGGAAGAACAATATTATCTTCGCCGTCGCTGTTATTGTCGCAACTTACAAATGAAAATAGTGCTAAGCATAAAAGTCCTAATTTTTTAAAATTTGTGTTCATGATTTCTAATTTTTATAAATCTGCCCTGATTATTTCAAGTGGTTTCAGATTCTGGTTAATTATAGTTTTTATATTCTTATATCAATTAAGGTTTGATATTGTTACCCTTATTTTTAAAATTTATTTTCTGTAGATATATCAATTGAGAGTTTAAATTGTTACCCTAAATTTTAATTTACTTTAAAACCCAATGCAATATAGGGTTGTGCAAAATCGGGAGCCGGACCTCCGGCACCATAAAAGTTGGAACTTAAAAAAACGGCATTTCCTTGAGTAACAGGATAGGGAACGGTTGTATTGTTTGATTTTCTCAATAAGCGTCCCACGGTTTGGTTAAGCGCGGTATATCCCGGCAGAATGGTTCTTTTAACGGTAATAATATCACCGGAGTTTACTAATACAGGCGTTATTGACTGGTAATCTAAAGTAGTTTGCGAAAAAGTATGTACTCCGCTATAGCTTGTATTTGCAGTTGTATTGATGACTTCCATAGTATAACCGCCGGTGTAAGTGGATGGATTTTGATATCCTACGCTGCAAATTTCTCCATTGGCATTAATCTGGATCGTATATTCATGCGTTTCCAAATCCATTGTTGTAAGGTCGTTATAGCCATTTGCAGCTGTAAAAGCATTTGTAATTAATGTAGAAACATAAGTTGTATCACATACATTATTTGTTGGGTTGTTGTCGTTATCACAGCTGCTTATTAAAGTTGCCGCAAAACAAAATATCAAAGTTTTAATTGTTTTCATGATTTCTAATTTTATAGTTTAGTAATAGATGTTTTTTGATGAAAAATTGTTACCCTAAATTTTTAATTTATTTCGAAAGACATTTTTCTTCAAATAAATTTCCGTCTTCATCAAGTGCGACTAGTATGTCTTTTTTCCGCGAAAGCGAAACAATTAAACAGATCCACACAACAGACCAAATTCCGAATGTGATAACTGTAAGGAAGAAATGAAACGGATGATTGATTTCTTTTTTTTCTTTGGATAAAACGGCATAAGGCAATTTTTCGTTATGCTCGATAATCACAAAACCGTTTCTGATTTTAGAAGAAAGGGTTTTATGAAATTGATCCAGATTTTTTTGATTTATTAATTGGTAACTTTCCATTTCTTTTAATTTTTAATTGTTTTTAAAAGAGTTTTATATTGCTATATCAACTTGATTTTATAATTGTTACCCCATTATTGAGAATTTATTTTGAGATTATTTTTACATTAGCTATTTAAAAGTTGTTTTTATGGGCAAAATCAAAATTCATCCCGATCAAAAATATATCGAAGGACTTGCGGCTAATAACTCGGCAATCATTCAGGAGATTTATAAAAAGTTCGTTCCCAAGGTTGTCTTTTATATAAAGAACAATTCCGGCGATCAGGATCATGCTCAGGATGTGGTTCAGGAAATCATGATTTTGCTTTTTAATCAGGCAAAAAACAAAACGCTGGAACTCACTTGTCCTTTTGATGCTTACTTTTTCTTGTTATGCAAAAGAAAATGGCTCAACGAATTGAAAAAAACATCTAATAAAGGGGTAACAATTCATGAAGATGTGGGATCTATAAATGAATGCGGAGTGGAATTGGTAGAGCAGACCGAACAATTTAATGAAAAACAACAGCTTTTTGATGCTATGTTTCTAAAATTGGGAGACAAATGTCAGGAATTATTAAAGTTGAGTTTTACCATTAAGTCGATGGAAGAAGTCGCCGAAAAACTCAATGTAACATACGGTTATGTTCGCAAGAAAAAATCGTTGTGCATTGGCCAGTTAACACAATGGATTCAGGAAAACAACAACTTTAAATCGCTAAAAAATAATTAGTCATGAACGAAGAACGTTACATAACATTCGATCAATATCTTCAGGATGAAATGACTGTTGGAGAGAAAAATAGTTTTGAAAAACAATTGGCAGAAGATCCTGAATTTGCTTCAGAATTTGAAACTTTTAAAAACGTACATCTTCAGCTGGAAACTAAATTTGGATATGAACAGGAAAGAGAAGCTTTCAAAGAAAATCTAATAAAAGTTTCAGATAAACATTTCAATAAACCAAAAGTAATTGCACTAAAACCTTGGTATTATGGTGCTGCGGCAGCGGCAGTAATTTTGATGGGATTGTTTTTTTATAATTATAGTCAAAAGCCTTCTTTTGAAGATTTTAATCATCCGGAATCGGCTTATTTTACAGAAAGAGGCAATGTTGAGGCAACGCTAAAACAAGCAGAAACAACATTTAATTCAAAGGAATATAAAAAAGCAATTCCGCTTTTTGAATCTATTTTGAAAGAAAATCATACACCGGAAATTCAATATTTTTACGGAGTTTCATTATTACAAGACAATCAAATCATAAAAGCCCAAAATGTTTTTAATCAACTAAAATCAGGAACTTCGGTCTATAAAGATAAAGCAACGTGGAATTTAGCTTTAATTAAATTAAAACAAAAAAATTACAACACTTGTAAAGAAATCCTGCTTACAATTCCTGAGGATTATGAAGATTATGTTGAGGTTCAGATTTTGTTGAGAGAATTGGAATAAATTATAAACTTTTGTCACTTTACGTAAACCCGTAATCGAATTTAGATTTTAATATCTAAATTCGATTTTTTTATTAAGAATTTACCACGATACCTTATGATTTTAATCCAAATTAACGAATGAAAAAAATTACTTTATTATTTCTTCTTGTTCTTTCTCAAACCATCTTTGGTGCTAAAATTACCGAAACCGAAAAACTTGCTGCAACCTGCAAAGTTTGGGGTTTTCTAAAATATTATCACCCAAAAGTCGCCAACGGCGATTTTAATTGGGATGAAAAACTTTTTGAGGTTTTGCCGAAAATTGAAAGCGCAAAAAACAAAGAAGAATATTCAGCAGTAATAGAAAAATGGATAGATGATCTGGGAGTTGTACCCACAAATAAACCTCTTGCTGATGATCCGAAAAAAGATTTTTTTAATGAAAATCTAAACTTAGACTGGATACAAAAAGACAAATTGTTTTCTAAAAGCCTTTCTAATAAATTGAAATTTATAACAGACAATAGATTTCAAGGAGCAAATCATTATGTAAACCGTGAAGGAAAAGAAGTCAGTTTTCAGTTTGTTAACGAGCCGGAATATGCAGAAGTTTTATGGACAAATAAAAATTTACGTCTTCTTACTTTATTCCGTTTTTGGAACTATGTAGAATATTTTTTCCCATATAAATATAAAATGGATCAAAAATGGGATGATGCTTTGGTTGAAATTTTACCACACATAAGTGCTTCGGCTTCTGAAAAAGAGTTTTTATTAGCAATGCGCGAAATATCTATTAAACTTAACGATACTCATGCAGCGACTTTTAATATGCAAATGATGCAGTATTTAGGCGGGGAGAAATATACTGCTTTTGGGACTAAATTCATAGATGATAAAGCCGTAATTACTACTATAGCAAATGATTCTTTAGCAAAGATTGACGATTTAAAAATAGGAGACGTTATCACTAAAATTGACGGCATAACGGTCGCTCAAAAATTAGACGAACTCCTAAAATATATGCAGGGTTCTAATAGGCCAGCGGCTATATTAAATGGGACCCTTGTAATGTTTACAGGAAATACAGATGATTTTGAAGTTGAATTTATTAGAGATAATGTCACTTCGGTAAAAAAAATACATCGTTATCCGAATGGAAAAATTAAAAGATCACCGCCAAAAAATAGTCCAAATTGGGAAATTCTGGAAAACAACATTGGTTACGTGAAAATGAATAAAGTACCAAAAGAAGAAGTGCCGGAAATGATGGAGAAATTAAAGAATACACAAGCTATAATTTTCGATGTTAGAAACAGACCTACATACACCGATTTTTTAGTTAGTGAATATTTAAATCCGGAACCGAAACCTATTTTGAGATTACTTTATCAGGATTTGAGTTATCCTGGACGTTACTATTTTAGTGATGAGATGGAAGAATGTGGTAAAATCAATACAGATTATTACAAAGGCAAAGTAATTGTTTTGGTAAATTCTGGAACTCATAGTTTTGGAGAACAAACAGCAATGAGTTTGCAAACGGCACCAAATACAACTGTTATTGGCAGTCAAACTTCTGGTGCCGACGGTCCAAATTATTACTTTAAGATTATCAAAGGTTTTGATTCCTCTTTTACTTCAGCAGGTGTTTTTTATCCAAATAAAAAAGAAACGCAACGCATCGGTATTGTTCCTGATATTGAAGTAAAACCAACTATTTTTGGTGCTCAACAAGGAAAAGACGAAGTATTGGATAGAGCTAAATTGTTTGCTAAAAACGGGAAATAAAAGTGAATATTAATTTGTCGCTTGCTTTGTTAGACTGAGCGATCCCGAAGCTTCGGGAGAAGTCCACAAAGAGAATCATCAGAGCTACCTTTGTCAAAGTTTAAAACTTTGACAAAGTTTTTATTCGTATTCAAACCTGACAGGGTTTAAAAACCTGTCGGGTTTACTTTGCGGCAAAGAGAAAAAAATCCGCGCCCAATCCGCGTTTTCACGAAGTGAATCCGTGTCACCCGTGTGCCATTTTTGTCATAACATTCAAATTGGGAAAGTTTTTAATATTGTCGTAATTTTGAACCTTTAAAAATTAGAAAATTGAATTCAACGACAATAATTACCGATACACATACCCATTTATATTCTGAAGAATTTGATCAGGATCGCGACGAAATGATTCAAAGAGCCATTGATGCCGGTGTAACCCGCTTTTTTATTCCTGCAATAGATGCCGCTGCAACACAATCAATGTACGATTTAGAGCAAAATTATCCGGATAATGTGTTTTTAATGATGGGTTTGCATCCCACTTACGTGAAAGATAATTATCTGGAGGAGTTGAAGCACGTTGAAGCTGAATTGGCGAAAAGAAAATTCTACGCCGTTGGTGAAATCGGGATTGATTTGTATTGGGATAAAACACATTTAAAAGAACAGCAAATTGCTTTTAAAAGACAAATCCAATTAGCAAAACAATACAAACTGCCAATCGTAATTCATTGTCGCGAAGCTTTTGATGAAATTTTTGCAATTTTGGAAGAAGAAAAATCAGATGATTTGTTTGGGATTTTTCACTGTTTCTCCGGAACTCACGAACAAGCTTTACAGGCAATATCCTATAATATGAAACTGGGAATTGGCGGAGTTGTAACTTTTAAGAACGGAAAAATTGATCAATTTTTAAATCAAATCGAATTAAAACATATCGTTCTTGAAACTGATTCGCCGTATTTAGCACCAATTCCGTATCGCGGAAAACGAAATGAAAGCGGTTATTTGGTAAATGTTATTGCCAAATTAGCCGATATATATGATGTTTCTGAAGAAGAAATAGCGACAATTACAACGCAAAATTCAAAAGACGTTTTTGGGATTTAACCCTATAGTTACTTAACTTTAGTTTTTTTTTTGTTCTTTTGCCCACTAAAAATAGATATTAATGCAGAAATTTGATGCCATTCGACCGTTTTATGATTCTGAAATAAATGAAGCACTTCATGATGTTGTCAATCATCCGATGATGAAAACCATGATGAACTTTACTTTTCCGGAAGTAGAAGATGAGGTTTGGAAAGAGCAGCTTAAGAAAACACATTCGATTCGTGATTTTCAATGCAACTTTATTTATAATACCATCCAAAAGGTTCTTGAAAAAAGTTCTGAAGGACTTACAACTTCAGGATTTGAGAAACTTGAAAAAAATACTTCTTACTTATTTATTTCGAATCACAGAGATATTCTTTTAGATACAACCTTATTAAATGTTTGTTTGTTCGAGCATGGTTTGGTAATGACAGCATCTGCAATTGGAGACAATCTGGTTAAAAAAGCATTTTTGAGCACATTGGCAAAACTGAATAGAAACTTTTTGGTTTTAAGAGGTTTAACGCCGAGAGAAATGCTGCAGAGTTCTAAATTGCTGGCAGAATATATGGGACAATTATTGCTTCGCGAAAATCGTTCGGTTTGGATAGCTCAAAGAGAAGGACGTACGAAAGACGGAAACGACGAAACTAACCCTGGCGTTTTAAAAATGATTGGAATGGGCTCTGATGAAGCCAATTTGATGGATTATTTTAAGAAATTAAGAATCGTTCCGGTTTCAATTTCATACGAATATGATCCTACGGATGTTTTGAAAATGCCGCAATTAATGGCAGAAGCAAACAATGAAGTTTACGTTAAAGATAAAAATGAGGATTTCATGACCATTTTGAGTGGTATTATGGGAACCAAAAAAAGAATACATATTTCTGTTGGTGATGTTCTGGATACAGAAATAGATAAGATTGTGGCTGAAAATGACAATGCCAACAAACAAGTTCAGGCGCTGGCACAAGTAATTGATGATTCTATCTTGAAGAATTACCAATTGTGGCCAACAAATTTTATTGCTTACGATATATTAAACGAAACTGATAAGTTCTCTCATTTGTACAAAGAAACTGAGAAATCACTTTTTGAGCGTCGTTTAGAAATGCGTATTGGCAGCGATAATCCTGTTACAAGACTAGGATTTTTATCAATGTATGCCAATCCAGTTGTTAATAAACTAAAGTATCAGGATGTCATCTAAAGCTAAAATACTTTTAATTTATACCGGCGGAACCATCGGTATGAGCAAAGATTTTGCAACTGGTGCACTCAAAGCGTTTAACTTTGATAAACTATTGCAGAACATTCCTGAAATTGAACAATTAGATTGCGAAATTGAAACAGTTTCATTCGAACACCCAATAGATTCATCGAACATGAATCCTGAAATGTGGACGAAAATTGCTGAAATCATCGAAGAGAATTATAATTCTTATGATGGATTTATAGTATTACATGGTTCAGATACAATGTCATATTCGGCATCTGCATTGAGTTTTATGCTGGAGAATTTGGCAAAACCGGTTGTGTTTACGGGTTCTCAATTGCCAATTGGTGATTTGCGTACCGATGCAAAAGAAAACCTGATAACGGCAATTCAAATTGCTTCTCTTCAGGAAAACGGAGAACCGGTTATCAAAGAAGTTTGCTTGTATTTTGAATATAAATTGTACAGGGGAAACCGAACTTCAAAAGTAAATGCAGAACATTTTAGAGCTTTTACAGCGCCTAATTATCCTGAATTGGTAGAATCCGGTGTTCATCTTAAATTAAACTCACATTTATTTCTTCCTGTAAAAAAAGAGGCGAAACTAATTGTCCATAAAAAATTAGACAATCATGTTGCTATAATAAAAATGTTTCCGGGAATGAGCGAAGTTGTTTTGTCTTCAATTCTTGAAATTAAGGATTTAAAAGGGATTGTTTTAGAAACCTATGGATCAGGAAATGCTCCAACCGAAGATTGGTTTTTAAATTTAATACAGAAAGCCATTCAATCCGGCCTTCATATTGTAAATGTTACACAATGTTCTGGCGGAAGTGTAAATATGGGACAATACGAAACAAGTACAAAACTAAAATCTCTGGGCGTTATTTCAGGAAAAGATATTACTACAGAAGCCGCAATTACAAAATTGATGTATTTGTTGGGTCATAATATTCCGCCAGCTGAATTTAAAGATGTTTTTGAAACGGCGCTGCGTGGGGAAATTTCATTATAAAATTATTTCACCATATAAGTGATATAAGTTCATTTTAGAAGAAGTTAAAAAAATGAATTGATTTCGTTTGTCAGATCGAGCGGAGTCGAGATGCTGCAAGTAGCTCCGTTCCTAATGTACCAGTCTTTGTCGAGTTTCTTGTGGAGATTTCTCGTTCCTCGAAATGACAAGATTGTAGATAGACGATTGGAATTTGGATTTAAAAAAATTGGAATTTTTAATCTTTATACTGAACCGGACAAGTTTCCAACTCTTCTTCAGCACTCTGTTTTTTATAATACACATAAACAATTACCGAAATAATACAGATAATTCCCTGAATGGCAACTGTATTTCTGGTTCCGATGATGTGTGAAACGTAACCAATGATTAAACTTCCTACCGGAATCATTCCCTGATAGGCCATTAAATAATAACTAATGCTTCTTGAACGCATATTAACGGCACTTTGCGTTTGAATGTAAATGTTTATAGATGAGGTTTGTGCCATCATCCCTACACCGCTCAAAGCCATGCAAATAAGCGCCACAGTTAAACTATTTGAATAGGCTAGTATAATGATGCTAAAACCTAATAATAAGCTCGCAGCAATCATTATTTTGCCCATAATATCAGATCTTTTAAGATTTGCCAGATAAATGGCTGATAAAATAGAACCAATTCCGGCTGCGCTTTCAAACCAGCTGAAAGTTTGGGCGTTTCCGCTAAAAATATCTTTTGCAAAAACAGGCATTAAAGTATTAAAAGAAATAACGAATAAGCTGCTGCACATTAGCATCAAAAGCATTTTTGCCATTTCTACTTCTTTTTTTACATAATCAAAACCTTCGATAAAATCTTCCAGCATTTTAAATTTATCTTTTGCTTTAATATGCGGAGTTATTTTCATCATTAATAAAGAAATTAAAACGGGAATGTAGCTAAGGAAATTTCCAATAAAACAAATGTCTTCGCCATATTGGTGTAAAATAATTCCGGCGAGAGCAGGACCTGCAATTCGGGCAAAATTATTCAAAGTAGAATTTAGGGCAACCGCGTTTGATAAATCTTCTTTATTGTCAACAATGTCAATCATCATCGTTTGTCTGCAAGTCATATCAAAAGAGTTTATAATTCCCTGAAAAAGACTTAATGCTAAAATAAAATTGATATTATATATTTTAAAGTAAATCAATAAAGCCAAAGCTCCAGCCTGAAACATTGCGAGAGACTGTAATAAAATCATGGCTTTGTGTCTGTCGTAACGTCCAATAATGCTTCCTGCTAATGGTGCCAAAAACAAAGATGGAATCATACTTAAAAAGGTAGTTAATCCTAATAAGAAAACAGAACCTGTAACACTGTAAACCATCCAGCTTACACCTGTTTTCTGTAACCACGTTCCAACAACAGAAACAGATTGTCCGTAAAAGAATAACTTGAAGTTTTTTGATCTTAACGCTTTAAACATAACCTTAAATATTTTTTACAAAGTTCGGGATTATGATTTCATTAGAAAAATTAATAATTTTACTGATAATAAGTATTTAAACTTATCGATATGGAGATTTATCAATTAGAATATTTTATTAAAACAGCCGAAGTCCTTCATTTTACAAAAGCTGCCGAATTATGCTTTGTAACGCAATCCGGTTTGTCTCAACAAATAAAAAAGCTTGAAGAAGAACTGGGAATGCCTTTGTTTGTAAGGATTGGTAAAAAAGTTCAACTTACCGAAGCAGGTTCTGTTTTCCTGGTTCATGCCAAACAAATTATAGAAAATGTACAAAGCGGCAAACAGGCGATTGACGATTTGAACCAAATGATTGGCGGCGAATTGCGAATTGGCGTAACCTATATTTTCGGACTTTTAGTTTTGCCGGTTGTAAATTTGTTTGCTAAAACATATCCGCATTTAAAAATTGTTGTTGAATATGGCACAACGGAACCTTTGGAACAAAAACTTTTAAACAACGAATTAGATTTGGTTTTGGTCATTTCTTCTAATGAAATTGAACTTCCTTTTCAAAAAGAGCCGTTGTTTAGGTCAAAATTGGTTTTGGCTGTTTCAAAAGCACATCCATTAGCCGTTTTAGATAAGATAACTTTTAAAAAAATAGAAGATCTTCCACTTATTTTACCGGTAAAAGGATTTAATTCGAGAGAGTTTTTGGATGAATTGTTTTTAAAAAACAATATGAAACCAAAAGTTTCGATAGAATTAAACGCAGTTCATGCTTTATTACGTTTGGTAGGCGATAGTGATTATTGGGCTACCATTGTGACAGAGAAAGCTTTACAAGGGTGGAATAATATAAAGGCAATTAACATTACGGGAGTTACAACGCAAAGGGATTCGTTTATGTTAACGATTGAAGGTGCGTATCAAAAGAAAGCCGTAAAACTGTTTATGGAAGAATTTAGAAAAAGCATGTAAGTAATCTTTGATTTTGTTTTTCTAACTCAGTTTTTTTTTTGTTCTTTGCAAACCAAAATAGAGAGGTGTCCGAGTGGTTTAAGGAGCTAGCCTGGAAAGCTAGTATATGGGTAACTGTATCGAGGGTTCGAATCCCTTCCTCTCTGCAAGATAAAACCGTAATTTCATTAAGAATGGAACTACGGTTTTTTTTATCTACAAACATGATTATTTTTCGAATCTAAAATAAAAGCTTTGCTTTTGCTCTACTATTTTTTTATTAGTCTTTAAAGTTGCAATAAGTATTAAAATGTGTTAATTGTGTTACTTTATGGTTGAAATTTTGTATCTTTAAATATATTTGCATACAATTTGATGTTAATGGCTTTAGAAAGAGAGGTAAAAGTTTTTTTAAATGAATTAAAACAATTCTTAAATATTTGGCCTATAGTATTTTTGCATAGACCTAAAAATAGTTTGCAACACCTTGCAGACATTGGTATTACAGCTAATAGACGTTTGGAAATCATTGTCAGTTTAGAAACAGAAGATTATTCCGAAGGACCTTTAAATGAAACTCAACAAAATGGAACAGATATGTGGGTTTTTGGCAAAACAGTTAAAAAAACAGAAATCTACATTAAATTAACTGTTAACAAAAAGACCAATAATATAATTTGTATTTCATTTCACATTGCAGAAGCTCCAATAAATTACCCCCTTAAAAGTAACATAAAATGAAAAGTCCTTTTACAAATAAAGAGATGATTTTACGAAAAGAAAAAAGTATTTTAATATTTCGTAATAAAGAATTTAGTTATGTGTTTCACTATTATTTATGTGAGGATACTAATGAAAAGATCACAACAACAGAATTAGATGAATTAAATATAAATCAAGTTTATAATCAATATAGAGATTTACATAATATTCCATTTCCTGATGAAATTTATAATATTAGAATAAAATACGAACTATCTGCAAATAAAATGTCATTGATATTAGGATTAGGACCAAATAGCTATAGACATTATGAAAAAGGAGAAGTTCCAAGCTTAGTTATTGGTAACTTAATTCAATCTATTATAGGGAATCATAGTGTTTTTAAACAATTAGTCGAGCGGAATAAAGATTTAAGAGACTCTGAGAAAGCAAAAATATTAGAGAGAATTGAATTTATAGAATCAATAGAAAACGATAAAAATTATCATATTGAAAAATATTTAAATTTATATTACGGCGATAACATCCCATGCTTAATGACTGGATATAAAAAAACTGATATAAATAAATTATCAGAAATGGTATTGTTTTTTACAGAAAAGCTACAGCCAACTATTACAGCAATGAATAAATTATTATTTTATTCGGACTTTTTAAATTATAAAAAAACAGCATATTCAATAAGTGGCACAACATATATGGCACATAATTATGGACCAGTACCAATAAAATTTCGTACAATTTACGAATACATGGCAGATCAACAGTTAATAGAACTTAAAGGAGAGGATTTTGGAAATGGTATAATTGGAGAAAAATTTTCACTGACAGAGTATAAAAGCTTTAATTCGGAATTGTTCAGTGAATTTGAATTAAAGATTCTTAATGTAATTGCAAATATTTTTAAAGGTATGAATGCTTCGCAAATAATGAAAGTAAGTCATGAAGAAAAAGCCTGGATTGAAAATGAAAAAGAGAAATCTTTAATAAATTACAATTATAGTTTTGACTTGTTAAATGTATAAATAAAGAAGCTGTCTGTGTTCTGAGGCAGCTTCTTTATTTTGTAGAAAAGATTAATTAAACTTTAATCTCAAACAAACTAAAAGAGCCTTCTTTATAATGTTCAGGTAATTCGCTTGTCCATTCGATGGTACTTATGCCTTTGTAGCCAAAACCACAACTCATATAGTATTTGTTTATTCTTTCGTTTCCACTGTGTGTGTCAAGTCTTATGTATGATTTGTTATTTTCTTTTGCATACGTTTTTGCCCATTCAACGATTTTTTTGACGTACGATTGTCCTCTGAATTTTGGATTTGTTGCAATACGATGAAGATAAATTGCAGGATCTGCACTCGCTTCTTTCCAGATTATTAAATCATTAAAAGTAATAACAAATGTACAGGCAATTTCATTTCCTTCTTTGATGATGAAATGTCGATTTTCTGCTATTTCTTTTTCGATAAGTGCTCTTTCAAAACCTCTCCAGCTTTTATTATTAACTGTTTTTTGATAAGACGTTGCTGCATTGTAGATATCAAAAACAGCATCGATATCTTCATTTTTTGTTTTAAAAAATTCCATTATTTGGTTGTATTCTGTAGATTTATGTATTCTGTAAAGATAAATCTTCGGGTATTGAAAGTTCTATAAATTATTAGTTTTAACTTTTTTTATCAGTTTTTAACCACACCACATTTTGCTGAGATTCGTGATTCTGCCCAATAATATCCCGATATAATTCTGGTCTCCTAGCTTTTATGTAACGATTTCCTCCAGCCTGACTTAGTTTTTCGGGAGTAATTATTGCTGTAGCAAAAGAGTTGTCAAAAGTTCTGCATTCGGCTAAAATATCTCCAAATGGATCAATAATCATCGAACAGCCATTTTTTAATTGATCGTCGTCCATACCAATTGGATTCGAGAATACGGCATAAATAGCATTATCATAAGCTCTTGCGGGCAACCATTTCATTAACCAATCCCGACCTTTCATTCCATCAAATTCTAATCGTAAAGAAGTTGGATCAGCTTCACGGTTTTCCCAAAGTTGAGGTGCAACAAAACCAGCTCCCGGTCGGGTAGAAGGTGTACACATTGTTACGTGTGGCATAAAAATAATATCGGCACCTAAAAGTTTTGTTGCACGAACATTTTCTATAATATTATTGTCGTAACAAATTAAAATGCCGCATTTCCAGCCCTTAATTTCAAAAATACAGTAATTATCTCCTGGGGTGAGATATGGATTTATAAACGGATGTAATTTTCTATATTTTGCGACTAATCCATTTTTGTCAACACAAACATAAGCTTTGAATAGATTATCATTTTTATCTTTTTCAAAAAGGCCTGCTAATATTATGATGTCATTATTTTTTGCAATCTCAGTGAGTTTTAAAATACTTTCCCCATTCGGAATAATTTCCGCCAAATTCAGCATCTGTTCTTTCGATAAGTGCCTTGCAAAGGTATATCCGGTGATAGAACATTCATGAAACGAAATTACATCACAACCCTCATTGGCTGCTTTTTTTGAAAGTTGTTCGATTACAGATAAATTATAGTTTTTATCGCCACTTTTATTCTCAAACTGAGTGGTTGCTATTTTTAGATTTTTCATACATTCTGCTATTTATTTTGGATCAAAAATAGCATTAGTAATATTCTATAAATTGTATAAAACCGACATTTTAAAATGTTGAAGCAGGAAAAGTTTTGATAAGATTATTGGCTAGTTTTCCGCTATTAAATAAATATTCCCGGGGTAATATTCCGGTATGTTTTCTAAAATCCTTTATTAAATGCGATTGATCTGAAAATCCGGCATCGTAACAAATCGCTGTCAGGTTTGTGGTGTCAGATTTATTTTTTAATAATTTTAGAAAATGATGTAGTCTTATAACGTTCCCAAATTTCTTCGGATTTAGACCAATGCATTCTTTGAATTTTCTTTCAAGATGTCTTTCGGTATAGCCGGTGTGTTCAACTAGTTGTTTTACAGAGAAATCTCCTTTGTTTGTAAGGATAAAATCCAAGGAATTATTTATTATAGATTGATTCGAAACCAGCTTGTTATTAATTAAGTTTCTAAAAAAATGATTTAAAAGTTCAACACGTGTTTGATTATTTTGCTGGAATAATTTTTCCTGAAGAGCAGTAACTTTTTGGTCAAAAACTTCTTCCACAGGAATAATAGAATCCTGAAATTCAGTGGCAGGAATTCCTAGTAATTGGTAAATTCCATTAGGCTGGAAAACGACAATGATTAAGGATGTTTCATTTTCAGAATAAATATCTTTAAAACCATGAAGCTGTCCGTATAAAAAAGAAGTTGGTAAATATTTTTTTACTTCATCATTATTAATTTCCGATATAAGTTTACTTTTTAAAGAAAATACCACACCAGTATTACCATCAGAAAACAGTCTAAGTTTTTGAATAGCAGTTGATGCATTATCTAAAAAAAGATAATGTTTGATATATGGCGATAATTCTTTTGATGGTGAAACTTGCATTGTTTAAATCTTAAAAAGCCAGCTTTTACAAAATTAAGTATATTTTACCGATTATGGTTTTACTGATTCTTTGTAAATATTTCTATCCATTGTGATGTTTAATCGGGTAAGCATTTCGGTAATATCAAAACCTTCTTTTTTATATGAAGCTTGGACCGCTTCTTTTGCTTTTTTCAAAACTGCTTCATTTTCCCAAACGGCAATAGTCATGAAAATTAAATTTCCGTGCTCGTCGGTACGTTCGTAAGCCTCGTCTTTTATAAATCCGTTTAAGTTTTTAATAAAGTTTCTGTTGATGTTTACTCTTTGTAAAAATTCTTGTTTTGATTTTTCGGGAACGATAAATTTATCGATAAAAATTTGTTTCATGTTTTCTGATTTTTTGGTTTCTATTTGCGAATTAATGATTGCTGATTGAGCATTTGTTTTAGAGCTAAACAATGTCAAAAAGATAATTCCGATTAAAAGATGTGTTTTCATAATTCTTGATTTTTTGTTGATGTAAAATTCAAGATTATAGAAACCAATAAATTGTAAAAAATCATTGATTTACCAGAAAGAAGGAAATTTAAAAAATTCAGACGGGGTTTGTCCTGTGAACAATTTGAAGTCCTTGTTGAAATGCGATTGGTCAAAATATCCAGCTTCAAATGCAAGTTCGATAAGGTTTTGGCTGTTTTGTTTTTGATCGATAATTGATTTAATCCTAACCACATAGCAAAACTGTTTGGGTGATGAACCAATTGTTTTTCGGAATCTTTTCTCAAAAGCATCCTGACTTATAAAAAGAGTATCTGCCAGATCTTTTATTTTAATAATGCCTTTTTTAGACTGAATTATAGCAATTGCAGCCGTGATTAACGAATCTGGTTTGTAATCGTGTAACCCTGACAAAAGGAATTGTTCTATTAAGGCAATTCTTTGATTATTGGTTTTTGCTTCGGCCAGGAGTTCTTCTATAATTGCTATTTTCTGTTGTGGAAAAAAGTTGTCTAAAGAAACACTTTGTTCGAATAATTCATGAAGTGGTTCTTTAAAAAAGGCTTTGGCTCCAACTTCTTTAAAATGAACAACAACTGTAGTAGTATTTTTGGAGTAATTGATTAATCGCGCCGATTTTCGAATACCCGAAATTGCAGAAAGAGGTAAACTTTCTTGATTGTTTCCTTTAATATAATTGACATCTCCTTTGCATCGAAAAGCAATCGTAAGCGCAGTACCCGGCAAAACCCTATTAACCAATTCATCCTGACTTTCGATAATTAGATAAGTGTTGATAAATGGCTTTAATTGTTCTGTTGGAATAAAATCTACAATTTTCATTTCTGCTGTAGTTTACTAATAGTAAAGATAAGGAAAACTGGTTTTAAAGTAAGTGTTCTGTATTTGAATGATTGCGTAGAAACATAAAAACCTAATCTTGCAAAGCCACTTTAACTTTTGGAAAAATACGCTCAACAAATAAAGTATAAGCTTCTTTTGACGGATGCAAGCCGTCTCCTGCAACTAACGAAGGAATTTGAATTCCTTTTTGTGTAATGTCTGTGATAGAAACAAAAGTAACTTCGTTTGCTTTGCAATAATTTTCGGCGAAGGAATTATATTGTGCTATTTCGGTTGAAATTTTTGTAGTTCCGCCAAACATCGTCCCAAAAGGAGTAAAGGCATAATCAGGAATTGAGAGTACTACAACATTTTTTTTATCGCCCTTTGCCAGAGCAATAGCTTTGTTCAATAATTCGGGAAATTCTTTTTCGTAAACCGAAAAATTTATGCCCTGATATTGATTGTTTACTCCAATTAAAAGCGTCACCAAATCGTAATTAGATTGTGGATTGTCTTCATTTATTGCCGAAATCAAATTTGAAGTTGTCCAGCCTGTTTTGGCAATTATTTTTAACGAAAATTTCGTTTCCGGATATATCGCTTCTAAACTTGTATTGAGTTGTTGCGGATAATTACAAGTTTCACAAACACTTTGTCCGATAGTATAACTGTCGCCCAAAGCCAAATATTTTATAGAACTTGCAAGTGGAATTTTAGGAATTGAAATTATTGGAGAATCTGAAGTTTCTGAACTTATTTCGTCAGAACTACAGCTTAAAAGGAAAACAGAAAAAACAACAGTAACTATTTGCTTGAATTGTGGTTTCATAATTTGTAGAAATTAGATGGTTCATTCTAAACAAATAGTTACGTTAAATATATTGTTTTGGTTTTATACCATTTCTGTTTTTAGCAGAATTTGTTCTTCAATGGCATTCCAAAGTCCGATTCGTTTTTCCAGGGCTAAAATCGAAATTTCTTCAACATCTTTCCATTTTTGGGCATCATCTTCACATAAATCAGAAATCATTTGCATCGCCATTGGCCCGTGCTCATCGGCATCAAGTTCGATATGTCTTTCAAAATAATAAAGCAATTTGCTTAAATCTGTTTCAGGAAGATTTTTTTGAAAGTTTTTCAGGATTTCAGTAAACATACTCGGAATCAGATCTTCTCTTCCAAAAGTAAAAGCAGCTGCAATTTCGTGTGGTTTACCTTGCTCGATAACTCTAAATGTAAAATCTAAAAACGCTTTTACATCAGGATGTAAAGAACTTTGTTTTATAGCGACAAAAATATTGTGCAATGAGTTTACTTCAGATAGAAATGTATTGATTCCGTTTGTATCGGCGCCGCAATCTTCCATGGCTTCAAGATACATTTCATAATGGCTTTGTCTTCTTCCGTCAATAGTCAAATCTGTTTCTTCTGCCAGGACAATTTCGTTGATTAAGTATCTGGTTTCAGGATTTTTTGTTGCAAACCACGGTGTAGTAGTACAGGTAAGTTTGGCTTGTAAAGCTTTCAACAATGACATAAAATCCCAAACTGCAAAAACGTGATTCTCTAAGAAGCTGTGCAAGTCATCAATGCTTTGAATTTTATTATATAAGGAATGTCTTAATAATTGATCTTTTTGTGGTTGAATGCTATTGTTTATAGTCTCAATATTCATTTGTGGAATTTTTTGCAAAGATAAAAAGCTTCTCGGTAAGAAGAAGCTTTTCGTATTGTTTTTGCAAATATTTTAATAGTTGTTTATTATTTAAATGCTGGAATTCCAGTTACATCCATTCCGGTTATCAATAAATGTATATCGTGGGTTCCTTCGTAAGTAATAACACTTTCAAGGTTCATCATATGACGCATAATCGAATATTCGCCTGTTATTCCCATTCCGCCCAGCATTTGTCTGGCTTCTCTGGCAATATGAATCGCCATGTCTACATTATTACGTTTCGCCATCGAAATTTGAGATGTTGTTGCTTTTCCCTCGTTTCTTAAAACGCCTAAACGCCAGGTTAGTAATTGTGCTTTTGTGATTTCGGTAATCATTTCGGCTAATTTTTTTTGTTGCAATTGTGTTCCTCCAATTGGTTTTCCAAACTGAATTCTCTCTTTTGCATAGCGCAAAGCAGTATCGTAACAATCCATTGCAGCGCCAATTGCTCCCCAGGCAATTCCATATCTGGCAGAATCTAAACAGCCAAGCGGAGCTCCCAATCCGGATTTATTTGGTAAAAGATTTTCTTTAGGAACTTTTACATTATCAAAAATCAATTCACCGGTTGATGATGCACGAAGCGACCATTTGTTATGTGTTTCAGGAGTTGTAAAACCTTCCATTCCACGTTCTACAATTAAACCGTGAATTCTTCCTTCTTCATTTTTTGCCCAAACAACGGCAATATCTGCAAATGGAGCATTCGAAATCCACATTTTGGCACCATTTAAAAGATAATGATCTCCCATATCTTTAAAGTTGGTAATCATACTTCCGGGATCAGAACCGTGATCTGGTTCTGTCAAACCAAAACAGCCCATAAACTCTCCAGTAGCTAGTTTAGGTAAATATTTCATTCGTTGTTCTTCGTTTCCATATTTCCAGATAGGATACATAACTAGGGAAGATTGCACCGATGAAGTAGATCTTACACCAGAATCGCCACGCTCGATTTCCTGCATGATTAAACCATAAGAAATTTGATCTAAACCTGCACCGCCATATTCTACCGGAATATAAGGGCCAAAACCACCTATTTCTCCAAGTCCCTTAATGATTTGTTTTGGAAATTCTGCTTTTTGAGCATATTCTTCTATAATAGGAGAAACTTCTCTTTTAACCCAGGCACGAGCAGATTCGCGAACTAATTTATGTTCGTCTGTCAATAAATCGTCAAGGTTGTAGTAATCTGGGGCTTGAAATAAGTCTGGTTTCATTTTTTGGTAGTTTTACAAAAACAAATTTACGCAATAAAAATATAACAAAACAAAAACATTTTGTTATATTTTTTTATTCATAAAATAAAATTATTAGGAAATTGGCAATTTAAATGTAGCTTATTGAAAATATATGCACTATTTTTGAATTCCAAAAACATAATAAATGAGGCTGATCATCTCTTTTTTACTTTTTCTTGTTCTCAATACTTCTTTTGCCCAACAAAAGAAGGAATTAACAGAACAGGAATATTTGCTCTTGCAGGATAAAATTCGGCTCAATACAAACAGAAACGTAGACAGCTCTTTTATATATGCATATAGAATGGAAAAGTCTAATAATAATAAGCATTTGGCTTTTGCTAATGCTTCACTTTCTTATTTATTTCAACTCAAAGATAACACAGTAAAATCTAAAGAAAGATATCTTTTGGCATTTAAATATTTGGATAAAATGCCTGAATCCAGAGACAAAACGCGTCTTAAATCTTATTTATATAATTACGGGGGATTAACAGAGTACAGGAGAGGTAACTATAGCAGAGCACTTGAAAATTATCAGCAAGGAATGAAACTCTCCATGGAACTGGATGATATTATTCAGATTGTAAAGTTTAAAGGTAATATTGCTTTTGTTAATGAAGCTGTTGGTAATTACCAGTTGGCGATTAAAAATTTACGACAACTTGATATTGTAGTCGATCAAAATGAAAATCTTTATTCAAAAGAACAATTCAATACTATAAAAAGTAATAATAATATTACTTTAGGAGGTTCGTACGAAAGCAGTTATATGAAAAATCAAAACAAAAAATATTTGTTAGATTCTGCTGCTTATTTTTACAAAAAAACAATTTCATACTCAAAAAATATTCCACTTAATAAAATAGCTGCTAAAGCAAGTTTGGGTAATGTTTACAATTTGAAAGGAGATTTTAAAAATGCTGAAAAAACCTATTACGACATTATATTCATTGCCAAACAAAACAATATTAGTAGAGGAATAACATTTGCCAATTATAATCTTGGTAATTTATATTACGAAACAAAAAAGTATGATAAAGCACTCGTTTTTTTAAATCGGGTGGATTCCATTGCTCAGGCCGACAATATTAAAGACGAAAATTTTTTAAAGGCAAATTACTATTTAGCTAAAATTTATAATATAAAGAAAGAACCTGAATTAGCTTATAAATATTCTAAAATTTATCTTGACAACTACGAAAAATCAGAAGCAAAGTTAAATAATGAGGCTTTAGAAGTTAATTACAAACTTGGCACTGTAGATTTGAGCGATGAAATGGTTGGTATTCAGGAAAAGTTTGAAAATGAAGTACTGCTAAACAAAGCATTAAGAGTATTTTACGTTTTATTGGTAATAGGAATTGTGTTTTTATTGATAAAAAACATAAGGGATAAAAACAAAGCGCATAAGAAAATGAATGCTTTAATTGAAGAATTTAAAGCCAATTTAGAAAAGAAAGAAAATCAAATAATTGCTCAAAATGAAGTGTATGAGCCTGAAATAGAAGACGTTCTCTTTAAAAAAGAAAATGTCAATTTGAGTATTGACGAAGCCAAAGAAAACAAAATAGTCGAAAAATTGTTGGCACTTGAGAATAAATTGGAGTATTTAAATCCCGATTTTACTTTATCGTATGTTGCTAAAAAAATTAAAACCAATACTACTTATTTATCCTATGTTGTAAATAAACGATTTGGTAAATCTTTTGGAGAATACTCAAATGAACTTAAAATTAATTACGTAATCAATGAAATGATTACAAATCACATGTATCGTAAATACTCTACTCAGGCTATTGCTGAAAGTGTAGGTTTTAAAAACGCAGTGTCTTTTGCCAAATCATTTCGCAAAAGAACTGGAGTATCTCCAGCTCAGTTTGCGAATAATATTTAATTTTTTCCAATTAAGGATTTCCATCCAAACCTTTTATTTTTGTTGGATCTACGTCCTCACCGTCGCCGCCTCGAACTGCTTTTTGTTGATTTTTAGATATTTTTTCCGTTCTAAAATCTTCGAATTTTGATTTTTTATTTATCATGATTTTTGTATTTATTAGGGTTGTTTTGTATGTTTTAAGTGTTTTTTTGTAAGTCTACGTATTCCCGTTATTCCCGATAGTTCCCCCTTTTGTTGGATCAGTTATGGGTTGTGGTTCATCTCCTCCTCGAACAGTTTTTTGCTGTTTTTTTGTCAATTTCTCTACTGCAAAATCTTCTAATTTTAATGTCGTACTTGTCATGTTTTTACGTGTTATGGTTATTGATATTTCAAAACTAGGCAAAAAGCAAAACCCTTAATCGAAAATGGACTTTTGGAGAATTTTATGAACATAAATTTAGTATAATTCTTTGATATACAAGGGTTTGTTGTGTTTATTCTGACTGATATAATTTATAAATTGTATGTAGTATAATTAATAAAATGTGTGCCTTTGGTGATTTTTTTCCAATAAAAACAACAATATTTGCATTGTCATTACGATTTAAAAGGCACAAAACGATGTTAAAATTAGTACAGAAATTTCTTCAAATTAATAAGTACTCGGAGGTGAAAAATGAGTTCAAAGATTTGTTTCTTTCTCATCCAAACTATCCAAGCTTATTTGCGATAACAGACTCGTTAGATTTGTTGTCTGTGGAGAATGCTGCTGTAAGAGTTTCGAAAGAACAAATCGAAAATTTACCATCCAATTTTTTGGCCTATTTTAAAGATGAACTGACTTTGGTTGAAAGAACAAAAGAATTTGTTCGAATTGATACAAATAAAAAAACAGGCCAAAAAATATCATACGATAATTTCCTTTTGGACTGGAATGGTGTAATCGTTGCAATTGAACCTAATAATGTTGTAGCAAGAGATAACTTTAGAAGTGAATATAAAGATGTAAAATACTTTATGCCTTTATTGATTTTATTTGGATTTTCATTTTTCTACAATACTTATAGTGTATTTAGTCTTGTATTTTTGATCACTTCACTTTTAGGATTGATCGTTAGTGTTTTTATTGTTCAGGAAAAATTAGGTTTTAAAACCAATATTATTTCAAAGTTTTGCAATTTAACCACTAATACATCTTGCAGTTCAGTTATTAATTTTGATAGCAATACTAATAAATGGATTAATTTTTCAGATTTACCTTTGATTTTCTTTGGTTCATCTTTCCTTGCTATTTTGTTGAGACCTTTAGATTCGACAATTTTTATAGGTTTTTTAAGTTTATTGGCGATACCTATTATTGTAACCTCAATTTGGATACAAAAATTTGAAATTCAAAAATGGTGTGTAATGTGTTTGGTTGTTTCATTTCTGATTTTTTCGCAAAGTATTATTTGGTTTTCCTCAGATTGGTTTACACTAAGTTTTAGTTTGACTAGTATATTTCCGTTTTTATTCGCATTGGTTCTTTTAACATCAGCCTGGTTATTAATAAAACCTGTTGTAAGGAATGTATTGAATAGCGATAACAATGTAAAAGAGCTTAAAAAATTTAAAAGAAATTATTCATTATTGAATTTCTTATCTAAAAAAATACCTAATGTAAATGGATTAGAAGACTTAAGAGGTTTGAATTTTGGAAACAGAAATGCCGGAGTTAAACTTTCGATAGTTTTAAGCCCTAGTTGTGGGCATTGTCATAAAACATTTCAGGAGGCATTTGATTTGGTTTTGAAATTTCCGGACAGAATATTTTTAAATATATTATTTAATGTTAATCCTGAAAATGCCGAGAATCCATATAAAATTGTTGTCGAAAGACTTTTAACAATAAATAGAGCAACTCCCGGCAAAATTGTGGAAGCAATTTCAGATTGGCATATAAAAAAAATGGAGCTTAAAAAATGGTTGAAAAAATGGCATACCGAACCAGTTAGTATGATGATCAATCAGGAAATACAAAAACAATATGAATGGTGTTCAAAAAACAATTTTAATTATACACCAGTTAAAATTGTAAATGAAAAAATATATCCAGAACAATACGAATTGAGTGAACTAAAATATTTCTTAAACGATTTTGTTGAAGAAGTAGAAGTTTTAGAAAAAATAGCTTAGCCCCTAACAATATCCATTGGCATGGATAGACAGAGCTTCAAATGTCTTAAAACTGATTGAAGATATTTATCCAAACAAAAAACTATTGTTATGCTAAAAAAGATTTTAAAACTAGAAGGAGCTTATGAGCTTACAAAAATGGAGCAAAAAAGTATTAATGGTGGAATAACAAAAGAATGTGCTGATGCAATTTTTGCTGGAATTTGTGTTCGAAAAGGCAATACTGCCTGCCCCGCAGATTTTCCTAATGCTACTAGCGGAGGATGTTGCTGTGGAGGTATAGATTAAAGAATCATTTGAGGTTAAACAAAAAACAAGTAACAATAAAAACCTAAATATCATGCTAAAAAACATTTTAAACCTTAAAGGAGCTAAAGAATTAAGTGCTAATGAGCAAAAATCAATTACTGGTGGTAATGCACCTGTTTGCGAAGAAGGTTTTGTAGCAAAAAGATGTACAGAGTTTGGAACGGTGCCTTCTTTTTGGCTTTGTGTACCAATTGGTACTACTGCTTGTTAAAATAATAAAAAAATTTAACGAATCTAATAACCTTTAATCATGAAGAAAAGACTTTTAAGCTTAGTTGGCGTTCAGGAATTAACTACTGGAGAAAAAAAATCGATTAAAGGAGGTTCAGAGCCTAATAACAACTTACAATGTGATGCATGGAATTCTGTAGGTTTAAAGACTTATGTTGAATGTCGAGCTTATTTTCCTCTTGAGATAAATTGGACAGGCGGAGTTTGTAATGTTTTTGGACCACCATGTGGATCGTAATTAATGATAATAATATAAACTATAGTGTTATGTTAAAAAATATTATAAATCTGGAAGGAGTTCAAAGGTTAAGTACAATAGAGCAAAAGAACATTTTTGGAGGATTACCTGTTCAGCCAGCTAATTGTGCCTGCTTTTGTTACATTGGAAATAAAAATGTTAATGCATATTGCTATTCATTATGTCCAAATGGATCAGTCCCTGGGATAACAGAAGGCAGCACCGGAAATTGTGGTTACCCTTTTCCTTTGCCACCAGCGCCTCCGGGAATAGAATAATTTAAAATAAAATCATGTTAAAGAAAATTTTAAACTTGGAAAGTGCTCAAAAAATAACCAAAATGGAGCAAAAATCAATGAAGGGAGGAATTCCGGAATGCTGGGTTTATGCAATTGAAGCAGGATGTTTACTAATGTCGGTTGGCGAAAATTGTCCTTTGGATATGGAGTCAGGTATTTGCGAATCAAACAGACTTTGTTGCTAGTTTTCTTAAACAATAACAATAAACAAGTAATAACGATAAAGCCTTATTAGAATTTAGTCATGTTTTTTTTAATTTGTAGGCGCTCGATCGTGGAACATTGAGCAAATATCCCCACATTGATGATTGGTGTCGGGATTCTCAGGAAAGGTGGCCACTGAGTTGGTTTTAATTGGTTAGGGCTAACCAGTGCCATATCCTAGAGAAAATTGTATTACTTAAATTTTACACTTTTTTAGATAAAGAACAGAGAGGATTATTTCTCTCTGTTTTTTTTTGAGATAAATTAATCTGTAGAAAAACAGACAGAAACTTCAACTGTCTTAAAAGGATTGAAGTACTAATCAAAATCAAAAAAACCTAATTATGAAAAACCTAAAAGATTTAAAAGGTGTTGAAGTTTTAAGTAAAAATGAACAAAAAAGTATAACAGGAGGAGGTGGTCCCATAGCTTGTTATTGTCCTGATGGTACTTTTGCAGGGATAGCTACAGAAGGTGAAGGCTGTGGAGGTGTTATTGACCACAATTGCCCATTAGAATCATAAATATTTAAAACAATAAATATTTTAAGAGTAAAAATAAAAACTTTGTTATTTAGTTAACAAGGTTTTTTTGTTTTTTATTCATGTAATATTCTGATATATAAATAATTATATTTTTTTTGAAATTAGTAAATTTGATTAAAATTGAAATTGTGATTTAATACATTTCAGATCATTATTTTTCTTTTTTTAAGAATTTTTGTATAATATTGCTTTAAATAAACCAAATTTATAATTGAAAAAATTCACCAATTACAAACAAGCAGATTATAAAGATTGTGGCCCTACATGTCTAAAAATAATAGCAAAGCATTACGGCAAAACAATCCATATTCAGGAGTTACGCGATAGTAGCGAAACAACTCGTGAAGGAAGTAATTTGCTTTTTCTGAGCGATGCTGCCGAGAAAATTGGTTTTAGAACTTTGGGAGTAAAACTAAATGTAAAAAGGCTGGAAGAAGCCCCATTGCCTTGTATTTTGCATTGGAATAAAAACCATTATGTGGTTCTTTATAAAATTAAAAAAGGGAAATATTATGTTTCTGATCCGGGTTTTGGATTGATAGAATATAATGAAAAAGACTTCCTTAAATTTTGGATAGGAAATAATGCAGATGAATCAACTCAGGAAGGAATCGCATTACTGGTGGAAGCAACTCCAAAGTTTTTTCAATCAGAATTTGATAAAGAAGAAAATAAAGGGTTAGGGTTTGGATTATTGGCACAATATGTTTTGCGCTACAAATCATTTTTGGTGCAATTAAGTATCGGTTTATTGGCCAGCAGTTTATTACAGCTTATTTTTCCGTTTTTAACCCAAAGTATTGTTGATATTGGGATACAAAACCAGAATATTCATTTTATTTATTTGATCCTTTTTGCGCAGTTATTTCTTTTTGCCGGAAGAACAGGTTTAGAACTCATTAGAAGCTGGATTTTACTCCACCTTTCTACCCGAATAAACATTTCATTAATATCGGATTTTTTCATTAAACTGATGAATCTTCCAATCTCATTTTTCGATGTACGTATGACGGGCGATATCATGCAGCGTATCAATGATCATCGACGAATTGAACGAATTCTGACGACATCATCCTTAAATGTATTATTCTCTGTAATTAATATGTTTGTAATGGGAGGTGTTTTGGCTTACTTTAATCTCCAGATTTTCTTTGTGTTTTTTGCCGGAAGTATTCTTTATTTTGGATGGATTACTTTATTCTTAAAAAGGAGAGAAGTGCTGGATTATAAACGTTTTGCCGAAGTTTCTCAAGAGCAAAGCAAAGTAATGGAACTTATTAACGGAATGCAGGAAATTAAGCTGCACAATGCCGAAAAACAAAAACGTTGGGGGTGGGAGTATGTACAGGCAAGACTTTTCAGGGTTTCGATTAAAGGATTGGTTTTAGAACAAACACAAACCATTGGATCTTCTGTGATCAATGAATTGAAAAATATTTTCATCATTTTTTTATCTGCAAAATTAGTTATCGATGGTTCAATTACTCTTGGGATGATGCTGGCCATCAGCTCGATTGTTGGAAGTTTAAACGGGCCAATTACGCAGCTTATTGAATTTGTCAGAGAACTTCAGGATGCCAAAATATCACTAGCGAGATTATCTGAAATCCATGAAAAGGAAGATGAAATACAACAAGAAACAAATCAAACAAATGATGTTCCTTATGATGCTGATATTGATATAAAAAACCTTTCGTTCCGATATTTAGGATCTGATATTCCGGTACTGGAGAATTTAAGTTTGGTAATCCCGGCCAATAAAGTCACCGCAATAGTTGGCGTTAGCGGAAGCGGAAAAACAACACTCATGAAATTATTACTCAAATTTTATGAGCCTAATACAGGGGAAGTCAATATTGGAAACACACAATTAAAAAATATTTCTCAAAAAGCATGGCGATCTAATATTGGGGCCGTAATGCAGGAAGGTTTTATTTTTAGTGATACCATTGCCAATAATATTGCCATTGGAGTAGATAAAGTTGATAAAGAACGATTGGTTTATGCCGCAGACGTAGCCAATATAAAAGAATATGTAAGCGGTTTACCACTAGGTTATAACACAAAAATTGGTTCTGAAGGTTTAGGAATGAGTACCGGACAAAAACAGCGATTATTGATAGCCAGAGCCGTTTATAAAAACCCTGAAATTTTGTTTTTTGATGAAGCAACTTCGGCTTTGGATGCCAATAATGAAAGAGAAATTATGCGAAAACTTGATATTTTCTTTAAAGATAAAACCGTAGTTGTGATCGCACATCGATTAAGTACAGTTATGAACGCCGATCAAATTGTGGTTTTAGACAAAGGAAAAATTATTGAAATTGGCTCACATTCGGCTTTAGTAGAACAAAAAGGAAATTATTTTGAGTTGGTTAGAAATCAATTGCAATTAGGAAATTAATCATGGCAGAAGATACATTTGAATTAAGAAGTGAAGAGGTTCAGGACATTCTCACCAAAGTACCACATTGGATGATACGTTGGGGAACAGTTTTGATATTCGTGATACTTTTCATGTTGTTTTTTGTGTCCTGGTTTATTAAATATCCGGATGTTGTAAATACCGAAATTGTAATTACAACCAATATTCCGCCAGAAAAGATAGTTTCAAAAACATCAGGACGTATTGAAGCGATTTTGGTTAAAGATAAATCGATAGTAGAAAAAAACACAACACTTGCCATTATCGAAAATACAGCCAATTATAAAAATGTGTTTTTATTGAAAAAAATAGTTGATGAATATAATATCAACGATCCAAAAAAAGAATTTCCATTTGCTTTACTAAAAAACACACAGTTAGGAGAAATTGAAAGTGCTTATGCCGTTTTTCAGAAAGATTATCAGGCGCAGCAATTAAATGAAAGTTTGCATCCGTATGAAGTAGAGAACAGAGCGCAGATTTCTGAAAAAATTCAGATAAAAGAAAGATTGGATATTCTGCAGCAGCAAAAAATATTAAATGAAAGCGAGTTGCAGCTTCAAAAAAATGAAATTGCCCGTTTTGAAACTTTATTCAATAAAGGAATTATTTCGGCACAGGAAATGGAGGCCAAAAAATTAGGTTATCTGCAGGCTCAAAAGAGTTACAAGAGCCTTTTAACGTCTATTTCTCAATTAAGATCTGCTTTGATTGATAATACAAAATCGAGCCAGAGTTCTCACATAAACAGCACTAAAGAAGAAGTTAATCTGGAACGCGGTATGGCGCAGTCTTTCTATCAGCTCAAAAAAGTAATAAAAGACTGGGAACTTAATTATACCTTGAAATCATCGGTTAGCGGTGTTGTTACTTTTTTGCAGGTTTGGACAGAAAATCAAACGATAAATACGGGTGATAATGTGTTTTCGATAATTCCCGACGCTAAAAATGGTTTTGTCGGAAAAGTAAAAGCTCCAGCTTTGAATTCAGGAAAAATAAAAGTAGGGCAGAAAGTAAATATTCGTCTGGCAAATTTTCCAGATAGAGAATTTGGTGTATTGTACGGAAAAATTCAGAATATTTCGCTGGTTCCGGATAAAGACGGAAATTTATTATTAGATGTTGCTCTTCCAAACGGATTAAAAACCTCTTATAAGAAACAAATTGTGTTTCAACAAGAAATGAAAGGAAGTGCAGAAATTGTAACAGAAGATTTACGATTACTCGAAAGAATACTGTATCAGTTTAAAAGTATTTTCGAGCAGGTGTAGAATTATTTCCCCAAACTATTGACTAACCAAACCAATTTTTCATATGAAAAAGATTCTATTGATTGTTTTTTTTCTATTATGCCAATATTCCTTTTCAAAGCCTGTCAGCGAAACTCAAAAATTAGCTACAACTGCAAAAATTTGGGGATTTCTAAAATATTATCATCCAAATGTTGCTGACGGAAGTAAAAATTGGGATGATCAATTGTTTCAGATTTTACCCAAAGTAGAAGAAGCAAACTCTGCAGAAGCATTTTCTTTAGTGATAGAGAATTGGATTGCTTCATTAGGGGAAGTGAAAATATATGAAGTAATAAATTCAAAAAGAGAGTATTTTGACAAAAACTTTGATTTGTCGTGGATAAACAAAAATGATTTGTTTTCTAAATCACTTTCTAAAAAATTAAAATTTATAGAAGAAAACAGAATTCAAGGTAAACAGTATTATGTAGATTTTGTTCATAATGGCGGAATGCCTTTACAGTTTAATAATGAAGTAAAATATACTGATTTTAAATGGACCGATAAAAATTTACGTCTTTTGGCACTATTTAGATATTGGAATTATATAGAATATTTTTTTCCTTACAAATATCAAATGGATGAAAATTGGGATAAGGTATTAGTTGAAATGCTGCCCAGATTTTTTGCCCCTGAATCTGAAAAAGATTTTGTCTTAGCGATGCGTGAAATTTCTATAAAGCTGAATGACACTCATGCTTCAACACAAATGCCTCAATTATTTGAATATTTTGGAGATAAATTTATTCCCGCAGATGTTAAAATTATTGATGAAAAGGCGATTGTTGTTGATCTGAAAAATGACTCATTGGCAAAAATCAGTGATATAAGAATTGGTGATGTAATTACAAAAGTTGAAGGAAAAACAATTGGTGAGATTCTAAAAGAAAATTGGAAATATATTGAAGGATCAAATAATCCTTCAATATTGAAAAACGCTTACTGGGCCATTTTTAATGGAAAATCACCTTCTTTCGAAATTGAATTTGTCAGAGATGGAAAAACACAGGTAAAAGCTGTAAATCGTTATAAATACCAGGATTTAAAAATTCAGTTTCCACAAAAAGAGAAGTGGAAAATTTTGGAAGGTAATATTGGATATGTTGATTTTGATGCTCTTGATGCAGAAGATGTTCCAAATTTAATAGCAGAACTTAAAAATACAAATGCAGTTATTTTTGATGATAGAACAAGTCCCCATGATGTCATGTTTGCAATTTCAGACTGGCTAAATCCTCAACAAAAAAAGTTCGCCAGATTTCTTGATCCCGATGTTAGCTATCCGGGACGATACTTTTGGAGAAATGAAGGGGAGGCATGCGGAAAAAATAATCCGGATTATTATAAAGGGAAAGTTATTGTTTTAATAGATGAAAAAGCCGTTAGCCATGCTGAATTCACAGCTATGAGTTTAAAAACAGCTCCTAATGTAACTTTAATAGGAAGTCAGACCGGTGGTGCCGATGGAGGAAATTATAGATTTCCTATCATTAAAGGATTTTCTACCTCATTTACTTGTTATGGCGTTTTTTATCCAAATAAAAAAGAAACACAACGAATTGGGATTGTTCCGGATATTGAAGTAAAACCTACTATTTTAGGAATTCAAAATGGTAAAGATGAAGTTTTGGATAGAGCACTATTTTTCGCTAAAAATGGTAAATAATAGATAGATTACAATTAATCTTTTTTAAAGTTTTGAACTTTGAAAAAATTGCTTTACATCTTCAAATAAAAATCCTTAGTCAATTCAATATACTCCGGAGTATAAACATGCCTGCTGATTTCGATAATTAATTCGTCGATTTCAATTTCTGAAGTTTCATTTCGACTAAAAGCCAATAAACTACGTTTGATTTCAGAAGTTGGAGTTCCTTTTACGCGGGTAATTTTACTCGGGTATAATTCAGATTCTTTGGCTAAGGCAATAAAGTTTTTTTCTTCTTTGAATGGAATGATTAAAGCAAAAATTCCGTTTTCAGAAAGTAATAAATCAGCAGCTTCAATTAGTTCTTCAAAAGGCATTGCGTCTTGAAAACGTGCCAAATCGCGTTGCTCGTTTTCGGTTTTGTAATCTTCGGCATAAAAAGGAGGATTTGAAACAATCAAATCATATTCATCTTCCGGTTCTTCGATAAATTCGTCCAGACCGGCATGAAAACAAAATAAACGATCTCCCCAAGGCGAGTTTTCAAAATTATCAACGGCTTGTTCGTAAGCTTCTTCATCAATTTCAAGAGCATCAATTTGTTCAGCAGAAGTACGCTGAGCAAGCATTAAAGCAATTATTCCGGTTCCGGCACCAATATCTAAAATACTAAACGGATTATGATGAATTGGAGCCCAAGAACCTAGTAAAACACCATCTGTTCCGACTTTCATAGCGGTTTTGTCTTGTTCGATAGAAAATTGCTTGAATGAAAACATAATATTAAATTCCAATTTTTTAAATTCCAAATTCCAACTCTGAAAAGGCAAAATTCCAAAAAAAGAAATTCCAAATTCCAATTGCAAAAGGAGTAAAACTATGTGTTTTTGAATTGCAAAAGTAAGATTAAAATCTCAATAATTATTTTGAAGTTTTAGTGATTATTACAGATAAAATTTTTCGTAATTCTTCTACTTCAAATAATAAGGAATCTGAAAGTGTTTTTTGGTCTGGATTTAATTCATGAAGTAATCGTAGCCAAAATTTGGATTCTTTGGCTTCTTTTCGGGATATTTTAAGTCTAAATATTAAATCTTTGTCTCCGAGCTTTTCGTTCGCTTCAATATAGTTCGCCCCAATAGAGCCGGAAGATCTTATTAATTGTTTTCCATCTTCAATATTTGATGTTGTTTTAGATAAAGTTCTAATGTATGCTCGACACTCTTTTGCAAATAAAAAAGTTCTTTCCTCTAAATCGTAAGGTTTAGTCATAGTATAAATTCCAATATATAGAATTCAAAGATAGTTTGAATACTTTATATTTTGAAAGTTTTTTCTTTCATTTTAATTGAAAATAAAATTTTCCTTTCAAGGTTGGAATTTGGAATTTAAAAATTTGGAATTTCTTATTAAAGGTACATTTCAACAAGCCCTTCAGGCAAGTTCATGATTACTTTTTTGTTCTCACGATCAATTTTTACAAGAAAATGATCAATCATCGGAATTAGCATTTCGACCTCGCCATTTAAAACTTCAAAAAGAGGTTGGGCTGTAGTATCGTTTACGGCAGCAATTTTTCCAAAAACGCCTAAACGCTGGTCTTCAATTTCGAAACCAATAACTTCGTGGAAATAAAATTTGTTGCCGGAAAGTTTTGGCAACATACTTAAAGGAAGATAAATAGCATTTCCCATAATGGCATCTGCATCTTCTTCTGTATTCATGTCTTCAAAACGAATTCTTAGAAAGTCGTTCTTATGCAATGAACTTTTTTCAATAAAAAAAGGAACCAGATGTTTATTGCATTCAATAAACACTGATTCCAGATTTTCGTATAACTCAGGTTCGTCCGTGTCTAAATAAGCCAGAACTTCACCTTTGAAACTAAATTTTTTAGCGATTTTACCTAAATAAAAACATTCTTCTTTACGCATTCTCGCTAGCTAAAATTATGCTTCAGTTGTTTCGTTATTTTCTTCAGCAGCAGGAGCTTCTTCAGTTGTAGCTTCTGCTTCAACTTCAGCAACTTCTTCTTCAACTGCAGGAGTTTCAGCAGCGATAGCATCAGCTTCAGCCTGAGCTGCAGCAGCTAAACGTTTAGCATTAACTTCTTGCTCTGCTTTAAAAGCTTTAGCTTTAGCATCAGCTTGCGCTTTTGTTAAACCGTCTTTTTTAGCATCAACTTTTCCAGCTTTAGCATCTAACCAAGCAGATAATTTAGCATCAGCTTGCTCTTGAGTTAAAGCACCTTTACGGATACCTCCATCAAGGTGGTGTTTCAATAAAGCACCTTTGTAAGAAAGAATTGCTCTTGCAGTATCAGTTGGTTGTGCACCATTGTGTAACCATTTAACTGCACTATCAAGGTTTAAGTCGATAGTTGCCGGGTTAGTGTTTGGATTGTAAGTACCGATTTTCTCTAAGTATTTACCATCTCTTTTTGAGCGTGCATCTGCAGCTACAACCCAGTAAAAAGGTTTTCCTTTTTTACCGTGTCTTTGTAATCTAATTTTTACTGACATAATCGTATGATTAAATTTTGAGGTACTCGACCTCTGTTAATTAAGGGCGCAAAGATATAATTTTTTTCTGAATTGTGCGTTCGAAAGAGTATTAAATATGTTAAAGTAAATTTCCTTAATTTTTTGTTGTATTTAATGAGGTTTTTAAAATATTTATATCCAATGCAATATTTTTGTCTTATAAATTCATTTCTATGAAAAAGTACCTTTATTTGTTTTCATTAATTTTTATGATCATCTCTTGTACCGAAGATGTGAAATTCAATAATCCGGCATTTCAAACCTTAAAAGACAATGTTTTTTGGAGAGCCCAAGATTATAAAGCATATACAACAACGACAGGTAATTTAATTATAGAAGGATATTTAGGATTTGAAAAAGTAACATTGCAAACTAATTCTCTATCACCGCAAACCTATACTCTTGGCAAAAATGATATTTCCAAAGCATCTTATTCTAATACTCTTTCAACACAAACAGAAGAGTTTACCACAGGTACTAATATAGGAAATGGCCAGATTGTGATTACTGAGTATAATACTGAAAACAACACTATTTCAGGAACATTTAAATTTACCGCAGTAAATACTAATGCCGAAAACACTGAAAAAACACAGATCAATTTTTCTGAAGGGGTTTTTTATAAAGTGCCTGTTTCTGTTAGTTCTAATTTCAATGCTAATTAACATTTTAATAATCAGTAGCCATTTTTATTGAATTCTGCTTTTTAAAATCAAAATAAAAACATAAATAAACTAATATATAGTAGATTAGAGAAAAATAAGACTACATTTGCTACATTATTATAAATAAGTACATATGAACATTTTTGTTGGAAGTCTTCCATTCAGTATTGAGGAAGCAGATTTAAGAGAGTCTTTCGAGGCTTACGGAGCAGTAGATTCAGTTAAGATCATTACTGATAAATTTACAGGAAGAAGCAAAGGTTTTGGTTTTGTTGAGATGCCAAACGATGCTGAAGCTCAAAAAGCAATTGATGAATTGAACGGAGCTACTGTTCAAGGTCGTGCAATTGTGGTTAATAAATCTGAACCGAAACCTGAAGGTGAAAGAAGAAGCTTCAACAATAACAGTCGTGGTGGAGATTCACGCGGAGGTTATGGTGGAGGAAACAGCCGTGGTGGAAATGACCGTGGTGGTAACAGAGGAGGATATTAATATTTTTTTCTAAATATATAAAAGGGATCAACGAAAGTTGATCCCTTTTTTTATGCGGTGAAATTTGTTTCAAGTTTCAAGTTTATTTTGTTTCACGTTCCAATAACCTGAAACCTGAAACAAAATAAAACCTGAAACAAATTAATTATAAGTTTGCTACAAGCCAATCTCCAACTTCGCTGGTTTTGTAAGCTTTTGATCCTTTTGGTGCTAAATCTTCTGTAACAATTCCTTGTTCTAGTGATTTATTTACAACTGCTCTTATCGCTTCGGCTTCGTCTTTTAAACCAAAAGCATCTTCGAACATCATTGCTGCAGATAAAATAGTCGCTAAAGGGTTAGCAATATTTAATCCTGTAGCTTGAGGATAAGATCCGTGGATTGGTTCGTATAATGAAGTGTGTTCTCCAACAGACGCAGAAGGCATTAATCCCATTGAACCCGAAATTACAGAAGCTTCATCAGTTAAAATATCTCCAAATAAATTTTCAGTAATCAATACATCATAAGAGTTTGGCCATTGAACCAAACGCATGGCTACGGCATCAACAAATTCATATGAAACAGTAACTTCAGGGTAATCTTTTTCCATTGCCTGAACTGTTTCTCTCCATAAACGTGAAGTTTCCAAAACGTTTGCTTTATCAACGCAACACAATTTTTTGCTTCTTGTCATAGCTAATTCAAAACCTTTTTTAGCCAAGCGCTGCACTTCGGCTCTTGTGTAAACACAATTGTCAAAAGCAGTTTCTCCGCCGTCTCTTCTTCCTTTTTCTCCAAAGTAAATTCCGCCTGTTAATTCTCTTAAGAAAACCAAATCAGTTCCTTCAATTCTTTCTCTTTTTAAAGGAGAATTATCAATTAAAGAAGGAAAAGTAAAAGTAGGACGAACATTAGCAAATAACCCTAATTTTTTACGCATTAACAATAATCCCTGCTCCGGGCGAACTGGCGCACTTGGATCGTTATCGTATTTTGGATGTCCAATTGCTCCAAACAAAACTGCATCGGCTTTCATACAAACTTCATGAGTTTCATCAGGATAAGGAACTCCAACTGCGTCGATTGCACAAGCTCCTGTTAAAGCTGGTGTCCATGTTATTTCGTGATTGAATTTTTTGGCAATAGCGTCAGATACTTTTACGGCTTCATTAATTACCTCAGGACCAATTCCGTCTCCTGCTAAAAGGGCTATATTAAATTTCATTTTTTATATGTTAGGTTATTTATTTTAGGTTCAAAGTTACAAAGGTTCAAAGAGGCAAAGGTTTTTACTTTGTGCCTTTGTTGCTTTGAACCTTTGTAACTTTATCAAGCAATTACATTCAGCATCTTTTGAGTTGCAATAATTGCGGCAACGGTTTGATCAGAATCTAATCCTCTGGTTTTAAATTCTTTTCCGTTGTTTGTCCAGGTTATAATCGTTTCGCATAAGGCGTCAGAGCTACTTCCGGGCGGAATTCTTACTGCATAATCAATTAATTTTGGAAGCGTTAATTTCTTGCTTTTGTAAATTTTAGACAAAGCATTCATAAAAGCATCAAACTGACCGTCGCCCTGAGCACTTTCTTCGATAATCTCATCATCAATTTTTAGCAGCAAAGTTGTAGACGGACGCATTCCTTTTGAATGCATTAATACGTAAGATTCAATTGTAATTTTATCCTGATAAGTATGACTGTCCAAAACATCTGAAATAATGTATGGAAGGTCTTCTTTTGTTACCGTTTCTTTTTTGTCGCCAAGCTCAATTATTCTTTGCGTAACCAATTTTAAATCTTCCTGATTTAATTTTAATCCTAATTCCTGAAGATTTTTTTCGATATTGGCTTTGCCAGAAGTTTTTCCGAGAGCATATTTTCTTTTTCTTCCAAAGCGTTCCGGAAGCAAATCATTAAAATATAAATTATTTTTATTGTCACCATCGGCATGAATTCCGGCAGTTTGCGTAAAAACATTATCGCCAACAATTGGTTTGTTTGCAGGAATTCTATAGCCTGTAAAAGTTTCTACCAATTTGCTTACCGTATAAAGAGAAGTTTCTTTGATGTTTATACTTACCTCTGGTAAATAATCATTTATAACGGCAACCGTACTTTCGAGCGGTGCATTTCCAGCTCTTTCTCCCATTCCGTTTACGGTTACATGAAGTCCGTTTATGCCGGCTTTTATGGCTTCCATAACATTGGCGATACTTAAATCGTAATCGTTATGAGCGTGAAAATCAAAATGAATCTGTGGATATTTTGCTCTTATTTTTGAAATAAATTCAAATGTTTGAGACGGAATTAAAACCCCCAAAGTATCCGGAAGTAAAATTCTTTTAACGGGTTGTGTTGCTAAAAAATCCAGAAATTGAAAAACATATTCAGGAGAATTTCGCATTCCGTTGCTCCAGTCTTCCAGATAAACATTGGTTTCAATATCATTTTCTTTTGCTAAAGCAATGATTTGGGCAATTTCAGAAAAGTGCTGTTCCGGAGTTTTTTTTAATTGATGCGTTAAGTGATTCATTGAACCTTTGGTCAACAAATTCTGCACTTTTGCTCCGGCTTTTTTCATCCAGTCTATAGAAACACCTCCGTCTACAAACGAAAGCACCTCAATACGATTAATATAGCCTCTCTCGGTTGCCCAGGATGTAATGCCTTTTACGGCCTGAAATTCGCCTTCGCTCACGCGGGCAGATGCAATTTCGATTCTATCAATATTTAATTCTTCCAACAACAATTGTGCAATGGTCAGTTTTTCTGCAGCAGAAAAAGATACTCCCGAGGTTTGTTCACCATCACGGAGCGTCGTATCCATTATTTCAATTTTTCTTTTTTCCATATTGATATTCTAAATTTCTTTAGAAGTAATTTTAGTTGTGTTGCTTTGGTTTAACTTATAAAGACCCGACAGATTTCAAAAACCTGTCGGGTCTCATAGGACTGAACCTGATTTTTTAGTAAGGAAGTTTATCGGCGAAAGCCACAATATCTTCTTTAATATTTTGTAGATAATCAATGTCATCAAAGCCATTAATCATGTTGTTCTTTTTGTATCCGTTAATCGCAAAAGATTCTGATTGACCAGTTGCCAATAAAGTAATGGTTTGGTTTGGCAAGTTGATTTCTAATTCTGTTTTAGGATCAGCTTCTATTGCTTTAAAAATAGTATCAGCAAATTCCGGACTAACCTGAACTGGCAAAACACCGATATTTAGACAGTTTCCTTTAAAGATATCAGCAAAGAAACTAGAAACTACGGCTCTAAAACCGTAATCGTAAACTGCCCATGCAGCATGTTCTCTAGAAGATCCTGAACCAAAGTTTTTTCCTCCAACCAGGATTTTTCCGCTATAAGTTGAATCGTTTAAAACGAAATCAGCTTTTGGAGTATCATCTCCGTTATATCTCCAGTCTCTAAAAAGATTATCTCCAAAACCTTCACGTTTTGTAGCTTTTAAGAAACGTGCCGGGATGATTTGATCTGTATCTACGTTCTCAATTGGCAACGGCACTGCGCTGCTGGTAAGTATATTAAATTTATCGTATGCCATTTTAATTTTAGATTTTTAGATTTTAGATTTTAGATTTTTCTCTCTGAGATGAATTCCTAACCGCTAAAATTTTTGTATTAAATAATGTAAATGAATTTTTATTTGAAGAAATTTAGATGAAGATCACTCGCAACAAGAAATCTAAAATCTAAAATCTCCAATCTAAAATAACTCGCGCGGATCTGTCAATTTTCCTGTAACAGCCGCAGCCGCAGCCATAATTGGGCTTGCTAAAAGCGTTCTTGAACCTGGACCCTGACGACCTTCAAAGTTTCTGTTTGATGTACTTACTGCATATTTTCCAGCAGGAACTTTATCATCATTCATAGCCAAACAAGCAGAACAACCCGGTTGACGTAATACGAACCCAGCTTCTGTCAAAATATCTAAAATACCTTCTTCTTTAATCTGAGCTTCAACAACGTGAGAACCCGGAACTAACCAAGCGGTAACATTATCTGCTTTTTTTCTTCCTTTTACAATTTCGGCGAAAGCCCTGAAATCTTCAATACGGCCGTTTGTACAACTTCCCAAGAAAACATAATCAATTGGTTTTCCAATCATCACATCATCTTCATGGAAGCCCATATAAGCAAGCGATTTTTTGTAAGTTTCCTCACCGCCTTCAACCTGGTTGGCGTTAGGAATATGTTTTGAGATACCAATTCCCATTCCTGGGTTAGTACCATAAGTAATCATTGGTTCAATATCTGAAGCGTTGATGTTTAATTCAGCATCAAAAACAGCATCAGCATCCGTTTTTAAAGTTTTCCAATATTCAACTGCTTTCGTCCATGCTTCGCCTTTTGGAGCGTAAAGTCTTCCTTCAAGGAAATCAAAAGTTTTTTGGTCAGGTGCAATCATTCCACCACGGGCACCCATTTCGATACTTAAGTTACAAACCGTCATACGGCCTTCCATAGACATGTTTTCGAAAACATCTCCGGCGTATTCAACAAAATATCCGGTTCCTCCAGAAGTAGTTAATTGTGCAATAATATAAAGTGCAACGTCTTTTGGACCAACACCTTTGCTTAATTGACCGTTTACGTTAATACGCATTTTCTTTGGTTTTGGCTGCATAATACATTGCGTAGAAAGAACCATTTCCACCTCAGAAGTTCCGATACCAAAAGCAATCGCTCCAAAAGCTCCGTGAGTAGACGTGTGAGAATCTCCACATACAATAGTAGCACCTGGCAAAGTAATTCCGTTTTCAGGACCAACTACGTGTACAATTCCATTTTTAATGTGACCTAATCCCCAGTGCGAAATTCCGTATTCGGCAGCATTGTCTTCAAGCGCTTTAAGCTGATTTGCAGATAATGCATCTTCAACTGGTAAATGTTGGTTTATGGTTGGTGTATTGTGATCTGCAGTTGCAAAAGTACGCTCAGGGTAAAGAACCTTAACGCCTCTGGCTTTTAATCCTAAAAAAGCAACAGGACTCGTAACTTCGTGAATGAAATGGCGGTCAATAAAAAACACATCTGGTCCATCTTCAATTTTACGCACTACATGTGAATCCCATACTTTGTCAAATAATGTCTTACTCATTTTTATTTTTTTTAATTGTAATTTCTATAATCACAGCAATTCCTGTTTATTAAATAGCAAAACAAAAGTAAAAAAAGATACAAATGCGTCAATTTCAATATTTCATTATATACGATACCCAAAGCAAAATACAAATTGCGAATAGGCTTTTGTGTATTAAATTTTGGCAGAAAAATGATTTAGAAATTGATTTTGATTTTCTTTTTTAGCTTTAATTTTGTTTAATTGCTCTTTGTTTTAATAGTTTGCAAATTTATCTTATAATCACTATAAAATATAATAATTAATTTGAAAATATGTAACAAAATGAATAAAAATAGTAATAATTGTTATTTTTGATTTCTTTTTGAAATGGATGCTTTTATGGATTATGAACGCTTTTAAGCTGTTTTTTAAGCCACTATTTAGACTCAATAAAATGTCTAAATACTACGACATCCAAGAAGTGTATTTTTATGAAATTTTATGTTTTTTAAAATAAAAACTATGTTTTTGACGAGAATGTTTTTAGGATAATTTTGAAGATTAGTTCAGTGAATTTTTAAATTCTAAAGGTGTCAGGCTGGTTTTCTTTTTAAATAATTTACTGAACGATTGAGGATATTCGAAACCCAATTGATAGGCTATTTCTGCCACTGAAAGATTGGTGGAAATCAGAAAGTCCTTAGATTTTTCAATTAGTTTTGAATGAATGTGCTGCTGTGCATTTTGTCCGGTTAAATTGCGAAGCATGTCGCTAAGGTAATGCGTAGAAACATTAATTTGTGAAGCCAAAAAATCGACTGTTGGTAATCCGTTTTTTAAGGTTTCGGCATTATTGAAATAATTATCGAGAGTCTCTTCTACTTTAAGTAATAAATCACTGCTGATTGTTTTTCGGGTAATGAATTGACGTTTGTAAAAGCGATTGCTGTAATTAAGCAAAACATCAATATACGAAACAATAACATCCTGGCTCATTTCGTCTATTGCGGTATGAAGTTCGTTATCAATGCTTGTTAATAATCCTATAATAGTTGTTTTTTCTGTGTCAGAAAGATGCAATGCTTCATTGGTATCATAGGAGAAGAAACCGTATTTTTTGATGTTTTTCCCTAAAGGATAATTTCTAATAAAGTCGGGATGAAAAAACAGTGTAAATCCGAAATATTCGGCTCCTTCTTCATTATCGGTAAAAATCAATTGATTGGGCGATGTAAACATTAATCCGCCTTCATTAAAGTCATAATAACTCTGGCCGTATCCCATTTTTCCATTGGTCGAATATTTATAGGATATTTTATAGAAATCAAGCAAAAAGGCATTATTTGTCAACTCAGCATTTATAACCAGTTTGGTATTATCCACCAGACTAATCATTGGATGTAGTGGTTTTGGCAGATTAAATAAACTATGAAACTGCGATATAGAAGAAAGTTTTGACGGATTATTATTTTTCTTTTCCATGATATAAAGGTATAAAAAATCAAAAACGAATACCGCACAGATTGTCAAAACCTGAGCGGTATCAGTATAAATTATGCTCCCAAAAATTGTTTGCCAAAAGCGGTGCGAAAAACTTCGTCGCCTTGTTCCAGTCTTTGTTGGTAAAGCGCTTTGGCATCTTCTCCGGCGACATATCTCAATTTGGTTTTTCCATCCGTTGCTGCTTCAAAAACAACTTCGGCAATTTGTTCAGCAGTCGATGCCATTTCAAACATGGTATCAACATTTGCAAACAAGGCGTTTGTCATTGCTTCATATTCTGGTTTAGATCCAGAATCAAGTGAGCCGTGCAGAAATTCTGTTTTAATACCGCCAGGAGAAACGGTTTTTATGTTTACCCCAAACGGATTCAATTCATAAGCCATACTTTCGCTCCAGCCTTCAAGACCCCATTTTGTTGCGTGATATACAGATCCTAACGGAAAAGAAATCAATCCGCCAATAGAAGTAGTTGAGATAAACAAGCCGCTTTTTCTTTCTCTGAAATACGGGATAAAAGCATTCGTAACACGAATTACCCCTAACAAATTAGTGTTAAGTTGTTTGGTAATCTGATCGTCGTTAAAACTTTCCAAAGGACCAATCAATCCATAACCTGCGTTGTTAAAAACAACATCAATATCACCCAATTCAATAGCTTTTTGAACCGTGCTTAGTATCTGATCATAATTGGTAACATCTAATGATAATAAGGTCACGTTTTTTAAACCCGAAAGTTCTTCTTCCTTTTCAGGATTTCTCATTGTTGCGATTACATTCCATCCTTGGTTGTGGAATAATTTTGCTGTAGCTTTTCCTAATCCGGATGAAGCGCCTGTGATAAAAATTGTTTTCATAATAATTTGTTTTAATTTGATGAAGCAAAGTTCAGGCGAGAGCAGCGGTTAAAAGTGTTCATTTTGGACCAATGAGTATCCAAAATGAATAATCGAAGTTTTTAACATCAAATAACCGAAATTTTATCATTTTTATTGGTTTTTAACAGTTTCTAATAATGATTTTGATTAATGCTTTTTGTTGATAATTCGTTTTTCATTAGCCTAAAAAAAACGTAAATTTGAACTTCCTCCATTTTCTATAAGGCAAATTTATATCCTCCATATAATCAATTATTTATATGGAAAAAATTTGGAATTTGGAGTTTAATTTTTGTATTTTAACTCTATGTATTTAATATTCGATACCGAAACAACCGGATTACCAAAACGCTGGGATGCTCCCATTACCGATTCTGATAACTGGCCTCGCTGTATTCAGATCGCCTGGCAGCTGCATGACGAAATGGGACAGCTTATCGAACATCAGGATTATTTGGTAAAACCTGACGGATTTAATATTCCGTATGATGCCGAACGTATTCACGGAATTTCAACTGAATTGGCTGAAGCCGATGGAATCACGTTGGTCGAAGTTTTGGAGAAATTCAATATCGCTTTAAGCAAAACCAAATTTATCGTTGGTCAGAATTTAGGTTTCGACGTTAATATTATGGGAGCCGAATTCCATAGAATGGGTGTTGATTCTCCAATGAGTACAATGCCGGTATTAGATACTTGTACCGAAGTTACCGCTTCGTTATTACAACTTCCCGGAGGTCGTGGAGGAAAATTTAAACTGCCAACCTTAACAGAATTACACAGTTATCTTTTTGATAAACCTTTTGCAGAAGCGCACAACGCAACTGCCGACGTTGAGGCAACGACGCGTTGTTTCTTAGAGTTAATTAGAAGAGAAGTTTTTACCAAAGAAGAACTGGATGTTCCAAAAGAATATTTTAAGGAATTTCAAGAGAGAAATCCACAGGAATTTCCGTTAATTGGGTTAAAACACATCAATTTAAAAGCAGCTTCTGATAAAATCAGAGAGCAAATAAAAGCTTTACAAGTTGATGAGGTACAAACTACAGTTTCAGACTCTGAAAGAGCCGATTTTAAAGCTGCAAAATATGCGCATTTACACAACCATACGCAGTTTTCGGTTCTTCAGTCGACTATAGGTATTGGGAATATTGTTGCAGCTACAGCCAAAAACAAAATGCCGGCAGTAGCCATGACAGATACCGGAAACATGATGGGAGCTTTCCATTTTGTAAGTGCTGTTATGAACCACAACAAAGCAGCTTCGGGTAAAAACAAAGCCCTGGTTGAAGCCGGAGAAGAACCAACGGAGACCGAAATTAAACCAATTGTAGGCTGTGAATTTAATGTTTGTGATAATCACTTAGATAAAAGCAAAAAAGACAACGGAAATCAGGTTGTATTATTAGCCAAAAACAAAAACGGTTATCATAATCTGGCAAAAATGTCGTCGATTGCATTTACAGAGGGGTTTTATTATGTTCCAAGAATTGATCGAAAAATCATCGAAAAATACAAGGAAGACATCATGGTTTTGTCCGGGAATTTATACGGCGAGATTCCGAGTAAAATTCTGAATGTCGGTGAAAACCAGGCCGAAGAAGCTTTGATTTGGTGGAAAGAACAATTTGGCGATGACTTTTATCTGGAAGTCATGCGACACAATCAGGAAGATGAAAATCGTGTAAACAAAACCCTGATTGATTTTGCTCAGAAACACAATGTCAAATTAATTGCGACAAATAATACTTATTATTTAAATAAAGAAGATGCCAATGCACACGATATTTTATTGTGTGTAAAAGACGGTGAAAAACAAGCAACGCCAATTGGCCGTGGTCGTGGTTACCGTTACGGATTGCCAAATCAGGAATATTATTATAAGTCGGAAGAAGAGATGAAAAAACTCTTTGCCGATTTGCCGGAAGCCATTATCAATATTCAGGAGATTGTAGATAAGGTAGAAGGTTATTCACTTTATCGTGATGTATTGCTTCCAAAATTTGATATTCCGGAAGAATTTGTTGTTCCCGAAGATGAAGCTGACGGAGGTGTTCGAGGTGAAAATAAATACCTGCGACACCTAACCATGGTGGGCGCGAAAAAACGATATGGCGAAATCACAGAATCTATTCAGGAACGTCTGGATTTTGAGTTGTTAACGATTTCGAATTCCGGATATCCTGGTTACTTTCTGATCGTTCAGGATTTTATTGCTGAGGCCAGAAATATGGATGTTTCGGTAGGACCCGGACGTGGATCGGCGGCTGGTTCTGCCGTTGCCTATTGTTTAGGAATTACAAACATTGACCCGATTAAATACGATTTGCTTTTTGAGCGTTTCCTGAATCCGGATCGTGTATCGATGCCCGATATTGATATCGATTTTGATGATGAAGGTCGTGGCCGAGTTATGGATTATGTAATCAATAAATACGGTAAAAATCAGGTTGCACAAATTATTACGTATGGTAAAATGGCAACCAAATCGGCGATTCGTGATACGGCGCGTGTATTGGATTTGCCTTTATTTGAAGCCGATAGAATTGCAAAACTGATTCCGGCAATGATGCCTTCAAAATGGAATTTGGCGCGTTTTATTTCTGAAAACGAAGACGATGTTAAAAAAGCCCTTCGATCTGATGAATTCGATAACGTAAAAGAATTAATCGCTATTGCCAATGAAGATGATTTGGCCGGAGAAACAATTCAGCAGGCAAAAATTCTTGAGGGATCCATGCGAAACACGGGAATTCACGCTTGTGGTGTAATTATTACGCCATCGGATATTACGAATTTCGTTCCCGTAACCACAGCAAAAGATTCTGATTTATATGTAACACAGTTTGATAACTCGGTTGCAGAAAGTGCAGGATTGCTAAAAATGGACTTCTTGGGTCTGAAGACCCTTACGCTGATAAAAGATACCGTAAAACTGGTAAAATACAGAACCGGAATTGATCTGGATCCGGATACTTTTCCGATTGATGATGTGGAGACTTATGCGCTTTTCCAAAGAGGAGAAACAGTTGGAATCTTCCAATACGAGTCGCCCGGAATGCAGAAATACATGAAAGATCTGAAGCCAACGGTTTTTGGAGATTTAATTGCCATGAATGCCTTGTACCGTCCGGGACCTTTGGAGTATATTCCATCTTTCGTTCGAAGAAAAAACGGCGAAGAGGAAATCAAATACGATTTAGATGCCTGTGAGGAATATTTAGGTGAAACATACGGAATTACGGTTTATCAGGAGCAGGTAATGCTTTTGTCGCAATCGCTGGCAGACTTTACAAAAGGTGAGGCCGACGTTTTGCGTAAAGCGATGGGTAAGAAACAAAAAGATGTACTTGATAAAATGAAACCTAAGTTTGTCGAGCAAGCGGCAAAAAAAGGTCATGATGCAAAAATTCTGGAGAAAATCTGGAAAGACTGGGAAGCTTTTGCGAGTTACGCCTTCAACAAATCACACTCAACTTGTTATGCCTGGATTGCTTATCAAACGGCATATTTAAAAGCACATTATCCTGCAGAATATATGGCAGCGGTTCTTTCGAATAATATGAATGATATTAAACAAGTATCGTTTTTTATGGAAGAATGTAAACGTATGGGCTTGCAGGTATTAGGTCCAGATGTAAATGAGTCGTATTACAAATTTACTGTAAACGATGATTATGCTGTTCGTTTTGGAATGGGGGCAATTAAAGGTGTTGGTTCCGGAGCAGTTGAAACTATTGTAGAAAACAGAAAAGACGGAAGATATAAATCGATTTTTGATTTGGCGAAGCGAATAGATTTGCGTGCTGCTAACAAAAAAGCAATTGAAAATCTGGCTCTTGCCGGAGGTTTTGATTCGTTTGAAGGAACGACCAGAGCACAATATTTTCATGATGATGGCGACGGAATTACGTTTTATGAAAAAGCGATGCGTTACGGATCGAAGTTTCAGGAAAACGAAAATTCATCGCAGGTAAGTTTGTTTGGAGAAACCAGTGAAGTGCAAATTGCAGAACCGGTTGTCCCTCCTTGTGAAGACTGGAGCACGATGGAAAAACTGGCAAAAGAAAAAGAGGTAGTTGGAATTTATCTTTCCGGACATCCTCTTGATGATTTTAGATTTGAAATGAAATACTTCTGCAATGCACGATTGGAAGCATTGAAGAGTATGAACGAATATGTGGGTAAAAACCTGACTTTTGCAGGCATCATTCATAACGTACAACATCGTGTAGCAAAGAACGGAAAAGGCTGGGCAGTATTTAATTTAGAAGGATATGATGAAAGTTTTGAGTTTAAGATTTTTGGTGAAGAATATTTAAAGTTCCGTCACTTCCTGATTCAGAACAATTTTGCATTCCTGAAAATATTGATTAAAGACGGATGGGTAAATCACGATACAGGTAAAAAATCAGAGCCAAGAATGCAGTTTGTTGAAATTAGACAGCTGCAGGACATACTTGAAGCCTTTGCTAAGAAATTAGTTGTATTGTTGAATATAAAAGATCTTCAAACAGAATTTATCCATAAACTAAGCCATTTATTTAATGATAATAAAGGAGATAATTCAGTGACTTTTGAAATCATGGAATTAGAAAAAATTAAGCGTTTAGTTGAGGTAGAAACAACCAATGAGTTTGAAGAAACCGAAGATGCTGTTTTTGTTGATGAAAGTGAAAATGACGATAACGAAGTCGCACTAAGCGAAACTAAAATGCAGGAAGTAAAAGAAGTAGAGGAAATAAAGGTTGTAACCAAATTAACAATGCCGAGCCGACGATTAAAGATCAGGATTTCGACAGAGTTATTGCAGGAATTAGAAAAAATGCAGGTAAATTTTAAGCTGAATTAAATTTTAACAGTTAAAATTTAGAAGAATGCATTTTTTTTAAGTTAAAATTATGCGTGCATAATAGTTTTTTAGTAATATTGCTCAAAATTACAACGTTTTCGTACAAAGGGAAGTATCACAGAGTACAGGAATATGTTAAATTATTATAAGTTTGTATAAATTAATTAAAATCAGAATTATGAAAAAGAGCCTATTTTTATTAGGATTATTAGTTTGCTCTATGGCCACAATGGCGCAAACAGAAACAGCAGATAAACCAGAAAGCTGGTATTTTAAATTAGGTGCATCTTATTTTAATCAAACTGCTTCTACTGAATTTCCAGTTGTTGGTGGTCAATTGCCAAATAGAGATGTATATGAAGGTACTTTAGCAAATAATAAATTAGTATCAAGAGAAAGTGTTACAGGTTCTTTTGGACAAGGATTTAGAAGTGGAATAACTGCTGGTTATAGATTCTCTACACGTTTGGGAGTTGAAATGTCAGCTAATTATTATGTAAGTAATGAAAAAACGATGTCTCAAACTACTAATAGACTTGCAAATCCAACTACTGCTAGTGCTACAACTCCAGCTACTTATGTAAGTTTTACTGCTGAAGGAGAAATTAAAGCTTTTGATTTAGCTCCTGCAATTGTAATGTTTTTAGGTGAAGCTCACGGTTTTGAACCATATACAAAAGTTGGAGTTATTGTCCCAATTCACGGAACATTAGATATTAAAACTGATAGACAGTATACTACGTTTGTAGGTGCTACTCAAGTTGCTTCAACTGACGCTTATTCCAAAGATGTAGTTAAGCCCAATCCAACACTTGGATTTATGGCAGCTTTAGGTACATCTTATAAGTTAGGAAAACATATTTCTGCTTTTGCAGAATTAGAATACCGTAACTTTACTGTACACGGAAAAACTAAAGAAACTACAATCTATACTGAAAACGGAGTTGATAAATTAAACACTACAACAAGTTTTAGGGCAGGTACCACAGCTTCAAATCACACACATTATGTTGATCGTTTAGATGTTAACTCTAATAATGTTTTGACTAATCCTAATGGTGTTGATCAAAATAAACCAATGGACGAATTAAGTTCTTATGTTGGAATTTCTGGTTTAGGTTTGACTTTAGGTCTTAAATACAGTCTATAATTTTCTAAAGAAATTAGTTTAAATAAAAAGAGGATATTCGTTAGGGTATCCTCTTTTTTTGTGCTTTTTTGTCATTTCGTCGAATGATAAAACTGTGTAAATAATTGTTGGTTTATTTAAATCCATCTGCAGCATTTGAATTTCCTCCAGCTTTAGCTGGAGGAAATTGTAAAAGATAAAAAAGGCTTTAGCCAAAAAATACAAGGTTTTTAGCTAAAGCCTTTTGATATTAATTCTTTCACCTCCAGCTAAAGCTGGAGGCAATTCAAAAAAATGTAATGATTATTTCAAACCTCTAAACTCCTTCAAAACTTCATCAATAACCCAGGTTGTTCTTGCTCCGGAAGTTCCTTTAGAAGGAGAAACTCCTTCATTACCTAAAAGTTCTGCAACAACAGTTTCAATAAAGGGCTGCTGAATATGTAATGGATTTTCAATCGTGATACTTTCTTTTTCACCGTTTGCATATTGAATATGTATTGGGTCATTTCCAAAAGTAGAGAAAGAAATTTTTCCTTTATCACCTACAATTTCAGTATTATCGTAACGTTCAAAACTGGCAAAATTCCATAAACCCGTTCCGTGAATTCCATTTTCGAATAAAAACGACATCGAAACCGAATCTTCTGCAGGATACGCCTGAAGCTGTGAACTTGCATGTCCGCGAACCGATTTAATCGGACCCAAGACAAAATCAAGAAAATCTAAAGTATGACAAGCCAAATCGACAAAAATTCCACCGCCCGAAATATGAGGTAAAACTGTCCATGGCAAGTTGATCTCGTCGTCGTAACGTTCTTCAAACGGATGATACAAAACGCAATTTACGTGTCGTATAGTTCCTATTTTATTTTGATCGATTAGTTCTTTTATTTTTAAAAATCTTGGTAAACTTCTTCTGTAATATGCCACAAAAAGCGGAACATTATGTTCTTTGCAAACGCTGATCATCTCGTTGCATTCTTCAAATGTCAAAGCCATTGGTTTTTCAACATATACCGGTTTTCCGGCTTTGGCACACAAAATGGTATATTCTTTATGAGAAGATGGAGGAGTAGCAATATAAACAGCATCGACTTCAGGATCATTTATTAAATCTACGGCATTCGAATACCATTTGGGAACATTATGACGTTTGGCGTAATCTTCGGCAAGAGCGGCGTCTCTTCGCATTACAGCAACTAACGCTGAGTTTGGACTTTTTTGAAATCCTGGCCCGCTTTTAACTTCAGTTACATTTCCACAACCTATTATTCCCCATTTTACAATTTTCATTTGTTGGTTTTTTAGTTTTCTCAAATTTAAGAGAAAAGAATTGGTTAAAAAAGGTTCGCCACGAATTCACGAATTATTTTTTCACGCAGATTTTAAAAAGATTTAAAAAGATTTAAAAAGATTCGTGCAGATCTTATTTTTCAAATTAAATAAATCTGCTCAAATCTGCAGAATCTGCGTGAAACAAATCTTAAAAAAGTTCGCTGCGAATTTCACTAATTTTCACTAATTCTTTGCGGTTAAAAGTTTGCCACAGATTAAAAGATTCTCACAGATTAATGCAAAAATTTACCATGAATGACACGAATTTAATTAGTGAAAATTCGTGAAATTCGTGGCAAAAAAACTTTACAGATTTTAAAATCATTCTAATCCCCTAATCTGTGGCAAAAAAACAGCCACAAACTCACAAAAATAATTCGTGAATTCGTGGCTATAAAAATTATAGACTAAAGTTTACTTTTTCGGTAAAGCCTTAAATCCCATATTGTAAAGCGTGAACGCCTGAATATCTACATTTTCCTGAATTGTTGCCGCAACAGATTTTCCTGCTCCGTGACCCGCTTTTACATCAATACGAATCAAAACAGGATTATCTCCGGTTTGTTTATCCTGCAATTCTGCAGCAAATTTAAAACTGTGTGCCGGTACAACGCGATCGTCATGATCTCCTGTTGTTACCATTGTTGCTGGGTAATGAACTCCTTTTTTTACATTTTGTACTGGCGAATATCCTTTCAAATATTCAAACATTTCCTTATTGTCCTGCGCTGTTCCATAATCGTAAGCCCAACCTGCACCGGCAGTAAAAGTATGGTAACGCAGCATGTCCATAACGCCTACGGCTGGTAATGCTACTTTAATTAAATCAGGACGTTGTGTCATTGTTGCGCCTACTAATAAGCCTCCGTTAGAACCTCCGCGAATCGCTAAGAAATCAGATGAGGTATATTTTTGTGCAATTAAATATTCCGCAGCAGCGATAAAATCATCAAATACATTTTGTTTGTGCAATTTTGTTCCCGCGTCATGCCATTTTTTGCCGTATTCGCCACCGCCTCTTAAATTGGCAACCGCATAAACACCTCCATTTTCCATCCAGACAGCATTTGCAATACTAAATGCCGGAGTTAAACTAATATTGAATCCACCGTAACCATAAAGTATCGTTGGGTTTTTACCGTCTAGTTTTGTTCCTTTTTTATAAGTAATGATCATCGGGATTTTTGTTCCGTCTTTTGAAGTGTAGAAAACCTGTTTAGATTCATAATCTTCGCTTTTAAAATCTACTTTAGGTTTTTGATATACTTCTGATTTGCCTGATTTTGGATCAAAAGAAAAAATACTTCCCGGAGTTGTATAATTGGTAAAACTGTAATACAACACTTTTTCATGTTTTTTTCCTCCAAATCCGCCGGCAGTCCCTACGGCAGGAAGTTTGATCTCACGAACTAATTTTCCGTTATAATCATATTGCAAAACCAATGAAACAGCATCTTTTGTATAATTGGCAAATAAATATCCGCCGCCTGTTGAAGGTGCTAAAACATTTTCTGTTTCTTTGATAAAATCTTTCCAGTTTTCAGGTTTCGGATTGCTGAAATCTACAGAAACGACGCGTTTATTTGGCGCATTAAAATCGGTTTCGATGAATAATTTACTTCCTTCGTTATCAATAATAATATTGTCGCTGTTAAAATTATCAACAATAGTTATAATTGGACTGTTTGGAGTGGTCAGGTCTTTTATGTAAAGCTCATTTCCATAAGTAGAATTGGCTGCTGTAATTACCAAATAATGGTTATCTTCGGTAACATATCCGCCCACATATCTACGTTTTTGATCGGCACCAAAAATGACTTTATCTTCTTTTTGAGAAGTTCCTAACTTGTGGAAATACAATTTATGCTGATCTGTTTTGGCAGATAATTCACTTCCTTTTGGTTTGTCGTAACTAGAATAATAAAATCCTTCGTTTCCTAACCATGAAACACCGCTAAATTTTACATCAACTAAAGTATCTTCAAGGACTTTTTTAGACAAAGCATCAATAATGATTACTTTTCTCCAGTCGCTTCCGCCTTCGGAAATAGAATATGCAGCTTTATTTCCATCTTTAGAAAAATCTAAACCGCCAAGTGAAGTTGTTCCGTCTTTAGAGAAAGTATTCGGATCCAGAAAAACTTCTTCTTTGCCTTTTTCATCTTTTCTATAAATAACCGATTGATTTTGAAGTCCGTTGTTTTTAGAAAAATAAGTAAACTTTCCTTCTGTATACGGAGCGCCTATTTTTTCATAATTCCAAAGTTTTTCCATTCGTTTCTTTAACTCTTCACGAAACGGAATTTTATCCAAATAGCCATACGTAACTTCATTTTCGGCTTTTACCCAGGCACCGGTTTCAGCAGATTTATCGTCTTCAAGCCAACGATACGGATCGCTAACTTTAGTATCGAAATACACATCAACAGTTTCGCCTTTTTTAGTTTCGGGATATTTAATATTATTTTGCCCAAATGAAATCCCTGCAGTAGTAATAGCCATTATAAGAATTGTTTTTTTCATAGTTTAGGTTTGTCAGTTGTAACAAAAATAGTACTTTTTGTGGTAAAAAAATAAACCATATAAGTAATATAAGTAAATCTAAGCAGGCTTAAATTAAATGAACTTATATGACTTATATGGTTTAAAAAAAACTATATGTTGAAGTTTACTCCTAACACGATATTTCTTCCAATGTTTGGAATTCCGTCTGTTTTTAATCTCGAAAGATGTGCGATATAAGTTTTATCGAATAAATTGTTTCCGTTCAGGTTTACATCAAAAGCAGTTTTACCCAATTTTACTGTTCCTCCAAAACCTAAATTTACTAAAGTATATCCTTTTGAAGCCGTTTCAAAACCACTTACATTACTTTGATCAAATGTTGAAGAAACGTTTAAAGAAGCATATCCTTCTTCGAACCAATTTTTGATTTTAAATTCCGTTCTTAGCGTATTATTCCAGTTGTTTGCCGGAATCAAAGGCAAATAATCATTGTTGTCTTTTTTACCCGTAACCGTTTCAAAACTAGTTTCAAAATGCAGCCAGTCTAAAGGATGCGGGTGAAAATGCAATCCAACCTCACCTCCGTATAATTTTGCATTATCCTGAATATAGGCAAAAACGTCATTATCGTCTAAAACATCTCCGGTTGGCGAAGTATAAATGTAATTGTTGATGTGATTGTAAAATCCGTTGATAAAGAATTCAAAATGCGAATTTTTATATTCTAAATTCAAATCAGTCTGAACATTTTGTTCAGTTTTTAAATTAGCATTTCCAATTTCATAACGGTTTGTTCCTTCATGAACTCCGTTTGAAGTCAACTCAGCTAAATTTGGTGCTCTAAAACCAGTCGCAACATTTAATCGAAGTGTAAGCGGTTCAGCCAGTTTTGTTTTATATCCTAAAGAAGCATTAAAACTGTCAAATGATTTGTCTAAAGGAAGAAAATAACCTTCTTCGCCTTCAGTTCCGTGCGCTTCAGAAGTTACGTTTCTGTTGTCAAAACGCAATCCGGCTTGTAAAACGCTGTTATTCCATTCGTAATTGGCAGTTCCAAAAACACCAAAATCATTCGTTGTAGCATCCGGAATCAAATATTCTTCACCAGAGTTTTTGTTCGTTTGATGCATTCCCTGAACACCTAAAATCGTTTCAATTTTACCAAATTTCGGAAAATGATATTTTGCATTATAATTTAAAGTATTCAGTTTCATGTGTAAAGAAGCCTCATTGCTGTCTTCAAATTCGCTTCTGTCATTTGAAATGTAGCCCAAATCAACATCTAGTTTCGAATTTTCGAAAAAGATTACATTGTTTAAACTCAACAAATGATTGAAAATTCCCTGTCTCGGAAATTGTGTGTCTTTGCTTGAAGATTGTTCACCAATTCCGTCTTCCGGAATTCCGATATCCAGTTTGTTGTAGTTGTATCTTAAAACACTAGAAAAGCTGGAATTACTGTATCCAATTCCGGTTTTAAAATCGGTTTCATTATAACGTGAATTCGTTACGCGATCGCCATCGGCAATTTTATAATCAGAATGTGTGTTGTAACTTCCTCTAGCTAAAAATTTCCAGTTGTCTGTAGAAGTTTTTAATCCAATAGATGAATTACTTCCTTGTGTATTTGTGAAATATTTTTGACTGAAATTAGCTTTAAAAGTTCCGGCATCGGCAAATTTCTCAGGATTAAAATATAAAACTCCTCCCAAAGCATCAGAGCCGTATAATAAAGAAGCCGGTCCTTTGATAACTTCAACACTTTCAATTCCCGCATCGTTTAAACCTAAACCATGTTCGTCTCCAAATTGTTGATTTTCAATTCTTACACCTTGAGAATACACCAAAACACGATTTCCGCTTAAACCCCTAATAACCGGTTTTCCGATAGAAGTTCCGGTAGAAATTTGCGAAACTCCGGGAATCGTTGCCAAACCTTCAATTAAAGTCGAAGTTCCTTTTTGTTGTAAAGTTTTGATACTTTCATGCTCGACTTTCATTACGTTTTGCGATTGCAATTTGTTGAAAGGAGTTGAAACGACTACTTCATCCATTTCAAAAATAGATTCGGTAAGAATTATATCTAAAGTGTTGTCTTTTAATATTTTGGAAATAGTTTTGTTTTGAGTTGTATATCCAACAAAAGCAAAAGCAAGTCGTAAACTTCCGTTTGGAAGATTTTTAAATTCATATTTTCCGTTTTCGTCAGTGGTCGTTCCTCTGTGCAATTCAGGCGCATACACAGAAACGCCGGGCATGGCTTGGTTTTCAAGATTTGTTACGGTTCCTGAAACAGAATTTTGAGCCGAAAGCAGGCTCGAAAACCCTAAAATAAGGGCTAATATTATTTTTTTCATTTGAAAATGATGCTATAGTTAATTGATTTTTTCTTTAAACTAAAACATGAAATCAAAGTAAACTTGCCAATCCTGATACATTTTCAAGATGGAAAACTTGCCTGTTTCGCATTAGAATAAAGACTTTTTTGATTTTTTCGAATAATCGAAATTAAGAAACTAAAGCTGTGGGCGGACCACGTAATAAATAAGCACTTTCTGAAAATGAAAATATTTTTTCTGAACGTGTAAAGAAATAAGGAATTTCTTTGTGTAAAGTATAAAGTTGAAATGAAAATTCTTCGGGAATAATATAACTTCCAAAAGCAAAATGACAAACATAACACAAATCATAATCATGATGCTGATGTGTTATTTCTCCGTTTGGATCACTATAATCATGATGACATTGTTTCTCTGAAAGCTGCTTTACAATATGCTCATAACTGTGTATCGACTGAAACAATATTGAGAACAATACTGTCAGCGCCAAAGAAACACTTAATATGAGCTGCTTTTTTTTCATGCATGACAAAGGTATAAAAGAGCAATGAATAATCGATTTGTTTTTTTGATTCTATTACTGATTTATTGAAAATAGTGCAATGAAAGAATTTATTCGTAGCGAAAAAAAGAATAATTTCGTGTTAATTCACTTCTTGAGCCAGCATTATATTATATTTGTAAGTGAAATAAATCAACTCTAAAAAACGTTTACTTGAGAACATCCTTAAAACCAAAATACGATATGCGATTCCTTTTTAGTTGTTTATTTATAATGTCGTTTTTTAGTGTTTTTTCTCAGGAAGAAACAAAACCTAAAATAGAACCGATTGTAAAAATCGATTCATTATATCGTGAAGATCAGTTTTATTTTTCGATCACTTATAATTTGTTAACCCAGATTCCGGAAGGCCTTAAACAAAATAAATTTTCTGCAGGACTTTCTATGGGATTTCTGCGTGATATGCCTATCAACAAAAAAAGAACCGTTGCAATTGCCACAGGTTTAGGATTAAGCTATCAGAATTATTTTCAAAATCTTACTATTTCTAAACTGCCGGACGGAGGATTGGCTTATGCAGTAAGCGACTACAATGATATTACTTCAAATAGATACAGACAATATTTGGTCGATCTTCCAATAGAATTTCGATGGAGAAATTCCACTTATGAAAGTTATAGATTTTGGAGAATTTATGGAGGATTTAAAATTAGTTATGTCTTTTCTAATAAATCTGTTTTAGATAATGGCGAAGAGACGTATGTAGTTAAAAATAATCCGAATATAAATAAAGTTCAATATGGCGTTTACCTCGCTGCAGGTTACAATACCTGGAATGTTTACCTAAATTACGGATTAAACCCTTTGTTTAAAGACGTCATTACTACTTCGGGACAAAAAATAGATGTTAGAACCTTAAATGCGGGATTGATATTTTATATTTTATAACCACAGATATAAAAAGAGCATTTGCGGAAATATACCAAGTGCCAAACCAATAAGCAGCTCTTTATTTGTGTGCGCTTCCATAACTAATCTTGATGATGCTACAATTCCGGTCAGGAAAACCATCAACGCAGTCCAATAAGGATTTTGCATTTGCAAGTGAATGCTTAATCCAATAACAAAAACAGTAAATCCGCTGATTGCCATCATGTGCAAACTTGCCTTTATTTTGAAAAGTGATCCTATTAAAGCCAAAATTGTACTGAACAAAGCACCAAGAAAAAAGAAATGTAATTCAGGATAACGCATAATAACAATGCTTCTTTTTACCAATAAAATATAAAGAAAACATTGTAAAATAAGTGGAATTTTCCGCTGCGAAGTTTCATGGACCATTACAGATTTTACATGTCCCGTTGAGCGAAGGAGCATAAAAAATAATATGGGAACCAAGATCGTAATAATCAGAATTTGAAACAAAACATAATATTTCTCCTGATTTGTAAAAATGTCACCTTTACAAAACAAATAAAATAAAGTAGCATACATCGATATAAAAATCGGATGCAATATATAGGAGAATATAGGCAGTATTTTTTTCAAAATCTTTAATTTGAGGTCTTCACAAATATAGGGAAATATTTTTTTTTGCCGCGAATTACACGAATTTTCACTAATTCTTTACGGTTAAAAAAATGTTAACCACAGATTCAAAGATTCTCACAAATTGTGAAAATCATTTTTAATCCTTTAGTCTGTGGCAAATAAAAATTCGTGCTAATTCGTGAAATTCGTGCGAACTTTTTAATCTGTAGTAAAAAAAAACTAAAAACAATTAGTGAAAATTTCTGAAATTCGTGGCGAACCTATTTCAATATTTGTTTCACGCAGATTCTGCAGATTTTGGCAGATTTAATAAATAAAAATCTGCGTGCATCTGCTAAAATCTTTTTTTAAATCTGCGTAAAAAATAATTCGTGCTAGTTTGTGCAATTCGTGGCAAACCTATTTCAATATTTGTTTCACGCAGATTCTGCAGATTTAGCAGATTTGATAAATAAAAATCTGTGGGCATCTGCTAAAATCTTTTTTAAATCTGCGTGAAAAATAATTCGGGAAAATTTGTGAAATTAGTGGCAAACCTTTTTTTAAATTTGACAAAAGAAATTTCCAAAATGAGCATAAATTTAAAAAACCTTATATCAGTTCTTGAAGCCAGATGGATTGGCTCGGAAGCTGCTATTTTTATCGATCATATTTCGATTGACAGCCGTTCGTTGCAAAACGGATCGCAAACTTTATTTTTTGCCCTATCAGGTGTAAATAATGATGCTCATTTATATATTTCAGAACTTATAGACAAAGGCGTTCAGAATTTTGTTGTGCAGTATATTCCTGAAAATTGCGAGGAAAAAGCTAATTTTTTGGTTGTAAAAAACACTTTAAATGCACTACAGCATTTTGCGGCTTATTACAGACATCTTTTTGATTTTCCAATCATCGGCCTGACCGGAAGCAACGGAAAAACGATTGTAAAAGAATGGCTTAATTTTTTACTAAGTCCGGATTATAATATTATCAGAAGTCCAAAAAGTTATAACTCACAAGTTGGTGTTCCGCTTTCTGTAATTGCGATAAACGAAAAACACAACCTGGGTATTTTCGAAGCTGGAATTTCGACGGTTAATGAAATGGACAAACTCGAAAAAATTATTAAACCAACAATTGGCGTACTGACCAATATTGGCACGGCGCATGATGAAGGTTTTTTGAATTTAGTACAAAAGATTGACGAAAAACTACTTTTGTTTAAAGATTGTCCGGTAATTATTTATCAAAAAAATGAAATTGTTGATTCCTGTATGTCACAATTTGCAGCAGAATATATGCTTCATCCGCGAAAACTTTTTTCATGGAGTTTCAGGGATCAAACCGCTGATGTTTTTATTCTGAAAAAAGAAAACAGAAACGATAAAACACGTATTGAATATCAATATAAAAATGAAATTTTCGATCTTGAAATTCCGTTTCAGGATTCTGCTTCAATAGAAAATGCTATTTCCTGTTTGCTGGTTTTGCTTCATTTTGAGTATGATTCTGCAACAATTCAAAATCGCATGCAAATGTTGTATCCGGTAGAAATGCGCCTGGAAGTTAAAAATGGAATCAACAATTGCAGTATTATTGATGATAGTTACAGCTCTGATTTTCAATCGCTGAAAATTGCGTTGGATTTTCTGGAAAGTCAAAAAAAGAACGCTTCAAAAACGGTTATTTTATCAGATATTTTTCAAAGCGGATTTTCAAATGAAGAGCTATATTCGAAAGTTGCCCAGCTTATTTCAGACAATAAAATCAATCGCGTAATAGGTATTGGTTCGACTATTTCATCTTTTGCAGACAAGTTTTCAAATTGCATAACGTTTCAAAATACAGCCGAATTTATTGCGTATTTTGAAAGCCTGAATTTTGCCAATGAAACTATTTTAATAAAAGGGGCAAGATCATTTCAGTTTGAAGAAATCGTGACTTTATTAGAAGAGAAAACACATGAAACGATTCTTGAAATTAATCTCGATTCTATTAGTCATAACTTAAATTTCTTTAAATCAAAACTGGCCAATGATGTAAAAATCATGGTAATGGTCAAAGCGTTTGGTTATGGAAACGGTGGTTTGGAAATTGCCAAATTGCTGGAACATCATAAAGTCGATTATTTGGGTGTGGCTTTCGCCGATGAAGGAATCTCGCTTAAAAATGGCGGAATTAAATTGCCAATTATGGTTTTAAATCCAGAATCGACCAGCTTTCCTTCGATTATTCAGTATCAGTTAGAGCCTGAAATTTATAGTGTAAAAGGATTAAATGCCTTTTTAAAAATCGCACGAGAAAAGAATCTAAAAGATTTTCCGATTCACATAAAACTCGATACCGGAATGCATCGTTTGGGTTTTGAAGAAAATACATTAACCGAATTAATTGAAACCTTAAAAGGAAACACAACCGTTAAAGTGCAAAGTGTTTTATCACATTTGGCAACAAGTGACGATATGAATCATTATGATTTTGTGATTTCTCAGATTAAGTTATTCGAAAAATTATCATCAAAATTAATATCAGAATTAAATATCAATCCAATTCGTCATATTTTGAATACTTCGGGAATTAGCAATTTTCCTGACGCGCAATTTAATATGGTCCGTTTAGGAATTGGTTTATACGGAGTTTCAAACGATCCGACAGAACAAAAATATCTGGAAAACGTTGGAACTTTAAAATCGATTATTTCTCAGGTTCGCACAATTCCGGCAGGCGATAGCGTAGGCTACGGACGCCGTTTTATGGCAGAGAAACCCACTAAAATCGCAACAATTCCAATTGGCTATGCAGACGGAATTTCACGTTTGTGGGGAAATGAGGTAGGTTATGTTGTCATTAAAAATCAAAAAGCCTCAATTGTAGGTAGTGTTTGTATGGATATGTTAATGGTTAATGTAACCGAAATTGATTGTAAAGAAGGAGATTCAGTTATTATTTTTGGCGAAAACCCAACAGTAACGGAGATTGCAAATGCTTTAAAAACAATTCCGTATGAAATTCTAACCAGTATTTCGCAACGTGTAAAAAGGGTATTTTTCAGATAGTTTGCTGTAACTTTAAAGAAAATTACGTATTTTCGATATCTATTAATTACATATAAAACGAACAATTATGGGATTTTTTTCAGAATTTAAGGAATTTGCGACCAAAGGCAACGTAATTGACTTGGCTGTCGGTGTTATTATTGGAGCTGCTTTTAATAAAATAGTAGGTTCATTAATTGACAATGTAATAACGCCTTTAATATTGAAACCCGCTCTGGATGCTGCACATTTATCTTCTATAGAAGAGCTTACGGCTTTTGGAGGTGTAAAGTATGGTGTTTTTATTGCAGCAGTAATTAACTTTATAATTGTTGCATTTGTTTTATTTCTAATTATTAAAGGAATTAATAGTATTAAAAAGAAAGATGTTCCACCACCACCGCCAGCCGGACCAACACAAGAAGAACTTCTTATTCAAATTAGAGATTTATTAAAAAATAAACAATAAGATATATACCGCTACACTAAGTCTAACTTAACCGCTTCTTAATTGAGGCGGTTTTTTTTATTTTTGTTTAATTTGTAACATTTTGTTATTTTTTGTGAAGCGCCTTGTTTTGACTTTTATTATGTATACTTTTGCATTATAAATTAGATTTAATTCATACTAAAAATATAAAAATGAGAATAGCGGTTGTAGGTGCCACTGGTATGGTTGGCGAAGTAATGCTTAAAGTGTTGGCAGAAAGAAATTTTCCTGTTACAGAATTAATTCCTGTTGCATCTGAAAAATCAATAGGAAAAGAAATTGAATATAAAGGAACTAAATATAAAGTTGTAGGAATGCAAACGGCAGTTGATATGAAAGCTGATATTGCTGTTTTTTCTGCAGGAGGTGATACATCATTAGAATGGGCTCCAAAATTTGCTGCTGCCGGAACAACCGTTATCGACAACTCATCGGCATGGAGAATGGATCCGACTAAAAAATTAATCGTTCCGGAAATCAATGCAGATACTTTGACAAGTGCAGATAAAATTATTGCAAATCCAAACTGCTCTACTATTCAAATGGTTTTGGCATTGGCACCTTTGCATAAAAAATACAACATTAAAAGAATCATTGTTTCTACTTACCAATCAATCACCGGAACGGGTGTAAAAGCAGTTAGACAATTAGAAAATGAATACGCAGGAGTTCAGGGAGAAATGGCATACAAATACCCGATCCATAGAAATGCGATTCCACATTGTGATAGTTTCGAAGAGAACGGATACACTAAAGAAGAAATGAAATTAGTGCGTGAGACTCAAAAAATTCTTGGTGATAATACCATCAGAGTTACGGCTACTGCAGTTCGTGTACCAGTTGTAGGCGGACATAGCGAAGCGGTAAATGTTGAGTTTACAAATGATTTTGATGTAAACGAAGTTCGCGAAATTTTACACAATACTGATGGAGTAGTGGTTCAGGATAATTTGGACACATTTACTTATCCAATGCCATTGTATGCAGAAGGTAAAAATGATGTATTTGTGGGTAGAATTCGTCGTGACGAAAGTCAGGAAAATACTTTAAACATGTGGATTGTTGCTGATAACTTAAGAAAAGGTGCTGCAACAAACACAATTCAAATTGCTGAATATTTAATTCAGGCAGGTTTGGTATAATTCGAGATTAAAGAAAATTGTTATAAAGGAAAGACCGTAATTGCAGCAATGTGATTACGGTTTTTTTATTGAGAAATCCAGTTGCGTTTCTTTGGCAAACCCGTCAGGTTAATTAACGAATAGATATAAAAAAAGCGAGAACCTAAATTCTCGCTTTTTTATTATTTTAATATTGCAGCGTAATATAGTTCCAAATAAAAATTCCAAATTCCATAGATCGAATGTTCTATTGGAATTTGGAATTTAAAATATTGTAATTTATTTTTTAATATTCAGGTGCCAGTTCTAATTCCAGACCTTCTAATTGCTCCGTAATTGGAATCTGACAACCTAAACGGCTATTAGATTTAACATAAAACGCTTCCGAAAGCATGGCTTCTTCCTCATCTCCCATTTCAGGTAATGCAACATCATTTAGAACGTAACACTGGCAAGAAGCACACATGGCCATTCCTCCGCAGGTTCCCTCAACAGGAAGTTCGTATGCCTTGCATAACTCCATTATATTCATTGCCATATCAGTTGGAGCTTGTAACTCGTGTATAACTCCTTCTCGATCTTTAATCTTTATTAATACATCCATTTTTAATGTTGGAATTTTTCTGATTTAGGATTTAATAACGTGAAAAAATCCTTTTTGTTTATTTTAACTGCCTGGTTTTGTACTAAACGCGTATTCTTTTTTGTTTCCTTCTTTTTGGCGCATTTTTACACCCAGAATATAACCGTTTTTTTCTAATAAAGTTACAACAGCTATCACTGAGTAATAATCTCTATCAGCCTGGAAAATTAGCGTTCCTTCATAAGTTGAGTTTACAACACCTTGTTTATCGGTGCTAACAGAAACTTTTCTTGGGTGTGAAAATTCTGCAGAGCTGTAAGTTGCTTTATTGGCAAATTTAGCTTTTCCATCGCAGAAATCATATAAAAAATCGTAATTACCAATTCTTAAAGTTCCTTCTTCTTCATTTGAATTTGTCGAGAACACAATTTTTCCTGAATAGGTAAAATCAGACCATTCTTCTGCTTCGTTCAGATAAGCTTTGTCAACAACGAGTGTTGTTACATTTTGTTGAGCATAACTCGCTGAAACAAAAAACATTAATAAAAGTAGAGCGTAGAAATTCTTCATATATTTCGGTTTAAGGGGTTACGTCACAAATTTAAGTTAAAAATGTAACAATACCTTACTGAAATATCTTAAAACTTTAGATACTTTTTTGATAAAATCGCAAAAACACGCTTTTTTTTGAATGTTTTTTGAGTTTTTCGAAATCAAAATCATTAAAGGTCAAATATTCTTGTTAAATCAGAATTTTCTTAGTGACCCTTAAAATTTTATTTATTACATGATATTTACCACAGTTTCTATTTGTGGAGCATATTTTTTTATAGTGGTTTCAACGCCCGCTTTTAGCGTCATTTGATTTACGCTACAGCTAATGCACGCTCCTTCCAGACGAACTTTAACATGTTTGTCATCGTCTATAGAAATAAGTGTAATGTCTCCTCCGTCAGAATTTAAAAAAGGTCTGATTTCGTCAAGAGCCAATAATACGTTGCTTGTTAATTCTTCTGTTGTCATAATATTTATGTGTCAATTAGAGCGAATTAGATAATTAGATAATGTGTCCAATTAGAAAATTTTAAATCCTCCAAATATCATTATCTAATTATCTAATTTTCTCATTATAATTATTTTTTTACTGCTGAACAACCTGCCATAGTTGTAATTTTAATAGCTTCGGTAGCAGGTAAGCTTTCATTTCTGTTTACCGTTTCCTGTACAACATTACGGGTAATTTCTTCAAAAATAGTTTCAATTACTGATGCTGTTTGTAAAGCCGCCGGACGACCATAATCTCCCGCTTCACGAATTGATTGTACAATTGGCACTTCTCCTAAGAAAGGAACATCTAAATCTTCTGCAAGGTTTTTAGCTCCTTCCTGACCAAAAATATAATATTTATTGTCAGGCAATTCTTCCGGTGTAAAGTAAGCCATATTTTCTATAATTCCCAAAACAGGAACATTAATATTGTCCTGCATAAACATGGCAACTCCTTTTTTAGCATCGGCAAGAGCCACCGCTTGTGGTGTACTTACAACAACTGCTCCTGTAATTGGCAATGACTGCATGATCGAAAGATGAATATCTCCTGTTCCCGGAGGTAAATCGATTAACATGAAATCTAATTCTCCCCAATCTGCATCAAAAATCATTTGGTTTAATGCTTTTGCTGCCATTGGTCCTCTCCAGATTACAGCCTGGCTTGGAGCTGTAAAAAATCCGATAGAAAGTATTTTGATCTCATAACTTTCAATAGGTTTCATTTTAGATTTTCCATCAACCATAATCGAAGTCGGTTTTTCGTTTTCGACATCAAACATAATAGGCATAGATGGCCCGTAAATATCCGCATCAAGAACTCCAACTGAAAATCCCATTTTTGCTAATGTTACCGCTAAATTTGCTGTAACAGTAGATTTTCCAACTCCACCTTTACCAGAGGCAACGGCAATTATATTTTTGATTCCCGGAATGGCACGACCTTTAATTTCGTTTTTCTCGGGAGTTTCTACTTTAATGTTTACTTTAATTTTTGCTTCTGGAGATACCAATTCAAGAATTGTTTTTTTGATATCGTCTTCAGCTCTTTTTTTAATGTGCATTGCCGGAGTATGTAATACTAAATCGACTACAACTTCGTCACCAAAAGTTAATACATTGGCAACAGCTCCACTTTCAACCATATTTTTTCCTTCTCCAGCTACGGTAATTGTTTCCAAAGCTTTAAGAATTTCTTTTCTGTCTAATTTCATTTTATTGTCGTGTTTGTATGGACTGAAATTAATTTAAATACTGTTTTTATTTAAACTCATTTCAGACTGCAAAGATAAATGATTCTGTTCGGATTTTGGCTTTTTTGTATTGGATTTGTTGATATAGAGATTATTCAAACCAATACAATCGAATTTTTTATTTTCGGTTTTGAATTGTAAGAAAAAAGAAGATCATAATTTAAATTATTTTCTACTGGATTATAAAATGTGAATTTTCGTATAATTTTGTAGTTTGCGGTAAAATGCTCTTCAATTTTATTTTGTATCTTTGAGTACCCTAAATTTTTTGATTTTCTACTATTATAAAAGATAGACGGAAGCTTATTTTATGGTATTTTATAGTTTTCGCTGTTTTTTAAATAAGATTTTTTTCTAAAATTTAAAAAGATAAAACAATGCGAAATTCTACCTTCTTATTTTTATTTATCGTAGTGGGGTTTTTATTTTCTTCTTCCGGTTTTGCTAATAATGAAAAACCGAATCTGCCTCATAAATTGCCTTTAATCGGGAATACTTTGCTTCCTAAAAAATCACTTACAAGATTCAATGTTGATAGTGTTTCTATTATGCAATTTTTCAAAACCTATTCTAAGTTAAAAAAATACCAGAAAGATGTTTTAGAACTCTATAAAAAAAGAGAATACAATACAATTTGGTACGATGACAAAAGAGTTAGCGAATTCGGACATTTGCTGTATGAAAAAGTCGATTTATTGAAAGAGCAGGGAATCGAGAAAAAGATGCCTTATAAAGATGAAATCGATGAGATTTTTAATGAAAATGTTACCGATAAACCTTCTCAAATCAATACCGAATTACTATTAACAAGCATGTATGTGTTTTACGCGAGTAATGTTTATTCTGGCGAAGATGCGGCAACCCTGAAAAAAATAGGATGGTACTTGCCAACCAAAAACATTTCGTATTCCAGAATATTAGACTCTCTTATTGTTGATCCTGCGCGACTTAATCAGGACGAACATCTTTTATTTGGTCAATATTATAAACTTCAGGATGTATTGAAAAAATACAGAACTATCGAAAAGAATAACTTATGGAATAAAATTGACATCGATAGTGCCACTTACAAAGAACTTAAACCAATGGATAGCTCAGCAATGGTAGGACAAATCAGGACACGTTTGTTTGTTGTGGGAGATTTAAAACAAGACTCTAAAAGAAATGTTTATGATGAAGAAATGATGGCAGGCATATTAAATTATAAAAAAAGATATGGACTTAAATTAAATTACACATTAACGAGAGAGCATATCGATCAAATGAATGAACCTGTTTCGAATAGAATTCGAACTATTATGCTCAATATGGAACGCTGTCGATGGATACCAACAAAATTGGCCAAAGCAAATGAATATATAATGGTTAATATTCCGTCGTTTAGGCTGTTTTATGTCAAAAATGGCAAATACGAAATAGTGTCTGATGTTTTTGTGGGTACCAGAATGACAGAAACGGTTATTTTTAGCGGAATGATGGACAGAATAGTTTTTAGCCCATATTGGAATGTCCCGCAGAGTATAATAGATAACGAATTAAAACTCAAAATTGCGGGCGATAAAAACTATCTGGAAGAAAATAATATGGAGTGGAATGGAGGTCGCGTGCGACAAAAACCAGGACCTAAAAATTCTTTGGGATTAGTAAAATTTATGTTCCCGAATCCCAATGATATTTATTTGCACGATACGCCTGCGAAGAGTTTGTTTGAATTTGAGAAACGAACCTTTAGTCATGGATGTATAAACGTAAAAGAAGCAAAACCATTAGCATTGGCAATTTTAAAAGACAATCCTGACTGGCCGGTTGAAAAAATAGACAAAGCAATGAGCGGAGAAAAAGAAACGCCTTGTGTTCTTAAAAACAAAATTCCAATTTATATCGGATATTTTACCGCATGGGTAAATGATGAAACCGGCGAAATTAGTTTTTTTGCAGATGTTTACGATAGAGACAAACAACTTGATAAACTATTATATTCTGATGTTGTAATGAAATAGATCAATATTCATTTTTAAGAAGAATAAAAAATACCCGTTAGATTTATAAAATCTAACGGGTATTTAAAAAAAATGGTCTACAAGTTCTTATTCATATTTTAAATACTTTAAAATATCTATTTTAGTTACCTGATACGCTTTTGCCGAAACAATTAATAAGGTCAGAACCAATAATGATATAAACGCAATAGTAAACGGGACTACCGAAACTCCAATTCTGAAAGCAAAATTCTCCAGCCATTTTTGCAATAAAATATAAGCCGGAACGACGCCAATCGCAAAACCAATTAAGCAAAAAATAACATATTGTTTTGATAATTCTTTCAATAAAGCATCTGTTTCTGCACCCAAAGTTTTTCTGATAGCGATTTCCTTCAATCGTCTTTCCATAGAAAAAGAGGCCAAAGCAAACAATCCAAAAATGGCAATAATGATTACAACAAGATTTAAAATAAAAAACAAATCCTTCTGTTTAACTTGTTCCTGATAGGTTTTAGCAAATCCTTTATTGACAAATTCATAATCAAAAGGATAATCAGGATTTACATTTTTCTCCCAATAGGTTTTTAGTTTTGCCAAAGTTTCGGTTAAATTATTTGGAGAAACTTTTAAATAAACATTATTAAAATTATTCCATTGTAAAGTTTTAAGATTGATAAAAACCATAGGAGGAACTTTATCCTGAAGTCCTGTAATATGAAAATCTTTGACAACACCCACGATTTTAAATTTCATATTTTCCTCATCACTGTCTTTTCCCCAGCCAGATGTTATAATCGTATTTATTGGATTTTTAAGATTTAAAGTTTTAACCAATGTTTCATTCATTAGCATATTACTAACAGTATCTGATGCAAACTTCGGTGACAAATCGCGACCCTGAACAATTTTAATCTTCATCATTTCAAGAAAACCAAAATCCATTTCAACATTTCTTGGCTGTACATGAATACCATTGTGCGTAAACCCGGAACTCGAATTGGTACTGTTACCAAAAGTTCCTGCAAAAGTAGAAATTTCCTGAACTCCTGAAATCTTCTTAATTTCTTGTTTCATGGTCAGATATTGACTTGTTCTTTTTATGCGTTCCGGAGTATTAAAAGGAACCCTAATTACCTGATCGCCACTAAAACCAAGATCTTTATTCATCATATAATTTACCTGTGAGTTTACAATGAATGCACCAATGATAAAAAAGGCAGCAATTCCGAATTGAAAAATCAACATCGAATTTCGAATCCAGATTCCGCTTTTACTTCTTGAGAAATTCCCTTTTAAAACCTTTAAAGTTTCAAAATTTGAGATATAAACAGCAGGAAATATACCGGCAAGAACGATTACTAATCCAAATATAAAAATAAGCTGCAGGTAAAATTCACTGCCATTCATAGTCAAAGTTTTCTTTAAAAAGACATTATAATAAGGCAGGGAAAGTTCAACAATGGCCAAAGCGAAGAGTATGCCCAAAATTACAATTATGGCAGTTTCAAAAATAAACTGGGTAACAATCTGGCTTTTTGTAGCGCCTACAATTTTGCGGACTCCAACTTCCTTAGCGCGTTTTATAGCCGAAGCTGTTGCCAGATTAATATAGTTTACTAATGATAAAACCAAAATCAAAATTGAAAGCCCAACCATGATATAAAGCAATTGTAAATTACCTTTTCCTTCAGGAAAATTAATTCCTTGCGAAGATTTTGTTCCGTGTAAACGCGCCGTTTTTAACTGATCGATTATAACAGTTGTTTCGCCATTTTCCTTAACGTATTGTGCTACCGTCTGACCACTTTCTTTGGCATCTTTTACTGTTCTGTTGACAAAATTTACATTTTGCATTTTCTTTACAAGTGCATTAGGATCAGTGCCTTTTTTGGCTTTAATCATAAGGCCATAATTGAAATTTCCCCAGCTTGTTTTATCACCTTCACGCTTAACACCGCCAAAAACGTAATTTGGTTCTATAGAAGATGGTCTAATCAAATGATAAACCGATTTTACAGTATAAACCTTATTGTTATATGACAGTGATTTACCAATTGGGTCCTGATCATTAAAAAGTAATTTTGCAGTTTCCTCAGATATGGCAACGCTGCTGTCTTCTTTAAGTATATTAGTTTTGGCTCCTTTTACAATCGGAAACGGAAAAACATCAAAAAAACCATTGTCAGACATCGTGATTTTTTCAGCCATTATCTTTTTATTCTGATATTTTATTGGAGCATTGTCATACCATGTATTATTAAAGAAACAAACAGATTCAATTTCAGGAATGGTAGCTTTGCAGGTTTCTCCAAAAGGTATTGAATTAGATGCCCATGTATTTCCGGTGCCGCCAATTTTGTTTAGAACCTGATAAGAATTTTCTTTTTCAGGATTCCATTGGTCGTAGGCGTTTTCATTATTCCAATATAAAATGGCAAAAATTACTCCCGCAATCCCAATGCTTAATCCCAAAACATTTAAAAACGAAAACAATTTGTTTTGCCTTAAATGATATATAAATATTTTAAACCAGTTAAAAATCATAGTTTATTATTTTAGAAACGGTTAGTTAGATAATTGACAATACTTTGCAAACAAATCCCACCAGAATTACGATTGCAGTTACAATAAATTTGATCATTTTATATTTATTTAGCGTCCATAAAAACATCAACATTTCTCTGGTTTAGTTTTTCAGAGAATATTACACCATCTTTCATATGAATTGTTTTCTGCGAAAACGAAGCATCATAATCAGAGTGTGTTACCATCAAAATTGTGGCACCTTTAGCATGCAAATCTGTTAAAAGTTCCATTACCTCATTACCATTTTTACTGTCCAGATTTCCTGTAGGTTCATCGGCAAGAATAATTTTCGGATCGTTTACCAAAGCTCTTGCAACCGCAACACGTTGTTGCTGTCCTCCCGAAAGCTGTTGCGGATAATGTTTTAATCGGTGTGAAATATTCAGTTTTTCAGCAATCGCTTCAATTTTTTGTTTTCTGTCAGATGCTTTTACGTTATTGTAAAGCAAAGGCAATTCAATATTGTCATAAACAGAAAGTTCATCGATTAGATTAAAATTCTGGAAAATGAATCCGATATTTTCTTTTCGAACATTAGCTCTTCCTTTTTCTTTTAAACCAACCATTTCCTGGTCTAATAGTTTATAACTTCCGTCAGTAGCACTGTCAAGAAGCCCAATGATATTTAATAAAGTAGATTTTCCACACCCGGAAGGCCCCATGATAGTTAAAAAATCTCCTTTTTTAATTTCTAAAGAAATCCCGCTTAAAGCAGAAGTTTCTACTTCTTCAGTTCTAAAAACTTTGGTTAAATTTTGAATGGTTATCATATTTTTTAAGGTTTTAATGTTATTGTTTTTTGATTGATGATTGAAACGTATTATTAATTGTTAGTTGTGAATTATTAATTATGAACTGTGCCTGTGCCTGAAAACTATTGCTGCGAATTACTAATCGACAATTCTTCAATATCTTTATAATCAGAATACGATGAAGTAATCACAGATTCGCCTTCTTTTAATCCTTCCAGAATTTCATAATACGAAGGATTTTCTCTTCCTAATTTTATATTTCTTCTTTCCGCTTTATTTCCTTTTACAACAAAAATCCATTTTCCGGCGGTTTCCTGATTAAAACTTCCTTTAGGAACAACCAACGTTTTATTTTTCTCCGATAAAATCAACTTCACGCCAAAACTAAGTCCGTCCTGCAAAGTGATGTTTTCTTTTGATGTAAAAGCCAGTTCTACAGTAAAATGCCCGCTTTTTACTTCCGGAATTACTTTAGTAACCAAAACTTCAAGTATTTTTCCTTTAAATTCTACCTGTCCTTTTAAGCCTTCTCTTAATTTTTCCAAATAAAATTCATCTACTTCGGCTATCAGTTTATAACCTTGTTTAGAGTCGATTTTTCCGATGCTTTCTCCCGCCTGAAATGTTTTTCCCAAAACTGGTTCAAATGACGTTAATCGGCCAGATTCCGGAGCAGTAATCAAAAAATTCTTTTTGTTATTTCTCAAAATATCCAGACTCATTTCCATTGTCTGAATAGAACGGTTGATTTGAGAAATTTGCAATTGATTCGATTGTTTTTCTTTTTGAATACTTTGCTGAATCGTTTTTTTGCGTTCTTCCTGAAAACGTAAACTTTCTTTAAAAGTATTCCAGTCATTTTTCGAAATCACATCTTTAGCAAACAATTTCGAGTTCATGTCGTACAATCTTTTGGCGTCATTATAATCGTGTTCGATCAAAACCCAGTCTTTGGTTAAGTTCAGTTCCTGATTTCTAATGTTCAGTTTTCCGGTATTCAAGTTGTTGATTTGCTCGATAATAGCCGTTTCCTGAGTCAGATAATTCAGTTCTGTATTCGGATTATACAAACGAGCCAGCGATTGCCCTTTAGTTACCATGGCACCATTTTCTACAAAAATCTCTTTTACAGAACCACCTTCTGTAACGTTTACAAGCATTACATTCAAAGGTTCTACTTTGGCCTGAAAAACCACAAAATCTTCAAAAAATTCTTTTTCAATTTTTTGAACCGTAAGTTCTTCTGCTTTTACATTTAAACTTCTTTTAGTGCTAAAAGAAAAAAAGACGATCACAGCCAAAACTAAAAAAACAGCAATTGCTATTGTCAGATACCTAAATTTTCTATTTTTACGAGGAATTACCTTGTCCATTTTTTAAATAATTTACTGATAATCAATAGGTAAATATTGTGCCACAAAAAGTATTATTTGTAAAGCATTGATTTTAAAGAGGCTTTAAAAAACAATCAAAAAAAGAGTGTTCGATAATGAACAGTTGACCGTTCAAAATCGGACAAAAAAGACAACATGCGAAAAAAACAAGCCCAAATATTAGTCGTTGACGATCAGGAAGAAATTCTTTTTTCGGCAAAAATGATTCTCAAAAAACATTTTGAAACCATTTTTACAGCGAATAGTCCCAAAAAGATTATTTCTATTTTAAATGAAAATGAAATAAACGTGGTTTTGTTAGACATGAATTACCGAATTGGTTTTGAAGACGGGCGCGAAGGAATTCATTGGCTAAAAGAAATAAAAACACTTTCGCCGCAAACCATTGTGATTTTAATGACTGCTTTTGGTAAAATTGATACCGCAGTTGAAGGTATAAAAATTGGCGCTTTTGATTATGTTTTAAAACCGTGGCACAACGAAAAATTACTCGAAACTATTGATAAGGCTGTCGCCGAAAGCAGAAAGAATACCAAGAAGACAATAATTGAAAAAGCAGAAAAACGTTATTTTACCGGAACTTCCATCAAAATAAAACAAGCTTATTCCATGGCAGAAAAAGTAGCCAGAACAGAGGCTAATGTTTTGATTTTGGGAGAAAACGGAACAGGAAAATATGTTTTTTCGGAGTTTATTCATCAAAATTCAGAACGAAAAAATCAGCCTTTTGTGCATGTAGATTTGGGTTCTTTGAGTGATAATTTATTCGAAAGCGAACTTTTTGGTTATGCCAAAGGCGCATTTACAGATGCCAAAACGGATACACCCGGAAGATTTGAAACCGCGCAAAACGGAACTATTTTTCTGGATGAAATAGGAAATATTCCGTTGCATTTGCAATCAAAACTATTGCATGTTTTACAAACCAAAACCTTCACACGTTTGGGCGAAAGCAAAGCCAGACCGTTGAATGTTCGCATTATTGCAGCAACAAACAGCGATATTAAAGCTGAGGTAAAAAATAAAACCTTTCGAGAAGATTTGTTGTATCGAATTAATACAATGGAAATTCATTTGCCGTCATTGCGTGAGCGAAAAGATGATATTGTACCAATGGCAGATTTTATCTTAGAGCAAATTGCTGAAAAATACAATCAAACCGATTGGCATTTTGAGGATAATGTTGCGCCATATTTAGAAAAATATCCGTGGAAAGGAAATATCCGCGAAATGGAAAATAAGATCGAACGCGCTTTGATTTTGGCCGAAAACAACACGATTTCTGTGCAGGATCTGGATATTCTTGATTTTGAAGAAATTCAGGAAAACGACGAAAATCCGTTGTCAGAAATGGAAAAAACCGCCATCGAAAAAGCATTATTCAAACACCACGGAAATATCAGCAAAACCGCCGAAGAACTAGGTTTATCAAGAGCCGCTTTGTATCGAAGAATTGAGAAATACGATTTAAAAAACACATAATAGTTTTTTGCCACAGATTAAAGGATTGAAATGATTTTTAAAATTTGTTTTTCACGCAGATTTTGCAGATTTAAGCAGATTTTTTATTAGAAATTATTTTTAATCATTTATCTGTGGCAATAAAAAGAAAATTACAGGCTAATAGTTGCTGTTTTAATCTAATTTAATCTGCTTAAATCTGCAAAATCTGCGTGAAACAAAAATCATTTTAATCCTTTAATCTGTGGCAACAAAAAATAAAATATGAAAAATTGGAAGTTTTATAACGCCTTGTTTGTGAGAATCTTATTTGTTATGATTCTCTTTTTCATTTGCATTTTTCTGATTTATAAAATGTTTTATTACAATGCTATTTTGGTTGGACTTTTTGCCGTAGTAATGCTTTTTGAAATGTATTTTTATGTCAAAAATCAATTGCTTTTTTACGACAGAACATTGCTCTCGATGCTTCAAAACGATTTTTCGACCAATTTTCCGGAAGAAAATAAAAACGAAAATTTTAAAAGTATGTATCTTTTATATGAAAGTTTAAAAGTGCAGCAACAGGAACAAACATCAAAAGAAATTGTTTACCAATCGATTTTAAATAATATAGAAACAGGCGTTTTAATTCTCGAAAAAGACAATGAAGAGTGGAATATTTTTTTGATGAACGATTGTTTTTCAGATTTATTCAAAGTTCCAAAAGTGAGTCATTGGAAATACCTTAAAAATTATCTGCCATCGCTTTGCAGCGAAATTGAAAAAACAGAATTTTCAGAACTAAAATCGGCGATTTCGATTAAAATTGAAGAACAGGATGTGCAGACTTTTATTTTGCAAACCTCTCTTACAAAAACCTATAACAAAGAATATTTCATCATTTTATTGGATAGTATTCAGCGTGTAATTGAAAAAAAGGAAAAAGAAGCCTGGATCAATTTGATGAAAATTATTTCGCACGAATTAATGAATTCCTTAACGCCAATTCGTGCGCTTTCGCAGAATTTACTCCAAATTGTAGATCAGGAGAAACTGGAAGAAGATGATTTTGACGACATTAAAAGCAGTATTTCGACCATAATAAACCGAAGCGATCATTTACAGGTTTTTGTAGAAAACTATCGTAAATTGGCCATGCTGCCAACGCCAACAAAAGCAATGACGCCAATAAATGCTCTTTTTGGCGATTGTTTGCGAATCATGAATCCGATTTTAAAAGCAGAAAATATCGAATTGGTAAATGATATCAACAGTTCGCGTTCGATTTTAATTGATAAAAACCAAATGGAACAAGTTATTATCAATTTGATTACGAATAGTATTTATGCATTGAAAGAAAAACAGGAAAAGAAAATGTTTCTGTCAAGTTATACAGAAAACAACCGTTTTTTTATCACAATCTCAGACAACGGAAAAGGAATCGATTCTGAAATTCGGGATAAAGTATTCTTGCCATTTTTCACCACCAGAAAAGACGGCGCCGGAATTGGTTTAACGCTTTCTAAAAACATTATAGAAGCTCATGGCGGCTATTTAAGCTACCAAACAGACGAAGATAAAACTAGTTTTGTTATTTGCCTGATTTGATGATTTCTGCCATCCGTTTTCCTGCAAGGTTTTCAAAACCTTGTAGGTATATTGTCGTAAAGTATTTTTTGTTTAGATTAAAGCTGATTTAAAAGTCAAACCTACAAGGTTTTGGAAACCTTGCAGGAAATCCTAAAATGAGATCATATCACTTATATGGTGAAAATTAATATTCCACTTCGGGAGTCCAAAAATGCTTCTCAAAATCTATAATTTGATTATCGACGACTTCAACGCCTTCGTTTTCCAAAAGCTGCTGCATTAAATTGGTTCCTTGAAAATGATGTTTTCCCGTAAGAAGCCCTTTTCTGTTGACAACGCGGTGTGCAGGAACATCGTCCATATTATGGCAGGCGTTCATGGCCCAGCCGACCATTCGGGCAGAGCGTGCGGTTCCTAAAGCTTTCGCAATAGCGCCATAAGAAGTAACCTTTCCGTACGGAATTTGTCTTGCAATCGCATAAACTTTTTCAAAAAAATTATCCTCAGCCATAAGTTTAAATTATTTACCATTAAGACATTAAGTTTCATTAAGTCGAAACTTGAATTTTATCTAAAAGGTAATTAAGAAAGTGAAGTTACAAAGCGAAACTTAATTTTTCTTAATCTCTTAATGGTTCAATTTTTATAAAACCTAAATTTTTAATCTGTAGTTATCCGAAATAGTAATTCAGAATATTAAAAAGCGTTACAACGGCAATTAAACCTGTAATGCTTCCAATAATAGTATTCATGTTGCGCATTAGATAATCTGTTTTCTTTTCGATTCTGCCAAAGAAAGCAACATAGCTGTAAAGAGCTGCGAAAGACCCTATAACAGATCCTAAAACAAAAGTAAAAATAATGTTGTTTTCAAACACAAAAAGATGGTAGGAAGCCAAAGTAACGCTCACCACAACGTAATAGGGAATCGGAAAAAAATTCAACCCCGAAAGTAACATTCCTAAAAAGAAACGGCTTTTTTTGCTGCTTTTTTTAATCTTCGATTTCTTTTTGGTTTTTGGTTCTTTGGCAAGAAATAAAAAGTAAATCGTTAAAAAAGCAAAAATTACAAAACCAACCTCGCGTAATAAAGTTACAACATCTGGTCGGTTGTCAATTACCTGTGCAAATAAAACCGCAACAAAAACCTGAAAAAATATGACTAAAACAGCACCAATAACAAACCACAAGGCATTCTTTTTTCCTTCTTTCAAATTTATTTTGGCTGCCGTCATGTTAATCAAACCAGGCGGGATAATTCCAATGAAAGCGGCAATAAAACCTGAAAGTAATGGAGTAAGTAAGGCCATTCAGTTGTTTAATGTGTTCGTAAATTTGTTTTCAAAATTAAATTAATCTTTAATTTTGAAGCGAATATACGTAATTGCCTTATTAATTTCTAAATATTGTTTTTCATAAAATGTTTGAAAAGCAGTAACTTCTTCCGGACTTCCTTCATTTTTATACACATTATGATTTGCATATAAAACTTCATGTCCTTCTCCGTGAAGCAATCCCAGCGTATAACCGTGCATAAATTCGCTGTCGGTTTTAAGGTTTACAACACCGTCTTTTTTAAGGATTTTTTTATACAATTTCAAAAATTCAGAATTCGTCATTCTGTGTTTTGTTCTCTTGTATTTAATTTGCGGATCCGGAAAAGTAATCCAGATTTCGTCAACTTCATTATCAGCAAAAATATGATTGATCAATTCGATTTGAGTTCGAACAAAAGCAACATTATGTAGGCCGTTTTCAACAGCGGTTTTTGCACCTCTCCAGAAACGCGCGCCTTTGATGTCAATTCCGATAAAATTTTTGTTTGGATATCTTTCTGCTAAACCAACAGAATATTCTCCTTTTCCACATCCTAATTCTAAAACTAAAGGATTGTCATTTTTAAAGAAATCAGAATTCCATTTTCCTTTTAAAGGCATTAAATCGCCTACAACTTCTTCTCTTGTTGGTTGAAAAACGTTTTCAAATGTTTCGTTTTCCCTGAATCTTTTTAGTTTATTTTTACTTCCCACTTTTACAAAAATTTTCGGCAAAATTAAGGAATATAAACGAATGAAAATAGCCGAATTAACTTTAAAAATTTTTAGCCACGAATTCACGAATTTTTATTTACAGCATGAGCAAATTAAAATTCGTGAATTCGTGGCGAATAAAATATGATTACCCGTAATGCGCTTCCGTAATTGGTTTCAATTTTGGATCGAGTGTTTCATCGTGTTGAGATAAATCCAATCCAATATGTTCGTTTTCTTCTGAAACTCGAAGAGGAATAATGAAATTGGTCACTTTAAACAAGAAATAAGCACCAAAGAAAGTAAATATCGAAACCAAAACTAAAGCCATCATATGATGTGCAAATACGTTCCAGCCACCGTGAAGTAAACTTGCATCTTCGCCGTGAGCGAAAATCGCAGTTAAGATCATTCCCATAATTCCGCCAACACCGTGACAGGCAAAAACGTCAAGCGTATCATCAAATCTTTTAGATAAACGACAATTTACAACTGAGTTTGAAACCAAAGCTGTGACGAATCCGAAAAACATACTTTCCGGAACAGATACAAAACCTGCAGCGGGCGTTATGGCAACCAGACCAACAACAGCACCAATACAAGCGCCAAGAGCTGAAACTTTTCTGCCGTTCATTCGATCAAAGAAAACCCACGTTAACATGGCTGCAGCCGATGAAGTTGTGGTTGTAGCAAAAGCCATTGCGGCTGTTCCATTCGCGGCAAGCGCAGATCCGGCGTTGAAACCAAACCATCCAAACCATAACATTCCGGTTCCTAATAATACAAACGGAATATTTGTTGGTATATGATCGCTATTTTTTCTTTTTCCTAAAACCAGAACTCCTGCCAAAGCAGCAAAACCAGAACTCATATGTACAACGGTTCCTCCGGCGAAATCTTTTACGCCAAAATAACTTCCTAAAACGCCTGTTGGATACCAAACAGAGTGGCACAAAGGCGCGTATATAAAAATCGTGAATAAACTAATGAATAGTAAATAAGAGATAAATCGAACACGTTCTGCAAACGAACCCGTAATAATGGCCGGAGCAATTATCGCAAATTTCATTTGGAACAATGCAAATAACATAAACGGAATCGTGTTTGCCAATTGTTTATGAGGCAAAACGCCCACATAATCCATAAAAGCAAAAGTTGTCGGGTTTCCGAAGAAACTATAAAAGTGATCTCCGGAGCCAAAACCAACCGGTTCTCCAAAAGCCAGACTAAAAGCAACTACAACCCATAAAAGCGTAACAACGCCCAAACAAATAAAACTTTGCAACATGGTCGAAATCACATTTTTTCGGCCTACCATTCCGCCATAAAAAAAAGATAATCCCGGCGTCATAATTAAAACCAGACAACACGAAGTTAACATCCAGGCAACATCGGCAGGAACTATATGATCTGTTGTTCCAAATTCTGATGCTACATAGCTATTTTCGGTAACTGTTGGCCAAAATGCACCTGTAATACAAACAATACTTATAATAATAAAGGAGATGACCCAGCGTTTTTCTATTTTCATTTTTCAAATACTTTATTGAACCCTATTTTTTTTGGGGTCAAAGTTAAAAAAAAATCAATATTTAGATTTTCAGGGCTCAAAAAATAGAGGCTTGACTTTTATTTTAGTTGATTTTGTAAAATTCGATCTCTTTTTTTGAGACAATCTTATTTTGAACTTCTAATTTACAACTAAAATTGTCAATTATATTATAATTAATTTGATATTGAGTTTTGTAAAACGCTAGAAAAGTTAGGATTATAATAAGAAAGACTAAAAATGTTTATTTTTTCTTAAGCTTGTCAATTAAAACATCTTCAACCGGAGATTTTATTTTGGTTACAGCATCAACTTCATCATTCGGAATTGTCATGGATAAAACGTAATGTTGAATTTTCCATTCTTTCCCCACTTTTACTAAAACACCAGATCCGCGACAGATTTTCATTTGCGTATTTAGCAATTCATCAAACCAGGCAATTTTTCCCGATTTATCAAAAAAGATATGACGTTCTAAAGCCGAAAAATTCCACGTTGTTCCTTTATCGAAAAATGGTTTTGCCCAAACCTGAAATTCTTTTTTTGTCCAGTTTTCTGTAGCATCAGTTCCGATATAAATGGCGTCATCGCTTAAAGCAGAAAAATAAGCGTCGAATTTTACATCGGCAGCAGCTTTGTGCCAGGCGTCTAGTGTTTGATTGATTTTGTCTTTTTCAACGTTTTGCGCATTTGCAAAAGCGGTAACGAATAATAGAACCAGGATTGATTTTTTCATGTAAAGTTTGTTTTGGTTAAAGTTAGCAAATATTATAATAATCTCGCAAAGTTGCGGAGGCGCAAAGTTTTTTGCTGCAAATTATTTCACGCAGATTTTAAAAAGATTTAAGCAGATATGCGGAGATTTTTTTTCAAGTGATTTAATAAAAAAAAATCTGCTCAAATCTGCATAATCTGCGTGAAACAAAAACTTTGCGCTTCTGCGACTTTGCGAGATTAAAACACAAAACACAAACTTAAATTATCTTATATAACTTATATGGTGAAACGTCAAAAACCACTATATTTGAGGGCTTTTAAAATCTACAATCATGAATTCAAAAATACTTATCAGTTCATTAGTTCTTACTTCAATACTTTTTACTTCTTGCAAAAAAGAATTAGAACCTCAGGAAAATACACCAACATCAGAATTGGTAAAATTAGGATTGATGAAGGATACAACAAAAGTAAATTCGGTTGTTCAAAACCCGGTTCAAACGAATCCGAATACCGTTTTGAGTTCTAATGCCGGACTAAATCCTGCACACGGACAGCCCGGACATCGATGTGATATTGCGGTTGGCGCGCCATTAAATTCGGCTCCAACGCAAGGGCAAACGGCAACGGCTCAGCCAACGCAAACCGTTCAGGTAAACCCGACTCAGCAACAAAAGATGGTTACGACTACAACAACAACTGCAGCTCCTGTGAAAGTAGGAAAGGGAATGAACCCGTCGCACGGGCAACCCGGACACAGATGTGATATTCCGGTTGGATCACCTTTAAATTCTCCGGTTGCAGCAAAACAAACGACAACAAATACAGCGCAAAGCGGAAGCACTTCGCAAAGTTTTACCGTTACACCGCCAGCAAATAATAATGTTCCGGCTTTATTAAGCACCGAAACGCCAACTGTAGCCGAAGGAATGAATCCGGCTCACGGGCAACCCGGACACCGTTGCGATATCGCTGTGGGAGCGCCGTTACCGAAATCTTAAAAGAAGGTGCAAAGGTTCAAAGCGACAAAGGGACAAAGGCGCAGAAAACTTAGCACCTTTGTCCCTTTGAACCTTTGTTCCTATTTTTTAATGCGCTTTCATTTTTTCAAAAGTAGTAGTCAATGATTTTTTTGCTTTTGCCAAAGCGCCACTAAAGGCTTTTTCTATAGTATCAGCGTGTTCTGTAACCGTTAGTGGCTGTAATTTTGCAGTACGCACTTCGATTACACATTTTTTATCGTTAAGGCTGAATTTCTCTCCGTTTTCATCTCCGAAATGTACTTCAACGCGGGTTATTTTTTCTTCAAAACGAGTTAAACCTTTTTCTAATTCTTCAGAAAAATAAGCGGCTAATCTTTCGTGTCCTTCAATGTTTTTGTCGGTATTGATTTGAATCTTCATATTGGTTTATATTTAATGATTATTCTCAAAGCTATTTTATTTAGGTTGAAAAGCCAAGTGAGTTAATAAAACATTATGAATTTTTTTTGCGAAAAATTGATCGTATTTTTTGTTAGCCTTGGCAGATGTCGAAATGTTATTATGTAACGCAGATTTAACGGATTCACTTTGTGAAAACGCGGATAAAAACAGATTTTTTTATTTGTGTTTTTTCCGCCTGCTTGAATTGGAAGTTTCACAATATTGTCAGGCTGAGCGTCCTCGATCCCGAAGTTTCGGGACGGGAGAAGCCCACGCAACAATAAGCAAACAAACTAAGAATTAACTTTTTCAATCAATGCAGAAACCCCACGTTTTTTGGTATCTTTGCAGTCCTAAACTTTAAGATTATGAACTTGACAAAACTTTTGCCCGTGCGGTATGCTGGCGGTATTGGAAACAACTGCAACGCTCTTAAAGGCGTAGGACAGCTAACCCGTTCGGGTTTTATATTTCCCTAAACTTTAAGATTATGAGTGTAAACTCCCTTTCAAAAGAAACAGAATTACGGTTAAACGAATTTTTCAACCAAGCGACTGACCCCAAAAGTTTCGCAAAAGCAATTCGAAGAGTAAATTATCTTCTTGCCATGTCTCTAATGCGTGAATGCGAAACCCTGCAAATCGATATGAAATCAGTTGAAGAAGGTTATTTTTGGCTCAATGAATTAGCCGAGATTTTAAATCCTTATTTGGATGTTGAATAATTAAAAATTTTGATATTTAATGGAAAAGCCACTGTAGAAGTGGCTTTTTTTATTTTGTAATTTGTCTTTCGTGTATTGCTTTTTCAATTTCAAGAATACACAAATCTAAATTCTTTTTAATATCATTACTCCAAAAACGAAGAATCTTCCAGTTTTGAGATTCTAGATAGGTATTGACTTCTATATCTCGTTGCATATTTCGTTCTATTTTTTTGATCCAATACTCCGAATTGGTTTGAGGCTTTCTTTTGGTCTCCCAATCTTTTCCATGAAAAAATTCGCCATCAACAAAAATGGCAATTTTAAGTATTGTAAAAGTTAAATCTGGGCAGCCAAAAATTTTTCGATTGTTTTTTCTATAACGGTATCCAAGATGCCATAAAGCTTTTGCCAAAGTAATTTCTTCCTTGGTATCTTTGCTGCGGATAGCACTCATAACTTTGGAACGTTGTTGTGGTGTAAAACAATCCATAGGTTTAATTATTAAAGATTTAAATTTAATAATTAGTGGTATTTTATGGATTATATGTTATTTAATAAAAGTTGTATTATTTTACTATGAATGAGTTAATTAATGTTTGCTTTTTAATATTTGTTTAGATTAAAATAAATATAAAGAAATTATTAATGTAGGTATATTAACCAATAAAAAGGTGATTTGTAGAAAGAGTATGTGGGGCAGAAACTAAATTTATGTCAAATTTTAGTGATGGCTCAATTCTAGAACTTGCATTATGAATTCGAAAAGAAATTTGCCAACCTTCATTTAAGGTAACTAAGAGTGTGGTTTTGGAATTATCTTGATATACAACTTCAATTAATCGATTTGGTAATTTCAATCGTGGCATTTTTGCTTTTGGTTTTATATCCTTAAATGGTAAGTTTAGTGTACCATGTAAATTATAAGCTTGTATCTCAACTTTATTTTTGCCTTTAATAACCTTGTAAAAATCTTGATTTCCAATTAGATATTTGACTAATCTTTCCGCAACAATTCCAGGATTTTCAGTATCTAATCGTAATAATTCAGTCTTGAAAGCATTTAAAACAGGTATGTAAACAGATGTGTGATAATCACCTAAAGTATCCCATGTTTGTGTTGCTTTGCTTGCTGTCCTCAAAACTGCTAAATTGCTAAAAATAGGTTTAATTTCTTCAAAATAATCAGATGAACAAGGAAAACCTAGCCATTTTTCTCCAAAATTAATGTCATTGGATAGACGAGAATGTTTGACTGCTCTATGATTATTTTTTGCTGAAATCCCTATTTCCCAATTTTGTAATGATCTAATCATTAAAACATCACGAACATCTCCACTTTGACCGGCTTTATCAGCAACAATTTCCAGTTGTAAAATATCTTCTGAATTAATTCCATTTGATAAGCGAGGTTCAATATCAAGAAGAAAATTAACAGAAAAACTAGCGACCAATTGATAATGGCTTTGTTCTTTTTCATCAAAATTTAAAAAGCATTTAAGCGCGGTTTTAAATGGCTCATTTTCGATAATTGTAACAGAAGTCAGAACTTTCAAGCGCTCAGAAAATTCATTTAATAAAGCATATTCAAAAGCTTTACCATTAATTGTTTGTGTCGATGTTTTTATCATTATGCGGACATGTTTTTAATTATTTCGTTCATTTTTTCAAGTACAACATTTCCATTTATCTCATTTTCAATATTTTTTGAATTAGCTTTTTTTGTGTTTTTTAATTCTTGTAGATCAGAATGTATTTTTTGAGCTAAAACTTTCCCCATTCTTACAGGAACCGCATTTCCAATCATTTTATAGCCAGCTACAACATTATTATATTCAAAAGAAAACGAATCAGGAAAAGTTTGAATTCTAGCGCATTCTCGAATACTTAATCTTCTGTATAAATGTTCTTTACCTTTTACAAATTCTCGAATATTTTGTTCAATAAAATTCATTTTTGGAGCTTGTGGATGAAGTGGTGCATGTCGTCCCCCTGCTTGAATAGTGAATGAAACTTCATCCCAAGAACGAACTCTGTTTCTTGACATAAACATTGATGAAAAACCTCCAATCATATATTCATGATTTAAAATTTTGCAATCGCTACCATTTGTGTAATTTCCTAACTTTGCAGGCAATACGTTATCTTTCAAATCGCCGATGGCTTTTTCGAGTGTAATTTTGTTTTCAAGTGTAGTTGGTCTTGGGAATGTAAATTTCATTCCTAAATCTTTTCTATACCCAATAAAAAATACACGTTTTCGATCTTGTGGTACACCGTAATCGGAAACATTTAACATTTGAAATGTCAAATCATAGCCGATGTCAGTAAACATTTGCTTTATATTCTCTAGGGCATCTTTATGTGTAGTTAATAGCATTCCTGATACGTTTTCGGCTAAGAAAAACTTAGGTTTTTTATCAGCTAAAATTCTCATAAATTCATAAAAAAGTTGACCTCTTTTATCTGAAATGCCTCTCTTTGATCCGGCTTCTGACCAACTTTGGCAAGGTGGTCCACCAATTATTCCGTCACAATCTGGAACTTCACTAGAAGGAATGTCAACAATACTTCTTTTATCTAAAAATGTTTTTGTGTGGTTTTTTTCATAAGTTGCCCAAATTTCCTTGTCGTATTCATTCGCCCATATAACATCAAAACCTGCTTTTTCAAAACCTAAATCAAGCCCTCCAGCTCCTGCAAAAAATGACACTACTTTCATCCAATTTAAACATTATAATTATGATTACAAACTTACAATTTTAATGAACATGATTGCCTTCAATTTATAAAATTGATACAAAACGGAACAATTAATATAGTGTAAATCTTATAATATTTTTTTGTTTTCATTATTAATCAGATTGTAATATTGCCTACTTATCCTTCCCCTTCTTCCCCCACTTAATTTTCATTTTTCCATCATCATCCACCGCAACCAAATGCAGGACAATTCCGCGATCACGAACAGCGTCGCGTTCTTCCTGACTGGCAAGTTTGGCGTCGTTTTTAGAGTTTCGGAGTGGGATGGTAAGGGCGAGATTGGTGCCTCGACCAAAGGAATAAATTCCGTTAATGTCTAAGTTTAGCACATTAGAACTGATTAGGAGGTTGTTAATATCGATTTGCTCGCCGCGCATGTTGAGGTTTCCGGATAAATCGCTGAAGGTTATGTTCTGAACATCGCGAAACGGAAAAGCAAATTTGCCTACTTTTACAATCGGTTCAAAATTGAGTAAAGCGCCCTGAGTCACCTTAAAATCGAGTTTTCCATGCATCGAGTTGGTCAATAATTCGCCCCGGCTGTTGATAAAACCGTTTACATTGGCGTGACTGCTCAATCTGCCTTTTATGTTTTTTGGACTAAAAGAGGTGATTCCGAAATTGTTGAACGACCTTAAAAAATTGGCAATATCAACACGATTTACCTGCGCGTTGGAGACAAAATTATAGTTCTTGCCATTGGGCGAAATTGTAGTATTAAAAGTAATGCTTCCGCCGGAAGTTTGCAGTGAACCATTTTTAATTACAAGGCGCGAATCGATCATCTGGATTTCGGCTTTTGTGTTTGTGGCGGTCAGTTTATTGTAGTTTATTTTATCAGCTTTGATGTTGATGTCTACCACGCATTTTTCAATGGCGTTTCGCAATTGGTCAGACATGGTGGCTTTTTTGGCCGTGACTTTCTTTTTTTGAGAACTCGCCAAAACACCTAAAAATTGTTTGAGATCGATATTTGGACAATAAATATCCCAGTTTACAATCATTTTTTCGGGAGCGTCGTAATATAAATTCAGGAAATTATCGATTTTGCCTTCCAGATAAATGATGTTTTTATTGTGTTTGTAAGCGATTTTTTTAATCAATAATGCTTTTTCTGTAAAGTCGAGTTTAACGTTTACTTTTTCTGCGTGAAGATTCTTCGGAATAAAATGAAAGGAAACATCTTTTACGTTTACATTGCCAATAAATCGCGGTTTTGTAATGTATAAATCGACAATATCAAACTGAAATTTTAAGTTAGCCGAAGCGTGACCTTCAGTAAAATGAATCCATTTTTCGGTATTTTCTTCGTTGAGGTTCTCAATATCGAAATCAGAATTTACGATTCCGGTTGCCAATGGTTTTTCTAAATTATTAATCACAGCCTGCGGAATTGTAAGCGGAATATTTTTGTATTTACCCGAAAATCGGGTTAAAATAACGGCCGAATTGGCGTCGTTAAAACCGTCTTTTGGCTTAAAATTATTGGTAAAAATGCCTTTAAAACCACAATCGGTAATTAATCCATCGGGAATACTGAGTTCGTTGTTTTTTACTTCTGCCTGAACCACAATTTTGGGGTCGCCTTCCTGATTAAAATCGCCTTGAATGTCGCAATTCACATCGATTTCTTCTTTCAAATCAAATCGGTTCAACTTCGAACTAATGTTTGCCGATAATAAATTGGATGCATTTTGCCATAAAATCGTAGTCGTAATATTGATTCCGAAAAGCGCTTTTCCTTCGGTAAGATTAAAAAAAGCAATAATATCAAAAGAGTCAGTTCCGATTTTTAGGTTTTTGGTCACAACATCAATTTTTTCTTTTTCATCAGAATACGAAACATTAAAAGTGCCTTCGAGAATTTTTTGTTTCGCAAAACTGCCGTGAACGGTATTAAAAGCCAGACTTTCAATATTGGTTCTCAGGTAAACATCGGTTTGCCAGTCGTCTCCGTTAAAATCAACTTTCGATTTTAAACTTTCGATTTCAAAATCAAATAATTTATGCCCGACGTGATTGTCTAAAGTAAAATGAACGTCGTTGAGGTCAATTTGATCAATGCTGGTTTCGGTATCAGATTTATCTTCTGCCGATTTTTTCTTCTTGGGTTTAAAAATATTGGCGTTCGAATATCCGTTTTCGGCTTTATAAACATAAATATCGGCGTCGTTGATGAGCATTTTATGAATATTGATTTCGTTTTGCAATAAACTCCAAACATTTAAACGAACTTCGATTTCTTTGGCTTTCAATAAAGTATGTTTGTGGATATTCCATTGATTGTCTTTGATTTCTACATCTTTTAAGGCCAAAGTAAAATTCGGGAAACCGGTTAAGAATTTATATTGAAAATCGCCAACATGAAATTTCCCATTTATGTTTTCATTAATTTTTGTGTTGATTTTAGCAATGATTTCGGTTTTATTCTGATTAAAATAAAACGATAATGCGCCCGATGCAATAATCACAAACGCAATGCATCCTAAAATAAAATAACCAAATCGTTTGGCATATATCTTAAAATGAGAAGATTGTAAAAAGCTTTTTATGTGGTGTAAAATTGCTTTCATATAAATGAAGTTTCAGGAACATTAAAGATAGCATAAAAACTGACGTTATTTTTAAAATACGTCATTCTGTAGTTTAAGTTAAATCTCACAATTTTAAAACATGGGATTAATATAATAAATGACAATGCATTTATAATGAAAACTAATTTGGTAATGGTGTTTGAATGGTTTTTAATTTTTAAATTTGTACTCTAGTTTGATACTTAAGTTAATCAGACGATAAATTTAAAAACGATAGATATTATGGCATTAGCAATAACAGATGCTACTTTTGACGAAGTAGTTTTAAAATCAGATAAACCAGTAATGGTTGACTTTTGGGCAGCATGGTGCGGTCCTTGTAGAATGGTTGGTCCAATCATTGACCAAATCAGTGAAGAATATGCAGGTAAAGTAGTGGTTGGTAAAGTAGATGTAGATGCTAACCAGGAATTTGCTGCAAAATATGGTGTGCGTAACATACCTACCGTTTTGGTTTTTCATAACGGTGAAGTAGTAGGTAAACAAGTAGGAGTTGCTCCGAAACAAACTTACTCTGATAGTTTAGACGCTTTGTTGTAATCGTAAGATTATGATTTATATAAAAGAGGTTTGACGAAAGTCAAGCCTTTTTTATTGGAATAAAGTTTTTTTGTCACGAATTTCACAAATTATTTATTTTAATTGTGCTTAAATTTTTCACGCAGATTTTAAAAGATTTAAGCAGATTTACACAGATTTATATATGAGTAATATCAAAATTAAATCTGCTTAAATCTGCCAAATCTGCGTGAAAAAATCTTTTAAATTCGTTGCAAAAATTTGATTATTTTAATTCGTGAAAATTCGTGTAATTAGTGGCAAACTTTTAAGACAAAAGTAGTCCCGAATTCAGGTTTTGAGCTGACTTCTATTTTGCAGTTTATGGCTGTAGCCAAATCCCGAATCAAATGCAATCCCAAGCCAGATTTTATTCCGATGACTTGTGAATCGTCGTAAAGCGCTTTGAATTGTTCCTGAGTTCCGCCCGCGCCATTATCTGTAATCGAAAGATAAGTTTGGTTGTTTTCCTGCCAGGCTTTCCAGATTATTTTCCCGTTGGAGGTTTTTGCTAATGCTTTTATGGCATTTCCGGTTAGGTTTCTAATAATGGTTTTTAGGTAATTTTCATCGGTATTTATAATACTATTATCCGGATTTTCGAATAAAAGCTGAATGTTTTCTACACTTGCAAAATGCTTTTTTGTTTCTTCGAATAAAGCGGCAACTTCTATTTTTTGAAGATGAGGTTTAAAGCTTTCCATTTGTCCTTTGCTCCACAATAAAATATCTTCCATGGATGACAACAGATTTTCGGCTCCGGAAATCACTTTGGTCTGCATTCGTAAAGCGGTAGCTTCGTCAATTAATTCCGGACTTTCTTTTTGAAGATGTAAAAAGTGAATCAAATTCGAAACCGGACTTCGTAAATCATGATTCAAAATGCCAAAAAAGCGCGCCTTGATTTTATTGGCTTCGTCGAGTTCCTTATTTAAAAGCTGTAATTTCTGGTTGGTTTTCTTTCTATTTTGGTTTTGTAGAAAAAGCAACAATCCGATAATTCCAACCAAAATCATTCCTGAAATTAAATAGATACGCTGTTTTTTAGCATCGGCAATCTGAATGTTTTTAATGGTATTTTGAGCCGAAAGATTTTTAATTTCCTGTCCTTTGGTTTTGTTTTGATAACGAGCTTCGGCGTTGGCAATATTCTGTTTAGCCGATTCCTGCATCATTTCGTTATTATATTTGCTGTAGATTTCGTTGTATTGGTAGGCTTTTTGCCAAAGTCCAAGTGCAGCGTAACTTTGAGATAATTTTTTATTGATCATAACATATGATTCCTTATCATAAGTCAAAGCATTTTTTGAGGCTGATTTCAGGATTTCGATTGCTTTTTTGTAATCCCGTTTTTCATATAGAACCCTTCCCAAAGCGGTATTGGCTTCCATAATTATATCATCGTCATTTGATTTTTTGCCCAATAAAACTGCTTTTTTAGCATAATTATGGGCTGTATTTAGCTGGTGTTTATCTACGTAATATTCAGACATGCTTCGGTTTGCAAAACTTAAATTGAGAAATAAAGAGTCTTTTTCTGAAGGATAGCTGTAAATTAATTTGTAATATTTTTGAATGCTGTCTATTTTTTTTTCGGCTACAAAACACTGAATATAATAATTGCTGCAAAAAGCCATTATATACGGAGACGTTTTTATATAAGGTTTAGAATATTTTAAATATTCAATTGCCTTATTAAATTGTTTCATTTTGATATAGGCACTTGCAATCTGGCAGTAAGAAACTCCAATATTCTCGTCGTTTGCAACGCTTTTTGGGATTTGTTTTTTGTAAATTATCGCTTTTAACTGATATCCAATAAACGTTTCGTATTGAGCATAATCTAAATAATATTCTCCCAGACTTCCATATAAAACGGCTTTTGTGTAAACGCTTTTTGTGGTGTCAACTACATTTTTGATATAGAGTACCAAAGATTTTCTTTTTGTGGTATCATTTAATGCATAATAGATGTAATTAAGCCGCATTAAAGCAGAAGTTTCGTTCTTGAGATGCCTTGCTTTTTTAGCATATTTCCAGGCTAATTCATAGTTAACCAGTGCTTCCTGATATTGGTTGTTATTGAATTCATAAGCCATTCCTCTAAAAAAATAGAATTTACTTAAATAAGCCGGATGGTTTTGAGAGAGATTAATGCCTTTTTGTGTACTGGATATAACTTTAGAATATTCATCTAAATTCAAGATATCGCGCGTGTAATTTAATTGTGCCTGCAGCTTTTCGGGAATAGTTTTATAGCGGGATAAATTGGGTTCTTGTTGTGCCAAAACAGAAAAAGTGATAAAACAGAAAAATAAAATCCCTATTCGTTTCATGCCAAAAGGTTTAGATTGTCTTTATAGCTTCTGCCAACAGGAATTGTAATGTTATTATTAAGAAGAATTTCAGAAGAATTTATTTTTTGGATAAACTGTTTCTGAACCGCAAAACTTCTGTGAATTCTAATAAAAGACTGAAAATGATTTTCTTTCAGAAGATTTCCGATACTCGATAAAACGCAGTGTCTTTTTTTATCGGTAATAATTAAGGTATAATCTTTTAATGCTTCGAGATATAAAATTTCATGAAGCTTTACTTTCGTTTGTTCGTGACCTTCCTTAATATAAATGGTATCGCCGCCAATACTTGCTTCAAAAAGAGACGCTTTGAGTTTGATTTCTATAAATTCTTCAATGCGGCTTACAGTTTGTGCAAAGCGATCCAGTTTTAAAGGTTTTACGATAAAGTCGAGCGTTTCAATTTCAAAACTTTCAACGGCATGTTCGGGATGTGCGGTGATAAAAATACAAACCGGAATTTCGAGTGCTTTTTTTCGAAACTCAATGCCGCTTAAACCCGGCATATCAATATCCAGAAACAAAATATCGATTTTTTCTTTTTCGATAATCGAAAGTGCCTCTTCTGCAGATTCAAAAACACCTAAAATATCCAGAACGGGAAATTTCTTGGCAAACGAAATTACCGTTAGCCTGTCAATTTCGTCGTCATCGATAATAATACAAGTGTATTTGTTGGTCATTTAAGTTGATTTTACGTCGTCTGTCTATTTAAAATGTCGTCTGTCTATTAGCTGTTTTCAGGCCTGTTTTAATCACGCAAATTTGTCCTGTAAATAATTCATCAGCCAAAAATAAACAAATTTGTTACTCGGCTGACTTTTACAAAAATAATGTTATTGACCTAAATAAGAACTATTTAATGAATTTTTTAAAACCAAATTATTATGAGAATTTTTAAAACCATTTTTACTCTTTTATTACTTGCCCTTTTTACAATTTCATGCAGCAGTGATGACGGAACCGACGGAATTAATGGAGTTGATGGACAACCCGGAGCAACGGGCGCAACCGGAACGGCAAATGTTATTTACAGCGCTTGGTTAACTGCCCCAACTGCAGTTGCAGAAACGGTAGACGGTACTTCGGGAATGTCTACAAGTCTTGTTGTTCCTGAATTAACAGATGATATTCTTTCAAAAGGAACTGTATTGGTTTATGTGTCTTTTGGATCTGGTACATTTTCATTGCCTTACACATCCACAGCAGGAGGATTTGTAAATACAATTACAGCTGTTTCTACGCTAAAGAAAATCAAACTTTTCAGATTTAGACATGATCAGGGAGGAACTGTAAATATTCCAACATCACTTAGTTGGCGTTATATTTTGATTCCCGGAGGTGTTGCAGCTGCGACATCAAAAATGGCAAAAGTGGATTATTCTAAAATGAGTTATGAAGAAGTTTGCGCGCATTTTAATATTCAGCAATAACCAAAAAGGCATCATTTAGCTTTTAAACCAATAAAACCAATTCAATACAATTTTTAAAATACTATTATTATGAAAACTTTAAAAACCATTTTAACTCTTTTTACAATCTCAATTTTTGCAGTTTCATGCAGCAGTGATAATGATAAACCAGATCCGGTTATGTATGATTCCGAAAATCCGCTTGAGGCTTATATGTCGACCTCAGGATTTTATCAGAAAGCAGCAGATCAAAAAAATGCAGGAATTTATGAATACGGTTTCAGCTTTAAACCAACTGTAACCGGAAAAATCAATGCTATTATTGTGAAAATTCCGGATGTGAATTCAACGTTGAGAGTGACTTTGTGGGATGCAGCGACTAAAACAGTGATCAAATCTGAAATGGTAAATGTAGCTACCGCCAATGTTACAGTCGAAAAAACGATTACACCAATCTCGCTTACCAAAGACAAAGAGTACTTTTTTACGGTAAACAGCGATGACTGGATCAACAGAACAAAAGCCGACGGATCTGCAGCAACTTATCCTATCGTAGCCGGAAATATTACCATTACAGGTTATGCATATATCTCAAGCACGGCCGCAGAAACACTTTTTCCAACCAATGCGCGTAATACTTATTATGCTGGAGATATGACATTTAAATTTCAGCAAACAGAATAATTTTGGAATAGTTTGATTTAGTAAATTTTGAAAAGGCTTGGCGTTAGTCGGGCTTTTTTTTGCCACGAATTCACGAATTTTTTTATTTGATCTTTATAATGAAAAATAATTCGTGAATTCATGGCGATTTTTTGAAACAGATTAAAAGAAAACCTTCTAAACCCAAACCTTTTTTTTATTTTTAACGAATCTTATATTCCTTTAAAAATGAAAATCTTCTATAACTTTCTTTGCATTTTTACGATTGTAACAATTGGTTTTTCTCAAAAACAAAAAGAAGGCGTTCATTTAGAAAATGGCGTTTCAGAACAATTGGCTATTTTTAGAAAACATCAAATCTCTGATGTTTCTTATGATTTATTATTCGAAATTCCATATCAAAAAAATGAAGATATTAAATCGGAAATGAAGCTGCATTTGACTTTATCAGATATAAGCCAGCCTTTGTATTTAGATTTTAAAGAAAAAACGCAGAACATAAAATCAATTGAAGCAAACGGAAAAAATATTCCCATTTTACATGAAAAAGGGCACATTATTATTCCTGCTGAAAGTTTGATTTTAGGAAAAAATAAAATTGCAATTTCATTCATCGCCGGTAATTTATCATTAAACCGAAACGATGATTATTTATATACTTTACTGGTTCCGGATCGTGCAAGTACGTTGTTTCCGTGTTTAGATCAGCCGGATATTAAGGCGACTTATAATATGGCTTTACAAGTTCCAAAAGATTGGTCAGTTTTGGCGGGGGCCGATGTAAAAAACAAATCTGAAAAAGGTGATTTTGTCAATTACACTTTTAATGAATCAGATAAAATGAGTACTTATTTGTTCTCCTTTGTTGCCGGGAAATTCAAAAGTGTTACTCAAAAACGGGGTAATCGAGAAATGACAATGCTGTATCGCGAAAACAATCCCGAAAAACTTCAGACAAGTACCGATACTATTTTTAAATTACACCAACAATCTTTAGAATTCTTAGAAAAATATACTAATTATCCGTTTCCGTTTCAGAAGTTGGATTTTGCTTCGATTCCTGAATTTCAATATGGTGGAATGGAGCATGTTGGAGCTATTCAGTACAAAGAATCGGCTTTGTTTTTGGATAATACCGCGACTGACGAATTAAAATTAAGCCGTGCTAAATTAATCGCTCACGAAACTTCGCACATGTGGTTTGGCGATTTAGTGACCATGAAATGGTTTGATGATGTGTGGATGAAAGAAGTGTTTGCGAATTTTATGGCAGACAAAATCATGAATCCGATTTTCCCGAAAATCAATCATAATCTGCAATTTTTTACAACGCATTATTCCGGGGCTTTCGCCGAAGATCGTTCTTTGGGCACACATCCGATAAGACAACATTTAGACAATTTGAAAGACGCCGGATCGCTTTACGGAAGCATTATTTACAACAAAGCGCCAATAATGATGCGTCAATTAGAAGCTACAATGGGCAAGGAAGCTTTCCAGAAAGGAATTGAAAAATACATTAAAAAATACGCCAATGACAATGCTGACTGGAATAATCTTGTAGAAATTCTGGATGCTGAAACACCACTCGATATGAAAAAATGGAGTGAAGTTTGGGTGAATAAATCAGGAAGAGCGATTTTTTCGGATAAAATAGAATATGATGCTAAAAACCGAATCAAAAAGGTTGAAATCAATCAACAAGCCGAAGATAAATCTAACAATATCTGGCCTCAGGTTTTTCAAATAGGATTGGTTTATGCTGATAATGTACAAGTAATTGATGTTGCTGTAAAGGATAAAAAAACGATTTTAAAAGAAGCAATTGGGCTTGAAAAGCCGTTGAGTATTATTTACAATTATAATGGTTTTGGTTACGGTGTTTTTCCGCTTGACGGGAATAATTTAAACTCTATTTCAAGCTTAAACGATGAGGTTGCAAGAGCATCGAGTTATAGTAATCTTTATGAAAATACCTTAACGGGAAATATTGCACCAACTAAAGCTTTTGATTGTTTTTTAAAAGGAATTCAAACTGAAGAAAATGAATTAGTTTTAAAAATACTGACAAATAATGCAAGTAGTATTTTTTGGAGATTTCTAACTGAAAAACAACAAAACGCCAGTCAAAAACAATTTGAAGATTTAGTTTACAATCGTTTACAGACAAATTTAACGGGGAATATTAAAAAGACTTTGTTTAATTTATTTAGCTCAATTGCGTATTCAGATCCGGCGAAAGCCAAATTATATCAGATTTGGAATAAGGAAGTTGTAATATCAAATTTGAAATTAAACGAAGACGATTACACCAATATCGCTATGAATTTGGCTATCTTTAAACATGAAAAAGCAGACGAAATTTTGAATAAAGCGAAAGCAGCAATCACAAATCCGGACAGGCAAAAGCGATTTGAGTTTTTATTACCTTCATTATCAAAAGAAGAATCTGTTCGTGATGCTTTTATTCAATCATTAAAAGAAGAGAAAAACAGAGAAAAAGAATCGTGGGTTTCATCTGCTTTAGGAAATGTTTTTCATCCGCTGCGTCAGGAAAGCGCTCAAAAACATTTGAGATTTTGTTTAGATTTGACCGATGAAATTCAGCGAACCGGAGATATATTTTTTCCGAAAGACTGGCTGAGCGGAACAATTGGTCGTTATTCTTCGAAATATGCTTTTGATGAAGTGCAGCAATTCTTAAAAGAAAACCCTAATTTTAGTCCGATATTAAAACGAAAATTATTTCAGGCGACAGACGCTTTGTATCGCGCCCAAAATATTAAAAAAGAAACCGAATGAAAATTGAAACGGAAATAGAGAAAGTCTCGAGTTTTCAGCATCTCGAAATGCTGGCAAATCAGGTTGTGGAAGGTTTTATATCCGGAATGCATAAAAGCCCGTTTCATGGATTTTCTGCCGAATTTGCCGAGCATAAAGTCTATAATGCCGGAGAAAGCACTAAACACATCGACTGGAAATTATTTGCCAAAACAGATCGTTTGTACACCAAACGTTTTGAGGAAGAAACCAATATGCGCTGTCATATTATTGTCGATAATTCGTCGTCGATGCATTATCCGGAACTAAAATCGAATCAGCCTTTTTATGAAAAGAAGATTGGTTTTGCCGTTTTGGCGTCAGCAGTTTTGATGAATATTTTAAAGAAACAGCGCGATGCGGTTGGTTTAAGTGTTTTCTCAGATAATTACGAATATTATGCTCCCGAAAAAGGAAGTGATCGCCATCATAGAATGCTGCTCAATAAATTAGAGCAATTATTAGAACAGCCAAAAGTCAAAAAAACCACCGATACGATTACGTATTTGCATCAAATTGCAGAGAAAATGCATCGTCGTTCGATGATTATTTTGTTTACAGATATGTTTCAGTCTGAAGATGATGAGAAATTGTTTAACGCTTTGCAGCATTTAAAACACAACAAACACAGAGTGATTTTGTTTCATGTTGTTGATAATGCAACAGAGCTAAAATTTGATTTTGACAATACACCAAGAAAGTTCATTGATCTGGAATCTGGCGAAGAAGTATCTATTTTTGCCGATAATGTAAAAGCAGAATATGAAAAAAGGGCAGAAAGTTATTTTAAAGAACTCGCTTTAACCTGCGCGAAGAACCAAATTAAGTACGTTCCGGTAAATGTGGGCGACAATTTTGAAAAAATATTGACTACATATTTAGTTGAAAAACAAAACTTTGGCTAAGGAATTAAAAATATATTTAATTTTTTTTATCAAAACACTTGCAGAAATGAAATTCTGTACTATCTTTGCAACCGCAATAACGCAGAGGTTTGGTAGTTCAGTTGGTTAGAATACATGCCTGTCACGCATGGGGTCGCGGGTTCGAGTCCCGTCCAGACCGCAATATTGGGAAAAGCCTTTCTTAACGGAAAGGCTTTTTTGCCCAAATACGGTATCTAAGATTAGTTGTGTTGTTTTGCTACGAATTTGTAACTCGTAGCTGGTTTAGTAGTTAGACCAATGAAAAGCTTTCCACTTTTGTGGATGGCTTTTTTGATTTACAGTACTTTTGGTTTTACCGCAAAGAGCACAATCCCGAAGGCTCTGGATACGCAAAGGTTCGCAAAGTTTATTCATAGCTTTGCGAACCTTTGCGCTTATAATGATTTATTGAATTGGATTTAAACATAGCCTGTGGTTTTAACCACGGGGATATGGATTGTGATCATGATTGTGACCTCGTGGTTGAAACCACGGGCTATGTTTAGCAAGGTGATGAGTATTTTTGTATGAAAAATCTTTGTCAAAGTTCGGAAATTTAACAAAGATCTGCGTATTTAATTGGAATTTGGTCCCGAGGCTTCGGGATAAAATATTGGATTTTAACCTTTTAAAATTTTATCAATTTTTATTCGTAAAAACCCTTGCAGAATCAAAGATCTATTGTATTTTTGCACTCACAATAACGCAGTTGGTTTGGTAGTTCAGTTGGTTAGAATACATGCCTGTCACGCATGGGGTCGCGGGTTCGAGTCCCGTCCAGACCGCAAATATTGGGAGAAGCCTTTCTTAACGGAAGGCTTTTTTATTTTAGAAAGTTTTCTAAAAATAAATTCCAAATAGAAAATTCCAAATTCCAATTAAATACCGATATCATTGGAATTTGGAGTTTTTTTGCTTTTATATTTTTGTATTTCAAATATAGCCCAAGGTTTCAACCTTGGGAGACGTGTTGAGATTATTTATATTGAAGCAAATGCATTGCGCTCCAATGGTTGAAACCATTGGCTATGATTTTGATAAAGCTTTGCGTCCCGAGGTGTCGGGATTGCGCTTTTGCCTTGCGTGCTGTGGTAAATCTTTACAATCCAAGATTGGAATTTGGAATTTAAATTTCCCTATATTTATGTATCCCAAGCGAACTTTGCGTTTTTACTTTGCGAACTTACAATCCAGCTTTGGAATTTGGAATTTTAAAATATTGGAATTTAAATTTCGCTAGAAAGATATTCAATGGAACAATCAACTTTTAAAGTAGACAAGTATTACATCAAAAAAGTAGATGCCGATAAAAAGAGCATTTATTGTCATCATGATTTGATGGGAGAATTGTTGGTTCCGACACACAAACACGATAAAGCACAAATGCTGTATGCTGAAGGCGATGTTGTTTTTGTAACTACAGAAACCAAAACGTATTTTTTGCCGGCACGACATTTTATCTGGATTCCGGCTAATGTAGCACACAGCATTCATCCAAAATCTGAAAATGTGATGATGCGAAATCTGTATTTTCCGGTTGAAAAAAATGAAGATGAATTTTATCAAAACGAAGGTATTTATCCGGTGAATAATTTACTGCTTCAAATGATGCTTTTTACCAATCAATGGAACGGTGATTTGAAAAAAGGTTCTCCAAATTTTGTGATTGCGAAAGCGATAAAAGCGATTCTTCCTCAAATATGCCTGACCAATTTACCACTTGAATTGCCTTTGCCAAAAGACCCGCGTTTGGGTAAAATCCTGAGACATATTGAAAATAATCTCGGAGAAACAATTCTGTTTGCCGATGTGGCGCATGAATTTGGGTATAGCGAACGCTCTTTGTATCGCTTGTTTCAAAAAGATCTTAAAATGTCTTTCATTCAATATTATACTATTCGCAGAATTTTGAAAGCGATTGAACTTTTGCTTGACAGAAAACTTTCGGTTAAAGAAGTGGCGCAGGAAGTTGGTTATAGCAGCGTTCCTACATTTAGTAATACTTTCTTTAAAATCCTCGGTCAACGACCTTCTGATTACTTAAGCGGAGAAAATATTTTAAAAAGCAGATAAAATTTATTTCACGCAGATCTGGCAGATTTTAGCAGATTTAAAAAAGATTTATTTTCCAATCATCTGTCAAATCTGCTTCAATCTTTTTAAAATCTGCGTGAAATAAAAATATATTCACGCAGATTACGCAGATTCGGCAGATTTATTATTTAATTATAATTTATCTGCCAAATCTGCGTGAGAAAATCTTCAAACGATTTCGTGTGTAATATTTTGAATTTCAATATTTTAAAATAATCATTTCGGATTCAAAAAAATTAACATTTGTCCGAAATGAATATGTTATTGACTTTTTGGAATTATCAGTCACGAGAAAAATGCAGGAACTTTGCAGTATCAAAATATTTATATATTCATGTTCCTTAAAATAACAAATTCTACAGAAGATTGTTTTCTCAAAATCGTGTTGCTATTTCTAATTGTATTGACATTTAATAGTTTACAGGCTCAGGAAATTCATGCCGTTTCGTTAAATGAAGCGTTGAAACTGGCGAAAGAAAACAATAAAAAAATCCTTAGATCTCAATTAGAGACTACGCTTTCTGAGCAAAATATCAAAGAAAGAAAAGAACTTCGTTTGCCGGATATCGAATTAAACGGCGAATATTCCAGAATTACCAATATTACCGAATTTAAAGGCAACGGTTTTTTGAATGGTAAAGAAGTAACAAAGGCAATTCCTGAAATTTATCAGGTTAATTCAAGCTTTAAGATGCCAATTTATGCTGGAAATAAAATCAATAATGCCATCAAAATTGCCAATCAGGAAAGTGAAATTGCCAAAATAAAAACGGAAAAAACCGAAAATGATGTTGAGCTTGAAGTGGTGGCGAATTATCTGGCGATTTATAAAATGATGGAACTTCAGAAAATTTTTGAAGAAAACATTAAAGAAGAAAGAAGCCGATTAAAAGAAGTGCAATCATTGCAAAAACACGGAACAATAACCAAAAACGAAGTTATTAGAGCCGAATTACAACTTTCGGACCGTGAATTGAATTCGCTTACAAACTCCAAAAACATAAAAATCGCGCTTCACGATTTAAAAACGTTGATCCAGCTTCCGGAAACAGAAGAAATTACCATCGATACAACAGCGAATATGGATGAATTGAATGGCTTAGATCCGTATGATTTTTATTTGGAAAAAGCTTTCCAAAATGAAGAGATGCGAATGGCGAGCCAGGAATTAAACATCAAAAAAACAGAACTAAAGTTAGTTAAAGGAAATTATCTGCCAACGGTAAACTTCTTTGGAAATTATGGTTTTTATTATCCAAATTACAAATTCTTCCCGCCAAACCCGTATTTGTACACTTTAGGGCAAATTGGTATCGAAGCGCATTTTGATATTTCGGCCTTGTATAAAAACAAAACCAAAGTACAACAAGCCAGTACAGAAATCGAATGGCAGAAAATGCAGTCTGAAATTATAAAAGATGAAATTCAGGATAAGCTGTTTAAGGAACATACACAATATCAGGAAATCCTTGAAAAATTTGTGGTTGTGGATAAAGCTTTGGATTTGGCGAATGAAAATTACCGAATCGTAAAACTGAAATACCTAAACCAATTGGTTTTAATAACTGAAATGGTTGATGCCGATAATGCGTTGCTTCAGGCGAAATACAATAAAATTTCTACACGACTTGATGCGATTCTCAAACATTACGAATTGCTTCACACGGCTGGGATTATGCCTCAGAGTTATGAGTTTTGAGAAGAAAGAAGTTAGAAGAAAGAGGCAAGAGAATAGAATATAGAGAATAGAAAATAGACAACAAAAGATATAGAGTTTATGGTTAAGATAAAGAATGAAACTAGAAGAAACAGAACGTTTCATATCATAATAACAATTATTGCGTGTACGCTTATAATAAGTGGTGTTATTTTAGGAATTTGGTTTTATGTGTTCAATAGCAACCACGAAGAAACCAATGATGCGCAGATCGAGCAATATGTGACGCCAATTATGTCGCGAATTACGGGTTATGTGCAGGAAGTTCGTTTTGAAGAAAATCAGTTTGTGCACAAAGGCGATACTTTGGTTGTGATTGATAATCGAGAATACAAATCAAAACTGAATGTGGCTCTTGCCGATGTTCAAAGTGCGAAACAAAGCAGTGTTGTGGCTCAAAAAAATGTGGCGACTACGGCAATTTCAACAGTTATTGGCGAATCGCAATTGGCGGCGGCAAAAACTAATCTTTGGAAAACAAAATTAGAATACGAGCGTTATCAGGCTTTGGTAAAAGAAGAAGCGGCAACGTCTCAACAATTAGAGAAAGTAAAAGCAGATTACGAATCGGCGCAGGCTCATTATAAAGAAATGCAGGACCGAATTCAGTCTTCTAATTTAAGCACTTCGCAGGCACAGGCCAATGTTCCTACGGCGCAAACTATTATAGAATCGAAACAAGCTTTGGCAGATAATGCGGCGTTGTTTCTTTCGTATACCATAATTACGGCGCCTTATGATGGCTGGGTAGGGAAAAGAATCCTTCAACCGGGACAAATGGTCAAAGAAGGGCAATCGCTGCTTTCTATAGTAAGTAAAGAAAAATGGATTACGGCCAATTTTAAAGAAACACAATTGCAGTATTTAACCGTTGGTCAGGAAGTAAAAATTCAGGCCGATGCTGTAAATAATAAAGAATTTACGGGAGTTATTAAATCATTGTCTCCGGCAAGCGGTGCGAGATTTTCGTTATTGCCTCCGGATAATGCAACAGGAAACTTTGTAAAAATCGAACAAAGAATTCCGGTTCGAATTCAGTTGAAAGAAACCGATAAACAAGCCGATTTTTTAAGAGCCGGAATGAACATCACGGTTATCGCAGAACACCAATAAAATGGAAGATAAAAGTATTTTTAAATCCTGGGTTCCAAAATGGGCAATCATTATTATTTTGTTTGTCTGTTTGCTGCATTCCATGATTTTATTGGGAGTTTATACTTCAAACGTAACGTACGCAGCGAGTTTTCTGGATATTGAACCCGAAGATTTGCAGTTTGCGATGTGCGTAACTTACGGAACTTTGCTGGCCACGATTTTAATAGAAAGCCGATTTTCGAGTTTTTTCCCCGCAAAAAATTACCTGATGGCAGTGTATTCCTTAATCGGAATTACGATTGTTTCATCGGCGTATATTACTAATTTTTATGTCTTTTTATTACTGCGCGTTCTCGAGGGAATTTTAATGGCGCTTCCGGTAATTACGATCAGACAATTATTGATTGAACAGTTTCATTCTAAAAACGCCATAATAATTGGTTTTTCCTTTTATTACGGTTCGTTATTATTGTCAACGCCGTTTATTATGAATATTGCCGTTTGGTTTCTGGATCATTACGATTGGAAATACATGCTGTATGTTTCGGGCGGACTTCAGGTTTTGAATGTTTTTTTGATCCTGGTTACTTTTCGCGGACACAGAATTACAAAGAAAATTCCGCTGTACCAAATCGACTGGATGAGTTATATTTTGGTTCTGACGGCCATTCTCTGCGGTGCTTACTTTTTTGTTTATGCCGAAAAAAAATATTGGTTCGAGTCTTCTCAAATGGTTTTAATGCTAATGATTGCCTTGATTACGGGAGGGTTATTCATTTTTAAAGAACTTTTGGTAAAAAGACCAACCTTTAATTTCGAAGTTTTTAAATATGCCAATTTGCGTATCGGGTTTTTATTGTTTTTCCTGTTTTACATTAGCAGAGCAACGCTGAGTTTATGTCATTCGGCGATGTTTTCGATTTGGAATTGGGATCCGTCGCGTGTTGCGGGCGTGCAATACATAAACGGATTAGGAAATGTAATTGGCTTAATTCTGGCCGCTTATTTCCTGATGAAATCGGTTTCTACCAAAATTATTTTCATCATTGGTTTTTCGCTGATTGCGTTGTTTCACTTTTGGTTTACGTTTCTTTTTGTGCCAGATGTAGCTTTATCAGATATTATAATTCCGTATGTTTTACAAGGCATTGGTGTTGGGTTTTTATTTGTTCCTTTAATATTATTTACCACATCTTCAGTTCCGGCAAAAATGGCGGTTTCTTCCGGGATTGTTGGTGTTTCAGGACGTTTTTGGGGAAGTACAATCGGGTTTTGCGTGATGCAGAATGCCATGGCATTTTTAAATAAAAAACACTTTTTAAAATTAAGTCAGTTTGTGACCGGCGAAAATCCCGAAGCGCAGGAAACCATAGCCAAAACAGCACAGAGTTTTATGGCAAAAGGATATTCAGCTGATGATTCTAATACATTGGCGTTAAAAAAACTTTTTAGCACCGTTGCCAAACAATCGACTTTATTGGCCGATATGGAAATTTATACCATTGTAGGTTATGGTTTGGTGGTTTTGATTATTCTGATTGCGTGCAATCAGCATTTAAGACAAACGATGACTTTGGTTAAGAGTAAGATTTGGATTGGCTAGAACGCAAATTCCAATTTTTTTTAAATTCCAAATTCCAAAACTGAAATAAATTTAATTTATAAAGTAGAAGATTTTTTCACGCAGATTTTGCAGATTTAAGCAGATTTTTTTTTCAATAAATTATAATAATTATCTGCGCATATCTGCTTAAATCTTTTTAAAATCTGCGTGAAACAAAAACTTCGCGACTCTCCGTGAAAACCTCCGTGAATCTCTGTGGAATAACACTTTATTAAACTATCTTGCGAACCGTTAAAAAACAAAATATACAATGAAACAGCAATGTGTAATTTTTGATATGGATGGGGTTATTTGTCACACGAATCCGCATCATGTAAAGGCTTTCGAGGCATTTTTTAATAAATATCAAATTCCGTATACAAACGAAGAGTTTGAAGAACATATGTACGGAAAACATAATGGTTATATAATGACGCATTTCTTCAAACGTTCTATTGCCGGAGAAGAACTTACCTTATTGGAAGACGAAAAAGAAGCTATGTTTCGTGAAGTTTATAAAGACAAAGTCGAAACGATTCCGCATTATTTGGAGTTTTTAAACGAATTGAAATCTCGTGGTTTTAAAACGGCTGTTGCAACTTCGGCACCGCGTGCTAATCTTGATTTGATTATAAGCACATTAAAAATAGGCGATAAAATGGATTCTATGATGTCTAGCGAAGATGTGAAAGCTCATAAACCAAATCCTGAAGTTTATCTGGAATCTGCCAAACGTGTTGGTGTTTCTCCATCTGATTGTATTGTTTTCGAAGATTCTTTCTCCGGAATTACTGCGGGATTAAATGCAGGAATGAAAGTGGTTGGCGTTTTGAGTACGCATACAAAAGAACAGCTTCCGCCATGTAGTTTTTATATAAATGATTATAGCGAAGTTAATGTTGATAAAGTTTTAGAATTATTGAATAGCTAAAATTTTAAACCATATAAGAGATATAAGTTCATTTAAAATATGAGAAACCTTTGTCAAAGTTTTAACCTTTGACAAAGGTTTTTTTTGCGCTAAGTGAATTGCCTCCTGCTTTAGCTGGAGGTTTTTATATGTTTTGAGAGAAAAAAGGCTTTAGCCGAAATTTGATTCTGTATAAGAAAAATTAAAATAAAATTGGACTCATATATGGGTTCAATTGAAAAGTAAATCTCATGATTTTTGTAATATAAAAATTGAAATTATGGGTGAAAACAGCTTTTCAAAAGAAACAGAAACCAGATTAATAGAATTTTTCAGAAAAACAATCGATTCTGAAGATATGGCAAAGACAATTCGACAAGTAAATTATGTTCTTTCACTTTGCGCCATGAGAGGATGCGAAACCGTAGAAACCGAATTCAACAATCTCGAAGATAATTTTTATTGGCTCAATAAATTAGCCGAAGTTTTAGATCCTTATTTGGATGGTCAATAAGATGATGTTTGCGCTAAACCCGACAGGTTTTCAAAACCTGTCGGGTTTGACAATATTGGGTTTACGTTACGTTTCAAGGGATTTCAATCCATCAATCGCGATCAAATTCGTCTAATTTGTCATTCTGAGGAACGAAGAATCGCACAAGTAATTCGACAAAGATTGACGATATTCTATGCGGAGTTTCTAGTGCGATTCTTCGTTCCTCGGAATCACAAATATTTTGGTTAATTACTTTATTTTAAACCGGATAATTTTATTCAATTTCATAATTTGGTTCTATTTCCTCAAAAATGGATTTGTATTTAAATATAATTTGAGCTATAGGGCTTAATTGTTTAAAATTTTTGCCTGCTATTTGTTTGATAACTCCAAATCTTTTCATTTCAGTAATCTTACTAGAGGACATGGTTCCTCCATTTTCAAGATGATTTGCAACATCTAAAAATTGCTCCCATTTATTTGCTTTTTTTAGTTCTGTAACTTTGTCTATAATTATAGTTGGGAATTTATTTGGTGAATCCCAAAAAGACATATTTTTCTCGTCAAAAAACAAATTCCAATACTCTTGTAAGTTATCTAAAAAAGTTTCTAATTCATTTTTTTGATTTGCTGTTTCAACTTCCAATTGTTGAACTTTTATTATCGATTTTTCTAATTCATTTTGTGCGATTTCAAGTTTTCGTTCAGAAGAGTTAGATTTTCTAGTTAGCGCTGAAACAGATGCCATTGTATTTACTAATTCTATATCTTTCGTTTTGATTTGTTCAATTTGTTCGTCATAATTTTTTGACAATAGTCTCACATTTTTTCGTTGCTCTTCGTACTTTTCAGCATATTCATCTCTTTCAGAAACGGTCTCATCGTGAGTTGATTTTAAGACAACATTTTTATTAATGATTTTGCCAGTTAAAAAAGGCATTATCCTAAACTCTATTGCCATAGATAATGATCTTGTAACGATTACAATTAGGTAGCCTAGTAAAGAAATAGCCGAAGCATAAACAATATCATTAATAACGTTTTCCATTGTTAACTCGTGCTCTGCAAGATTTCTTATTAATGAAACTTTTGCATTTCTGGAATAGTTAGGATCAAAATTGAATAATGAATACCAAAGTTCCCAATGATGAATAATTAAAATTAATATAAGTGTTCCGAAAAATGGATTACTTAATTTGTCTTTAATGTTTTGAAAAAAGGAGTTTAAATAATCCATTATATGAAATTATAAAATATGGTTAGTGGTTTACGTGCTTTCAATTAAATTATAAAAAACACGTTAATCGGTTCCCAAAATTAAAAATAGAAAAGGAAGCTGAGGGATTATAGTAAATTGTTTATCAACAACTTTAACAACAAAAAGCAAAAACATCCCAAAACCAAAAAAGCTTCTGATTTCTCAGAAGCTTTTTTCAGTGCGGATAATAGGACTCGAACCTACACGCCTTGCGGCACCAGATCCTAAGTCTGGCATGTCTACCAATTTCACCATATCCGCTCAATTGTGGGTGCAAAGATAATCATAACTTCTAAATTTCAAAGCATTTTTTGAAAAAAAATATTAATTCTCTTTTTTGTATTTTTGAATTTCTATAAAAATAATTTAAATGGAAAATATTAAGTCGTACGTTCAACAACATAAAGATCGGTTTATCAACGAATTGATCGAATTATTAAAAATTCCGTCGGTAAGTGCCGACACTGCATATTCACAAGATGTTATCGATACTGCCGAGGCTGTAAAAGAAAGTTTATCAAAAGCAGGCTGCGATTTAGTCGAAATTTGCGATACTCCGGGCTATCCAATTATTTATGGAGAGAAAATAATCGACCCAAATTTACCAACAGTTCTTGTTTACGGTCATTATGATGTTCAACCGCCAGATCCAATCGAATTATGGACATCGCCACCTTTTGAGCCGGTTATTAAAAAAACAGAAATTCACCCAGAAGGTGCCATTTTTGCACGTGGTGCCTGCGACGACAAAGGACAAATGTACATGCACGTAAAAGCCTTAGAATATATGGTGCAAAGCAATACGTTGCCTTGTAACGTAAAATTCATGATCGAAGGTGAAGAAGAAGTAGGTTCTGCAAGTTTGGCCTGGTTTGTAGAGCGCAATCAGGAAAAACTGAAAAACGACGTTATTTTAATTTCAGATACCGGAATGATTTCTAACCAACAACCATCTATCACGACAGGTTTACGCGGTTTGAGTTATGTTGAGGTTGAGGTTACGGGACCAAACCGTGATTTGCATTCAGGTTTATACGGTGGAGCAGTGGCGAACCCAATTAATGTTTTGGCAAAAATGATCGCCTCACTTCACGACGAAGACAATCATATTACAATTCCGGGCTTCTACGACAAAGTTCAGGAATTATCAACAGAAGAAAGAGCCGAAATGGCAAAAGCGCCTTTTAGCTTAGAAAAATATAAAAATGCCTTAAACCTAAACGATGTTTACGGCGAAAAAGGATATGTAACCAACGAACGCAACTCGATTCGTCCAACATTAGACGTAAACGGAATCTGGGGCGGATATCAGGGCGAAGGAGCAAAAACAGTTATTGCGAGCAAAGCTTTCGCTAAAATCTCGATGCGTTTGGTTCCAAACCAGGATTGGCATGAAATCACAGAACTTTTTACTAAACATTTTACAAGCATTGCGCCGGCCGGAGTTACCGTAAAAGTGACGCCGCATCACGGAGGCCAGGGTTATGTAACGCCAATTGACAGTATTGGATATCAGGCGGCAAACAAAGCATACACAGAAACGTTTGGAGTTCCTGCAATTCCGGTTCGTTCGGGAGGAAGTATCCCGATTGTGGCTTTGTTCGAAAAAGAACTAAAAAGCAAAACCATTCTTATGGGCTTTGGTTTAGATTCAGATGCGATTCACTCGCCAAACGAACATTTCGGAATCTTTAATTACCTAAAAGGAATTGAGACTATTCCGTTGTTTTACAAGTATTTTGTGGAATTAAGTAAGTAAGAGTTTGCCACGAAGGCACTAAGACGCAAAGTTTTTTAAGTTTCTAATCTTTGTCAAAGTTTAAAACTTTGACAAAGATTTCCCAATATTAAATCCGTTCAGCAATGAGCGGATTTTTTTGTTTCCACAACTTTGGAATTTGGAATTTTTAGAATTGGAATTTCTTTTTTTTGGCGTTCCCTTCGGTCGGGCTATCCGCTATATCTTTTTTGTGGCAGAAAAAGCCACAAAAAAGGATACCGCTCCTATCCCTAACGCGCAAAGAGAGGCTCAAAGGTCCAGAGGCTCAAAGCTACAAAGGTTTTTAGCATCAAAATTGAATAGCCCCTAGCTTTAGATAGGGGTTTATTTATAGAAAGTAATTGGCTTTAGCCGAAATTTTTTAGTTCCTAAAACATAATTATTTGGCTAAAGCCATTTTTTTGCATTTATTATAAACCCGGCTAAAGCTGGGGCAATTCAAAAAAACTAGCCGATTTCCATCTGTGTTCCTTTGTACCTCTGCAACTTTGTTTCTTTTTTCTTGCATATTAAAAATTAATCTCTACATTTGTAGAACAAAGACTATAACTGTAGAGTTAAATATTCAAATGAAACAATTTCTAATCGTACTGTTTTTTGGAATGATGCTTTCAAATTGCAAAAGCAAGCCAATTAATCAAAAGATTGACAAGAAAAAAGAAGGTGTTTGGATTGATGATTATACACAAGACAGTATTCAATACAAATCATTTGAATATTACAAACACGATAAACCCGTAAAAAAATGGAAATCTTACATAAACGGGAAAATCTACAAAACAGAAAAATACAAAAACGGAGTTTGCACCGTAAAATATTATTATGAAAACGGAAAAGTGCAATCTAAAGGAAAAACAAAATTAGAATCTAATACAGTAGAAACACATTGGTTCTATTTTGGAGATTGGAAATTCTATTCAGATAAAGGAAAACTAACCGAAATTAAAAAATACAATAACGGTGAATTAATTTCGGAAGTAAAAATACAATAACCACTAATCGATTTAAAGCTATGAAAAAACTAATTGCTTTCTTTTTTATTACTATGAATATTGGATTGATGCAGTCTCAAACCTATAAAGAATTTGTTGCAAAAGGGGATGATTGTTATAAAGCGAAAGATTATAAAGGATCTGTTGTTTATTATGAAAAGGCATTTAAAATCGAACACAAATCCTCTTCAGATTTATATAATGGTGCGTGCGCTGCAGCTTTAAGCAATGATAATGATAAAGCTTTTAAGTGGCTGGGTTTAGCAATTGATAATGGTTATGAAAACATTGCCCACATAAAAACAGATAATGATTTAAAAGCTTTGCATGATAAAAAAGAGTGGAAAGTGACAATTGATAAACTTCAGAAGAGAATGGATATTCTGAGTGCTAATTACGATAAACCGCTGCAAAAAGAACTTTTGGAGATTTATGCAGAGGATCAGGGTATTCGTGGAGATTTTATGAAAATTTATAAAGACCCTAATTCGGATAAAAAGAAAATCGACAGCATTGGCAAATTAATGAGAAAAAAAGACAGCATTAATCTCATTAAGGTCATAAAGATTTTAGATGAAAAAGGCTGGGTTGGAAAAGATGTTGTTGGAGCACAGGCCAATCAAACGTTGTTTTTGGTTATACAACATTCTGATTTAAAATATCAGCAAAAATATTTGCCAATGATGCGAGAGGCTGTTAAGAAAGGTAATGCAAATCCGGGAAACCTGGCATACCTGGAAGATAGAGTAGCCTTAAGAGAAGGAAGAAGACAAATTTATGGAAGCCAGTCTTCGAAAAATAAAACGACTAATAAATTATACATATCGCCGATGATAGATCCGGATAATGTAGATAAGAGGCGTGCTGAAGTTGGGCTTGGTACTATGGCTGAATATGCGGCAAAAATGAATATTGAATGGAATTTAGAAGCTTATAAAAAGGAATTGCCTGAAACTGAAAAACTTGAAAACATTAAATAATGACACAACTATCAAACTCAGAAGAACAATTAATGGAGCATCTTTGGAAGCTTGAAAAAGCTTTTATGAAAGATTTACTCGAAGCGTATCCGGAACCAAAACCGGCAACAACAACCGTTGCAACGCTTTTAAAACGAATGATCGATAAGAAATTTGTAGCGTATAACGAATTCGGTAATTCACGGGAATATTATCCGTTGGTTAAAAAAACAGCTTATTTCTCCAAACATGTAAACGGCTTAATTAGCAATTTCTTTAATAATTCAGCATCGCAATTTGCTTCTTTTTTTACGACAGAAACCAATTTATCAACTTTAGAATTAGAAGAACTCAAAAAAATAATCGATTCGCAAATTCAAAAAAAGAAAAAATGATAAACTATCTTTTAAAATCAGGAATGCTGCTTTTGGTTTTTTATGCAGTATATAAATTATGGCTGGAAAACGAAAAAATGTTTCGTTTTAATCGTGCTTATTTGTTGTTGAGTCTGGCTTTTAGTTTTGTAATTCCGCTACAATTAATTTCTATTAAACCTTTGTTGGGGAATACATTAAGTATAATTCAATTAGATGGAGTTGTAATTAGAACCAGTAATGTAGTTTTAAATAAAGATAACTCAGCACAAATTATAACTTCTGTTTTAAGTATAATTTATCTCATTGTTGCATGTCTATTTATGTTTCGGTTTATAGTGAATTTGTATTCGTTTTATAAAAAAAATAAAGGCAATAACAGACAAGTACTAGATAATGTAAAAGTGGTTTTAATAGAAGAACCTACATTGCCGCATTCATTTTGGAACTCAGTTTTTATCAATAAAGAAGAATTTGAAACCGGTAAAATTCCATTAGAATTAATAGCGCACGAAAAAGCACATTTAAAACAAAAACATACTTTGGATATTCTTTTTATAGAAGTTTTGCAAATTGTTTTTTGGTTTAACCCGCTTATAATTTTATTCAAAAAAGCAATAAAACTGAATCATGAATTTTTAGCTGATGAAGAGGTTAATGCTCAATTTGAGTCTGTTACAAGGTATCAAAAGCTGTTATTAAATTTTGCTTCCAATAAAAATTCGATAGCATTAGCCAGTAACCTTAATTATTTAATAACTAAAAAACGCCTTATTATGATGACCAAAAAAGAATCCCGATTTAAAATGACGTTTAAAGTATTGATTGTAAGTATTGTTTGTGTATTATCATTGTTTGTTTTCAGTTCAGAAACTATTGCGCAGAAGGTCAGAGACAAATCAGATTATGATAAAATGATAGTGAAAGACAGCAACGATTGTATGGATAAACAACCTGAATATCCAGGAGGAATTGAAGAATTTTATAAACTTGTAGGCATGAATTTTAAAATACCTGCAGCAGTTTCAAAGCAGAAATTAGAAGGTAAAGCCATAATTGAATTTATGGTAGAAAGAGATGGAAGTTTATCTGAATTTAAAATCGTAAAAGATTTGGGTTATGGTATAGGAAATGAAGCAATTCGTGCCATAAAACTTTCTCCTAAATGGATTCCGGGAACTAAAGATGGAAAGCCAGCGCGTGTTTTGTACACTATGCCAATAACAGTGCAGACAGAGAAATAGTTTTTTAGGAAGGTTCAAAGGTTCAAAGGTGCAGAGCGACAAAGTTTTTAGCTATTTCATGAAACCTTTGAACCTTTGTTGCTATGGACCTTTGCGTCTTTAACAAAAAAAATCCGCTTTCTTGAAAAGGAAGCGGATCAATTAAAAACTAAAAAAAAATTCTCAAAAAAAAACTAAGCCATCACTAAAATAGATCAGGATTATAGCCGAAATAAGGCATGGTTTGTTCGTTAAAAATAACGCCATACTCTTCTAATTCTTTTAAAATAGGCAAATACACTTCTTTATTTATAGGAAGCTGTACGCCTGGAGTTCTAATTTTTCCATTCAAAATTAATAAAGTTGCCATTGCTACAGGCAATCCAACGGTTTTTGCCATTGCCGTATAGGTTTGATCGTCTCCAATACAAACCATTTTTGAATCGATTTGTTTTTTCTTTCCATTTAATTCATAACCGAATTTATGGTACATCACAATCATATCTTTATCATCTGGTTCAAGTGCCCAGCTGTCTGAAAGTATTTTTTCTAATATTTGAGCCGGAGTTGCATTGGGCAGATTCACTTTTTTGTCAGGATTAAATAAATCCAATTCCAAAAGTTTGTCCCACATAATATCGTCCTGATCGATTTTTAAAATTAATCGTGTTTTAATTTCAACAGAATCTGTTGGATGATACGGTAAAAAAGAGTTTGTAAACTGACGATAACTCATGCTTTCAGAATCTTCCATGATGTAACTATCATCCGTCATGCCCAATTGTACAAACATATTCCAGGCTTTCGAAAAACCAACTCTTCGGATGGTTCCTCTGTATAAAGTCAGAATGTCATCCAAACCATAAATTGATCTGTATTTTAGAGAATCCCGATTGGAATAAGCCTCAAATTTTCCGTAACCTTCGACTTCCAGAAATTCAGTTCTGCGGAATAATGTTCCGTACGGAATGTATTTATAAGTGCCTTCCTGAACAAATTTGGCCGCACCGCCTTGTCCGGCTAAAACGACATTTCTTGGTGCCCAGGTAAATTTATAATTCCAAAGATTGTTGTCAGATTCCGGAGCAACTAAACCGCCGCAAAAAGATTCAAAAAGCAGCATTTTACCACCTTTTGCTCTAATTTCGTCAATAACTTTCATGGCACTCATGTGATCGATTCCAGGATCAAGACCAATTTCGTTCATGAAAATTAAATTATTTTTTATCGCTTCTTCGTTTAATGCTTGCATGGCATCGCTAATGTATGATGCTGTTACAAGGTGTTTTTTAAATTCTAAACAATCTTTTGCAATTTCAATATGTAAATGAGCCGGCAACATCGAAATAACAATTGACGCTTTTTCTATGGCCGCTTTTCTTTGTTCGGTATCAAAAATATTTAAAGCAATTGGAGTTGCATTGGGATGATTTTGTGTCTTTTTTTCGGCCAAAGCCAAAGATAAATCAGCTACAACCAAATGTAGATTTCCACTTTCTGATTTTGATAACAAATACCGTATCAATGAAGAGGCTGACCTTCCGGCTCCAAAAATTAAAATGCTTCTCATATTTTATATTTATAACACAAATATATTAAATTGTTATAAATATAACAATCAAATTAATTCAAAAAAATGAAATCTTTTTTATTTCAGATAAAATACTAAAGAATTCTTTTTCGTGAAAACATTTTCAGAAAGTAGAAAAGCTTTTCCAATAGTTTGAAGTATTTTTGTATTTAAATTGAAAGTATAGAAAAATATGAAAAGAAAAATTATCCTTACTGGTGCTTTTATAGGAATGTTAGCTATTATTTTAGGGGCTTTTGGAGCGCATTTGCTTAAGAAATATTTATCTGTTGAGCAATTGGTAACTTTCGAAACCGGAGTTCGCTATCAAATGTATCACGCTTTCTTTTTATTTTTTCTTTCTACAAGAAAAGAACTTTCTCAAAAAACGATAAAAACCATCTATAATTTAGCCGTTGCCGGTGTAATTTTATTTAGCGGATCTATCTATTTATTAGCTACAAAAAATCTTACAGTTTTCGATTCTAAAATTATCGTATTCGCAACACCTTTGGGTGGATTTTTATTAATTCTTGCTTGGTTGGGATTATTTGTTAGTATTTTGAGGCAAAAATCATAAAATACCGAATAAAAAATTCTATCTAAAAATTAATCTTTAATTTTGTCTCATAAATAACATAAAACATTACTTATGTGAGTTTTTATTGCTTTTTATTAATATTGATAAAAAATATAACAATTCATATCTTTAGGCTAACTGCTTAAAGTTCAAAGTAAAATATGTTTGTGCAATAAAAAAATAATATACACAACTACAAATTTATGGACACTAACACACTTTTCACGCAATCGATTTCGCTTTCTGAATTAGGAATTGAAAATGCCAAGGTTCACTATCAATTATCTGCAGACGAATTGCATGCAATTACAGTGCAATCAGGACAAGGTGTTGAGAACTCTACAGGAGCGCTGGCAATTAATACGGGTGAATTTACAGGGCGGTCTCCGCAAGATCGTTTTATCGTAAAAGACAGCATAACAGAAGATAAGGTTTGGTGGGGAAATGTAAATATTCCGTTTTCATCAGAAGCTTTTGAAAAATTATATAATAAGGTAACTCAATTTTTATCGAATAAAGAAGTATTTGTTCGTGATGCATACGTTTGTGCAGATCCAAATTACAGATTGAATGTTCGTGTGGTTACAGAAACAGCCTGGTCTAATTTGTTTTGTTACAATATGTTTTTAAGACCAGAAGATTCTGAATTAGCCAACTTTACACCAGAATGGACAGTAATTTGCGCACCAAGTTTTATGGCGGATCCTGCTGTAGATGGGACACGTCAGTCGAATTTTGCTATTTTAGATTTTACTAAAAAAGTAGCCTTAATTGGAGGAACGGGTTATACTGGAGAAATGAAAAAAGGAATTTTTTCTGCTTTGAACTTCATTTTACCGGTTTTCGAAAATACATTGCCAATGCACTGCAGCGCCAATGTTGGAGAAGATGGAGATACTGCTATTTTCTTTGGTTTATCCGGAACAGGAAAAACTACTTTATCTGCAGATCCGGATCGTAAATTAATTGGTGATGACGAACACGGCTGGACGGCTGAAAATACTGTTTTCAACTTTGAAGGTGGTTGTTATGCGAAAGTAATTAACTTATCTGAAGAAAATGAACCGGATATTTTTAGAGCGATCAAAAAAGGAGCTCTTTTAGAAAATGTGGTTTTTAAAGCTGGAACAAACGAAGTAGATTATGATGATGTTTCTATCACTCAAAATACGCGTGTAAGTTATCCAATAACACATATTGACAATATTCAACCGGGATCTATTGGACATAATCCTAAAAATATATTTTTCTTAACGGCAGATTCTTTCGGAATTTTGCCTCCAATCTCAAAATTGACTCCAGGTCAGGCCGCTTACCATTTTATCTCTGGATATACTGCAAAAGTTGCCGGAACCGAAGCGGGAGTTACAGAACCACAACCTAACTTTTCAGCATGTTTTGGAGCACCATTTATGCCTTTGCACCCAACTCGTTATGCTGAAATGCTGACTAAAAAAATGAAAGATGCAGATGTAAAAGTTTGGTTAATCAACACTGGTTGGACAGGTGGTGCATATGGAACAGGAACGCGTATGAAACTAAAATACACCCGCGCCATGATTACAGCTGCATTAAAAGGAGAACTTGATAATGTAGCGTTTGAAAATCACGCAGTATTTGGAATTGCAAAACCACAATCTTGCCCGAATGTTCCAAGTGAAATTTTAAATCCTAGAAATACTTGGGAAGATCCTGAGTTATACGATAAAAAAGCAATCGAATTGGCTCAAAAATTTAAAGCGAATTTTGCCAAATTTGAAGAGTTTGCCAACGCTGAAATTTTAGCGGGTGCGCCTAAAACAGAATAAGGAAGATTACTAATTCAAATTAAAAAAGCTGTTCAGTGATGAACAGCTTTTTTGTTTGTTTCAGGTTTCAAGTTTCAGGTTTCGGGCTTTGGGTTTGGTTTTGTTTGTCAGGCTGAGCGGAGTCGAAGCCTACGCAAAGCACTTCGACTTCGCTATGTTACGAATTGAAATGTGATTTAGTTTGCGGCTTTTCGTTGCGGGGCTTCTCCCGAAGCCTCGGGACGCTCAGCCTGACAACTCGGAGGTTTAAGTCTCCGTTTTTAAATCACAGTAAAGAACCTGAAACCTGAAACCTGAAACCTGAAACCTGAAACTTGAAACAAAAAAACTTATTTCTTCCCGTCGATACGTTTCTGAATCAAATCCCATGCATAATAATGAAACGTCATTCCGTTGCTCATGGCTACGAAAAGTCCGTTTTTGTATTTTCCTCCTAAGTTTATACTGGTCACATCGGCACCATCACATTCTATAGTTGATGTAGGGATTTCTGCTAATAGAGGATATTCGTTTGGGTTTCCTTTTGCACCTTCTCTTGGGTAAACCATAAAGGTATTCGCCTGTTGGTTAGAGACTAAAATATATCCTGTAGAATCTGTTTTTTTGTAAATCGCGATTCCTTCGTTGTCTGCTTTAAAACCTGTTTTTCCAAAAAGAACCAATTCTTTATTATCATTTAAAGCAGGATCAGCGTTGTATTTTCTGATACCGAATTGTTCGTCGCAATACAAAACAGTTCCTAATTCGTTATCAACAGCAATGGCTTCGATTTCTTTTTTTCCGCTGTAAGCGCCGAATTTTCTAACCACTTTTGCTGTTGCAAATTTTCCAGCGCCAGAAAGTTCATATTGCCATAAATAACTTCCTGAAGGTCCTGATTTTCTTCCCACAATGGCAAAGATTTTCTTGTCGCTTGGGCGTGTGTACAACGCAATTCCCATTGGGTCACGCAATTCTTCACCTTCAAAAACAGCAATTCCGCCATTGTCAATTGGATTTAAATCAGGTAAACTAAAAATTCTTATTTTATTGCTTTCACGTTCTGTTGTAACGGCAACGTCTACTTTTTTTCCATCGATTAGTAAACCGTAAGCAATATCAACATTGTTTGGACGTTTTAAAGTGATTGATTTTTTAAGGATTTTTCCATTCAAATCAAAAGCATACAAACCGCCGTCTGTATCTTTATCTGTTCCCACGATTATGCTTTTTGAAGCGTCTGTTGGGTGAATCCAGATTGAAGGATCATCTGTGTCGTGCGGCAATGCTTCGGTAACAGCTGTTGGTTTTACAGCATTTGCGGCAACGGGTGCTAATTTATCGTCTTTACAGGCTATTAATAAAGTGCTTAAAAGGAAAAAAGCGAGTATAGATTTATGTTTCATTATGATTTTCATTTAATAAAATTAGACAGAACCGTTAAGTCCTGTCTAATTTAAGAATTTTATAAATTGATTATTACAAGTCAAACTTCAAACCGAAATTATATCTCGCCTGATAGAATTCTGCTTGTTTAGTATGCGCTTCTACACCTTGGTAGTAACGTAATGGTTGGTTGGTTAAATTGTTGGCTTCGGCAAAGATGCGAAGGTGCGACGTAATTTTATAAGAAGCATTTGCATCTAAGAAAAATTGTTTGTCATAATAACTGTCTTTGTATGATTCTGAACCTAATTCATCTAAATAATCAGAAGTGAAATTGGTTGAAATTCTGGCAGAAAAACGTTTGTTTTCCCAAGATAATGATCCGTTAAACATATGTGGCGTTGTACCCGGAAGACTAATGTCGTTTCTTTCATTTCCGTCTTCATCGGCAATTCCTTTTGCTTTTGATTTGGTGTAAGTATAATTCAAATAAATACCAAAACCTTTCAAAAATTTCCCCGGCAAGAAATCTAACTGACGTTGAAAAGCAACTTCAAATCCGTAAACATCAACTACATCTCCGTTTCTTGACTGTACAAACGACCAGTTTTCGCCAGCCGGAATTGGGTTTGCCTGATTAGGAAAATCTGCAGCAAATTTTGCATCAGTATATTGATTGTCACTATAATTGTAGATGAAATCATTTAATCTTTTGTAGAAAACACCTCCAGAAATTAATCCAACCGATTTGAAATAATTCTCGGCCATGAAATCATAATTGTAGGAGTACGTTGCATCAAGATCCGGATTTCCCGCAGTAATTTCTTTATCAGCAGCAATATTGTTTACATAAGGCGCAAGTGCATAATAGTTTGGTCTGGCCAAAGCTGTAGTTGCAGCCGCTCTTAAAACTAAATCTTTCGTGGCATTATATTGAAATGAAATACTTGGCAATACATTGGTATAAGCATTTGTAGTATTGATTTTGCTCTCTAATTCTTCCTCATCCAAAACACGATTTCCAGTGTAATCGATGTGCGTATTCTCTACACGAACACCTAACACCATGGAAAGTTTATCGTTAAAATCCTGATCCCATCTTACATAAGCTGCATAAATGTTTTCTTTAGCATTATAATTTACCGCTAAAAATTCTGCAGGATCTGCTTCTTTATCAAATAATGCTGAATTATTCAAATCAAGACTTCCTAAGAAACTTGCCGAAGCAAAAGTTCCCGGAACATATTTACTTCCCGGATTGAAGTTTTTCCCATCATAAAAACTGGTTGGAACTTCAGATAATAAATCCATTCCACCGTTTACGGGTTCATAAGAAAAGAAGTTGTTGTTTCTTTCTTTTTCTTTCATTCTCAAACGAAGTCCTGTTCTTATTCTTCCCTTTTCTGCAGCAATAATAGAGAATGGAAAACGGATGTTTACTTTTGCACCAAATTCACTTTCGCTGGTTTCATCTGTGTTTTCTGTAACCGAATTAAATTCGAATTGATCAACCGCTTCTCCGGTTGGTGTAACCAAAGGAAATCTCAAATCAGATAAATCCTGAGACATTTCCAAACCTGTCTGGCGGTATTCAATATAACGCTCTCCCGGGCGATATTCTCTGGCTTTTGCGTAATTTGCAGACCAGTCTAAATCTAATTTTGAGTTGATTAAATGCTCTCCGCGAATAGAATAATTCTGAACTCTTTGGTCTTCTAATCTTCTGTTTTTGTTTCTGCTGCTGTCCACTCCACCTTTTGTCTGGCGTTTTACACGACCTTCAAAACCAGTAATAGTTTCACCATCGTAAATGGCTTCAATATCATCGTAAGTTGTTCTAAAACGGTTTTCTCTGTCGTCTCTCCAGTTATAAATAGCATTGGCAAAAATGGTATTGTTTTCATCAAATTTATAATCCAAAGCCACAGAACCGCTGCGACGAATACGCTGAACATCATATTTTCTAATTTCAGAAGCCTGAACAAATTCATTTCCAAAATCATCCTTTACCCATTCGTTCTCCACATCATCAGAGCCATAATTTACATTATTGTATGATCCGCTAAAAACAGCTCCTAATTTATTATCAAAAAAACGATTTCCGTAAACTAAACCTGCTGTATAAGTAGCGTGTTCGCGAATTGGCATAAAACCTCCCGCAAGCGTTGCTGAAATTCTTTCGCCATTTGGAGTTGCTCTTGTAACTAAATTTACAGAACCTCCAATCGCATCAGCATCCATGTCTGAAGTTAGCGTTTTGTTTACTTCAATAGTCGAAATCATATCAGACGGAATTAAATCCATTTGTACGTTTCTGTTGTCTCCTTCTGCAGATGGAATTCTATCACCATTTAAAGTCACAGAGTTCAGGGACGGAGCCAAACCTCTGATAATAATATTACGTGCTTCACCCTGATCATTTTGCATCGTGATACCCGGAACACGTTTTAAAGCATCACCAACGTTGGCATCCGGAAAACGACCCACCTGATCTGATGAAATTACGTTTCCAATATTTTTGCTGTTTTTTTGTTGATTTAATGCTTTGGCCTGACCTTTTAAGATGTCTCCAACAACAACCTCATTCAACTCTGTTCCTGAAGTTTTAAGTGCAAAATCAAGAACGTTGTTTTTGCCTTGTTCAACCGTAATTTCGTGTGTTATTGGTGTATATCCAATATATTTTACGGTAACCTGATATGTTCCAATATTGATATTAAGCAATTCAAATCGGCCGTTGTAATCTGAAACCGTGTATTTGTTGTCACCAACAATTTGAATCATGGCTCCTGGCAAAGGTAATTTGTCATCGGCGTCTAAAACCTTTCCGGATATTATGGCCTTTTGAGCATAACCTGATAAGGTTAATAAAAAGAATGTTACTACTAAATAAAAATTTTTCATTGTGTTTGGTTTGTTTTGCTGCGAAACTAGAACCTTTGTATTACTAAAACCATTGGAAAAAATTAATATAATGTTATGATTAATCCTTCAAAACAGAATCTTATTAATCTTTAAATAACATCTAAACTTCAAATAATTGATTTACAACTAAAAACAAATCAACTATTTACATGAGAATTAAATTTTTGGCGTTAAATTTGCCTTATCAATCACAATCAAAAATCATCAATCATGTTAAAACAATTTTTTATCCTTTGTTCCGGAGCCGACAGAGATGTACTCGAAGGCTGCTCCGAAGGCGAGCAAACCAAATATGTTGGTATTGGGGCCACCGTTTTTTTTACCGCAGTTATGGCTTTTCTTGCCAGTGCTTATGCACTTTTTACTGTTTTCGACTCTATTTATCCTGCTTTAATTTTTGGGTTTGTTTGGAGTTTGCTAATCTTTAATTTAGACCGGTTTATTGTTTCGACAATTAAAAAAAGAGATCGCTTTATGGATGAATTCCTGCAGGCGACTCCCAGAATTATACTGGCGATTATTATTGCAATTGTAATTTCTAAACCTTTGGAGATTAAAATTTTCGAAAAAGAAATCAATACGGTTTTATTGAAAGAAAAAAACGAAATGGAATTGGCTAACAAAAAGCAAGTAGGCAATTATTTCAAATCTGATTTAGATAAAAATAAAGCTGAAATTGCTTCTTTAAAAGCCGATATTCTGACGAAAGAGAAAGAAGTAAACTCACTTTATTCAACTTATATTACCGAAGCCGAAGGAACTACAGGAACAAAAAAACTGGGTAAAGGTCCGGTTTATAAGGAAAAACGCGAAAAGCACGATGCATCTTTAAAAGAATTAGCAGCTTTAAAAACAACGAATGAAGCTAAAATTGCCGAGAAAGAAAAAACAGGAAAACAATTGCAAGCCGATTTAGATAAAAAAGTATTGCAAACACAGCCAATTATTGAAGGTTTTGATGGTCTAATGGCCAGAATTAATGCGTTGAATAAATTGCCTTGGCTACCTTCGTTTTTTATTATGCTGCTGTTTTTGGCAATTGAAACTTCTCCGATTATTGCCAAATTACTGGCTCCAAAAGGCGAATTTGATTTTAAACAAGAAGAAGCCGAAACGGCAATGAAAGCTACTTTGGCACAAAATAAATACCAGCGTGAATTATTAGTAAAAACCAGCGCCGAAATGCATGACAAAGTGTATGCTGATATTGCCGGAGATAAAAACCTGTACGATCTGCAACGCAAAAAAGCAACAGAATTATTAGAATTACAAGCACATAATTTTGTAGAAAAACAAAAAGCTACGTTTTAGCTTAACCGCAAAGTTCGCAAAGTCTATAAAAGAAAAAACCATCAGTTTGGCTGATGGTTTTTTTATGCTTTTCTTAGTGTGTTTTGCGTAAATCTTTTGCGAACCTTGCGGTTAGAAATTTTTACATATAACTTAATATTTCTTTTTTGAACGCATCATATTCACCTTGCATGATTAATCCGTTGTCCAATAGTTTTTTATAATTCTGTAATTTATCAAAAAGTTCTTCTTTTGATAATTCACTTAATTTACGATCTCCTGTTGGAGTTTGAGGCTGAATTGGCTCGTAAGTTTCCGTATAAGAAGGTGTTGTTGCCGGCATAATTTCAGCATAATTGGTAACTTCTTCTGTTTCTACTTCCTCAATTGTATCTTCGATTTCAGGTTCTGCAGATGAAGCAGTTTCTATAGTTGGAGCAGAAATAATCACGGGATTTTTAAGTAAATCCAATTGTTCTTTTGCGTAAGTATATATTTTTCGAGCCTGAATTTTCGGAATATAATCAATTGAAATAGACAAGTCTGTATTCGTGTTAAATGAGAATTCAGAACCTAAAATATTTTCTTTTACAAAAGCACCCGCAATATCATCCCAAGTGTAATCTGTAAAATCCATTGAAAGACCTAAATTTTTAGGCTTACAAATAATGATTCGTTTGTTTGTTAATACAATACTATCAGGAAAAACAGTAATTGCCGGTTTTTTTTGAACCGCAATATATCCAACTTCTTCACCTTTCATCAACAAATCGTTGAGTTTTGAAGTGATTTTTTCAATCGCTTTTGGGTCTTGTTCTTCGTTTAGAAATTTTTTAAATTGTTCTTTCATGGGGTGATAAATTGCTAAGTTTTGTTGTCTTACGCTGCAAATGTAATGCCTAATTTTCTAATTCAATAATTTCATTCTGAATTTTCTTCGTCAAACTTTTGAAAACCAATTCATACGAATGATCAATAAGTTCTTTTACAAAAGCAGTCGATAAATTTCCGTTTAAAGCAATTGTATTCCAATGTACCTTGCTCATATGAAAGCCCGGTTTTATCTCGTCATATTCGGCTCGCAATTCCTGAGCACGCTCCGGATCACATTTTAAATTGACTGCCTGCTCATTTTTCTCCCATTGTGACAAGGAAGATAGAGCAAATATTTTTCCGCCAACTTTAAAAACCAAAGTGTCTTCATCAAACGGAAAATGTTCTGTTGTGCCTTTTTTAGAAAGACAATATTCGTAAAACGTTTCTAAATTCATCTTCTATATTATTTACCAATTTCACCTAAATGAGTGTACTTAAAACCTTGTTCATATTTCAATCCATAACCAAAGATTCGATCCATTGCCGAATGCGAAAATAAGATTACACCAACAAGTTGCAATGATGCTAATTTTAGATAGCAGCCTGTTAAATAAATTAAAACTGCAATTCCTCTGTGATGAAATATATTATACATAAAGGCTCCCGTTTTATTATTAAAAGCGTAACCCAGCATCGAAAAATCGGGCGTGAGAAGCAAAACCAAAAACCACCACCATTGATAATTCAGGAGACTAAATAAATAGATTCCGAGAATAAATAAACCAACTTCTTCTAATTTAATAACTGTTTTCATAGTTTCTTTTCCATCATTTTTTCAGGATGTTCTAAAGGTTTAAAGCCAAATTTCTCGTATAAAAAATGAGCATCTGTTGTTGCCAGACGCCAAATTTTAATGTCTTTTAAAATCGGTTCGTTCATCATTTTTTCAATTAAAACAGACGAATAACCTTTACCGCGATGCTCTTCTGTAATGAAAACATCCATTACGTAGCCAAAAACCACATAATCTGTAATGACACGTGCAAAACCAATTTGATTGTCATCTAAATAAATTCCAAAACAAACCGAAGCATCAATTGTAATCTGCACTTCCTGGATAGTTCGGCCGGCAGCCCAATAAATATCTTTTAGAAAGTTTTGTATAAACGGAACATTAAGTTTTGTTTTATCTGTCGAAACGGTAATCTGATTCATAATTTTTGAGAATTATTATGCTTCAAAAATACTTATATAATGTTTAGTTTTGCCACAAATTTCACAAATTTACACTAATTAAATTTGTGATAATTTGTGAAATTCGTGGCAACTTTTTTATCTAATATTTGCGCACCTTTCGTAAAACTTTGCGTACTTAGATTGTGTAAACACAACTTAAAATCTTAGTGAACTCTGCGAAAAACCTTTGTGTCCTCTGCGTTAAAAAACAATTAGGGAGGTTAAAATTTTTAATTTTTCTCCACAATATTTTTTATTACATTTTAATTTTTTCACCAACTTTTTCAATTGGCTTACTCACAAATTCAGGAGCATCAAAACGGTAGCCAAAATACAATAATCCGTAGACTTTACCATTTGTAATTACCGTTGTTTTATCCTGATTATACGAACTGTCATCAAAATTTAAACTTGCACCGCAAAGTATGCGATTGCTGTTATAGCCTATTTTAATACCGCCTTCAATGTTTCGGGTAAAGTATGTATCCTTTTCAATAGTCTCAACTCCCGAATCAATACTTTTGTCATGTAAAAATTTCACACCAATCGAAGGTGATAAATGTGGAGCAATATAAAAGTTTTTGTGAATAATGAAGTTATAATAATACCCTGCGGCTAATCTAACATCGAATTCTTTTTGTTTTCCATTAAGATCATCGAATTTCGAAATAATTCTGTTATAGCTGTAAATCAGCGACGGAATAAAACTTCCGGCACTCTTTTTTTGCCATTCGGTGAACGAAGTTATACTTTTAAGAGAGAATTTTGGATTAAAAAGATACGATGTCGACATTCCGTATTGCACGGTTTTAAAATCCGGAAACTTAAGATACGGATCTTTTCCTTCTACCCAATTTGGGTCAAATTCAGACATGTTTTCTACGTAATATCCTCTTGTTTTGCTAAATGAAGCCGTTTGAAGCCATCTTCCTAAAAAGAAACGAAAATTATAATCTGAGAAAGAAGATTTTCCTTTTAAGTCTTCATCTTTATTTCCACCAAAAAACTTCGGATAAAAACCATAACTAAAACCGATAAATTTATAATCGATACTTAAAAAAAGTTTGTAACTATTATTGGTTTCTAAATCCAGATTTGGACCGTTTTTATTGGTCAGTAAATAAGTATCGTTTTGAGTACTTACATTTGCGCGAACCATTATTTTATCTGGATAATAAATAAAATTGACCGTGTCTTTTTCTGATTTATTCTGGCTTAATAATTTTGCAGAGCTAAAAACAAAAAGCAGAAATGCACATGTAAAAATGGCATTCAGATTCATTCGATTTAAACTTTGTTTCGTGGCAGTTTTCAATGCAGATAATTAAGCATTAGTAATCATAAAACTACTAATTTAAAAATCAATTATCAACTAATTATCAAAAGTTTGCGATCGAATACAAAACAGGTTTACTCGGACTTGCATCATTTTCAAATGAAGCGATTTGAAGATTTAGCAAATAATCTCCATCTTTAATTTCATTCGGCACAAAAATCATTTCTGTAATTGTGGCCTCAAAACGTGCGTCATTATTTAAGTTGTGTGTGTCTTTTACGTTCCAAAAAGCTTTGTGTGCCAATAATTTTCCTTCGTCATGTTCCTTGTCAACACTTGGCAAATCGATTAATAAATGCTGAATTTCGCTTTCGCGGATGAAAATTGCCGCTTCTTCAGATAAATATGGTGGATTTGAATTTGAATATTTTCTTGATTTTTTGTCTTTTTGGTTTGGGAGCGTTCTAATTATTAAAGCCCCGTTTGTCATGCTGAGCGATCCCGAGGCTTCGGGAGAAGCACTTATTGCATTAAGCGCAGTCAAAATTTGTTTTTTTGTGATAACCAAATCATCTCCAATTTTTTCAGGTTCAACTGTAATCAATTTGGCAAAAAAGAAAAATTGTTTTAAAGACTGGTTAATGCTATAAAAATCATTTGTAATATGCCCTAAACATTCCGTGTGCGTGCCATGCCCATGGGGATTGAAGAAAATATTATTGAAGTTGGTTGATGATTTTCCTTCAGAAACTTTCCCAATCCAATCTCCAAAGACAACTGGTTCAATAACCGGTTTTTCGATATACCACGCAATTGGGTTTTCGTTTGTATTTGTTAATGGGATTGAAATATCAATGGGTTTTGATAAGTCGATTTCGAAGTTGTTGATTTTTGCTAACACAAAATTAAGGTTTTATGCCGCAAAGGCGCTAAGTCACAAAGTTTATTTGCGTCTTTGTGTCTTTGTGGCAAATTTTATTCTTCCAAATTTAGATAAAATAAATCTGAAGCAATTCCATCCGTTAAAAATTTTCCTTTTGCGGTTGGTTTTAGAATGTTGCTTTCGATGAAAACCAAATCGTCATTTAAGAATTTCTGAACCTGTTTTTTTAGATAATCCAGATATTCCAAACCAAATTCTTGTTCTATTCTGTGTAAAGAAACGCCCCAGATAGTTCGTAATCCTGTCATAATATATTCATTATAACGATCAGATTTAGATAGAGTTTCGGTTTCGATTGGTAAAATATTTTCCTGAATTGATTTTAGATAAAGCGAATTATTGGCAATATTCCAGCCTCTTTTTTCACCGTCATAACTATGTGCCGAAGGGCCAATACCTATATATTTTTTACCCAGCCAATAAGCCGAATTATTTTTTGAGAAGTAGTTTTCTTTTCCAAAATTCGATAATTCATAATGAATAAAACCATTTTGTTGAAGTGTTTCCACCAAAATCATAAAATGATTCGAAGCTACTTCATCTTGAGGTTCAGCAATTTTTCCGGTATCGATTAGTTTTCTTAAAGCCGTTTTCGGTTCAACCGTCAAAGCATAACTCGAAATATGCGGAATACCAAAACTCAAAGCCGTTTCAATATTCTGTTTCCACATTTCGTCGCTCATTCCGGGAATTCCGTAAATTAAATCAAGCGAAATATTGTCAAAATATTTAGTAGCCTCTTTCAAACAATTTATGGCTTCCGCCGAATTATGCGCACGATTCATCAGCTGCAAATCATCTTCATAAAAAGACTGAATTCCAATACTCAAGCGATTTATCGGACTTTTTGATAATTCGAAAATTCGTTTTGAAGACAAATCATCCGGATTTGCTTCTAGCGTAATTTCCGGATTTTCGACAACATTATAGTTTTTATAAACTTCAGCAATTAAAAAGTTGATTTCTTCATTTGACAAAACAGAAGGCGTTCCACCGCCAAAGTAAATGGTTTCAATTTGATTGTCACTTTGAGCGGAATCAAGAAGATTAAACTCATTTTTGCGCATGCCTATTTCCTTGGCTAAAGCCAAAACCATTTCGTCTTTCTTTTTCATCGAAGTCGAAAAATGAAAGTCGCAATAATGGCAAGCCTGTTTGCAAAAAGGAATATGGATATAGATACCTGACATTTTAATTAGATAATTAGATAATTTGTCAATGAGATAATGTGACTGTTAAGGAATTAGAAAATTAAATCGTAATACGGGAATTATCTAATTTTCTAATTGCCACATTAAATCATTTCCTCACTTTATCCTCATTTTGTTTCACAAAAGCATCCCAACCCGAATAACTTTTCCCTGCAACAATTTTTCCCGAATTAAAAAAGTGACAAACCGCAGCAGCCAAACCATCTGTTGAATCAAGGTTTTTTGGTAATTCTTTCAATCCTAAGAGTTGTTGCAACATTTTGGCAACCTGTTCTTTACTGGCGTTTCCGTTTCCGGTAATCGCCATTTTTATTTTTTTAGGTTCGTATTCTGTAATCGGAATATCTCTCGAAAGTCCCGCTGCCATTGCTACACCTTGTGCGCGCCCCAACTTTAACATCGATTGTACATTTTTACCAAAGAAAGGCGCTTCAATCGCAATTTCATCCGGATGATGCGTTTCGATTAATTCGATGGTACGTTCAAAAATGATTTTTAGTTTCTGATAATGATTATCGTATTTGGATAATTGCAACTCGTTAAGCTGTAAAAATTCCATTTTTTTATTGATTACTTTAATCAATCCAAAACCCATGATTGTAGTTCCCGGGTCGATGCCTAATATGATGCGTTCTTTTGTCAAGTGATTTTGTTTCAGGTTTCAGGTTTCAAGTTCGAAAGTTGCTAGAAAAATGCTATAATTCATTTTCTAATTTTCAAATTGCCACATTTGCAAATTGATTACTTTTGCAGCATGATTTCAATTCCTCACAAAGCTAAGCAATTCCTTGTTCTTCTAGTCAAACTTTTGATTGTAGGTGGCGCATTTTACTTTATTTATAATCAGTTGGCGAATAACGACAAACTCGACTGGCAAAAATTCATTACACTGTTTCGTAAAAATCAGTCGGTTTTAGGAATTGGATTTATATTGCTTTTGAGTGTTTTAAATCGATATTTCGAAATTTTAAAATGGCAGAATCTGGCCAAAGTCATCCATGAAATTTCATTAGGCGAAGCTACAAAACAAGTTCTCGCTGCACTTACAGCCGGGATTTTTACGCCAAACGGAGTAGGAGAGTACGCCGGAAAAGCATTGTATTACCCAAAATCTGAAGCAAAAAGAGTAGTTTTCCTAAACTTAATTTGCAACGGAATCCAGATGATTTTAACAGTTTTATTTGGAACAATTGGCTTGTTATTTCTCGGATATTGGAGGTGGGTTTTGGGAATAATCGCAATATCTTTTTTCTTCATTCTATTTTCTTTACTCTTTAAAAAGATTAAAATTAAAGGATATTCCATTGAAAAACTGATCCATAAAATCAATGAAATTCCCAAACCAATTCATCAAAAAAATATCTTTTTAGGCATATTGCGTTATTTGGTTTTCTCACATCAATATTACTTTTTGTTTTTGGCTTTTGATGTCGATTTGCCTTATTTTACTTTGATTGCAACAGTTGCCGTTGTTTACTTTTTAGCTTCATCATTACCTACTTTTCAATTTTTGGACTTTGCTGTAAAAGGAAGTGTAGCGGTTTATTTCTTCGGAATTTTACATGTAAACGAATGGATTGTTGTTTTTATAAGTACCTTGATGTGGTTCTTAAATGTGGTTTTGCCTGTTGTTTTAGGAAGTTATTATGTGTTGAATTTCAAAACTAAAAGGGTAGAATGAGTTTAATTTTATTTGTCATATTAAAAATTTATATAATAAGTATCAGTTTACTTGTTTATGGTTTTACACGAATAAAAAAATATCAGAAAACAGATTTTAAACCAAAAACCAGTTTTACAATTATAGTTCCTTTCAGGAATGAAGAAAAGAATTTACCCAAACTTTTAGATAGTTTCGCAAAACTCAGTTATCCAAATAATTTGTTTGAAGTCATTTTGGTGGATGATAGTTCTAATGAAAAGTTTCAGGTTTCAGGTTTCAGGTTTCACGTTAGCTTAATTGACAACATAAGAATTTCAAATTCACCTAAAAAAGACGCCATTTCAACAGCTATGCAGCACGTAAAAACCAATTGGGTTATTACGACCGATGCCGATTGTATTGTGCCTGAAAATTGGCTTTTAACTTTTGATAATTATATTCAGGAAAACAATGTTTCCATGTTGGCAGGAGCCGTTTCTTATCAATGCGAAAATTCATTTTTACATCATTTCCAGCAATTGGATTTAACGAGTTTACAAGGAGCTACAATTGGAAGTTTCGGAATAAAAAAAGCATTTATGTGTAATGGAGCCAATCTTGCTTACACAAAATCATTGTTCGAAAAACTAAATGGATTTGATGGAAATAATAAAATTGCAAGTGGCGATGATGTTTTTTTACTGCAGAAAGCCACAGATTTATTTCCTGATGAAGTTCATTATTTAAAAGCTAAAGAAGCGATTGTTTTAACCAAACCAACTGAAAACTGGAAATCCCTGTTTCATCAAAGGGTACGTTGGGCAGCAAAAACAAGTTCGTATCAAAGCATTTTCGGAAAAACTTTAGGATTAATCGTTTTCTTTGGAAATCTAAGTTTTGTTATTGGATTTGTACTCTTGATTTTCGGAATCTGGTCCTGGCAACTTTTAGTTTTATTTGTTTTCCCTAAATTTATTATTGACTTTGTTTTGCTTTGCTTAACAAACCAATTTTTAACAAATAGAAGATTGCGCTATTTATTTTTGAGTAGTTTATTCTATCCTTTTTTCAGCACTAGTGTAGCTTTGTATAGTTTGTTTGGTTCTTACGAATGGAAAGATCGACGGTTTGTGAAATAAAAACTATTTTTTTTCTTCTTTCGCCTTAATAATTATAGGTAAAATCAATTGTGTTTTTACCGGAACTCCGCGTTTTATAGCAGGATTTACTTTTGGAAAATCAACCAAACGAGCCTGTAAAATACTATCAATTTTAATTGTATCGTATGCTACTGAATCCTTAGAAAACTGAGGTTCAAATTTCATTGAAGAGTTAGGAAATATAGTTACTTTCACCTCAATGGTATCAAGTTCAGGATATAGAATAGAAAGCGTATCAATGTCTAGTTTTTCCTGAATAAGCTGTGCCATTACTTCAAAAAAACATTGTTGACGCAGTTTTTTGTCGTTTACTTTTTCACAATCAACAACCGATGGGAATTCGTCAACTTCTTTCCAATTGATAGATTTTAGCTCTTTTTGAAGTAATTCTTTTTCAGACGGAATCTGCTTCTCAAAGTATTGACAAGAACTAATAAATAGTAGGATTATAAAAAATGGGAACTGCTTCAAGATTATGATATTGTATTGAACTAATTATATTTATAAAAATACGATTATTTTTTTTGGTTAGCTTTATAATCTAGATATTCTTCATAGCTTTCAGAAAGCCATTTTTCTTTATTTTGTTCTGCAACTTCTTTTTGGTCAGGATATAACTTCGCCAATCGATCAGAAAAAGTAGCAATTTGAACAGTATAAGTATAGAATTCTGTTTTACTTAAAACTAAGTCGGGATTATTTTTACTGGAAAAATATTCAAAAAAAAGTGAATCAAATTCTTTCATCGAGAAATTTAAAACCTTTTTCTTATTACTTTTATATATACTGTCCTGAAGTAATTGATCGTCAACAGACAGTTTTTTATTTTGCGCATAGGCATTATTATTGATCATAAAGATCAAAGTGCACATAAAAAATAATTTAAAAACACTGTACATTGTCTAATTTTTCTGACGGTTTACGGGCAAATTTACAAAAAAATAAATGGATTTACTATTGTTAATACTCGGTTTTGTATGCGTAATTGTTGGTGTTTTTGGTAGTTTTCTACCTTTTTTACCGGGACTTTCCAGTTGTTGGGTTGGTTTGTTATTATTGTATCTTACAAAAGCTGTCGAAAATAATTATTGGGTTTTAGGGATAACACTTTTAATTACAATAATAATTACTGTTTTAGATTATGTTATTCCGGCACGAGGCACAAAAAAGTTTGGCGGAAGTTCATATGGAGTCTGGGGAACAAACATTGGACTAATTGTTGGAATCATCGCTCCCATACCATTTGGAGTTATCATTGGGCCTTTTGTAGGTGCTTTTGTTGGAGAAATGATATACGATTCTAAAAATCATAACCGTGCAATAAAAGCGGCAACAGGTTCGTTGTTGGGTTTTTTGGCCTCAAGCTTCATTAATTTCCTTTTTTGTGTTATTTTTCTTGGCATTTTTTTAAACATAGTTTGGCAAAACAGATTTTTATTGTTTTAATCATCAAATTTATGTTAATATTTTTCCTATATTTTTAGTATTTTTTAAAAAATAACATTTTTTTAATTTATATTTTTTATTTCTTTTTGATAACGAAAGGGTTATGTTCATTGAGACTTTTAGAATTCCGCTAAAAAAAGCGTTAAAAATAAAGCTTGAGTTTTTAACTTAATTTTTGGAAATGTTAAAATATTTTATATTTTTATCACGATAAACGACAAAAAGCCCCACTTAGTCGATTATTTTGAATGGATTTAAATAATTTTAAAACTAAACATATGACTCCTAACCTACAAATTGAACTTAGACGTTTTATTTCTTCTAATGTTGTTTCTAAATTAAATAAGTTTTATTTCGAAAATGATGCCCTCTTGATAAAGGGAATTGATGTTTCAATCGGAACCGTTCTAATGGGATTATACAATAAAGCCGAGGAGTCGGGTTTTTATAAAAACATAGTCACACTATTAGAAGATAATTCAACATTTTACGGAGAAGTTGACTTTACTTCAGGAAGAATTTTATCAGTAGATGATTGTTACAGAATCGAAGGGAACGAGTTGCTTAAAGAAATTTTCAGCAATAAAAAAGGAAGAATTTCTGAAATGATCTCAAATGAAGTAGGAATTAAAAGTGAAACAGCACGCGAAATCCTTAATTTTTCTGCACTACTAGTTGTTTCTTATCTTAAAAACAATTCACAATTAATTAAAAATCTGAAATTATTGTTAGAAGATCAAAAACGTGATATTCTAAACAGTATTCAGCCGGGAATAAAAATCATACTTGGATTCTCTTGCCACGAAACTGTTGAAGAAAAAAACCAGGCAATGGGACGATCTGTTTTCACACTTTTTGGACATAACTTTTTCTAGAATTTCATCACCTAAATAAAAAAAATCCCATTTTACAAAAGTAAAACAGGATTTATATTGCCTAATTTGAAGCGTTTCTTAGACGTTCTTCAAATTTATAATTTCTTGCTCGGTCAAAAAACGCCAGTTACCTCTTGGTAAATTCTTTTTGGTTAAGCCAGCAAATGATACACGATCGATACGTAAAACATCATAGTCAAAGTTTTCGAAAATAGCTCGAACCACTTTTACATTTGATGAACGCAGTTTTAAGCCAATTTCGCTTTTAGGTTCATTATCAATATAACTAACCTCTTCAACAAACACACGATGTCCGTCAAGAACTAAACCTTTGCTGATTTTTTCTAAATCTTCAAATTTCAAATTTTTGTCTAACGAAACCTGGTAAATTTTAGACGATTTTTGACTCGGTAAAGTAAATTTACGAATCATATCCGTATCGTTTGTAAATAATAATAAACCAGTTGTGTTCTTGTCCATTCTTCCAATCGGAGCAATTTTTGCCGTAGTAGAACCACGTACAAGTTCCAGAACGTTACGATATTCCTGACCTTCATCAAGAGCAGTTGTAAAGTTTTTAGGTTTGTTCAACAAGATATATTCTTTCTTTTCAGGAGTCAAAGTAACGCCGTCAAAATTTACAACATCGTTTAATTTTACTAAATAACCCATTTCAGTAACCGGAACGCCATTTACTTTAACGTTTCCAGACTGGATATATATATCGGCATCACGACGTGAACAAACACCTGAATTAGAGATGTATTTGTTCAAACGAATTTCGTCTGCTGCTTTTTGTCTTTTCGGAGCCTGATTCTGTTTTTTGATTTTTTCTGCCTTTTCTTCTTCAGCAGCCTTAACAGCAGGTTTCACTTTTTTTGGCCCTTGCGCACGTTTCGCCATAGGAGGTTTTGGCTTGCTAGAGTTTGATCTTGAGCTATTTGGTCTCGATCCGCCTCTTTTATTATTGCCTTCCTTATTGTTCATAAATTCTGTAATTTGTGCAAAGATAGTTTATTCTTGCTAAATAATCCTAAGTTCATTGTTCTTAGATTAATAGCTATTTTTATTTGAAGTTATAGAAGCAGCACAATTGGCTTTTTTTCAGGCATGGTTTCCCGCTTTTCACTTCAATCTTTTATTTTTTAAAGGAAAAAATAAAAGGATTTCCGTTGCAATCGGGGCTAGTTTCAAACATTGGGCTTCTTTTAAACATTTTGAGAAACCAAAGAAAATTACATTCTAAAAGTGCATATATCTTTTGATATTATTAGTTAAAAGACTTTTATGGTTTTGTCTTTTAAGGAGTAAATTTTAATTTTATTAGTAAACAATTCTTCCTTAAACTCTTCCAATGTTCTGTAGAACATATTAGCACCACCGACTCCTGATGGAGATATTCTGTTTTCATCTAAAATATAGCCATTATTAAGCGCAATATAAGCTATCTGCGTTTCATCAAATTCGCCGTTTTCTCTATCAACAATATAATAAATATCTTCAATTATACTGTTGTAAATTATCTTTTGGTGCTCAGTTAAAATTGATTTTGTTTTTTTTTCAATTAGTTCATTTTCAAAATATTCATCACCTGAAAATGGAAAACAAATAATGCCATTTTGCTCCAGTTTTATAAAAGTAATATGCGTATCAAGCCAGTTGTTTACTACTCTATATTCAGAAAGATATTTAATCTCTATAATTTTGTCTCCAATTAAAAAATCAATATTTTTTCTTTCAGGTTTAATTTTATAAGTAGATACTTTACTAATGTCGTCTATTTTATTTCTTTTTTTAAATAATGAAAAGATTTGGCTTATCATTTTTAGAGATTAAAAATTAGAAATCAAATTCTTCCCATGCCACAAAACACTCGGATTAATCAAAACAATGCAAAAAACACCCGAAACAATCAGGAGTTTTAAAACATTATGAAGCAGTAAATATTGTTCCTTAGAGTTTGATTTCCATAAATAAATCAGAAAAAACAGCAAGGCAATAAAACAGATATAAAAGTAAATATCCATATAACCCACATCATAAATATTAACCAAAACATAAACCGGAATCACGGTCATAAAAGTTAAAACCGTAATAATTTGTTTTGAAACCGTTTCATTATACAATATCGGAATCGTTTGATAATCGTTTGCCAAATCACCTTTTAGGTTTTCCAGATCCTTGATCATTTCCCTAATCAGCAACAATAAAAACAAAAACATGGCATGTGCCGAAATTACTGCAAAATGACTCATGTGATTTTCGATTTCTTCAAATAAAATCTTGTTATAGAAGTACAATAAAATCGCAAAAAAAGGTACAACAGCCAGCAAAGCCGAAGTTAGATTGCCAATAATCGCGTATTTTTTTATTTTATGAGAGTAAAACCAAATCAGGAAAATGTAAGCCGAAAAAAATAAAAAAGCTCGCCATGAAACAATTAAGGCCATTAATACCGCCAGGAAATTCAAGCTAAAATAAACCGATAATTTTGTTTTCTGGCTCACCAATCTATCCAGCATAGATTTGTTTGGCCTGTTGATTAGATCTTTCTGGCTGTCGTAAAAATTATTAATAATATAGCCGGAAGCAATCGTAACCGCGGATGCAAAAACAATTAAAAACAAATTAAAATCTAGTAAAATATCCAGGGCTCTTTTTTCCGGAGCCAATATAAAGATCGCCGATAAATATTGCGCCAAAACAATAATAGGAATGTTGTAACCTCTTACTACAGAGAACAGACCAACAATTTTCATTACTAAAAGTTTGTGCTGTCTGCTTAACATTTTTTGATTTAAATTTTGGAATTGGGGTCTAATTTAAGATTTTTTAGCGTAGGAAACAGTTGGTCAAAGTTTATTTTTTAATAATTCCTTAGATCCGTAGCCTAATTTTCTAATACAGGCCAAAGCTTGTTTTTGTGAGATTCCAACTTCTTTAATGTCTTTTTTTTCTACAAAAACCACAGAACCACTCCACGGATTTGGAGCATCGGGAATAAATACGACAGAGTTGTTTTCATCTATCTGTTCAATCAAAAATGCAAATTGCAAGCCTGCATCTGTAGGAACTAAAATGACTTTTAAATCCTCGTTGGATTCAAATCCCATTATGTTTTCATTCATTTTTTTCATGAACGAATAACCGGGAACAAAGCTTAAAATTCCGTTTTCTAATCTGTGAATCAATTTTTGTGCGTAGGTAGTTTTAGCAACCAAACCAGCAGCAAAACAAATAATCACAATAATTAAAATCGCGACAATTTCTTCTATTGCCAATCCTAAAACTTTTACTTTTGGAAAATGACTAACAATCGGATTTGTAATTTTTTGAATAATACCAAATCCTTTTTCTAAAAGAATAAGCAATAAAATTAACGGTGCTAAAAATACAATTCCTCCTAAAAAAGTTGCTTTAATAATTTTTAAAATACTTTTCATATTAAATAACTTTTAGAGTGTAACTTAGAAAAGGATATTCAAATAAGCGTAATTTTTTAAAGTGGCTTAATTTTTTTTAAAATTGGTAAACAACTTCTAATTTGTAATCTTTCAAAGATGCTTTAGCACGTTCTAAATCTTCTGTAAAGCCCAGAATATAACCACCGCCGCCAGAACCACAAAGTTTCAGGTAATAGTCGTTTGTATCAATTCCGTTTTGCCAGATTCCGTGAAATTGTTCAGGAATCATTGGTTTAAAATTATTTAAAACGACTTTAGAAAGTTTTTTTGTATTGGTAAACAATGATTTCATGTCGCCATGCAAAAAGTTCTCTACGCAGGCATCGGTATATTTTACAAATTGGTTTTTAAGCATTGTACGGAACCCTTTGTCTTTTAGGTTTTCCATAAAAATGTTTACCATTGGCGCTGTTTCGCCAACAATTCCGGAATCTAATAAAAATACAGCCCCTTTTCCGTCAAAACTTTGAGTAGGAATTCCGGTTGCTTCAATGTTATCTTTAGAATTTATTAAAATTGGGATACTCAAATAGCTGTTTAAAGGATCTAAACCAGAACTTTTTCCGTGAAAAAAGCTCTCCATTTGAGAAAATATATTTTTTAGTTGTAACAGTTTTTCACGAGTTAAATTCTCTAAAACTGTTATTTTGTGAGTAGCATATTTATCATAAATAGCCGCAACAAGAGCGCCGCTACTACCAACTCCGTATCCTTGCGGAATACTTGAGTCGAAATACATACCAGTTTCAACATCATTTTTTAGACTTGCCAAATCAAAAGAAACCAATTCAGGCTGTTCTGTCTGCAAAGTTTCAAGATAAGTTACATAACGTTTTAAACTTGCGTTTGATGCTATTGCTTCTGCCGAAGGATCTTCGATTTTCTTCAACGCACCATTGTAAAAATTATAAGGAATAGAAAGTCCTTTAGAGTCGCGAATAATTCCGTATTCTCCAAAGAGTAATATTTTTGAGTAAAATAATGGTCCTTTCATATTTATTTTATGTCTTTCTTAATTTTATTTGGGTCTTGTCGTGTGTCGAAAATGGAATGAATTCTAATTTCATTTGAACCAAAACTATACAAGAGACTTAATTGTTTTGTTACGACACATTTTCGATATTTTTTATTTATTGATGATTTTGGAAAAACTTCTGGATTCATGCTAATTATTGAAATTGCTTTTTGAAATTTCACAAGAAACATTTCTTTCGATTTTTTAGACCATCTTGCTTCAATAAAATTTAAAATAGCATCTAAATTCTCTTCAGCTGTTTTTGAAATATTTATTTTAAGATTCACTCCTTATATTTTTTCATCACATCTTCAAAGCTTTTAAATTCTCCTCTTTCAAATTCTAATTCACTTTGAGCGACATCTTCTTTCTGGGCTTCTGTCAAATCATCCCACCAATCATTTTTCTCCTGTCTTAGCAATCTTGCAACAGCCATAATAAGTGCAGGATCATTAGTTTCCTTCAACATATTCATTGCATTGAGTTTCTCTAATTGAATGTCCATAACATAAAATTTTAATTAAAGATACAAAAATTATTGCTTCATTGCACCGCTTCCAATTTCGTCGCAAATGTACTGACCATTCTGACAAAATACAACTAATTCGTCCTGAATAAATTGAAGTACTTTTTCGCTAACGTTTTCGGGATATAAAACGTGAACATTTGCTCCTGCATCAAGTGTAAAACAAACCGGAATTTGGGTTTCATTTCTAAATTTCCAAATCGCATTTATGATTTGCAAAGTATTTGGTTTCATCAAAATAAAATACGGCATAGATGTCATCATCATGGCGTGTAAAGTCAAGGCTTCACTTTCAACAACTTTTATGAATTCGTCTAGATTTCCACTTTCAAAAATGGCAATTAACTGATCCAGGTTTTCATGTGCCTGAGCAAAACGTCGTTCAGCATATGGGTGATTGTGCATTAAATCATGTCCAACAGTACTTGAGACTTGTTTTTCGCCTTTATCTACCAATAAAATAGTATCCTGATAATTCTTGAAGTTGTCATGAATTGCATACGGAAATTGAACTCCATATAAATCAGTACTTCCTTGAATGTTAGCCTGATTTCCCCAAACCACAACATTTCCTTTTACGCTTCGGCAGGCACTTCCAGAACCTAAACGGGCTAAAAATGATGCTTTTTGGTAAAAATATTCCTCTGTCATTTCAGGATTTAATTCTTTCTCCAGACTCATAAAATTCATAGCCAACGCGGCCATTCCAGATGCCGAAGAAGCAATTCCTGAACTGTGTGGAAATGTATTTTGTGTGTCAATCGTAAAATGATAGTCTTTCAAAAAAGGCAAATAAACTTCTATTCGTTCTAAAAACTTCTGAATTTTTGGTTTGAAATCTTCTTTTGGTTTTCCTTCAAAAAGTAAATCAAAAGAAAAATTTGTCACATTGAGCGATCCCGAAACTTCGGGAGAAATGTCTCGCTTTTCAAAACCCAATTTTGTAATCGTTTTACAATTATTAAGCGTAAAACTTACTGAAGGGTTTGCCGGAATTTGATTGTCTTTTTTTCCCCAATATTTCACTAACGCAATATTGCTGGGAGCGCTCCATTCAAAATTTCCGTTTTCAATTGTCGAAGTATATTTTTTAGGAATAAAATCAGTTGCTGTAAACATGAATTATAAAATTTTGGCAAAGATAGTTTTTATACTATTTCACCATATAAGTTATATAAGAAAATGTAAGTGGGGTTCAAACTAAAATGAACTATATGGTTTCAAATATCTTTTAACTATTTTTGATGAAAAATAAAATAGAATGAACAAAACTGTCAAAATCGCCATAGCCCTAATCGTTTGTTTATTGGTAGGATATTCTGCAAGTGTGGTTACAAGACCAAGTGTTGAAAGTTGGTATCCAACCTTAATAAAACCAATTTTTAATCCACCAAATTGGATTTTCATGCCAATGTGGACATTACTTTATATTTTAATGGCGGTTGCAGCGGGACTTGTTTGGGACAAAATAAAAGAACAAAACGAAGTGGTTAAAAAAGCTTTAGCTTTCTTTTTGATTCAGTTGACTTTGAATGCTATCTGGTCCTATTTGTTCTTCGGACTTAAAAATCCGATGTTGGCTTTAATCGAAATCGCGCTTTTATGGCTGATGATTTATGAAACTTATTTGAAGTTTATCAAAATAAATAAAACTGCGGGTTATTTATTGATTCCGTATTTGGCCTGGGTTGCTTTTGCAGCAATTTTGAATGCCAGTATTTGGTGGTTGAATAGATAAGATTTAGTTTTTAGATTCTGTTTTTAATTTCTTAAACATTTCATTTTTAGCATACAAAAAATCCATTGTAGTTAGGATATTGTTGTTTTCTATAAGTTTCGCTGATCTTGGGTCGGCGTCACAGAACTCAATAAATAAATCAACTTCTTCGGATTTTAATTTTAGATCTTTGGTAAAATAATCACGAGGAATTGATGCTGCTATAAGTTTTTTGAAAACAGTTTCCTCAGTTTTCTTTTTGAGTTCTTTCTCTTTTTTAAATAAATTTATAAGTCCGGTTCCCATTCTGGTAAAGTCCATTCCATTTGCAATAGTTCCGTCGTAAACACCGGTATATTTTTGCAAAGATTTATTGTCTTTAGCAAATTTTATATCGTCAATATCTTGTTGTGAAGTACTTATTTTATCAAATTTTATATTTGTTACTACAACTTCATTTAATTCCTCCGCTTTTATATTCATATTGACGGTAATATTGTTTTGGTCAATATTTTCCTGTGATATTTTTAACCGTGTAAAAAAGTAATCTTTAGCGAAAAACAATAAACTATCTTTTGCCTGAACAGCAATCGAAAATTCTCCCATTTTATTTGTTCTGGTACTTGTTTTGGCTGTTTTATTTATAACTTCTACTTTATCAAGTGGATAATTGTTGGAAAAGACTCTTCCGTGTAGTAATTTTTCTGTTTGAGAAATGGAAAATTGGTAAGTCAAAAAAGAAATTATAGTAAGTAACTTTACTTTCATCTAATGGTTTTTAGTTGAAGTAAAATTATTAGAATCGTCTTAAGGAAAACTTAGCAAACCTGTAAATTCTTGTTAATTCGGTTTGTATGTGTATTTATAATATCTCAATTAATTCCGACGGTTTATTTATTACTAATTTAGCACCGCTGCCAATTAATTCTTCTTCTGTTCGATAACCCCATGATACGCCAACAGCAAACATATTCGCATTTATTGCAGTCTGCATATCAATATCTGAATCTCCAACGAAAAGAATTTCTTCAGGTTTGAGATTCCAGCTTTTGCTTATTTCTAAAGCTTCAAACGGATTTGGTTTTTTAAGCTCTTCAGAACTTAAACCAACGGCAGCGTCAAAATAATTGGGAAATATTTCTGCGGCTATTTTTTTGGTAAGTTCGTCTGCCTTGTTTGAAAAGACCACTAATTTAATATCACGTGAGACCAAGTCATCTAATAATGCAATAATCCCTTCGTATGGTTTTGTTTTTATAGTACAAACTTCGCGATATTCGTTGATCATACAATCAAAACAAATTTCAATTTGTTCATTAGAATTGTTTGAAGCCGGCAATGCTTTGCTTACCAAATTTCGCAAACCGCTTCCTATGAAATATTGATAAGTATCATAAGTATGAGTGGGATAATTTAAACCTGTAAGTACAGTATTCATGGCATCTGAAATGTCTTCTAATGAATTAACTAAGGTTCCGTCTAAATCAAAAATAATTCCTTTAAATTTCATTCTATTAAATATTATTGGCCAAAATAAACCCACTCGTCCAGGCATTTTGAAAATTAAAACCTCCCGTAATGGCATCTATATTTACAATTTCTCCGGCAAAATATAGATTCTGATGTAATTTGCTTTCCATGGTTTTAAAGTTGATTTCTTTTAAATCAATTCCACCCGCAGTAACGAATTCTTCTTTAAAAGTACTTTTCCCGTTTACCTGAAATTTGGCTTTTGTTAATTGAGAAGCTAAATTCTGCAATTGAATTTTAGATAAATCGGCCCATTTTGTTTCGGTTTCAATTCCCGAAGCTAAAACCAAACTTTCCCACAAGCGATTTGGGAAATCGAAAGGTGATTTTTTAGAAACTGCTTTTTTCGCATGTTCCTGTTTTAAGTCTTTTAGGATTTTTTCGGCATCTTCCGTATCAACATCATTTAACCAATTGACGAAAATCGTGAACTGATAATTTTTATCGAATAAAATACGCGCTCCCCAAGCCGAAAGTTTTAGAATCGCAGGTCCGCTCATTCCCCAATGCGTGATTAATAAAGGTCCGGTCGATTCGAGTTTGGTATCTTTTACGTTAACGGTAACTTGTGCCGCAACGCCAGGCAATTCTTTTATGCGAGGATCTTTGATATTAAAAGTAAATAGGGAAGGAACAGGGCTCACAATGGCGTGTCCTTTTTCTTGTAGCATTTCCCAAATTTTAGGATTGCTTCCTGTGGCAAGAATTAATTTTTCCGTAACGTAATTTGTATCTTGAGTATCGATTTTCCAATGATTTTCTGCTTTATAAATCGATTGTACGCTTTGTCCCGTTAAGACTTTTATACCGAGTTTCCCTGTTGCTTCTAAGAAACAATCTATAATGGTTTGAGAAGAATTAGAAACCGGAAACATTCTCCCGTCATCTTCTATTTTAAGTTCAACACCATGTTTTTCAAACCATTCAATTGTGTCACCAGAACAAAATTGATGAAACGGGCCACGAAGTTCTTTTTCTCCACGCGGATAAAATTTGACTAATTCATTCGGTTCAAAGCATGCGTGCGTAACATTGCAACGTCCACCGCCGGAAACGCGGACTTTAGAAAGTACTTCTTTTCCTCTTTCTAAAATGGCAATTTTTAGTTTTGGATTTTTCTCTGCAATATTAATCGCTGTAAAAAATCCTGCAGCGCCTCCGCCAACAATAATTATGTCGAAATTTTGAATCATATTATTTGGTTTACCACTATTTTTTTGCCACGAATTACACGAATTAGCACAAATTTTTAAGGCGTGGACTTGTTAAATTATTTTTGTCAAAGTTTTAAACTTTGACAAAAATTACAACGATTTTTTATAGTTTATCCGGGAAATCACTAATAATTCCGTCTACATTATAGCTTTTTATTTTTTGAATGTCTTCATCAGAATCTACTGTCCAGGGCAAAACTAAAAATCCTTTCTTTTGTATTTCCTTGGTATTTTCCTGATTCAATAATTGATAATCCGGATGAATGGCACGCGCTTTTATTTTTTCGGCGAAAGCCAAAGCTGTATCGAGATTTTCTTCTGTTAAAACGCCAATAGGAATGTTTGAATTTAAATTTGATGTTTCCTGCAGTAAATTCCAATCAAAACTAGAAACGATGAAATGCTCGTAATTCCAGTTTTTATCCGAAATATATTCTTCAATTAAAGCAACAACTTTATGAGGAGTTCCTATGCCTTTCAATTCAATATTGATGAGGCATTTTTTGTCCATTAAATCAAAAACTTCGTTTAACGTTGGAATTTCAAGTTGATCCGCAATCAAAAACGATTTTAATTCGCTTAAAGATAAAGTATTTACAAAACCTTTTCCATTGGTTGTTCTGTCGATGGTTTCGTCGTGAATTACGATTATATATCCGTCGGAACTTAAATGAACATCGAGTTCTATTCCATCAGCATTTAAGTCTAATGCCTTTTGAAAAGCCTGTAAAGTGTTCTCTGGTTCGTATCCTTTGGCGCCGCGATGTGCTATTTTTAGCATTTTCTTTGTGAGTAAGTTTAACCGCAAAGGTCGCAAAGTTTTACGCAAAGTACGCAAGGATTAGATAAAAAAGTCGCCACGAATTACACAAATTTACACTAATTAAATTTGTGATAATTTGTGTAATTCGTGGCAAAAAAAATTTGCGGTTAAGCAAGTTCTAACAAAACAAGCCCGTATTCAGAATCAATGATTGCTTTTCCGTTTTGGACTTCTGTTTCTTTGCCCGAAAAAGCGTCTTTTAATTTGGTTCCATCTTCAAAAACAGAATCAACCGGAAGTTCTTTTCGACCAGTTCCCAAATCTAAACCAATTACAACTTCATCTTTATAATTAACTTTAGTAAAACTTCTTGAAAAAATATACGGTTTATCTGAAATCATATTGTGTATTCCTGCTCCAACCGCAGGATGATTTCTGCGGAATTGTCCTAGTTTTTGCCAATGCCAAAGTATCCTCTGCGTTTCTTCATTTGACTGAAGATCTTCCCAATTCATGAAAGATCGTAAAGTGGCATCTCCTTCTGTATCTTCAATTACAAGAGAACGACCCGTTTCGTCACCATAATAAACCTGAGAAATTCCGGGAGAAAGCAGAAGTTTTGTTCCAGCTTCGAAAGTTCTGTTTCGATTTCCATCAAAAGGAGTGGGATCGTCGTGCGACGATACGTAATTTAGAACGCTAAAACCTTTTAATTCATTTTGAAGTTTGGCTGAATATTTCGAAAATATAACTTCATAATCATTTTGAGCATCGAGTTTAAATTCAAAATTAATCATGCAGTTAAAACCATTTTCGAAATAGTTTACTTTTCGATCTCCAAAATCATAATCCAGTCCGCCGCTTATTTCATAACCATAAACTTCAGCAATCGTATAAAACGGATTCTGATCTAAAACTTCCAAGGGATGACGTTTTTTCCAGGTTTCAAATGCATAATCGCATTCTTTTCTAAAGTCAACCCAAACATCTTCGTCGGTATGTTTTACGGTATCAGCTCTGTAACCGTCAATTCCGAATTCCAGAATATAATCGGTTAACCATTTTATAATGTAATATTTTGGCGTTCTTGGGTAATTTGTTCTTTTGAAGAATTCATTTAACGAGGTAATTTCTTTTTCATAACGACCTTCATTTTTCCATTTTTCGATTAAAAAAGAAGGCAGTTCCACTTCCTGATTGCTTTCGGTTCTAACATCTGGAAGATTATCGACCAAAGTGCACATCGTTGTGTTTTCGAATGATTTATAATCGCAGACAATTCCGGTTCTCACCCAGTCTTCCGGCCACATCGGGTCTTCTGCAGTTACAGGTCCGGTGTGATTAATAACGCCGTCAAGCATAATTCTGATTCCTTTTTCGTGTGCTTTTTTAACCAGATTGGCTAAATCTTCTTTTGTTCCGAAGTTAGGATCTAACGCCGTCCAGTCTCTCGCCCAATAACCGTGAAAACCATAACTAAGCCCGGTTCCTTCGTCAACGCCGTCGTGAATTTGTTCTACAATCGGCGTAAGCCAAATGGCATTTATTCCCAATTTATCAAAATAACCTTCGTCGATTTTTTTTATAATTCCGATGATATCTCCGCCTTCAAAACCACGTAATTTTCCTGGAGTTTTGATTCTGTTGAAGTTTAAATCGTTCGATGGATTTCCATTGTAAAAACGATCGGTAAGTAAAAAATAAACATTTGCTCCTTCCCAAACGAAAGGCGGTTTAGAAGTATTTTCGTTATTCATTAAAATTAATTTTGAGCGAGAATATTAAAGATAAAGAAAGGAAATCATATAAATGAAAAAACCGCCATGAATTCACGAATTTATAAAAGAATAATTCGTGAATTCGTGGCGGAAATATATTGTGTTAGATTTTACCGTTGTTAGACCTGACAGGTTTTTAAAACCTGTCAGGTCTCTTTGAACATAAAAAAAGACGCACTGCTGTGCGTCTCTACGATATGCGTTGTGTGAAAAAAATCTTTGATGTTTTATTCCAATTCTAAAACTAAAGCCGATTTTGGTTCTAAAGTAATTTCAAAACTTAAATCAAATGTTTTTCCGGTCAAAATATCTTTCCCTGACTTAAAGTTTTTGATGTTTTCTTTGAAACGATTGGTTTTAATAGTTTGGGCTGTAGCATTATTATTAAAAACCACCATCACCGTTTTAGTATCTGTATATCTGAAATAAACGTAATTATTATTTTCAGGAATATAATGTGTCATTTTTCCGAAATGAACGGCTTCGTTAGATTTTCTCCAGTTGAATAATTTAGAGGTAAAATCGAAAAATTTAGCCTGTTCTGCAGTTCTTCCTGCTGCGGTTAGCGCATTGTTTTTGTCGCCTGCCCATCCTCCTGGAAAATCCTGACGAATGTCTGCATCTCCTTTGCTTTTGTCGCCGCCCATTCCAATTTCTGAACCATAATACAATTGTGGAATTCCGCGAACTGTAGCCAATAAAGTCATTGCCAGTTTGTATTTTGCAAAATCGTATTTAAACTTATCATTCATACGATCTGTATCGTGATTTTCGGCAAAAACTAAAATGTTGTTGGTATTTGGATACAGATAATCCATTGCAAAATTATTGTAGAATTTAATCATTCCGTTATCCCAGGTTCCTTCACTTTCACTAAATGCAGAAACCACTTGACTTTGAAGCGTAAAATCCATTACACTTGGCAAATTCGAATTGTAGTTTTCGATTGCGCCAATTTTACTGTCTTTTTGCCAATACGCCAAATTCGCCTGATTGTGCATCCAGATTTCACCCACAATATTAAAATTCGGATATTCAGTTGTAATTGATTTTGCCCAATTTGCCATCGCCGTTGCGTCAGAATAATTATAAGTATCTACTCTAAATCCGTCAAGATTGGCAAATTCGATCCACCAGATTGCATTTTGAGTAAGGTATTTTGAAACCAAAGGATTTCTTAAATTCAAATCCGGCATTGAAGGCACAAACCAGCCATCAACACAAACTTCCTGATCTGTTTTTGAAGCGTGAATATCTGTAATAACTTCACGACGGTGATGTGTTTGAGTATAATTTTCAAATTGATTAATCCATGATTTTGTTGGTAAATCCTGAATCATCCAATGCGTAATTCCCCAGTGATTCGTTACATAATCCATAACCAGTTTCATGTTCTTTTTGTGCATTTCTGCAGATAAACGAGCGTAATCGTCGTTAGTTCCGTAACGCGGATCAATTTTGTAAACATCAGATTGTCCGTAAGTATGATACGAATGTTGTTTGTCATTGTCTTCACACAATGGTGTGCTCCAAATTGTTGTTGCTCCCAAAGAAGAAATATAATCTAAGTTTTTAATAATTCCTTCGATATCACCACCATGACGACCACCTGGTTCTGCGCGATTACCTTTTTCAGTTAAAACTGGATCACTGTCATTTTTTGGATTTCCGTTGGCAAAACGATCCGGCATGATTAAGTAAATCATATCCGATGCATCGTAACTTTTTCTGTCGGCAGAATTTGCTCTTCTTTCTTTAAGAGAATATTTCTGCGTAAATGCAACTTTATTTTTGGTTTTGAAAGAGAAAACCAATTCAGAAGCTTTTACGTTTTGCGTATCAATTGTTACGAAAAGATAGTTTGGGTTTTCTGTTTTCTCTACATTTTTGATCACAACATTATTTGAAACCGAAGTTTCGTATTGTGCAATGTTTTTTCCGTAGAACATAATCTGTAATTCCGGATTTTTCATTCCGGCGTACCAAAACGGCGGTTCTACTTTCTGGATTTGTGCTTTCGCGGAAGCAGAAAACAACAAGACCATTAAGATTAATTTATAGAAATGGTGGTTTATTTTTAGGTTGTTCATAGTTTGTGTTTTTAGTTCGATTTCCTGCAAGGTTTTCAAAACCTTATAGGTATATTGAATAATGCTTAAGTAGACCTGCAAGGTTTTGTCCCGAAGCTTCGGGATTGCAGGACGACTAAATATATCAGATTAAAAAAAAGACAAGCAATCTCGGGGAAAATTGCCTGTCTTTTAGAAAATTATTTGGTTTCGATAATACTAATTGCATAACCTCCGCCCGGAGCAGATAACTGCGATAATTTTGATTTGTTTGTTACAGCAATTTTCTTGATAGTATAAGCCTGCGGATTTGTTTTGTAATGCGCATCTTTTGCATCAGCATAAATGGTTGCAGTGTATTTTTTACCTTTTTCAAGGAAGCTGAAATCGATGTTTGATGTACGTGGAGTTTCTCCGTTTACGTTTCCAACAAACCAGTTGTTTGTTCCTTTTGCCTTACGGGCAACAGTGATAAAATCTCCTGGTTCAGCTTCAATATATTTACTTTCTGACCAGTCTACAGCCACATCTTTAATGAATTGGAATGCATCTAGAAAACGGTTGTAGTTCTCAGGCGTATCAGCTGCCATTTGTAACGGACTGTACATGGTAACATATAATGCCAATTGATTTGCAATTGTACTGTTTACATGCGAAGTATTTTCAGGATTCATTTTGCTGATATCCATTTCGAAGATTCCCGGCGTGTAATCCATAGGGCCTCCAATTAAACGTGTAAATGGTAAAACCGTAACGTGATTTGGTTTAGAACCTCCAAAAGCCTGATATTCTGTTCCTCTTGCTGCTTCGTTTCCAATTAAGTTAGGATATGTTCTTGCAATTCCGGTTGGACGAACGGCTTCGTGAGCATTTACCATAATTTTATAATCAGCTGCTTTTTCTATTGCATATTGATAATGGTTTACAATCCATTGATCGTAATGGTTTTCACCGCGAGGTAAAATATCTCCAACATAACCGCTTTTTACAGCATCATATCCGTTGTCATTCATGAATTTATAAGCAGCATCCATGTGGCGCTCGTAGTTACGAACAGAACCTGAAGTTTCATGGTGCATAATGATTTTTACACCTTTTGATTTTGCGTATTCGTGTAAACCTTTTACATCAAAATCAGGGTAAGGCGTTACGAAATCAAAAACATAATCTTTTGAATGCCCAAACCAGTCTTCCCAGCCTTCGTTCCATCCTTCAACCAAAACAGCGTCGAAACCATTTGCAGCAGCAAAATCAATGTATTTTTTTACGTTAGCATTGTTTGCACCGTGCGTTCCGTTTGGTTTTGCTTTAGAGAAATCTGTAACACCCAATTGTACTGTTGGATAATCGTTTGTGTATGACCAAGAGCTTTTTCCTGTAATCATTTCCCACCAAACACCAATGTATTTTACAGGTTTAATCCAGGAAGTATTGTCAATTTTTGATGGATCGTTTAAGTTATAAGTCATTTTTGAAGCTAAGATTTCTCTCGCATCATCGCTTACCATAATGGTTCTCCAAGGCGAGTGACTCGGCGCTTGCATATATCCTTTATCTCCTTTTGCATCTGGCGTTAACCAAGATGTGAAAGTCATGTTTTTGTCATCCAAATTCAGGTGCATACAAGAATAGTTGATCAAAGCTGCTTCGTGTAAATTGATGTAAATTCCATCGTTTGTTTTCAACATCAAAGAAGTCTGAACTCCTGTTGGAGAAAAGTTTTTTTGTGAAACGTTTGCCGTATATGCTTTTTCAGATAAACCTCTGATTTCAGATAATTTCGATTTTGTATAATCGTATTCCTGAGTATCATAATCTCCCGGAATCCAGAAAGCGGTGTGATCTCCCGTCATCGCAAATTGAGATCTTTCTTCTTTGATTACGAAATAAGTCAGGTTTTTTTGAGCCGGAAATTCATATCTAAATCCTAAACCGTCATCAAATAAACGGAAACGAATTACGATTTGTCTTTCTGTTCCTTTTTGGTTTAAAGTAACAGCCAATTCATTATAATGATTTCTAATATTGTCAACTTCTCCCCAAACCGGTTTCCAGGTTTCATCAAAGGTTGAAGTTTTTGTATCAACAACTGTAAAGTCATTCAATAAAGATTTTTTATCATCTTTAAGTTCAAGACCTAATTTACTGGTTTTTACAACTTCTTTATTTTTATATTTTAAATTATAAGTTGGAGTTCCGTCGTTTTGCAGCGAAAATTCCATTACGAACTTTCCTTCGGGTGATTTTAATTGCTGTGCATTTGCAATCGAGCTAAATGCAAACAAGATTAAACTTGCGAAAAATAAGTTTTTCATGTTTTTTAAGTTTTAAGTGTATTGTAATTTAATTTATTTGTACAAATTTACTTGCAATTACAGGATTTCCGTTAACTACAATTGTTAAATCTTGATCGCCGTCTACAGTAAATGTTGTTTCGTCATGATTCACAGCTACTTTTAAAATTTGGTTTCTGAAGTTAATTTTAAAAGAGTAACCTTTCCATTCTTTTGGAATTTTTGGCGAAAAATGAAGCTTGTCATTTTTAACACGCATTCCGCCAAAACCTTCTACAATGCTCATCCATGTTCCGGCCATTGATGTGATGTGACAACCTTCTTCAACTTCTTTGTTATAATCATCAAGATCAAGACGAGAAGTTCTTAAATAGAACGTATAAGCCATATCCATTTTGTCTAAATGCGCAGCCTGAATCGAGTGTACGCAAGGTGAAAGCGAACTTTCATGAACCGTAAATGACTCGTAGAATTCGAAATTGCGTTTTAATTCTTCTTTAGAAAAATGATCTTCGAAGAAATAAAAACATTGTAAAACGTCGGCTTGTTTGATGTAAGGCGAACGTAAAACGCGATCCCAAGACCATTTTTGGTTGATTGGTCTTTGTGAACGATCTAAATCTTTTACAGGAACTAAATCTTTGTCTAAGAAACCGTCTTGCTGCAGATAAATTCCTAATTCCTTAGAAGTTGGAAAATACATATTATCAGCCACTTTTTTCCATTCCTGAATTTCATCTCCGGAAAGATTTACTTTCTCTAAAATGCGTTTGTGATCTGCAGGATATTCTACAGCGACTTTCGTAATTTGTTCAGCAGCATAATCAATACACCATTTTGCAATATAATTGGTGTAGAAATTATTGTTGATGTTGTTTTCGTATTCATTTGGACCTGTAACGCCAAGAATTACGTATTGATTTTTTTCTTTAGAGAAAGAAGCTCTTTGGTGCCAAAAACGCGCAATTCCGATTAAAACTTCCAGACCTTTTTCAGGAATATAAGAGTAATCTCCCGTGAAACGGTGGTAATTATAAATCGCAAAAGCAATCGCTCCGTTTCTGTGAATTTCTTCGTGTGTGATTTCCCATTCGTTGTGGCATTCTTCACCATTCATGGTCACCATTGGATACAAAGCCGCTCCGTTTTTGAAACCTAAATTATCTTTGGCATTTTCAATCGCTTTATCCAATTGATTGAATCTGTAAGTTAGCAAATTTCTTGCGACCTGCTGATCTTTAGTTGCCATGTAAAACGGAATACAATAAGCCTCAGTATCCCAATAAGTAGATCCACCGTATTTTTCTCCGGTAAAACCTTTTGGTCCAATATTCAAACGAGAATCTTTTCCTAAATAAGTTTGGTTTAATTGAAAGATATTGAAACGAATTCCTTGCTGTGCTTTTACATCGCCATCAATTGTAATGTCCGACATTTCCCAGATTTTTGCCCAGGCATCAATTTGATTTTGAAGTAAAGCATCATATCCTAAATTAAAGGCAGCTTTTATTGTTTTTTCGGCTGCAGCCAAAGTATTTTCGTGGTTTAAAGAAACGGTATATCCTCCAATTTTCTGAATTGCTGAGGTTTGTCCTTTTGCGATAATTGTTCCGTAAGTAAACTGAACTTTATCTGTAGTTGAATCGATTGTAGAAGGTGAAATATTTACATTTTCTCCGTTTGCAAAAATCGTGTTGTGCATGAAAGTCGTAACTTTAAAATGCGTTTTGAATGTCTGAGCGGTTACAAAAGCTTCACTATTTGATTTTTTTACTTCAAGCGGTTCCCAGAATTTTTCTTCCCAATTGGCATCTTCATTCGTAACTCCGGCATCGATATAAGGTTTGTAAACAATTTTGGCATCTTTGTTTAAAGGCGTAATTTCAAATTTGATAATTCCGGCTTCGTCCAAATCCAAAGAAAGAAAACGACGAACGTTTACGGCAATTTCAGTTCCGTTTTTTAATGTTGCTTCAAAAGAACGATTGTACCATCCTTCTTTCATATTCAATTCTCTACGGAAATTTCTAACCTCGGTGCAATTGTTTAAATCAAGATTTTCTTCGTTGATTTGAACATCGATCCCAATCCAGTTTGGCGCGTTTAATACTTTTGCAAAATATTTAGGATATCCGTTTTTCCACCAACCCACTTTGGTTTTATCCGGATAATAAATTCCGGCAATATAACTTCCTTGAAAAGTTTCTCCAGAGTATGTCTCTTCAAAATTAGCGCGTTGTCCCATTGCACCGTTCCCGATACTAAAAAGACTTTCAGACGATTTGACTCTTTCTACATCAAATCCTTCTTCTATGATAGACCAATTGTCTGGTTTTATATAATCTTGATTCATTATTTCTTAATTAGATAATGTGGCAATTAAGGTAATTAGAAATGTGTCAATTAGAAAATGAGATAATTACTTGTCTTTGGCTACTTCTAATTTAATTCTATCCTTAATTGCTTGTTGTTGTACTATTTTACTTTTTAATTGATGATTTTATTTTTAAAATATCAGTTGATGATTTCTATTTGATAATTAAATAATTCAGATTTATGTAAATTATCTAATTATCAAATTGGCACATTTTCTAATTAATTAGTTTCTCGATAAACTGTGAATCGATTTCGGTGAAATCTTTAAAAATATAATCAGCTTCATGTAAAATTGTTTCCTCACCAATTCCTACACTTACCATTTCTGCTATGTTTGCTGCCTGGATTCCGGCAACTGAATCTTCAAATACAATTGAATCTTTTGGGTCAATGTTTAATAATTGAGCCGCTTTTAAGAAAACTTCCGGATCCGGTTTTGCATTGGTAACATCATTTCCGTCAACAATAACGTCGAAATACGAAAGAATTCCTGTTTTTTCAAGAATTGGTCGGGCATTTTTACTCGCAGAACCCAACGCAATTCCCTGATTTTTTTCTTTTAATAGCTGAAGAATTTTAAAAACTCCGGGAAGAATCTCGCTTTCGTCCATGTCAACTAAATAAGATAAATAATCTTCGTTTTTTTGAATTAGCCATTTGTCTTTGTCTTCCTGAGAAGCCTGAACGTTTCCTAATTCAAGAATTATATCCAACGAACGAACACGGCTCACGCCTTTTAAAAGTTCGTTGTTTTCATGTGTAAAATTTATATTTAACGACTGAGCGATTTTCTGCCACGCCAAAAAGTGGTATTTAGCAGTATCGACAATTACGCCATCAAGGTCGAATATGAATGCTTTTTTGTTCATTATATGAAAAATTCTTCTTTATTATTTTTGAATAGTATCGTCTACGTCTTTTACTTTGTAAACTAAAAGAGCAGCAATTAAAAAACTAACTCCACTTGTAATTAAGGCATAAATTGCATCGCCATTGTAAAGATATTTTACAATTGGACCGCCAATTAATGCGTTTACAATTTGAGGAATTACAACAAAGAAGTTGAAGATTCCCATGTAAACCCCCATTTTTTTAGGAGCAATCGATCCTGCAAGAATCGCGTAAGGCATCGCCAGAATACTCGCCCAGGCAACTCCAATTAAAATCATTGGTAATACAACCCAGTCTTCATTTGGCATGAAGTAAATGGAAATTAATCCGATTCCTCCAATGATTAATGAAAGTGCGTGAGTTGATTTTCGTCCGATTTTTTTTGCGATGTATGGCAGGAAAAACAGTGCGATGATAGCAGAAACTAAATTGTAAACTCCAAACAAAATTCCGACCCAGTCTCCGGCATCCTGATATTGCTGACTTGAAGTGTCGCTTAAAGGCAATCCGTAAATATGATGTGCAATGGCGGGAGTTGTAAAAACCCACATGCCAAATAATCCAAACCAGGAGAAAAATTGTACCCAACTTAGCTGACGCATTGTTGTTGGCATTTTTGCAAAGTCTGTAAAAATGTCTGTAAGTTTTGATTTTTCTTCAGAAGGAATATCTACTTCACTTTGTGGATCTTGAAAATTAGCTAGTTCTTCAGGAGTGTATTCTTTTGTGGTAAAGAGTGTTACCAAAATTGAACCAATTAAAACGGCTGCACCAATGATAAATGATAATTTCAGGTTTAATGGAATACTTCCGGGAACGGCATTGTTTGAAATGTCAAAATAGTTGGTTAAAACATAAGGCAAAGCCGAACCAATTACGGCTCCAAAACCAATTAACGAAGTTTGAATACTAAAACCGGCTGTACGCTGATCTGTTCTTAAATTGTCACCAACCAAAGCACGAAACGGCTCCATGGCAATATTGAAAGAAGCATCCATGATCATTAACATTCCGGCCCCAACCCATAAAGCGGGTAAAACAGAAATGAAAATATTGGCTTGTGGCATTAAAATTAATCCAACCGAAGCGAGGATTGCGCCAACGAGAAAAAATGGTTTTCGTCTTCCGAATCTTCCCCAGGTTCTATCGCTGTAATGACCAATAATGGGCTGCACTATTAATCCCATGAGGGGAGCAATAATCCAGAACCATGAAAGTTCATGTACGTCGGCACCAAAAATTTGAAGAATTCTGCTGGCATTTGCATTCTGAAGTGCAAACCCCATTTGTATTCCCAAGAAACCGAAACTCATGTTCCAAATTTCCCAGAAACTTAATTTACGCTTTTCCATTATCGTAATTAAAAAATTAATTAGACGATAAGCGCTTTGCTTATCAAAACTTACTGTTTTTTTCGAAGTAAAAGTAAAAGCCTTGACGGCCGTAAAAGTATAAATTATTTTTAGATATATGCTAACAAAAAAGCCATAAAAATTAATTATGGCTTTGGAATATGTTGATTTTAAGAAATTTAGTCAGTAGATTCTCTTTTTATAAGATGTGTTTCTATAACTTCTGTGGTATAATTTTCGTTTTCTTCTTCGTCATCATTGTGTTCTGCTTCCAGTCTTTCGATCAGCATTTTAGCTGCTTTATTTCCCATTTTTTCACCACTTTGGCTTACAGTTGTAATACTTGGCGTTGAATATTTTGAGATGATTCCGTCTGTAAATGCAATTACAGCTAAATCTTCGGGAACTTTTAATCCCATCTTTGATGCAGTTTTGATAATTGTTACTGCAAAAAGCTCATTTACTGCAAAAACAGCATCAAAAGCTCTTGCATGCAAAAGTTCAGAAATGGTTATTTCGCAGGTATCTACGTCTTCAATTTTAATGATTAAATCTTCGTTGAATGGTAACCCGTTGTCTAATAAGGCTTTTTCGTAACCATCGGTTCTTAATTTTCCAACACTTACATAATCGACGGTTGTAACAAGAGCGATCTTTTTTCTTCCGTTATCAATCAAACTCTGAACGGCTTCATAAGCTGCTGCTTTATCATCAATAATAACCTTATCGCATAAAATATCATTAGTCACGCGATCAAACATTACAACCGGCATTCCTTGATTTATCACTTCTGTAATGTGGTGAAAATCACCTTTGTATTGTGTTTCTTTAGAAAGGGACATGATAAAGCCATCGATACTTCCGTTGGCCAACATCTCCATATTTAGGACTTCTTTATCGAAAGAATCATCAGATAAACAGATGACAACGCTATAGCCATTTTCGTTGGCAACCTGCTCAATTCCGTTGATTACGGTAGAGAAAAAATAGTGTACAATTTCGGGAATAATAATACCAATACTTTTGGTTTTTCGGTTTTTTAAACTAAGGGCAATGTTGTTTGGTTTGTAATTGTAAAACTTTGCAAAAGCCTGCACTTTTAAGCGTGTTTCTTCGCCAATTTCAAGACTGTTTCGTAATGATTTTGAGACAGTTGAAATAGAGACGTCGAGTTCCTTTGCAATCTGTTTTAAGGTGATTTTGCGTTTCATTGTATTATTGAAAAAAATCTAATTATTAATAAAGGTATCTTTTATTTTCTGATTTATCATTTTTTGACTGAAAAGATTACAAAATATAGAAAGTTTTCAACACTACCACGTTTTCGTAACTCAATAAAAATTGCTTCTGGTTGTTCATGTTAATAAATTCCTAATTTTGAAATTCGAAGTAAAATTAAAAACTTAACTAACAATCACAAACTCAAACTAATTTAAACAAAAAGTATGAAAACAATTTATAAAAAGTTGTTATTTTTATTCCTCTTGTTGCCATTTACTGTACTAGCTCAAAGTACTTTAAGCGGAACTGTTGTAGATAAAACTACAGGGCAGCCAATACCGGGAGTAAATGTAAATGTACAAGGTGCTCCAAGCGGTGCATCAACTGGATTTGATGGTAATTACCAATTGTCAAATGTTAAAAGCGGAAGCAAAATTGTGGTATCTTTTATTGGGTACAAAACGCAAACGATTGATTTCACCGGACAAAAAACACTAAACGTTTCTTTAGAGGAAGATACCAACCAACTTAAGGAAGTTGTTGTACAAGTAGGTTACGGTACTGTTAAGAAAAAAGATGCGACAGGATCTGTATCTCAAATTTCTTCTAAAGAATTTAATAAAGGAATCAACGTAACTCCGGAGAGTTTAATTAGCGGTCGTATTTCGGGGGTTAATGTAACCGGTGGAGGAGCGCCTGGAGCAAAAGCGGATATCAGAATTCGTGGAGGATCTTCATTAAATGCTTCAAATGAGCCTTTAATTGTATTAGATGGTCTTCCGTTAAGTAATACTAAACCAGAAGGTTCTACAAGTATTTTATCTACAATTGATCCTAATGATATTGAGTCTTTTACAGTTCTTAAAGATGCTTCTGCTGCTGCAATCTACGGATCGAGAGCTGCAAATGGTGTAATTGTTATTACAACTAAAAAAGGTACAAAAGGCGGTGTAAAAGTTAACTTTAGTTCTCAGGTTGGTATCAATACTGTTGCGAATACTGTTGATGTAATGAATGCAGACCAATATCGTGAATTGGTAAATACAAAAGGTACTCCGGCGCAACAAGCTTTATTGGGTACTGCAAATACAAACTGGCAAGATGAAATTTTTCATACTGCTTTAACAACTAACAATAATATCTCTGTCAGCGGTTCATTATTTAACAAACTTCCTGTGAGATTATCTGTAGGAAATGTTGATAATCCTGGAATCCTAAGAAACACTTCTTTTGAAAGAACTACGACATCGATATCGTTAAATCCTGTTTTATTTGATAATCATTTAAAAATTGACATTAGCGGAAATTTATCTTTCGGTAAAAACCAATTTCAGGATGAAGGTGCTGTTATCGGAAGCGCTATTGGATTTGATCCTACACAGCCGGTTCATTTAGCAGGTTCTCGTTACGGAGGTTATTTTGAATGGTTAGAGCCAACAGGAAACTTACCATTATTGCCTGCAAGAAACCCTGTAGCAAGATTAAACCAGGATAACAGAAGAGCTACTTCTACAAGAAAATGGGGTAATGTTAGATTAGATTATAAACTTCATTTCTTTGAAGATTTAAGAGCTGTTGTAGAAGCTGGTATTGATACATTTGACAGTAGCGGATATACGGAAGTAAGTACACAAAGTGCTTTAGGATATCAGCCAAAGCCATTTAATGGGCCAGATTATGTGAATTTTGGAAACTACTCTAGTTATACAGATGCACTTCAAAATAAAAACTTAAATGCTTATTTTAATTATACTAAAGATTTAGGAAAACTTAAAATTGATGCAACGGCTGGTTATAACTACCAATTGTTTCAAAGGGAAAAATACCAATCGGGAGAAACCAGACAGCCAAATCCTAATGAGGATGTTACTACTGAGCCGGATGTTAATTTACAATCGTTTTTTGGACGTTTGAATTTAGGATATGACAGTAGATATTTATTGACTTTAAATTATAGAAGAGACGGAACTTCTCGTTTTTCTGAAGATAATAGATGGGGTAATTTTGGTGGAGCTGCTTTTGCATGGAATTTATCTGAAGAAGCTTTCTTAAAAGATAACGCTACTTTTTCGACTTTAAAATTAAGAGTTGGTTACGGGACTACTGGTCAACAGGATATCTCTGCTCAATATGATTATTTACGTAGGGTAACTATCGGAACAATCAATTCTCAATATGTTTTTGGTAATACAGTTTATTCTACTGCAAGACCAGAAGGATATAATGAAAATATCAAATGGGAAGAATTGGCTGAAACTAACGTTGGTATTGATTATGGATTCTTTAATGACAGAATTACAGGAACAATTAACTATTTTGATAAAAAATCAACAGATTTATTAGCAGATATTGCAGTTCCTGATGGTGCAAATATTAGAAATCAAGGTTTCTTTAATATTGGTAGTGTAAACACAAGAGGGGTTGAGTTTAGTATTGCGTCTGATATTGTTAAAAATGATAATTTGACTTGGAATGTTGCTTTTAATACTACTTACATTGATCAGGAGATATCAGAACTAGGAATTACTGTTCCAGGTTTTCAGGGATATTTAACCGGAGATAATATTGCTGGTGGAAATGGAAATAAAATCCAGATTAACTCAGTAGGATATGCACCAAATTCATTTTTTGTATACGAACAATTATATGATGCCAACAAAAGACCAATTGCAGGAGCTTATGTGGATAGAAATGCAGATGGAAAAATTGATGCAGGTGACCGCTACAGAGCTGGTAAAACTGCTCCTGATTATACTTTTGGTTTGTTCTCTACTTTAAACTACAAAAAGTTTGATTTTACAATGAACTGGAGAGCAAGTGTTGGAAATAAGATTTTTGACAACGTAAGTTCTAATTTAGGATATTCTGATGCAGGTTTAAGAAGACAAACAGATTTGTCAAACGTGAGTTCAGATTATTTTAATACTGGTTTTACTTATGAAGATAACGGAACACAACGTTACTTGTCTGATTATTTTGTAAAAGATGCTTCTTTTATCAAATTAGATAACGTTACACTTGGATATACTTTTGATAAAACTATTATCAAAGCAGCTTCTTTAAGATTTACAGCTGGTGTTCAAAATGTTTTCATTCTTACGAAATATGATGGATTAGATCCTGAGAAATTCAACGGAATTGATAATAATGTTTACCCAAGAGCAAGAACTTTCTTGTTTGGAGTTAATGCCAATTTCTAAATAGTAGACTGAAATCAAAAATTTAAAAATAAACAAAATGAAAATATCATTTAAATATATATCTTATTTTTTCCTATTCATTTTAGGAATAAGTATGACGCTTACTTCGTGTACGGACGATTTAAACGTGACCCCAAAAGACGATGATGAATTTTTATCAGAAACCTTTTTTCAGGATCCGGCATCGTACAAACAAGTATTAGCAAAATTATACGCAGGTTTGTATGTTGGAGGTAACGATGGAGATGGAGACGCTACAATCCCGGGAAGAACCCCCGATATCGCTGGACTAGGAGGAGATTTTAGCAGTTATTTAAGATTGCTTTTTGTAACTCAGGAATTTTCTACAGATGAAGCTATTATTGCTTGGGCAGATGGTACTTTACCAACAATAAATGCGCAAACATGGGCTCCTGCTAATGAATTTTTAGAAGGAACATTTTCAAGAGCGTTTTACCATATTAGTGTTGCCAATGAGTTTTTAAGACAAACTACTGATGAGAAATTAGCAGCAAGAGGTGTTGACGCAAGTTTAAAAGCTGAAATCGCTACATTTAGAGCAGAAGCTCGTTTTTTAAGAGCTTTTTCATACTATAACTTAATGGACTTGTTCGGAAATGTGCCAATCACGACAGAAAATGATCCTGTTGGATTCTTCTATCCGGTACAAAAATCAAGAGCAGAAGTTTTCGCTTTTGTTGAGTCAGAATTAAAAGACTTAGACAATAGTTTAGCTGCTTCAAAAACAAACGAATATGGTAGAGTAGATAAAACGGCTGCTAAATTTTTATTGGCACAAATTTATTTAAATTCTAAAGTATATACAGGAGTAGACAGAAATAACGAAGCAGCTACAATGTGTAGTGACGTAATTAATTCAGGATATACTTTTGCAAATGTTCCTTACCGTTATTTGTTCTCTGCAGATAATAATAGAAATGGTGCTCAAAGCGAATTTATTTTCCCAATTGTTGGAGATGGTAACGCTATTAGAGCTACTGGTGGAGGAATGAGTTTTATTATGCACGCTTCTATTGGAGGAAGCATGAATGCTGCGTCCAGAGGTATGGATGGTGGATGGCAGGGAATCAGAACTCGTAGAGAGTTTGTGAATCTTTTTCCTGACGAAACTGCAACAGCTGATAATAGAGGAACTTTCTATAGAGATGGTCAATCAAAAGATATTAATAATGTTGGAACTTTTACAGATGGTTATGCTGTAACAAAATACATCAATGTAAATTCAGATGGTTCTGCAGCTCAAAGAAATGATATTCCGGATATCGATTTCCCAATGTTTAGATTAACTGATGCTTATTTGATGTATGCAGAAGCAACACTTAGAGGGGCTACTACAGGAAACATTAATACAGCTTTAGGTTATATCAACCAAATTAGAGCCAGAGCAAATGCTCAGGCAGTTACGGTTCCTCAATTAACTCTTGATTTCATTTTAGATGAAAGAGGAAGAGAATTATTTTGGGAATGTAAAAGAAGAACTGATTTAATTCGTTTTGGAAAATTCACAGGCGGATCTAAAATCTGGCAATGGAAAGGTGGTTCTATCAATGGTAATGCTACAGAGTCGTACAGAGACTTAATGCCAATTCCTGCAAGAAACATTCAGGCAAACCCAACATTAGAGCAAAATACAGGATACTAACATTTTATAAAACATTAAATGAAAAATATATATAAAATATTAATCGCATTTATTGCTGTATTAGCGGTTTCGTGTGATGGCGATGATGTAGAGAAAAGAACAATTGTTGAAGCAGTCTCTACAGCAGAGATAACCGCTCCGGTAACTGGTCTAACATTTGTTTTGGATGTAAACAAGGCTGCAGAAGAAGCAACCAAATTTGAATGGACAGCTGCAAAATATTCTAATAACGTTGTTGTTGAATATACTTTGTTGATTGATAAAAAAGGTGGTGATTTTACAGAAGCCAAAACACTTGCTACTACTAAAAATGCTACAACAGCATCAATCCTGGTTAGAGAATTGAATCAGGCAGCTATTGATTTAGGCGGAAAACCTGAAGAGGAATCATCATTTGATGTAAAGATTAAGGCAACAGTTGCTTCTGGAGGTGTTCCTCAAATTTCCAATACATTCATTACTATTAAGGTAACTCCTTACACAGGAAAAGTTGACTATAATTTTACAGAATGGTATTTAGTTGGAGATGCGACAGTTTCAGGATGGGATAATAATAAAGGAAACCAGATTTTATTCAGAAGTGCTACAAATTCTAACGAATATAAATTTACAGGATTCTTTAAAGCCGGAGCTTTCAAAACCATTAAAAATTTAGGAAGCTGGGCGCCTATGTATGGAGGTTCTGCAGAAACCCTTGCTTATAGAGGAGTTGATTCAGACCCGGATCCGGCTAGTTTTGTAATTCCTGCTGATGGATATTACACCTTTAAAATGGATGTTAAAGAGCTAAAATATACATTAGAAGCTTATAATGCATCTGCAGCCGTAAATTATACAACAGTTGGAATTATCGGAAGCAGTACTGCTAAAGGCTGGGATGCTTCAACTGCAATGGTAAAATCTACTTTCGATCCGCATATCTGGTCTCTTGGAGTGACTTCTTTAAATGATGGAGAAATGAAATTTAGAGCAAATGATGCATGGGATGTTTCATGGGGAGGAAAAACTCCTTTCTCAGGAGGAGGAACCGGTGATAATATTCCGGTAGCAAAATCTAAATATGTAATTTATTTTAATGATTTAGACGGAAGTTATTTAATGATTCCAAATCAGGAATAATGTTTCTTTAAATATTGAAAAAGGGCTATCTCAGGATGGCCCTTTTTTATAAATACTAACTAAACCAAAACCACATTATGAAAAAAATTATATCACTATGTTTATATCTGCTTTTTATCACTGCCAATGCTCAGCAAATAACAGTGTCGCCTGCCATATTTCAGGTAAATGAACCGATAACAATTACGGCTTCGTTTGCATCACCAACTTGTAATGAAATGGGGACCAATCCTTCAAAAGTATATATGCATTCAGGAATTGGAACAGAAGCTAATCCCTGGGCAGTTGCAAAAGGAAATTGGGGAAATGATGACGGAATAGGCTTAATGAACGACAATGGAAATGGCACTTGGAGTATTACCATTACACCAAGTATCTATTTTGGACTGACTGCAACGCAACAAACAGATGCTACAAAAATGGGTCTGGTTTTTAGAAACGCAAATGGTTCTCAGACATTAAAGCAAGCACCATCTTGTTCAGATTTTTTTATTAAAGTTGGTTCTTTTCAGGCAACTTTAACTGCACCATCTGAAAATAGTACTACAATTATAACTTCAGGCGCAAATTTTAATATTACCGCAACCAACACAAACGGAGCAGCAAGCTATACGCTTAAAGCAAACGGAACAACAATCGATACAAATGGAAGTACATCTTCTTATTCATTTAATCATACCAACATATCAAGTAATCAAAGTTATAAGCTGAGTATTGTTCAGGGAGCTACAACAATAGTTAAAAAGTTTGCAGTTGTTGTAAATCCCAATACAATTTCTCAGACAATGCCAATTGGTTTAGTTGATGGAATTAATTACAATTCGGGTGATGCAACAAAAGTGACCTTGGTTCTGGATGCGCCTTTAAAAGATTTTGTTTACGTTGCCGGAAGTTTTAATAACTGGCAGCCTTCATCGGCGTATGCCATGAAAAAAGATCCTGCTTCAGGTAAGTTTTGGTTAGAATTAACGGAATTAATTTCCGGTGAAAATAATACCTACCAGTATTGGGTGGTTGATGCAACACCGCTTGCCAATTCGCCTTCATTAGTAAAAACGGCAGATCCTTATTCAACTTTGGTTTTGTCGCCTTATGATGATCCGTGGATTCCTTCGGCTTCATATCCAAATATGCCGGTTTACCCTGCTGGACAAAATTTTGAAGTTTCTGTTTTAAAAACAGGGCAAACTACATACAATTGGCAGGTTACGAATTTTACAAAACCCGAAAAAGAGAAATTAGTAGTGTATGAAGTTTTGGTTCGTGATTTTGATGCGGCCAGAAATTATCAGAGTTTAATTGATCGAATCGAATATTTTAAAAGCCTAAAAATAAATGCAATCGAATTAATGCCGGTAATGGAGTTTGAAGGCAATGAAAGCTGGGGTTATAATACTTCATTCCATATGGCGTTGGATAAATTCTACGGAACTTCGGATAAATTAAAAGAACTCATTGATTTATATCATCAAAACGGAATTGCGGTTATTCTTGACGTGGCGTTAAATCATGCTTTTGGTAGAAACCCGATGGTAAGAATGTGGATGAATGATCCTGATGGAGATGGTTTTGGTTCGCCAACGGAGGAGAATCCGTATTTTAATACCGTTGCAAAACATGCTTATAATGTGGGTGAAGATTTTAATCATCAATCCTTAAAAACGCAGAATTATGTAAATCGCGTCATCAAACAATGGATTGAGGAATACAAAATTGATGGTTTCCGTTGGGATTTAACCAAAGGATTTACCCAAAATTGCACAGCTTCTGATGGTGGTTGTACAGATAGTTACCAGCAGGACAGGGTAGATGTATTAAAGAAGTATGCTGATTATTCATGGAGTCTTGATCCTACATATTACACGATTTTTGAACATTTAGGAAGTGATTTGGAAGAAAAAGAATGGGCCAATTATAAAATTACCGAAACGCCGAGTAAAGGAGTTATGATGTGGGGAAAAATGACCGGACCTTATAATCAATTGTCTATGGGGTATGCGTCAGAAAGTGATATTTCGAGAATGGCGAGTTCGAGTCACGGTTTTGTGGCAAATAGATTAATGGGTTATGCCGAAAGTCATGATGAAGAACGCCTGATGTATAAAAATGTACAATACGGAGCTTCAAGCGGAACATATAATGTAAAAGATCTGAACACAGCTTTATCAAGAATGTCCGCCATTGGAGCAGTTTCGCTATTAGTTCCCGGGCCAAAAATGATTTGGCATTTTGGAGAATTAGGCTGGGAAAACTCCATTTTTACCTGCAATGATAATTCTGTAAATAATGATTTCGATGCAATTTCCGGAGATTGTAAATTAGATACAAAACCACAACCGCAATGGGCAAATAATTGGTTAGGAAATTCAAATCGGAATAAAATTTACAACGATTGGGCAAAAATGATAACCCTTAAAACGACCGAGCCGGTATTTTTAGGAACACCAACAATAGCAAGCGTAAATTCATTATCTGTAAATATAAAAATTACCAATGGTAATTTACCTTCCACACAATTAAAAGATCTATTGATTTTAGCCAATTTTGATGTAACAGCTCAAAATGTTGCGACAGGTTTTCAATATACAGGAACGTGGTATAATTTAATGGATAACACTGCGATAGAAGTTACAGATGTAAACGCACCGTTAAATTTACCTCCCGGCGAATATAGAATTTATGGAAATAAAGAAGCCAGCCTGGCCATAGAAAATTTTGAAAAAGGAAATGTTGTGAGTTTATATCCAAATCCGGTTTCTAATTATTTCACCTTAAATATTGCTGCAGCAAAAGTTCAGCTTTATGCAATATCCGGGCAATTGGTAAAAAGTTTTGCTTCAAATGGAAATGCTGATTTCCAATTTAACGTAAGCGATTTAAAAGCAGGATTATATGTAGTAAAAGCTTTTGATCAGAATGGTAAAATTCAGGTAATGAAGTTTATTAAAAAATAAATTTCAGAAGAAAATTTTGGTTTTGTTAGTAATGCGAAAGGGTTGTCTGGAAACAGACAACCCTTTTATTTTTCTTTTTATTTCTTTTCGTTGTATTCGCCAATTACAGCAAAATAACCAAAAGTCCCCAGACCTAAAACAATTAAAGGTGTCAGGATAAATAAAATGATGATTCCAAAGACTAAATCGTCTTGTTTGTCTGATAATAGTTTGGGTAAGCCAAATTCAAAGACACAAAAATAAGCTGCAGCCACAGCTAAAATAACCCATAAAACACCTAAAATTTGTTTGATTGCATTCATATTATTATTTATTAAAGGTGATTCGTTTTGTTTTTATTATCTATATATATCATTCCAATTACAAAGCATATTGAAGCAATTATAATAGGGTACCAAAGCCCGTCAAGGTAAAATTCCGGTTTTCCTGCCTCTTTAGAATGCGTTACAAAATAGGTTGAAATTGCCGGAAGCAAACCTCCAAAAATTCCGTTTCCTACATGATAAGGAAGAGACATCGAAGTATACCTGATTTTCGTTGGAAACATTTCTACTAAAAATGCCGCAATTGGCCCATACACCATCGTAACAAATAAAACCTGAACGAAAATTAAAAAAATCAAAGTCCATTCGTCATTTGTATTGATACTAATTGAGGTATTAACCTGAGCTTCTTTTTTGTTTTTAGTATACGTTTTTTTCTCTGTTAAGGTTGTGCCGTCAGTATATTTTTTTTGAGTTGTAACTATAGAATCGTTGATTTTACTAGTTTCAACAACTTGTTTCGTTTCCTGTACAATTTCAGTTTTATTTTTTAAATCGGTTGTTTCGTACATCATTTTATAAATAGGCCTATATAATAAAACAGCGATTAACATTCCGCCCATCATAATATATTTTCGTCCTATTTTATCGCTAAGCCATCCAAAAACAATAAAAAAAGGAGTTCCTAATAATAAGGCAATTCCGAGTAATTCATCAACTTGGGAGGAATCAACATTCATTACCGTTTTCATAAAACTCATCGCATAAAACTGTCCAGTGTACCAAACAACGCCTTGTCCCATTGTGGCGCCAAATAAAGCCAGTAAAACAAATTTTAAATTATATCGGTTTCCAAAACTTTCTTTTAGAGGATTTGTACTGGTTGTGCCTTCTTTTTTAGCTTTTGCAAATACAGGAGATTCGTCCATGTTTTTTCGAATCAAATACGAAACTCCAACCATTACGATCGAAACCCAAAAAGGGACGCGCCATCCCCAAGAATCAAAATCTTCGGATGAAAGCACATTTTTTGTAGCCAGAATTACCATCAATGAAATGAATAAACCAACTGTAGCCGTGGTTTGAATCCATGACGTCCAATATCCTTTTTGTCCGGCAGGAGCATGTTCTGCCACATAAGTTGCAGCACCTCCGTATTCTCCTCCAAGTGCGAGACCCTGTAATAAACGAAGAATTAAAACCAATAAAGGGGCTAGAAAACCAATCGTTTCATAACTTGGAATACAGCCTATTAAAAAAGTAGAACCACCCATCAATAATAAGGTAGCCATAAAAGTATATTTTCTACCAATAATATCACCAAGTCTTCCAAAGAACAATGCTCCAAACGGGCGAACTACAAATCCTGCCGCAAAAGTGGCCAATGTAGATAAAAAAGCTGCAGTTGGATTATCGCTTGGAAAGAATTTTGTTGAAATTACAACAGCTAAACTTCCAAAAATGTAGAAGTCATACCATTCGATCATTGTACCCATTGATGAGGCAGAAATTACTTTCCAAATGCCTTTTGTAGAAGTTTTACCCATAAATAGCTCTTGTGTTCTTATTAGTAAAGAAAAGTATAAAGTATTATTTTACGAATATAAAAGATATTTCTTTATTTAATTGATACTTTTTTAACAAAATCATATAATTGTTTAATTTACACTTTTTGGTAATTGAAAGTTTACAAATTGAGGTGTTTTTTTACCGCGAAGGCGCTAAGATTTACGCAAAGTTCACAAAGATTTTATTAAACTCATATAAAAAGCTAAGGTTCGCAAAGCTTTGATAATTAGCTTTGCGAACCTTTGCGTAAATCTTAGCGTTTCTTTGCGGTAAATTTTATTGGATTTTGGAATTTAAAAAATTGGAATTTCCCCAAAAAGTATTAAAAACAAAAAACCCGAATATTGCTATTCGGGTTTTGGTGGTACCTCCAGGGATCGAACCAGGGACACATGGATTTTCAGTCCATTGCTCTACCATCTGAGCTAAGGTACCGTTGTGCGGTTAATGCGGGTGCAAAGATAGAATCATTTTTCGTTTATCCAAAACATTTTTTTAAAAAAATCAATTCGTACCTTCGCATTGGTAAATAAAAAAATATGGTTTTAACTGTTGATGTTGGAAATACTCGAATTAAAGCGGCTGTCTTTGAGGGAAGTAAAGTTCTTGAAAATTTTGTTTTTGAGAAAAATGAGCTCGAAAAAAAAATTGAAGAAATTTTAAAAAAGTTTCCAAATTGTTCTGATTTGGTTGTTGCATCGGTTGGAAACATCGAAAAACAATCTTTTTTGGCTTTCGAAAAAGAACTCAATATTCATTTTTTAACACATGAGGATGTTTTTCCCTTTATAAATAAATATGCGACACCAAAAACTTTAGGAATCGACAGAATGGTTTTGGCTGCAGGAGCAACTTTACAATTCCCTAAACAAAATAGGTTAGTCGTTGATGCGGGAACTTGCATTACCTACGATTTTGTCGACGAAAACGACAATTATTTGGGTGGGGCTATTTCTCCGGGTCTGCGATTACGTTATGAAGCTTTGCATAATTACACGGCCAAGCTGCCTTTGCTGGCTTTGGAGTTGCCTGATTCATATATAGGAAACTCAACCCAACAAGCCATTCATTCCGGAGTTGTTAATGGTTTCGTCTATGAGATTGACGGTTTTATCGATGAATATCGCACAAACTTTTCAAATTTTATAATAATTTTAACGGGTGGCGATGCAGAATTTTTGGCTAAACGATTAAAAAATACCATATTTGCCAATTCAAATTTCCTTCTGGAAAGTTTGAACCAAACATTTCAATATAAAATCGACAATGATTAAAAAAATTATAATAAGTGCTTGTTTACTTATCTCGTTCGTTTCATTTGCTCAGCAAGGTACTTCGTCACCATATTCTTTTTACGGAATTGGAGAATCAAGATTTAAAGGAACCCTTGAAAACAGATCGATGGCCGGGGTTGCAGTAGAACAGGATAGTATTCACTTGAATATTGAAAATCCGGCAAGTTATGCCAGTCTTGGACAAACGACTTTTACAGTTGGAGGAACTTTTGGAACGAATAATATAAAAAGCAGCACTGAGTCTTCAAAAGCGCAAAGATCAACTTTTGATTATTTAGCATTAGGGATTCCAATGGGTAAATTTGGAGCCGGTTTTGGTTTAGTGCCTTTGTCTTCTGTAGGGTATAAAATTTCAGATCTAAACCCGACACAAGGAGGAGTAAACAGTCAGCTTGAAGGAAAAGGTGGCGTAAACAAAGTTTTCCTTGGTTTAGGTTATAAAATTACACCAAAATGGAATATTGGAGCAGATGTACAATATAACTTTGGTAAAATTTCAACAACTACTATAGAAGCCGTTACCGGAGTTCAAAGTGCTACAAGAGAAACCAATGCTTCTGAATTATCAGGTGTGAATTTTAATATTGGTACAATGTATCAAACTAAAATTGATAAAAAATTAAATCTATATACTAGTTTAAACTACACTTTTGCAAGTACATTAACTTCAGACAGTTCAAGAATTATTGAAGTTGACGGAGATCCGGATGATGTAACCGGTGATCCTGTTGAAAATACGTTGAAATTGCCAAACAAAATAACGTTTGGTGCAGGTGTTGGAGAAGCCAGAAAATGGTTGGTAGGTACAACAATAGCTTTTCAGGGCGATGGAAAACTTAATAATTATTACAACTCAAGTGATAATGTCCGTTACGAAAAGTATTCTAAATATGCAGTTGGAGGATATTATGTGCCAAATTACAGCTCTTTTTCAAGTTATTTTAGCAGAATCACTTATAGAGCAGGTCTTAAATTTGAAAAAACAGGATTAATAGTAAATAATGAATCAATTAATGATGTTGGAATGTCTTTAGGTGCAGGTTTTCCAATTACAGGAACTTTTTCAAACGTAAATTTCGGAATCGAATTTGGTAAAAAAGGGACAACATCTGCAGGTTTAGTTCAGGAAAACTATTTAAATTTTAGCTTAAGTTTCTCTTTTAACGATAAATGGTTCGTGAAAAGTAAATTCAATTAAGCATAAGGTTTTATGTTTTTTTAAGCTCACTACAATTTACTACATTTGGCAAATGAATTTACCAAAGAGATATATAATAAACGCTGTCACAGTTTTTGCTGTGACACTGTTTTTTGGATGCGAAAGTAATTTTAAAGAAGTTCAGAAAATTAACTTTTCAGAGTTTGTTCCGGGAAGTGATGCTGATACTGTCGATATAAAATATACAGATTCAGGACGCATAACCGGAGTTCTAAAAAGTCGAAAAATGCTGGATTATTCTAATCTTGATTTTCCGTTTACAGAATTTCCTGAAGGAATTGACGTTACTTTGTATGATAAAAACCAAAAGCGTACTTTTATAAGATCGAATTATGCTGTTTCATATAAGCAAACCGGGATTATTGATTTGCAGGGAAAAGTAAAAATCACCTCAGAAACAGGTCAGATGTTGGAAACAGAACAGTTGTATTTTGATCAGAAAAACGAATGGTTTTATACCGAGAGAAAGTTTAAATTAACAGATGCAAAAGGAGTTTCGTACGGGCAGGGAATTGACTTCAGCAAAGATTTTAAAGTAATAAACTCACAAAGAGTAACCGGCGAATTAGAAGCCGAAGAATAAAATAAAGATTATGGGCATTTTAAAATACACACAATACCTTTACTTAATAATTGCAGTTGCGTTTATTTATGACGGAATTACAAAGTTAAATGATCCTACCGGAAATCCCTGGTTGAGCTTTTTGATTGCCGCAGTGAGTGTTTTTATGTTTTTCTTCAGAAGAAAATATGCTAAAAGATTTGATGATCATTATAAAAAACAATAAAAAATGGAAATTAGTATTATAATACTATGTTTAATACTATCAGCCTTTTTTTCAGGAATGGAAATAGCTTTTGTTTCCTCCAATAAAATTTATCTTGAAATAGAAAAAAAGCAAGATAATTTTCTTTCTCAAATCTTAACGAAACTTACCCAAAATCCGTCAAAATTTATTGCTGCTATGCTTATTGGCAACAATATAGCTCTTGTAGTTTACGGTTTTTTTATGGGAGATGTAGTCCTGAAATGTATTGCTCATTTAGGATATCAGTTTTCAAATATTACCAGTTTATTGGTTCAGACCGTGATTTCTACTTTTGTAGTTTTGATAACGGCTGAGTTTTTTCCCAAAGTCTTTTTCCAGATTTATGCCAATTCCCTGATTAAGATTTTTGCTATTCCGGCTTATTTGTTTTACAGGTTGTTTTATTATATTTCGACTTTTTTCATCTGGATTTCAGATTTTATTTTAAGAAAGTTTTTTAAAACAGAAGGCGATCAGGTTCAGTTGTATTTTAGCAAAATAGAATTAGGAAATTATATCACCGAACAAATGAGTTCTGTAGAAGAAAATGACGAAGTCGATTCAGAAATTCAGATCTTTCAGAATGCTTTAGAATTTTCGGGTGTTAAAGCGCGCGATATCATGACACCTCGTACGGAAATTGTTGATATTGATATATTTGCAGGTGTTTCAGAGCTTAAGGAATTATTTATTGAAACAGGTTATTCTAAAATTGTAGTAAGCCAAAACTCACTTGATGATATTGTAGGCTACGTGCATTCTTTTGATTTGTTTAAAAAGCCTAAAACAATTAAATCGGTTTTAATGACGGTTGAGTTTGTGCCTGAAACAATTTCAATAAAAGACGCTTTAAATTTGTTAATCAAAAAGCGAAAAAACGTTGCCGTTGTTTTAGACGAACATGGTGGAACTTCGGGAATTATAACAATAGAAGATATTGTAGAAGAGCTTTTTGGCGAAATTGAAGATGAACACGATTTAGACGAAGAATTAATAGAGCAGGAGCTTGGTGACGGTCAATATTTGTTTTCGACACGTTTAGATGTTGAATATTTAAATGAAACATATAAATTAGATATTCCTGAAGAAGATTCTTACGGAACATTAGGTGGTTTTATTGTGAATTCTACAAAAGAAATACCTCAAAAAGGAGAAAAAATCGTGATTGATCACTTCCATTTTGTGGTTGAAGAAGCGTCAAACAAGAAAATTGAATTGGTAAAAATGACGATAAAAGAGTGATTTTTTCATTAATTAAAAAAAAATGTCGAAAATAAAACACTAGTTGTATTGTTATTAACTAGATAATTGTATTTTCGCAAACTGAATATAAAATTAACGATAATAAAAATGGCAGTTTTAGCAAAAATTAGACAGCGTTCCGCTTTATTGATAGGAGTTATTGCACTTGCATTATTTGCATTTATAATACAAGATCTTTTCACAAGAGGAAGCTTCGGTCAGAGTTCAAAAGATGTAGGAAGCATCGATGGAAAAGATATTTCATTTGAAGACTTTAGAGTTAAAGTTAGTAATGTTGAAAAAAGTGGGCAAGGAATTACTTCCACTGAAGCTGCAAACAGAGTTTGGGATCAAGAGGTTTCAATCGCTTTATTGTCATCTCAGTTTGACAAATTAGGATTGAGAGTTGGAGAAAAACACCTTTTGGAAGTTTTAAAAACTGACCCAAATATTGGTAAAAATCCAATGTTTTTAAACGCAGCAGGCGCTTTTGACGTAGCTAAATTTAAAGAGTACTTTAAAACAAATCCTGAAGCAGCACAATATATTTCTGCAAAAGAAAAAGATGCTGAATTAAACGCAAAATTCCAAATCTACAATACATTAGTAAAATCAGGTCTTTACACAACTGCTAGTGAAGGGAAATTGAAATATGAAATGGAAGCTAATAAAGTAAACTTTGCTTATGCTGCCGGATTATATTCTTCAATTAAAGATAGTGATGTAAAAATTTCTGATGATGAAATTGTTGATTATATGAAGAAAAACGAGAAAAAATTCAAAGCGGATGAAACTCGTGAAATTCAATATGTTTTAGTTGAAGACAAAGCTTCAAAAGAAGATGAGGCTGAAATTAAAGCTAAAATTACTGCTTTATTAAACGGAAGAGTAGAATATAACGCAAAAACAGGTAAAAACGATACTTTGCCAGGTTTTAGAAACGCAACAAACATTGCCGAATTTGTAAATGCAAATTCTGATGTTCCTTACGATTCTACATATGTAGCTAAAAATAATTTACCTGCAGTTGATGCTGATAAATTATTCAGCTTGCCTGCCGGAGCGATCTACGGACCTTATGTTTACGGAAGATATTATGCTATATCTAAATCTTTAGGATTTAAATCTGGTGTTAATGCAAAAGCAAGTCATATTTTAATTGGTTACGAAGGATCTCAAACTCCTAACGCAAAAGAAAAAAGAACAAAAGAAGAAGCTAAAGCTAAAGCTGAAGGAATCCTGGCTCAGGTTCAGGCAAATCCTGATAGTTTCATGATGTTGGCTTTTACAAGTTCTGATGATTCATCTGCACAACAAGGTGGTGATTTAGGATATTTTGGTCCAAACCAAATGGTAAAACCTTTCAATGATTTTGTATTCAATAATGGAATTGGAAAAGTTGGTTTAGTTGAAACTCAATTTGGATTTCACATTATCAAAATTACAGATAAACAAGACGGAATTCGTTTAGCTACAATTGCTCAAAAAATTGAGCCTTCTGAAGCTACTTCTGATAAAGTATTTACATTGGCAACTAAATTCGAAATGGACGCTGCTGATAAAGATTTTAACGCAACGGCAAAAGCTTTAGGTTTAAAAGTTGCTGCTCCTGTAACTGCAAAAGCTATGGATGAAGCGTTTGGTCCTTTAGGAAACCAACGTAACATTGTAAGATGGGCATTTGACAAGGAAACAAAAATCGGGGATGTAAAACGTTTTGAATTAGCTAATATTGGTCACGTAATCGCACAATACAAAAGCGAAAACAAATCAGGTTTAGTATCTGTAACTGTTGCAAGACCTTATGTTGAGCCAATCTTGAAAAACAAGAAAAAAGCAGAGATGCTTAAAGCTAAAATGACAGGTTCAAATCTTGAAGCTATTGCTAAAAGTGCCGGAGTTGCTGTTCAACAAGCTGCTGATGTAACTTTGGATAATCCTGTTTTACCTGGTGGAGTTGGGCAAGAGCCTAAAGTTGTTGGAACTGCATTTGCTTTAGGAGCAAATAAAGTTTCTGCTCCAATTGAAGGAAATACTGGGGTGTATGTTGTAAAAAACATTAGTACAGTAAAAGCTCCTGCAATTGCTAACCATGCAGAATATGTTGCAAAAATAAAAACTCAAACTGCATCTGATGCAAGCAGAATTTTACCAGCGTTAAAAAACAATGCTAAAATTGAAGATAACAGATTGCAATTTAATTACTAGTCTATAGTAAGTAAATAAAAAAAATATAAAACCCGAAATGTTCATTTGAATGTTTCGGGTTTTTTTATGCGTTTAAGGTTTTTAAAGTAATTTTTAGTCAAATTTTTAAAACTAAAACGAGCAATTTCTCGTATATCATTCCGAACAAGAACTGTAATTTATAAATTGCTTTAATTAGCAATTAAATGCTTTTTTGTCCCCGTTTATTTAGACAAATTCAGAATAATTTTGTAATAATTACATGTCTATTTTTGATAGTTCTATAGGAATAATCGAAATATAATTTAAAAAATTTGTGATATTCAAAATATTGCAGTTTATTTGTCGAAATTTTCAACACAAAATACCAACTAAAATTCCAAAACAAGAATGAGTAAGTACTTTAATAATCAGGCATTTAATTTTTGTTATGTTTAAGTTTTTGTTTAGAAGAAAAGCTAAAGTATACACCAAAATTGAGAATCATATTTTTGGGATAATTACCGAGCTTTTGAAGGTAAGCAGTACTGACATCAATGTTGATGAATTGGGAGGAAAGTATTATTTAAGTAATGAAGAACAACATTTCAAGGTTACGATATTGAGTAACGATTATGTTATCAGACTTACTAATACTCGTGATTCTGTTGCTGAAAAATACGATAAGTTTTTTGTAGAAGATGTTTTAAAAGCGGTAAAAGAAGAGAAACATCGCAGAATGGAACTAGTTTATGATTCTATTACAAATAGTATAGAAAAAATGGCAGAACGCCTGCATAATACTCTTATAGAATCTAACGAACAAGAAAACCAAAAAGTACGCCGACTTGAAACCTCTAAACAAGTTAGGAACAAGAAAGTAAATTAATAAATTGCAGAGAGATAATTTACACTTGTAAAATCATTTCATCATAAGTCAAAATAGTTTCGTATCCTTTCGTAGTAAAATAAGCTTTTGGATCTTCTTTAGAAATTACCATTACAAAATCGCCGCCCCAAGCCCCAAGACTTTTTATTACGCCATTAAAATCAGAAAAAGCTATTTCTTTGATTGTTCTTGTTTCCAGGATATTACTTAAATGAATTTCATGTTTTTCTACTGCTAGCGCAAATTCTTTTAGAGTCTTGGCATTTAAAATAGCGTCTGTGATTTTATTGTTTTTAGCAACATTCTCTGCTAAATGTTCGTTCCTGTTATTATAGTATGCTTTTATTGCTGATTTGCTATTCTGTTTTTTATTCAAATAAACGAAGTAAATGTTTTCTTTAAAATCTGGATTAAAAACTATTGGTTTCACAGCATTATTTTCAACTTGATATAAAATAGGAGTATTATTTTGTGCGCAGGCAATATCATAACCGCTGCCTCCGAAACTGTTATTAAGTAAAGTAAACGCATTTATTTTGGCCCATTGCGCAATATTATTTATTAAGGTAGAAGAGGTGCCCAATCCCCATTTTCTGGGAAATGTAAGATGCGTACTTGCCTTAAATCCGTTAGAATTATTAATAAAATCAGGATTTAACACATAAGCTTCGTGCAGAATATTGATTAAAGTTGTTTTTACAGTTTCTGATTCCGGATTGGTTTTGTTTATAATTTCAGAAAACGAAATAACATCTTCAAACCAAAGATGATCATCATAGTCATAACTTTTCCATTCTATCTTCTGGTCAGTTCCTTCTTCGATAATTAAATCCTGGCCAAATTTTGTGGGTAATGCAAAAGCATTAGCGCCGTCTAAAACAAGATATTCTCCGGAAATTAAAAGTTTTCCATTACTGTAAAAGGTTGTTTTCATTCTATAATTTTTTCAAGGAAATTCCAATCTTTTAAAATTCCAATTATTGTAGGGGTTGGAATTTGGAATTTATTTAAATTTTAATATTTGGAATTTTTCAATCTGATTATTTTCTTATATTCTCAATAAATTCAACTACCGCACTATGCGAAACGGTATTCTTTTTGAAATGAGCTTTAATTAAATGGCGTTCTTCTTCGTTGGCTTCAAATTGGTTAATGATGTTGTTTAAATGCATTTTCATGTGCCCTTCCTGAATTCCGGTTGTAGTTAAAGAACGTAAAGCGGCGAAGTTTTGCGCCAAACCTGCAACGGCAACAATTTGCATTAATTCTTCTGCAGAAGGTTTTTCGAGCATTTCAAGACATAATTTTACTAAAGGATGTAACGAAGTTAATCCGCCAACGGTTCCTAAAGCAAGTGGAATTTCCAACCAAAAAGTAAATATTCCGTTTTCGATTTTAGCATGTGATAAACTGGCATATTGACCATTACGTGATGCATAAGCGTGTACGCCGGCTTCTACAGCTCTAAAATCGTTTCCTGTTGCCAAAATTACAGCATCAACACCATTCATGATCCCTTTGTTGTGTGTTACGGCTCTAAAGGGCTCAACTTCGGCAATTTGTACTGCCTGAACAAAGCGTTCTGCAAAATCCTGTGGATTTGTAATTTGTTTTTCGGTTAAATCTTCAATTGGGCAGGAAACTTCTGCGCGAACAAGACAATTCGGAACATAATTAGATAAAATGCTCATAATTACGTTGATCGCTTCTTCTTCTAAAAACAAATCAGAATTTTGAAACTCCTCTTTTAAAGTCGTTGCAAATTGTTCTAAACAAGAGTTAATGAAATTTGCGCCCATGCTGTCTTTGGTTTCAAAAGTAGCATGAAGCTGAAAATAATTTTCTAGTAAACTTCTTTTGTCTTTTAATTTAATATCTAAAATTCCACCGCCACGCTGTTGCATGTTTTTGGTAATGCTTTGCGTTTCTGAGAAAAACTTAGGTTTTATTTGGTCAAAGAAAGATTGTAGTTTTTCGGCATCTCCATTAAAAGTAAAATGAACCTGGCCAATTTTTTCGGTGTTAATAACTGTTGCTTTAAAACCACCGCGAGTTGCCCAATATTTTGCTGATTTTGAAGCAGCAGCCACAACTGAACTTTCTTCAATTGCCATTGGAATGGTTTTGTATTTTCCGTTGATTAAAAAATTGGGCGCAACCCCAAGCGGAATATAAAAATTAGTAATCGTGTTTTCTATGAATTCATCATGTAGCTGTTGAAGCTTTTCATCTGAATTCCAGTAATTTCTTATTATATTAAGCGCTTCTTCGGGAGTAGAAAAGTATTCATTGGCGATCCAGTTTATTTTTTCTTTTTTGGATAATTTCGAAAATCCGGCAACAGCATTGTTCATTTTCAGTATTTTAAATAATAATGTTGCGGCAAAGATACCAATTTAAGAGTTTTGTTTATAATCTATTTAAAATTGAAAAATACGCAATCGTTATTTTTTTTAACATTTAACACTTAAAATGTGTATTATGTTTATTTTTTTCACTAAAATTGGGCTCTTTTTTATATTTAAATTAATTCAAATGAATACAAGTAAAATTACTGTTATACTTTTGTTTTTAGTTGCTACCGTTTTTGGGCAACAAAAAATTACTGTTGAGAATATTTATGGTGGAGCATTTCGTGCCAAAGGAATGGATGAATTGCAATCTTTGAAAAATACAGACCAATATACTGTATTGAATGTTGACAACGCCAGCAGAAGTATGCAAATTGATTTATACGATTTTGCAACGCTTAAAAAAGTATCTAATTTAATTGATACCAAAAACCATAAGGAATTAGCAGACGGAATTGACAGTTATACTTTTGATGCATCAGAAAAAAAGATTTTAATTGCTTGTAACACGAATCAAATTTTCCGCCACTCTTTTACGGCAGATTATTTTTTATATGATATTGCTTCTAAATCATTAACGAAGCTTTTTGATTTTCAGGTTCAGGAACCAACTTTTTCTCCTGACGGAACTAAAATCGCTTATGCTAAAGAAAACAATCTTTATGTTTATGATGTAGCTTCAAAAAAATCAACAGCGGTTACTACAGATGGAAAGAAAAATGCAGTGATCAACGGTATTACGGACTGGGTTTATGAAGAGGAATTTGCTTTTGTTCGTGCTTTTGACTGGAGTAAAGACAGTAAAAAATTAGCTTATATTCGTTTTGACGAAAGTGCCGTTCCGGAATTTTCAATGTCAATCTTCAAAAAAGACTTGTATCCAACAGTTGAAACATTCAAATATCCTAAAGCCGGAGAAAAAAATTCTGTAGTTTCATTACATATATATGATGCGGCTGCAAATGCAACGAAAAAAGTTGATTTAGGGAATTATAAAGATTTTTATATTGCAAGATTACAATGGACAAATGATAATAATACATTATGTGCTCAGGTTTTAAACCGTCATCAGGATAATCTTGATTTATTATTTGTAGATGGAACTACGGCTGCTGCAAAAGTGGTTTTAAATGAAAAAGACAAAGCATATGTTGATGTGACAGATAACTTAACTTTCTTAAAAGACAACAGTTTTATCTGGACAAGCGAAAAAGACGGTTTTAATCATATTTATGTGTATGATAAAACCGGAAAACTTAAAAATCAGGTTACAAAAGGAAACTGGGAAGTAGTGTCTTACTACGGTTTCGACGAAAAAAATAAAACTATTTTCTATCAATCTACAGAAAATGGTTCAATCAACAGAGATATTTACAGAATTGGTTTAGACGGAAAAAACAAAGTACGTTTAACTTCAAAAGTTGGAACAAGTGCTGCTACTTTCAGTCCAAATTTCCAATATTTCATTACAACTTTTTCCAGCAATTTAGTGCCAACGACTTATACCTTGAATGAGTCAAAAACTGGAAAAGAAATTCAGGTTATCGAAAACAATCAGGCTCTTGCAGATAAATTGAAAGGATATAATCTTCCTGCTAAAGAATTTTTTGTTTTAAAAACAGCAAAAGGAAACGAACTTAATGCATGGATTTTAAAACCAAAAGATTTTGATCCTTCAAAAAAATATCCGGTTTTCATGTACCAATATTCTGGTCCGGGATCTCAACAAGTAAATAACGACTGGAACAATACAGATGATTACTGGTTCTTATCTCTTACTCAACAAGGTTATATTGTAGCTTGTGTTGATGGTAGAGGTACTGGTTTTAAAGGTGCTGACTTCAAAAAAGTAACACAGAAAGAATTAGGAAAATACGAAGTAGAAGATCAAATTGATGCTGCAAAAGTAATTGGAGCTTATCCTTATGTTGATGCTTCAAGAATTGGAATCTTCGGATGGAGCTATGGAGGTTTTATGGCTTCAAACTGTATTTTTCAAGGAAACGATGTGTTTAAAATGGCAATCGCTGTTGCTCCGGTAACAAACTGGAGATTTTATGACAGTGTTTATACAGAAAGATACATGCAGACTCCACAGGAAAATGCAAGTGGTTATGATCAAAACTCTCCAATAAACCACGTTGACAAATTAAAAGGTAAATTTTTATTGATTCATGGTTCTGGTGATGATAACGTGCATGTGCAAAATTCTATGCAAATGATGGAAGCGTTGATTCAGGCTAATAAACAATTTGATTCTCAGATATATCCAGATAAAAACCACGGTATTTATGGCGGTAAAACGAGAATTCAGCTTTACAACAAAATGACTAATTTTATCAAAGAAAACTTATAGTACAACTTTATTAACCTTAAATAAATAGTGAATAATATGGAAGAAACTCAAGTGAAAACGGCGCATCCAAAGGGACTGTGGGTTTTGTTCGGGACGGAGATGTGGGAGCGGTTCAATTTTTATGGAATGCGGGCTTTATTGACTTTATTTCTTGTAAACTCATTATTAATGAAAGAAGAAGAAGCCTCGCTGATTTATGGAGGTTTTCTTGGGCTTTGTTACCTGACGCCAATGTTAGGTGGATTTGTTGCAGATCGATTTTTAGGTAACAGAAATTGTATTCTTTTAGGTGGATTATTGATGGCAATTGGCCAGATGTTATTATTTACCAGTGGAAGTATTTTTGAGGCGAACCTGCCTTTGGCTAAAATCATTATGTATTCTGCTTTAGGTGTTATTGTTTTTGGTAATGGATTCTTCAAACCAAATATCTCGAGTATGGTGGGAAGTTTGTATCCAAAACAGGAAAAAACAAAACTGGATACTGCCTTTACTATTTTTTACATGGGTATTAATATCGGTGCTTTCTTAGGGCAGTCAATTTGTCCTTTATTGGGAGATGTTAAAGATTCTGGAGGGATTAGAGATATTCACGCTTTTAGATGGGGTTTCATGGCAGCTTCTGGCGCGATGCTTATCGGAACTGTTCTTTTTTACTTCTTAAAAAACAAATATGTGGTTTCTCCTGAAGGAAGACCATTAGGAGGTTTACCATCTAAAAATGTTGCAGAAGATTTTGAAGAAGGAGAAGCACAAAAAGCAAATTTTTCTAATAAAGCTTTAGCTATTGCGGGAATTGCATTTATCGCTTTAGGTTTCTTTTTTCATTATGTTGTAGGTCAAAATTTAATTTATACTTTGATTTATTCAAGTGGTTTGGCTTTGGCCGGATTAATTATTTCGGATACGTCTTTAACAAAAATTGAAAGAGACAGAATTATTGTAATTTACATTGTCTCGTTCTTTATTATTTTCTTCTGGGCCGCTTTTGAACAAGCTGGTTCATCTTTAACTTTTATTGCAGACAATCAAACAGACAGACATTTCTTTGGCTATCTAATGCCTCCATCAATGGTTCAGATTTTCAACGGATTATTTGTGGTTGTTATGGCTGTTCCTTTCAGTATTTTATGGGATACTTTGAGAGCAAATCAAAAAGAACCTATTTCTCCTGTAAAGTTAGCTGCCGGACTAGTGATAATCTGTATTAGTTTCTTTATGATTGCCACTCAGGTTTCTTATATCGGAACTTCAGGACTGTTATTAGTAAAATGGCTTATCTTATTGTATTTCTTAAATACATGTGCTGAGTTGTGCTTATCACCAATTGGTTTATCATTGGTAGGTAAGTTATCTCCAAAACGTTTTGCATCATTATTATACGGAGTATTCTTTTTGTCGAATGCGTCTGGTTATGCTTTAGGAGGGACTTTAGGTTCTATCTTACCTGCAACCGGAGATAAATTTGCAAAGGCAAAAGAATTAGGAATTGATCTTCAGGCGGTTTTAGATAATAAAATTACACCAACTGCAGAGCAGTTAGCCTTGTTGGATCAACACCAAATCAGTGCTCATAATCACTTTTTTGCAGGATTTGAAATCCATAATTTATACGAGTTTTTCATGGTATTTGTTGTTCTTACAGGACTTGCGGCAATAATTTTGTTTGCTTTGACTCCTTTCTTGAAAAAAATGATGCATGGAGTTAGATAAGATGGAAAACAATACAATTACATTAGAACAGATACAGGATTTTAAAGGCAAATATCCAAAGCAATTATGGTATTTGTTTTTGGTTGAAATGTGGGAGCGTTTTTGCTTCTATGGAATGAGAGGGGTTTTAGCTTTTTTTATGGTAGACCAGTTAGGTTTGCTTGAAGGAAAAGCAAATCTTCAATACGGAGCTATTCAGGCTTTTGTTTATGCTTTTACTTTTATTGGAGGAATTTTTGCTGATAAAATTTTAGGTTTTAAAAAATCATTGCTTTTTGGTGGAATCGTAATGATTTTGGGGAATTTGCTAATAGCGGCTTCTCCGCATGATTTCTTTTACTACGGAATTACTTTGTCTATTATTGGTACCGGTTTTTTTAAGCCAAATGTATCTTCAATGGTTGGTGAGTTATATCATGAAAGTGATGGGCGAAGAGATGCAGGTTATGGAATGTTCTATGCAGGTATTAATATCGGTGGAATGTTGGGTGGTGCGATTCCTATTTATTTAGGAAAAAACTATTCATGGAGTCTATGTTTCTTATCTGCAGCAATTGTAATGATTATTGGAGTAATTACTTTTCTTTTAACGAAAAAGCATTTGGCGCCAATTGGAAATTCTCCTCTTGAAAATCATACTCCAAAAAAACGTAATCTTTATGAAATTGCAGTTTATGTAGGTTCTATTGTAGTGATTCCGTTAGTTTACATAATGGTTATCAATTCTGATTTTACAGAATATTTTATGTATACGATTGGAATTGCCGCACTATTGTATTTCTTATATGAATTGTTTCAAATAAAAGACAGAAAACAACAATACAAATTATTGGCCGCTTTCATTTTTATCTTCGGATATTTTATGTTCATGGCTATTTCTGAGCAGTCAGGAGGTTCATTGTCTCTTTTTGCTAAAGATAATTTATCAAGCAAACTATTGTGGTTTAATATTGATCCAAACGTAGTCAATAACAGTATCAACTCATTATACGTTATTATCTTTAGCCCATTAGTGGGATTATTGTGGATCTTTTTATACAAAAGAAAAATTGAGCCGAATACAGTTATTAAATTTGGATTTTCGTTTATACTACTAGCTGTTGGTTTCTTTATATTTTATAGTGCCAGATTTTTTGTTGATGCAAATGGGCTAAGTTCTTTAGACTTATTTGCGTTAGGATATTTGGTTTATACACTTGGAGAACTTTGTATAGGACCAATCGGAATGTCTGTAATTACCAAATTATCGCCAAAAAGATTGTTTGGTATGATGATGGGGCTTTGGTTTTTATCAAGCGCATTCGGGCAATTTGCAGCCGGAAAACTAGGTTCAGAAATGTCAAATGCTAATACAGGAACGACTTTAATGTCTAAACTTATTGCTTATACAGATGGGTATTATCAATTGGCTATATATGCACTTGTTGCAGGTGTTGTTTTAATTGTAACAACGCCTTTAATTAAAAAATTAATGCAAGAAGTAAAATAGACGACATTTACCGATTCTTTTTTTGTTTAAATTTGTAAAAAATTAAAACGCCGACCATGAAAAAAATATTTTTAGTTGCCTTTTTTGTATTAGGAGCATTTACTTCTCAAGCTCAAGAGTTAAAATGGTATACAGATGTAAAAGAAGCCATTACTGTAAGCAATAAGGAGAATAAACCAATGCTAATGTTTTTTACAGGAAGCGATTGGTGCGGATGGTGTATCCGTTTGCAAAATGAGGTTTTAAAAACAACTGAATTTCAGAAATGGGCAAAAGACAATGTTGTTTTAGTAGAGTTGGATTACCCACGAAGAACTCCGCAAACTCCTGAAATAAAAAATCAGAATAATGAGTTGCAGCAAGCTTTTGGTATACAGGGGTTTCCGACTATTTATTTTACCAGCGCAGAAGCTAAGGATGGTAAAGTAAATTTTAAAGGACTTGGACAGACCGGATATGTTGCAGGTGGACCATCAGCCTGGCTGGCAGTTGCGGAAGGAATTGTACATCCGAAAAAATCTTAAGCGAAAATTTTATTCAATAAATAATTTTAAAAAACTCCCTACAGTAATGTAGGGAGTTTTTTTTGTTTAGTAGGAAAAGTTTTGATTTGCATTTTTGGAAATTATTATTTTATTATTTTATTGGTATTAAAAAAACATATAGTGTATTTTTTGTATTAATAAAACTTGTAAAATTAAAATATTATGTTAATTTCGTCATGCTAATCTAACCAAACCTATTACTATGACTAAAAAATTACTTATCCTACTCGTTTTTTTTGGATCATTTATGTTACATTCTCAAAATTTAGTCTGGAGAACAAACATGACTGATGCTATCGCTATAAGCAATGAGCAAAATAAACCAATGCTGATTTTGTTTACTGCCTCTGGTGTGCCGGATAATCTTCAAAATGAAATCTTCAAGACGCCTGATTTTGCGGTATGGTCTCGTGATAATGTTATTCTTGTTAAATTGGATTTATCCGATATTAATGCTTCTGATAGCGATAAAGAACAAAACGTAAGACTTAAAAATGCTTTTGGTGTTGTTGAATTACCCGAAGTTTGTTTTGCAAGTGCTTCTGTTAGAAAAAACAAAACGACTTTTAGTGCGTTAGGAAAACTTGCCTACAAACCCGGCGGTGCAAAATCCTGGATTTCTGAGTCAAATTCGATTTTGCATCCCAGTGAAAGCGAATAATAAAACTTTTTAATTACTTTCTAAATTTAATTTTGTAGTAATCCCTTTTCACGACAGGTGAAAAGGGATATTTTTTTGCCTGTTCCGGCAATTTAGTGTAACGACATTTGCTATTTAAAGCTCGGTTTTTTTTCAAATTGCTATTTTTTTATCAATTTATTAGTGATTTCCTTTTTATTAAGACTTCGTTAGCTTTTTAACTCCGTCAGGATTGTTTTTTAGCGTATTTATGTTAAATTGGTTCAATTATTATAACCAAACCTTATTTTTTATGACCCAAAAATTACTTATCCTACTGTTTTTTTTAGGTTCGTTTTTTATGCGATCACAAGGCCTTGTCTGGAGTACAAATCTGACAGATGCGATTGCAATAAGTAATGAACAAAGAAAACCATTATTGATTTTTTTTACCGCCTCAAATGCACCGGAAAAAATTCAAAATGAAATTTTTAACACGCCTGATTTTCTAAATTGGTCGAATAAAAATGTTGTTTTAGTAAAACTTGATTTGTCTGATGCTTCAGCATCTCAGAGTGTAAGAGACCAAAATGTTTCCTTAAAAAATGCCTTCGGTATAGACGAGTTACCCCAAGCTTGTTTTGCAACCGCAGCGATGAGAACAGGAAAAACCAACTTTAATTCCTTAGGAAAAATTGGTTACAATTCAGGAGGTGTAAAAGCATGGATTGCCGAATCTAATTTGATTTTGAATCCCGAGGAATAGCAAGAATTTTAATTCAAAGTATAGTATCCCTTTTCGCGTGTTGCGTGAAAAGGGATATTTTTTATCAGACAACTTGTTCTCCAGTATTTTTGTATGGAATTTGAATTTGTTGCATCTGCCACTACGACTTTTGGTTTTAATTTTTGTAAAATACGATCCAAATTTATTTTGGGTGATTGTGTTAAAATAATGATATCCGGTTGAATTTTATCTTCATAAATACCGGTACTATCTATTAAAAGGATCTTTTTGCCATTAAAAAACAAAAGATTCCTAACGTTTTTTATTTCTTTTAAACAGGCAAAATTTCCAACTAAATAAGGATCGGTAATGTTATTTTTTGTTTCTTTTTTTAGAAGGCTGTCATTTGTAAAAATAGAAACATTTTGTCCGGTTCTTTTTGTAATAATTGTTTTTTTTGCTGTATTAAAAACAATTAATTCTCTTTGGTTTTCGGTTTCTTTTTTAGTGTAAACAAATGAAATTTGCAGTAAAATAAAAGTAAAAAGAAACGCAATTAATTTACCGAAACTTGGTTTTTTGAACCATATTATCACTGTTATAGTTACTAAGGAAAATGTAAGCAGATAATAAGAATTGAAACAGATATTTCTAATTACAAAAGAATCAAAAGATGCTACATAATGAATGATAAGATTTAAGAAATAGATGCTTTTTTCGAAAATTTGAACAATAAATAATGGACAACTTTGAAATACAGAAATCACCATAACAATAATTCCTGCAATCATTATAAAGGATAAAACAGGTAAAATGAGAATGTTGGTCACAAAGAAAAGCCCCGGAAACTGATGAAAATAATACAAGCAAATAGGGAAAGTGCCTATTTGTGCTGCGAATGAAACGGTTAAGGCTTCCCAAAGATAATTGATGATTTTATTTTTAGGAGTCCATATATTTTTGAATAAAGGCTGAATCCATACAATAGAAAATAATGCAATGTAACTTAACTGGAACCCAACATCAAATAGGAAATAAGGTTCAAAAAGTAAAATCAATAAAACGGAAACAAGTAAAGTATGATAGGTATTCGTACTTCTATGTAAATGATTGCCAATGGCAATAAAAGAAAACATAACAACTGAACGTAAAACGGGAGGTGAAAGTCCTGATACAATACCAAAAAGTGCGAGTGAAATTATAATGACAACTAGTTTTGTAAAAGAACCTTTTTTTGTGTTGGGAATTGGTTTTAAAATAAATAGAATGAATATCATTATAAAGCCTACATGTAGCCCTGAAACTGATAAAGCATGTGTAGCTCCTGAATATTGATAATCCTTAATAATATCGGCTGAAATTTCTTGTTGCTGTCCTAAAATTAATGCCATTGCAACATCCATTTCGACTTTATTGAAATTTGCTTTTTCAAGATTACGAATTATTCTTGTGTTTAATCGTGAAGCATAAAACCAAATATCTTTTTTGATTTTTTTGTTAATGTTAATCGCTGTTTTTGATGTATAGATTTGTGCGTAAATTTGCTTGTTAGCCAAATACTTACTATAATCAAACTGATTTGGATTTTTGGATGGACTATTGTGGTGTAAAATTGTTTTTACCTTTATTTTGTTTCCAATTATAAGAAGATTTGGCAAACTGTCTTTTTGTACGTTAATAATAATCCTCCCCGAATAATTTTTTTGGTTAATGCTGCTTACAATCGCAATATATCGATCACTATAATCATTGCTTTTGATTTTTTCTCGAAGTGTCAGAGTTATATAATGCTCACCTTTAAAAGCTTTTTCATAATGTGTATAATTAGATTGCTGAAGAGAATCGGTATTGATCAGGAGAGTCGTAATTCCAACACAAAATGAAAGGTAAGTAATGCTTATTCCAAAAAGAGTATTTGCTTTTTTGCTCTTTTTTGAGAGGAAATATAAGATTGAAATTAAAGATATGCCGATACTAAGAGCTATTGTAGCTATTGCAATTGAAGGTTGCCAAAAATAGCAAACCAAAATCCCTAAAATAAAGCTGATGGTAATTTTAACCAAAGGAAAATCTAATACTTTCATGATCTAAAAGTATTAAAAATTTGTAAGAAAAATAATATTTTTTTATCGCATAATATTAATCGATAATTCGATTAATCTGTGTAAAAGATTTTTGATAATAAGCTTCTTTGGTTGATGAAATTATTACACCTTTTGAGGTTGAAGAATGCACAAATTTTATTTCATCAGAATGGACTTCGGTAATCAAGCCAACATGATTTATTTGGCTGCTTTTATTGGTTTTGAAAAAAATTAAATCACCTTTTTGTGCATCATTCAATCTAATTATTTTTCCAATTTTAGATTGCTCATACGAGCTTCTTGGTAGTTTAATGTTCTGAGAATCAAAAGTGGTGAAAACCAAGCCAGAGCAATCAAAACCATTTTTGGTTGTTCCTCCGGCTTTATAGCGTACGCCAATATTGTCTGTTGCAGTTTCGATTAAATTATTTACAATATATTTATTTTCTCGTTTTGATTCAGTTTTGTTTACTGTAGGTGATGTCGATTTACACGAAATAAACATCAAAGACAACAAAGATAAAACGAGTATTTTTTTCAAAATAAAAAGGTTAAGATTTTAAATCGGCAACAATAAGTTTTGCAGTTTTTTTACTTGCGCCAATTCCGCCTAGTTTTTGCTCCAGAATATCATAATTTTTCAGCAGATTTTGACGATAATTTGGGTTTAGTAATTTTTGTAACTCTTCTTTAATACGTTTTGGATTGCATTCGTTCTGAATCAATTCTGTTACAACTTCCTGATCCATAATTAAATTAACAAGCGAAATGTATTTTAAGGTAATAATGCGTTTTGCAATTTGGTAAGAAGCCCAGCTTCCTTTATAACAAACCACTTCGGGTACTTTAAAAAGGGCAGTTTCTAAAGTTGCTGTTCCGGATGTTACCAATGCAGCTGTTGAAGAACGCAGCAAATCATAAGTTTTATTAGAAATAAATTTGATGTTTTTATTGGTAATAAATTGCTGGTAAAATTCATAATCCTGACTTGGTGCGCCGGCAATTACAAATTGATAATCCTGAAAATCATCAACAACACTTAACATCAAACTTAGCATTTTGGTGATTTCCTGCTTGCGGCTTCCGGGCAAAACAGCAATAATCGGCTTTTCACTCAATTGATTTTCTTTTCTAAAAATAACTTCATCAAAAGGCGGCTGATTTTGAATAGCATCAATTAAAGGATGACCAACAAAATCTACCGGGAAATGATGTTTGTCTTCATAAAAACTTTTTTCGAAAGGTAAAATCACAAACATCTTGTCGACATCCTGTTTGATGGCTTTGATTCTGTTTTCTTTCCAGGCCCAAATTTGAGGAGAAATATAGTAGTGCGTTTTGTAATTTAATGCTTTTGCCCATTTTGCAATACGCATATTAAAACCAGGATAATCTATAAAAATAATGACATCTGGCTGGAAATACGTAATATCTTTTTTGCAAAAAGCAATATTGCTAAAAATGGTTTTTAAGTTAAAAATAACTTCAACAAAACCCATAAAGGCCAGTTCACGATAATGTTTTACCAGAGTTCCTCCGGCTTTTTGCATTAAATCACCTCCCCAGAATCTAATTTCAGCCTGAGGATCTTCCTCATATAATGCCTTCATTAAATTTGAACCGTGTAAATCTCCAGAGGCTTCGCCAGCTATTATGTAGTATTTCATAAAAGTATTTTTGAGATGTGTTTTATTTTAAAAACACAACAAAATTTTGCAATGCAAAGATAGAATTTAAATAAACAAAGTAGAAATCGCCAAAACAATTACAGCAAAAATGACTCCTCTTGCCATAAATTCTTTATTGATTTTTAAAAGAATTGTAAAAACCACTAAATTTAAAGTAGCTCCTAAAGCAATCACCTTTCCCAAATAGCCATATTGTTTTATTGTCTTAATTCCGGTTGAAATTTCAAAATCAGTAAAGATTTTTATAAACAAAAAACTTCCCAGTAAGGCAACAAAAATTCCAATTAAGAAACCAATAATAATATCCTTTTTATTCATTTAAATTCCATGTATTAAGTTGTTGCATAGTGTGATGTGCCGTTAAATCAAATTGAACGGGAACTACTGAAATATAACCGTTTTCCAGAGCCCATTCATCAGTATCTTCTCCTTGATCTTCGTTTGTAAACTTGCCCGTTAGCCAGTAATAATCTTTGCCAAAAGGTGTTTGGCGCTTGTCGAATTTCTGAGCATAGTAAGCTTTCGCCTGACGACAAATTTTTACTCCCATAATTTCATTTTCTTTTAATTTCGGAAAATTGACATTTAAAACTACACCTTTTGGTAGTCCGTTCGCAATTGTTTCCAGAGTAATTCTTTTGACAAAAGATTTTACAGGTTCAAAATCGGCATTCCAGTCAAAATCTAATAAAGAGAAACCAATTGCCGGGATCCCCTCAATTCCTGCTTCAACCGCGGCACTCATAGTTCCGGAATAAATAACATTTATAGAAGAATTTGATCCGTGGTTAATTCCTGAAACACACAAATCAGGTTTTCTTTTCATGATTTCATTTACTGCCAGCTTGACGCAATCAACGGGAGTTCCGGAGCAGCTATATTCAGCAATTTCGTCGCCTTCTTTCGAAATTTTATCAAGATAAAGAGTATTATTGATAGTAATGGCATGTCCCATGGCGCTTTGTGGCTTGTCTGGCGCTACAACTATTACCTCGCCAATAGTTTCCATAACACTTATTAAAGCTCTGATACCGGGAGCCAGAATTCCGTCATCATTGGTAACTAATATAAGGGGCTTTTCTTGTTTCATAATTTAAATAAGTGTTGTTATACAGCTAAAAATGCTGCATTATATAACAAATGTAGTGACAGATTTTGTAGAAAAGTAACAATTAAAATAAAATTTGTCAACTAAAGTAAAGATGGCTTTGGTACTTCAAACATTTTTATATCTTTAACAAAAAATTATAGTGAGCTTGGCTTTGTTGGCACAGTTTTTACCGTAACTTAGATTAAAAAATTTGATGAATGCTATTATTATGTTTATGAAAAGAAATTATAAAATACTTATAGCCGTATTATGCTTGTCTTTAACCTTATTTGCTTTTAAAATTAATGCAGATAAGCAAGATGATCCGGATCCAAACAGAGATAAAACGCTTTTAGAATTACTTGCTTTTGTTATTGAAAAAGGACATTACAGTCCTGCTGAAATAAATGATGAGTTTTCTAAAGGAATTTTCAAGGATTATATTGATGCGCTTGACCCCTCAAAAAGATTCTTTTTGCAGTCTGATATTGATGAATTTAAGCAATATGAATTGATGCTTGACGATCAGTTTTTAAACAAGGATCTTACCTTTTTCAATCTTACATATACAAGATTGATGAAACGTATGGAAGAAAGCAAAAAACGCTATAAAACTATTTTGGCTCAACCTTTTAATTATAATGTTGATGAGACTTTTAATGCAGATTATGAGACGCTGCCTTATGCCAAAAATCTAACAGAAATTAATGAAAGATGGAGAAAGCAAATTAAATTATCTACACTTTCATCACTTGTTACAAAACAAAAGTTAGAAGAAGATAAGAAAAAAACAGATCCTGCTTATAAAGTAAAATCGTTTGAAGCTTTAGAAAAAGAAACGCGTGAAAGTTCACTAAAATCATTAGACGATAACTTTAGTCTTATTAAAGATTTAAATAAAGAAGATTGGTTTTCTGTGTACGTAAATTCTATTATGACACGTTTTGACCCTCATACAAGTTATTTTGCACCAGAGGAAAAAGATCGTTTTGATGTGAATATCAGTGGAAAATTAGAAGGAATTGGTGCAAGATTAACCAAGAAAAATGATTTTACTCAAATCGATGAATTAATTTCAGGAGGTCCGGCATGGAAAGGAAAACAACTTGAAGCGGGAGATTTAATTTTGAAAGTAGCACAAGGAAACGAAGAGCCTGTAGATGTTGTGGGAATGCGTTTGGATGATGTTGTGAAAAAAATTAAAGGACACAAAGGAACTGAAGTAAAACTTACCGTTAAAAAAGTTGACGGAAGTATCAAAGTTATTTCTATTATAAGAGATGTTGTTGAAATCGAAGAAACATACGCAAAATCAAGTATTGTAGAAAAGAATGGATTGAAATATGGGGTGATTTATTTACCTAAATTTTATATCGACTTTGAAAATAAAGATGGTCGCGATGCAGGAAAAGATATCGCTCTTGAAGTAGAGAGATTGAAGAAAGAAGATATTAACGGAATCGTACTTGATGTTCGTGATGATGGTGGTGGATCTTTGTCTACAGTTGTAGATATTGCAGGTTTATTTATTGAAGAAGGACCAATTGTTCAGGTAAAATCTGCTGGAAAAAAGAAAGAAGTTTTATACGATAAAGATAAAAAGATAGAGTGGGACGGACCGTTGGTAATTATGGTTAACAGTTTCTCAGCTTCGGCTTCAGAAATTTTGGCTGCTGCAATTCAGGATTACAAGCGTGGTATTATCATTGGAAGTAAACAAACTTACGGAAAAGGTACGGTACAAAACGTTCTTGATTTAAATCAGTTTGTTCGTAATGCAAGTTATGGAGATTTGGGTGCACTGAAAATTACAGGACAAAAATTCTACAGAATTAATGGAGGTTCAACTCAATTAGAAGGTGTTCATAGTGATGTTGTTATGCCAGATCGTTATGCGTATTTAAAAATGGGAGAACGCGATATTGATAATGCAATGCCTTGGGATAAAATTGATCAGGCTGATTATAATACATGGACAGAAAACCAAAAATTTAATCAGGCAATTGCGAATAGTACAACTAGAATTGCTCAAAGTCCTCAATTTAAATTAATTGAAGATAATGCAAAATGGATTGATGTTAAAAACAAAGAGAACACTTATAGTTTAAATATCAACAGTTTTAAAGCTACGCAAGAACAAGTTGAAAACGAGGGTAAAAAATATAAACCAATTTCAGAATACAAAAACAATTTGGTTTTTAAATCACTGCCTTATGAAGAGCTTGAAATTAAAAACGATGCAACTTTAAAAGAAAAGAGAGAAGCCTGGCACCAGGCATTATCAAAAGATGTTTATGTAGAAGAAGCATTAAATGTTTTGGATGATTTGCAAAGTAAAGGTAATGTTGTAAAAGGTACTTCATCTAAAATGAAAAAAGATAAATTAGTAAAATCTTAATTTCTTAGAAAATTAATTTGTTATGAAAACGCTCCGAAAGTTTATATTTACGGAGCGTTTTTTTATGAACTTTAATTAAAATTAGTATGATAAAAAGTCTTGTGTTTAGTTTGATTGGCTTGGCATTGTTTTCTTGTAAAAGTGATGTGAAAGAGAAAAATGAAATTATAATTGAAGAATCTGAAAAAGATAATTCACCATATTTTGTTTCAAGTCAAAGCAGTACAGATTCGTTATATAATGTTTCTTATTTGCCAACATCTACGACAAACCAAATTGTAAAGCATAAGTATTACACACTATCATATAATGAAAAATTTGAGCAGGCAGAATGGGTTGCTTATGAATTAAAGAAAGAATATTTAAAAAATAATGATTTTAAAAGACCTTATTTTGTTGAAGATCCAAATGTAACAACGGGTTCTGCTGATTGGAGAAATTATAAAAAATCAGGATATGACAAAGGGCATCTATGTCCGGCTGGAGATATGGAGTTTAATAAAGATGCATATAACGATACTTTTTATACTTCAAATATTTCGCCTCAAAGACATGATTTTAATAGCGGGATCTGGAATAGATTAGAACAGAAAACGCGTTATTGGGCAGGTAAGTATAATGATGTGTATGTGGTTACAGGTGGAATCCTGAAAGATTCGGATAAAAAAATAGGAACAGAAAAAGTATCTGTTCCTAAATATTTTTATAAAATCATTTTGGCTAAATCAGGGAAAGAACATAAAGCAATTGCTTTTTTAGTTCCAAATGAAGATAGCGATAAGTCACTTTATGATTTTGTAGTTTCTATTGAAACTTTAGAAAAAATGACCGGTATTGATTTCTTTCCGAATTTGAAAAATTTAAAAAGTAGTAAGGACTTTTAAGTCAGCAATAGTTTGCGTTGGATTTTCAGCTTTAAAAACAAAGCTTCCTGCAACTAAAATATCAGCTCCGGCCTCTACTAATTGTTTTGCATTTTTGTTGGTTACACCGCCGTCAATTTCGATAATTGTCGAAGCACCTTTTCTTGCAATTAAATCTTTTAGTTTTTTAACTTTAGCATAAGTATTTTCGATGAAAGATTGTCCTCCAAAACCAGGATTAACGCTCATAATACAAACTAAATCAATGTCATTAATTACGTCTTCTAATAAATCAATATTAGTATGAGGGTTGATGGCAACTCCTGCTTTCATTCCTTCGGCTTTAATAGCCTGAAGTGTTCTGTGTAAATGTGTACAGACTTCGTAATGTACGCTTAAAATATTGGCACCTAAATCAGCAAAAGTTTTGATGTATCTGTCAGGATCAATAATCATCAAATGTACGTCGATTGTTTTTTTTGCATGTTTAGAAATTGCTTCCAAAACTGGCATTCCAAAAGAAATATTTGGAACAAAAACTCCATCCATAATATCAATATGAAACCAATCAGCCTCGCTGTTATTGATCATCTCGATATCACGTTGTAAATTGGCAAAATCAGCTGCAAGAACAGAAGGAGCAATAAGTGTATTCTTCATTGTGTAGTTGTGTGTTATTTTTTGCAAAGGTAGATTTTAGTTTGTTTAAATAAAATTTTATTTTTCTAACCATTAAGAGATTAAGAAAATAAAGTAGCAGTTGATAATCCTTTTTTAGTTTTATAAACTGAATGATCTTCCTTAATTTAACTTAATATCTTAATGGTTAAAAAAAAGCAATAAAAAACTCCGGTAATCAGCCGGAGTTTCAATCATCAATCAAAAAACGAACAGTCAATCAAACTGTTGTTTGCGTTAAAAAGGTTTCAAGTTTCAAGTTTCAGGTTACTCATAGCAACTTGAAACTTGAAACCTGAAACAAAAATATTATCTATCCTAAATATGTTTTTAAGATTTTACTTCTAGAAGTGTGTTTTAATCTGCGGATTGCTTTTTCTTTAATCTGACGAACACGCTCACGAGTTAGGTCGAAAGTTTCTCCAATTTCTTCTAAAGTCATTGGGTGCTGGTCTCCAAGACCAAAATATAAACGAACAACATCTGCCTCTCTAGGAGTTAATGTTTCTAATGAACGTTCAATTTCAGTACGTAATGATTCGTGAATTAATTCTCTGTCCGGGTTTGGAGATTCTCCAGAACGTAAAACGTCGTAAAGGTTAGAATCTTCTCCTTCAACAAGAGGCGCATCCATAGATAAGTGACGACCAGAGTTTTTCATAGACTCTTTTACGTCGTTTACAGTCATGTCAAGTTCTTTTGCAATTTCTTCAGCAGAAGGCGGACGCTCGTTAGATTGCTCTAATAACGCATACATTTTGTTGATTTTATTGATAGAACCAATTTTGTTTAATGGTAAACGAACAATACGTGATTGTTCTGCCAAGGCCTGAAGGATCGATTGACGAATCCACCAAACTGCATAAGAGATAAATTTGAAACCACGAGTTTCATCAAAACGTTGAGCGGCTTTAATTAAACCTAAGTTTCCTTCGTTAATTAAATCAGGAAGTGTTAATCCTTGATTTTGATATTGTTTAGCTACCGATACTACGAAACGTAGGTTGGCTTTTGTAAGTTTTTCTAAAGCTCTTTGATCACCAGCCTTTATTCTTTGTGCTAATTCTACCTCTTCATCAGCGGTAATTAGGTCAACTTTTCCGATTTCTTGTAGATATTTATCTAACGATGCAGTTTCACGATTGGTTACCTGCTTGGTGATTTTAAGTTGTCTCATTGTATTGTCTCCTTATTTTTAAAGTGTACAATTAGTTATACGTAATAAGTTATGAAAAAGTTACAAATATTTTTGAAAAAAAAATAAAAATTCCCGTTTCTAAACTTTAGAAACGGGAATTTTTATTTAATAATTTGATCTTTTAGTTTGATGTTGAGTCTTTTATCTCGATAATTTCTTTTAAAGAAACCGGTGATCCATTTTTTGCAAAACCTTCAAGTCTTACCTCAAAAGTTCCTGAAATATCTGATGTGTAAAAAGAATTATTATTCTTACTGTTTAAAGCTACTTCAGGATTCCAGAACAATTGATTTCTGAAATCTGGAATTCTTGCGTTATCACTAGAATTAGTATACTCTATTTTGTTGTATAATTTCTTCGGTTGTGGTCTTAGTATAGTAGGTTTTGCGATAAAGTTTCCTTTTTGTGTGCTTTTAAAATCTTTATCAAAAGTGGTGAAACTAACCAAACCGTTAAAAGATTTTGAACCCACATAGTATCTTCCAATAATTACATCAATTTTATAAACGTTTTTCATGTTGTAAATCATCAAATCATTTTGATTTTCTAAATATAATCCATCAACCAAAACTAATGCAGCATCAGGTAATTGAGGAAAAACACTTGGATCGTTTACGTGTAAATAAGTTTTATCGCCAACCTGTTTATGGTAAACTTCTGTAGCAACCTCGGTCATCGTTTCTTTTAATGTTTTAAATCGGGTAAAATCATCCAGAACATATTCTTTTCCAAGAGGATAATAAAACGTTTCCAAAGTTGGTGTTTTTTCAATGTTATCAACTTTTTTATGATAATAAGCATTTTCAACCTGGCTTGAAACAGATCTGTCTAAAAGGCTTTCTTTGATCACATAAGATAAATTAGCATTTTGCTCATAAGATAATTTCGAGTAATCTATTTCCGGAGCGTTATTTATAGTCAGATTATAATTAATTGCTTTTTCATCAATTATCTGAACAATAATATCCGGAGTGTAATACGTTTTATTTATGTTGAAAATAAAATTTCCTTCAGCATCAGTTTTTACTACTTTAAATGCAAAAGATTTCCCCGGAAGTGATAAACCAATGCTTATGTCTGCGATTTTAGCACTGCCATTTTGTGCTGTGATTTTTCCGGAAATAGTTTCTCCTCTTAATTCAGGCAGAATTATTTTCTGATCTTTATTTTGTAAATCAAGCAATGCAGGATAGGATGATTTTGTTGCAAAGTCTGTAGCAGAGATTTGACTTTTGGTTGGTATGTTGTCTAGCTTTCTAACAGATAAAGAATAATTTCCATCTGCAAAAACTGCATTTGAAGATTCAATTTTCAGATCAACTAATTCACGATTTGAAAATGTTTTTTTATTCAAATTAAGTTTGACATTTTCGTTTGTGATACTGCTTTGATTTGATGCTGTTTCTGAACTATTGGAAGAACTAACGGCACTTGAAGTTAAAGCATTTTCAGAAGTGCCTTTTTCAGTTGTTTTATAAGGATTAACGATATTGATATCTAATTGAAATAACTCAGAAACAGGTTTGTTTAACATCCAGTTTGTATAACCAATCAGTTTGTAATTTCCGGTTTTTAAAGTTGTAGCAATAAAATAATCGCCCTGTCCAACTGAGTTTTCCAGCGAAATTTTGGTTTTAAATACCGATTTTTTATTATTGTCTACAAGTTCAACATAGGCTACTTTGCTAATATTGCTGGGTGTTTTATCTGTAGATTTTAAACAATAAATTTTATACAATAAGGTTTCACCCGAAACAAATGTGGTGGCATTTGAATGAATGAAAACAGTCTCATCCAAAGAGATAGTTTGCTGTGCGCCGACGAATTGTGTACTCATGAGTACAAACAATGCAATAAGGTGTTTTATTCTGTCCAAAATGAAGGTATTATGTTAGATGAAAATGATGTGCAATCTCCGCATTCTACGTCTACTAGTCTATAGTTTAGTGCGCTGTTACCAATATATGTCATGAGGTCTCTATTGATGTTGTAAATCATAGTTTCTCCATCGCAGTCTTCTCCTCCAAAACAAAAACGAAAAGGAATATCTTCACATGTATTAAAGTAGGGTGCTGGCTTAGCAGGAAAAAAATCATTGTAATTAAAAAATATCCTTACTTCAGAGTAAGAAGCGACATCAAAAAAGCCAATGACTTTGGTGTTAGAATCACTAATACATTTTATATTTCCTGAGAGTAAACCAGGCTGTTTTGGAGATAAAATACTTGATGATCCTGCTATATCTTTTAATATTCTATGGAAAGTATAAGCTTCTAAGTTTTCTATATATTGTTTAACCAGTATGCTGTATCGATGGCCAATGATATAATTGTCTTCTTGTATAAAACGAATTGGTAAGTTTACCCTGTCTTCTGTCTGAGTGTTAGTATTCGCTAAAATAATATCGCTCGATTTTTGAGTTGAATAACAGATTCTCGTACTTGGATCATTGTTAATAAGCGCAACTGTTTGTGGTCCAGTTGTTATGATTTTTAAAGAGTTCCATCTTGGTGCAACAATTTTGTAGGTTTCTTCATATTCATAACGATAGTATTTTGAACTGTTGTTTTCGTCATAACTGTTTACATTAATCTGAATTCCGGTTTCGTTATCTTTATTTGTTGCAAGTGAAGGCACAACGCTTTCAATTGGATTTACAGCTGTTAAGGTTTGTGGTGTTGATTGGTAAATTTTCCTGTCTTTTGTGGTAATTTCCAATGTGTATTTTCTATCCGGAGCTGCGGCAAAAGCAGTTTGAGATTTGTAAGTTCCTGCACTTTCTTCAAACAAATATTCATTGTTCTGATCATCTTTAACGACAACTTTTGCACCAGTTTCGGGTTCAATACCATCATCTTCAAATCTTGAAGTTTTGGTAATTTTTATTTCCTGGTTTTTAAGTTCGTTAGTTAAAGTGGCTTCAACAACAATTATTTCTTCATATGTGTTAGTCAAAAGCGGATACGTTTCTGTACATCCATTTAAAAGGATAGCAAGAAAAGCAAAAAGGATTATATTTTTTATTTTATGGATTTTCATTACTTAAATTTTGCACTTTTTGATTTAGAAACTTTTCATTTTTTTATTAGAATTGAAAATGTTAATCTGTCCAGAAAGTTGGTTTTATATTCGATGCAAAAGTGGTGCAATCTCCACAAGGAGCATTAACCCAATAACTAAATGAACCTCCGCCATCTATACCTGAAAAATAGCTTATAATATTACGTCCTAAATCTTCTGTAAAAGGTGCTACATGCGTGCATGGTTCAGGAACAGTTCCAGCTTCAGGATTGCCATAACAATATTCTTGACAATCAGCAACATATGGGGGTGCGGCTTTACCGGGGAATAAATCAGCATAATTAAAATATATTCTTTCTGTTGATACTGAAGCAACATCGAAATATCCCACTATTTTATTATTTAGATTGTTGACAGATTTTATGTTTCCCTGTAAAAGTCCAGGTTGAGTTGGAGATAAAATGCTTTCAGGACCTGATAATTTTTTCAAGGTTGTATAGTAATTAAAGGCAGCTAAACTTTCTATATATTGTTTTACCAGAATACTATATCTGTTTGTCATTATATAATCCTGATCACTAATGAATCGTGCGAGAAAATCAACACGATCTTCACTCAAATCATTTGTATTGGCTAAAAGAATCTCAGCACTTTTTTTGTTGCCATAGCAAACTTTTGTGTCAGGTGAATTTGTAAGGAAAATGAGAGAACCAGTATTGCTTAATGCTGCTTTTGTTGGTCTCCATTTTGGAGTGACAATCTTATAGGTTTCCTCATATTCATATCGATAATAGGTTGATGCGTGTGAAGCATCATAACTTTTTATCCTAATACTTACTCCATTCACATTATCTTTAGCTTCAACTGCTGCAGTTACCTCTTGCATCGGGTTTATAGTAGTTAAAGTTTCAGGAGACGATTCGAACGATCTTCCATCTTTGGTATTAATATGTAATTGATATTTTCTTTCTGGTACAGCTTGAAATTCTACTGTAGAAATATATTTTTCAGCGTCTTCTTTAAAGTTATACTGATTACCCGAATCATCTGTTATAAAAACCTCTGCGCCACTTTCAGGAAGATAACTTTCATCCTCAAACTTGCCTGTTTTAGTGAGTTTTATTTCCTGTATTTTCAATTCATTAGTTATTGTAGCTTCAACTACTAATGCCTCTTCATAACTATTAGTTAGCAACGGATATGCTTCTGTACAGCCATTACAGAGAATAACTAATAGAATGAAAACCAGAATATTATTTAGGTTATAATTTTTCATTTAAATTAAAATTTAAAATTATAAGTAATACTTGGTACAGGTATTGAGAAAATTGATGTTTTATAGCCTTTTACTTTTCCACTTTGGTCAGTGACAAAATAAATTGAGTACGGATTATTTCTTCCTAAAACATTATAAACGGATATGTTCCAGAAGCTATGAGCCAGTTTTTTTATTTTATGGTTTCCTTCAATGTTAATTCCGATATCCAGACGAATATAGTCAGGAATTCTATAAGCATTTCTGTCGCTATACAAGGTATATTGGGCATTCCCATATTGATAAGTTCCAATAGGATAAGTAATAGGTCTTCCGGTTTGATATAAGAAATTGGTTGATAAACTGTAACGTCTTGTAAATTTATAATTTAAAATCGCACTTAAATCATGAGGTTTATCAAAATTTGCAGGGAAATAATTTCCGTTATTTACTTTTTCTGAACTAAACTGACTGTCAAGTTTAATAAGTGTGCGCGAATACGTATAGCCAATCCATCCGTTTAATCTTCCGGTTGTTTTCTTCAATAAAAGTTCAACTCCATAGGCTTTTCCTTCACCTTGCAATAATTCTGTTTCTACATTTTCATTTAAAACAAGCTGCGCTCCAACTTTGTAATCAAGAATGTTTTTAGATCTTTTGTAATATCCTTCAAGACTAATTTCATATTCTTCATCTTTTAGATTTTTAAACAAACCTAAAGAAACTTGTTGTGCGGTTTGTGGCGCAACATTCGAATCTGATAATTTCCAGGTATCTGTAGGTGATTGTGTTACATTGCTTGATAAAAGATGAATGTACTGTCTGGTCATGTCATATCCGGCTTTTATCGAGAAATCTTCGGTAATAAAATAACGTGCCGCCAAACGAGGTTCGAGGCCGCCATATGTTTTTATAACTTCATTTTTTTTATAATGTGTAGTTCCGGTTACAGTTTCGTCACTTAAAGGCAAACCTTCCTGATAAGAATTTATATTGGCTTCTCCCAGAGCTGCATAATAAGAATATCGCAAACCTAAATCAAGCAATAATTTATCGCTTAATTTGTAGCTGTCGGCTAAATAAATGGCAGATTCTAGTGCCCTTTCTTTTTCAATGTCGGTAGAAATTAAAAGAGATTCAGGATTTTTAGGATGTTGGTATCCTGGAGCAATATTGTATAATTTACTTGCAATACCGTATGATAAATTATGTTTTGGAGTTAATTGATAATTAAATTTTAACTGTACTTGCGACTCGTTTACTTTATATCCAAAATCAAATGAATCAACATTATCTGAATCATAATCAATATTGAACTTGTATTCACTGTTTGTGAAAATCAAAGCCGCTTTGCTTTTTTTGTTAAAAGTATGATCCCATTTTAATGAAGCAAGTCTGTTGCTGTATTTATAAATAGAATCTGTATCCAAACTAAAACGGTCATGGCTATAATAAGCCGTAGCTTCAAGATTGTTATTGCTGTTAATTGCGTTATTGTATTTAAGGATTCCGTCATAAAAACCAGCCTGACTATTTTTAAGGTTTTCATCATCCAATGATTTTAAAATCCAATCTGAATAGGTTGCACGACCTCCAAAAATAATACTGGATTTGTTTTTTTCTATTGGCAGACTAAGTGTAAGGTTTGATGTAATTGGACCAATTGCACCTTCACCGGAAAATTTTTCAGGATTTCCGTTTTTTGTACTAATATCAAATACAGATGATAATCTTCCACCAAAATCAGCAGGAATACTTCCTTTATAGATGTCGGCTTTTTTAGCAGTATAAGGATTTATAGCAGAGAAAAAACCTAAAAAGTGTTGTGGATTATAAAGCACTGCATTATCTAAAAGAATTAAGTTTTGATCGTCTTTTCCTCCTCTAACATTGAATCCCGCCGATCCTTCTCCCGTAGTTTTAATACCTGGAAAAGTAGTTGCAACTTTTAAAATGTCTCTTTCACCAAGAATTAAAGGAACATTTTTTATTCCTTCAATATCAATAGAAACCAAGCCCGAAACAGCGGTTTCAGTTTGTTTTCTTCCTTTTTTATTAATTACAACCTCGTCTAATTGATTTGATTTGTCGTTAACATTAATGTCAAAAGTACCATCATCATAAACCATTAAAGTTTTGGATACATCCTTGTGGCTTAATGATTTTATTTCAATAACATTGATTCCTCTCGGAAGTTGCAGCGTATAATTTCCATCAGGATCACTTGAAGCACTGATGTTTTTATTTTTTACTTTAATATATATGTTAGCTTCAGGTTTACCGGTTTCGGCATTTTTTATAGAACCAGAAACAGTATAGTTTTTCTTGGTTATATCTTTATTTTCCTTTCCAATAAAAACAATAGATGCTTTTTTTGTAACGCTGTAACTGTTTAATGAGTCATATTGCTGATAAAAAACAGGATTGTCACTATTATTATCGTTGCTCGGAGTTTCAATCGGAGCGTCAGAAAAATAATTAGCAGGCAAATCATCGTGAATTGTGCTATTTAGTGTTAGAATGATTTTGTTTTTTAGAATGATAAAATTTAAATCGGTTTTATTTAAAATTTTATCCAGTATCTCATCAATTTTAACGTCGGTGTAAGTTCCGTTTATCAACTCTTTATTAGCGCCAACCCATGTAGGATCAAAATAAATCTTGTAAGATGTTTTTGTTTCAATTGCTTTTAATGCACTTTCCAGAGTTTCATCTTTAAAAGTAATAGATATTTTCTCATTCGTATTTTGAGCAACAGATAATTGAAATGAGAATAAAATAATTAAGGCGAGTAGAAATTTTTTCATTTGTCTTATTTGGTTTGAATGGAAAGAGAATTACTAATATATTTCATCAAATTTCTCATAAATTGATTTTCGTCAGATTTTCTAAGTTCTCTATTCATTAAATAAAACCCATTGATTTGTTTTTTTTGATCTGGAAACAGTTTGATGATATCGTTTTTGCTTTTTATAGAATAAATTTTACCTTTTAAATCAAGAAAGTATGAGGTATTTTCTTTAAAAGTATAAAGTAAGACACCTTCATTTATCGATTTTATTTGGTTTTTATGATGCTTAATGTAAAATACAAAATCAGGCGAAATCTTATTTTCTTCATAGTAACCTGCTGTAAATTCAGGAACCGCCGGATCTTTTTTATCGATATTCACAAAGTTTTTATCTTTAATAGAAAAAGATCCAACTTTGGTAGTGATAACATTTATACCAACACTTTCTGATTCTCCAAAAGGATTTAAAACCAAAATATCTCTATAAATATCATATTTTAGTTTTACGTTGTAATATAATTGTCCTTCATAATTAAGGGTTCCTAATTCGTATTGGTCAATATAATACAAATGACTATCTCCGGTTGTTCTGTAAGGATTGGTGTGCGGAATGCCGTTAATGATGTCCAGATTCTCTTTCCCTATTGTTTTGTCAAACCAATTGTAAATAGCAACATCATTGCTGGTTTGACTGTGAATAATGGAAATGTTTAAGAATAATCCAAATAAAATAAGGAATGCAGATTTTTTTTGATAATTTTTCAAAGGATTGTGTGGTTTTAATGTTTGGTTTTGGCGATTCCAAAAGTATCAAAAAAATGTTACAAATTTCACGGATAAGTGTTAAAATGTCATTTAATGTTTGTTTTTTTATAAGGAAAATCCCAATTCAAATAAATGAATTAGGATTTTATGTGAATAAATTACGTATTTAATATCTGCTTTTAAAATAATAGATCTACCTGCGAATTTATTTTCTCCAGATAATACTCTATCTTTCTAATGGCTCGATTAAAAAATAAATTTTGCTCTTTTATTCCAGATTGCCCTAAGGGTTTTGAATTTGTGATTTGTTGTTTGAAAAACTGATGTACATTTTTGCAGCCATCTTCATTATCAGTTATAAAATAACCTAGTAGCGTATAAGGTACAAACATCGTTAACTTTTGATCGGTTTCTATGAGCATGTTATTATTCAGTAAAATCAACTCATTATAATAAATTGCAAAATTGGTATTAGGTTCATTGCATTTTTCCTTTATTAAATTAATGATTCTCTTTAAATCTTTACACAGAGCATTTGCGTTTTTTAGAGTAAGTAATCCTGCTTCATAAAAATACAGAATTTGTTGTAGACTGCTGTTGATGGTAGTATCATTCCATATTTCATTTACACGGACATTTTCGTATACAGTTTTTAGTTTTTGCATGTATTCTGTAAAGGATTCTTCAATGACAAAATTTTCAAAGGAAACTTTTTTTGGATTTGTATTTAAAAGATTAAGCCAGACAAAAGCTTTAAATTTTGATAATATGGTTCCGTCCATGAAATAAAATAGGGGAATGTCTTTTGCAGAATAAAATAATACGGTATTAGAATCTTTCGTTAATATTTCAATTTGCTCTGCCGATCTTTTGAAATACTGAAGCATATCTTTTAATGTTTCTATTTCAATTGTTTTCTCAACAATAATATTTTCCTTTTTCGCATATAAATTATCCAGTGAAATATTAAAATGATTGGCTAGTTTAATAGTTTCATCCAATGAAAATTTACTTTTTCCGGATATTCTTCGGTGTGATGCATCGTAACTGATTTCTAAAACGGTAGCAATCTCATCTATTAGAGAAGTAGATTTTGAAATTTTGTTTCGAATTGATTTTAAAAAGGATTCCTGATGTCTCATAATTTGCGATAATCACAAATGTACAAATTGTTATTATTGTTTTGCACAAATCAAAATGCGATAATTGCAATAGGTTTGTTGGGAATTATTAAAATTATAGAAATGAAAAAAGTTCCTTTATTGCTTATTCTTATTAGATTATTGTTAGGTTTCATAATGATTCTAATTGCGAGCACTAATTTTGTGCATGTTAGAATGATTTTAGTGTCATTAATGATCTTCGGATTGTTAACGGATATTTTTGATGGTATTATTGCCAGAAGAGTAGGTGTGTCATCAGAAAAATTACGTCGAATGGATAGTCAGGTCGATTTAGTTTTTTGGATTTGTGTAGGTTGGTGCACGTGGTTATTAAATCCAGAAATTATTATTGAACATAAATATGCGATTATTTCAATTTTTGTAATGGAAGGTCTGACATATGTTTTTAGTATTCTGAAATTTGGAAAAGAAACATGTACACATGCTCTTTTATCTAAATTGTGGGGTATAACATTGTTGCTCGCATTTGTTTCTATGATTGGATTTGGTCACGCCGGAATTCCTTTTTTTCTTGCAGTATTTTTTGGAATAGTGGGGCATATTGATGTTTATCTGATAATTTATTTTTTACCTAAATGGACACATGATGTTCCAAGCTCTTATCATGCTTATTTAATTAGAGAAGGAAAATCAATAAAAAGACACAAATTGTTTAATGGATAGTTTTTGAAAAGTTGATTTGTTATGAATTGAAAAAAGATAAAAACGAAAAACCCCAAGTCAAATAAATGAATTGGGGTTTTCTATGAATAAACCTTTAGTAAACTAAGATCTGATTACTCTTTTTTCTCCTCACGTGGAGGTCTTTGTAAAAGTGCTTTTCTTGACACTTTTTCTTTTTTAGTTTTAGGATCAACACCTAGGTATTTTACTTCAAATACATCACCCATGTTTACAACATCAGTTACATTTTCAGTACGTTCCCAAGCTAATTCAGAAACGTGTAATAAAACTTCATTTCCTGGTGCAGAAGTATATTCTACTACAGCTCCAAAATCTAACATTTTAATTACTTTTACTTCGTAAGCTTCTCCCATTTGTGGTTTAAAAGTGATTGACTTAATTTTAGCCAATACTGCTTCGATTCCGGCAGGATCTGTACCTAAGATTTCAATAACACCTTGCTCATCAACTTCGTTGATCACAATAGTTGTTCCTGTAGCTTTTTGTAATTCCTGAATTACTTTTCCACCAGGTCCAATTAAGGCTCCAATAAAGTTTCCAGGGATAGTTCTGGTAATGATTTTTGGTGCATGAGCTTTTACATCAGCTCTTGGTGCAGCGATAGTTTCAGTAAGTTTACCTAAAATGTGTAAACGACCTTCACGTGCCTGACCTAAAGCCTGCTCCATAATATCATAACGTAATCCATCAATTTTGATATCCATTTGACAAGCTGTAATACCGTCAGCAGTTCCGGTTACTTTAAAGTCCATATCTCCTAAGTGATCTTCATCACCTAAAATGTCTGACAATACAGCAAATTTCTCACCGTCGGTAATTAATCCCATAGCAATTCCAGAAACTGGTTTTACCATTTGAACTCCGGCATCCATCAAAGCCATTGTTCCGGCACAAACTGTCGCCATAGAAGAAGAACCATTAGATTCTAAAACTTCAGAAACAATACGAATTGTGTAAGGACAATCAACAGGAATCATATTTTTTAAAGCTCTTTGAGCTAAGTTACCATGACCAACTTCTCTTCTTGAAGTTCCTCTTAATGGTTTTGCTTCACCAGTTGAGAAAGGAGGGAAGTTATAGTGTAAGTAGAATTTTTCTTCTCCTTGTTCAGATGGAGAGTCAATTTGGTTAGCTTCTCTGGAAGTTCCTAAAGTTACAGTAGCCAAAGCCTGAGTTTCTCCACGTGTAAATAAAGAAGAACCGTGAACTCTTGGTAAATAATCAATTTCACACCAGATTGGTCTGATATCAGTAGTTTTTCTACCATCTAAACGAACACCTAATTCTAATACTACATTACGAACAGCTTCTTTGTTTGTTTTGTAGAAATATTTAGAAACTAAATCTCCATCAGCAGCTAATTCTTCTTCAGTAAATAAAGCTTTTACTTCTTCTTTTACTTCAGCAAATGCAGCGCTTCTTTCATGTTTAGCTGAACCAACTTTTGCAATAGCGTATATTTTATCGTATGCAGCAGCTTTTACTTTTTTGTAAATTTCTTCGTTTTCTTTCTCACCTTCGTAAGTACGAATTTCTTTTTTACCAAAAGCAGCCTGCAAACGCAATTGTGCCTGAATTTGAACTTTAATAGCTTCGTGAGCAAATTTAATTGCTTCAACCATTTCAGCTTCTGAAATTTCTTTCATCTCTCCTTCAACCATTGCTACAGAATCCAAAGAAGCTCCAATCATCATGTCGATGTCTGATTTTTCTAATTCTGTTCTGCTTGGGTTGATTACAAATTTCCCGTCGATACGTGCAACACGAACTTCAGAAATTAAGTTATAAAATGGAATATCTGAAACTGCTAATGCTGCAGATGCAGCTAAACCAGCTAAAGCGTCTGGCATAACTTCTTCGTCATGAGACATTAACTGAATCATAACTTGTGTTTCAGCATGGTAATCATCTGGAAAAAGCGGACGTAAAACACGGTCAACTAATCTCATTGTTAATACTTCGCTATCGCTAGGGCGAGCTTCTCTTTTAAAGAAACCTCCTGGAAAACGACCTGCTGCTGCAAATTTTTCGCGGTAATCTACCGTTAATGGTAAAAAATCAACCGCTGGGTTAGCGCTACGTGCAGATACTGCTGTTGCAAGTATCATCGTGTCGCCCATTCTTACTACTACCGAACCATCAGCTTGTTTTGCTAAACGACCCGTCTCGATTGTGATGCTTCTGCCATCACCTAAATCGATCTTTTCTACAAATAATTGTGGAATCATAATTTTTCCTTATTGGTTATACAATGGGTTTTAGTTGTGTTGTAGTTGTTGTGTGTAGTTGTTGTTTCTAAAACCCAATGAAAAACCAAACTTTTTTTCTTATAAAATGCTTGTAATCTAAAAACAAAAAGAGGCACTTTCGCACCTCTTTTCTATATTGATTATTTTCTGATATTCAATACTTTGATAATCTCACGATATCTGTTGATCTCTTTCTTTTTCAAGTAATCCAACAAAGATCTTCTTTTACCTACTAATAGTACAAGAGAACGCTCTGTGTTGTAATCGTGACGATTTTTTTTCAAGTGCTCAGTTAAGTGTGAAATTCTGTAAGTGAACAATGCAATCTGACCTTCTGCGCTTCCAGTGTTTGTTGCACCACCGTGTTGTGCGAAAATCTCTTCTTTCTTTTCTTTAGTTAAATACATTCCAATATTATTTAATGATTTTTATGTATGTCATACATCTTTTGTAAGACGGGTGCAAAAATAAGGTAAAAAAACAAAAGAATCAAACAAAAATAAGAGAATCTTAAAATAGAATACCAAATTTTGTTTTTTGAGCAATATTCGATCTTTTTTTAGATTGTTAATTGGTACTGTAATAGGTATTACATATAATGATCTAACTATTACGATTATAATTATTTTCTGCCTGCTTGTTTCTTATCTAAAGAAGAATACAAAGATTTCACATTGTTTTCATCGATACTAACGCCCGAAATTAAAACGCCCCGATCATAATTATCAATAAAGGTAATCTTGCGCAAAATGTCACTCCCTTGCCACGTACCTTGTTTTAGTCCGTTTTTAATAGTTCCTTTTTGTGTTGTATATTTATCTGTTTCTTCATATTCTCCGTTTCCATCAATTACGGTTTGATTCTTGTTTTCATCCCAGTAATTAAGAATTAAAGTTTGGGATTTTTTTGTTTTTGAATCCCAGAGATTCTGTTTTTCAGATTTCTTACTTTGGTTTTCGTACCAATTAATTTCTTTGCCTAATTTATGATCTTCTAAATAATTTACGACAGATTCTTTTGCCCCATTTTTATAATAACAAATAAATTCTCCATCTTTTTTTAAAATATCCTTGTCTAAAGTAGTACCTGTCATTTTCTTTCTTCCGTTTTTGTAGAAGTCGGTAACAACGTATCTTACACTTTTTTGAGAATAATTCGTAATTATTCGTGTGTAACTGTAGTTTTCGGGCGTTGTTTCACGATTTAATGAGTCAAGAAAAATTTTCTTAGACATTACATTAATTTGTGAAAACAGATTAGCTGAAATTATCAGAAGCAAAAGGAGTAATATGTTTCTCTTCATTCAGTTCTATTTTTTATTAAAAATAGCCCTTTTAGAATAGTTTAGCAACTTCTTGATTTACAAATTCTAAAAATCGTTCATCAGCCTCTGTAAAAGGATCTATAACATGGCTGTCAATATCAATCTGACCAATATTTACACCATTTACAAATAAAGGAACAACGATTTCAGACTTTACTGTAAAGCTGCATGCAATATAATTGTCCTGAGCAGCAACATCAGGTACTACAAAATTGGCATTACTTTCTGCAACCTGGCCGCAAATTCCTTTTCCAAACGGAATCACAGTATGATCTGTTTCTGCGCCAACATAGGGACCCAAATGCAAGGTTTTGTTTTCATGATTGGCAAAATAAAAACCAACCCAGTTATAATATTCTACATTTGCATTTAATAATTGACAAATTGCCAAAAGTTTTTCGTCTCTAACAATTTTGTTTTCAGCTACTATAGCGCTTATTTTCGGTTGTAATTCCTGAAATGTCATGGTATAAAAATTTTATACAAAAGTATTTAAAGCGGAAGTTAAAAAATATATAAATTTGAAAAAAAATCTTTTGAGAAAATATTTATTACAATTCAAGCCATTTCTAATTTTTATTAGCACTTTTTTTGGTGTTTATATATTGCTTACGGTAATTTATAAATTCTATTTGAATAGTTTTGAAATCAATGATGTTGACGGAATAACAAATGTTGTTGGTCATAATGTTAACCAGTTAATGGATTTGTTTAATTGTGATATTAAAATTTTCAAAAGTATCGCGAATCCTTATATAGAGGTTTGGTACAACAAAAGATATACATTGAGAATCATAGAAGGCTGTAATGCCATAAGTGTTATTATATTATTTGTATCTTTTGTAGTTGCATTTTCAGGAAAATTTAAAACCACTTTGTTTTTTATTCTTTTTGGAATCCTTATCATATATCTGTTAAATGTAATTCGAATTGCATTACTAACGGTGTTATTATTTCATTTCCCCGAAAAAGAACATATTCTGCATGGAGTTCTTTTTCCATTAGTTATTTACGGAGTAGTTTTTATTTTGTGGATCATTTGGGTGAATAAATTTTCAAAGTATGCTAAATAACATATTCGAACATAAGTGGAAAATTATAATAGCAATTGTAATTGTAACCTGTTTCGGAATTATCAGAGCTTTTGAAAATCAGCTTTTTTATGATCCTTTTTTAGTTTATTTTGAATCTGATTTTAAAAGTTTGCCTTTTCCCGAAGTTGACCTTTTGAGGCTTTTTGGAGGACTTTTATTTCGGTATTTTTTGAATACAGTATTGTCTTTAGTATTAATTTATTCTTTGTTTGAAGATGTTGAGATAATTAAATTCAGTTCCGTTTTATACGTCTTTTTTTTATTGCTGCTTTTCGGTATGTTTTTCGCAATCCTGAAATTTTATCTGGAAGGAAGTTGGATTCTTTTCTATATAAGACGATTTATTATTCAGCCAATATTTGTGCTGTTATTTATTCCGGCTTTTTATTATCAGCAGCAAAATCTCAAAAAATAACATTTTTTTTGCGCTTTTTCGAAGCTTTTTAAATAGTTTTGCAATATGAATTTAAAAAAGTGCACAGGACTATTTTTAGCTTTCCTATTGTTGGTTTCCAACATTGGGTTTGCTTTTGATGTGCATTATTGCGGAGGAAAAATTGCTTCTGTTTCATTAAATACCACAGCTTCTGTTTCCTCTGAAAAAAAATGCTGTGGAGCATCCGAAAAAAAATCTTCTTGTTGTAAAGACAAAGTAGTTCATTTTGAAAAAAAATCAGATGATGCCACTATCAAAATATTCTTTTTTCAAATTGCTTTTCCTGCAATAATTCAGGAATTTAAACCAATTGCTTTTTTATCAATTCCTATTTTCAAAAGCAATCAAATCACTTCGTATTATTCTGATGCGAATGCGCCGCCTTTATATCAATTATATCAACAATATATTTTTTACGCCTGATTTTAATGTTTAGAATCAAGCCTGACTTTGGCTTGTGATTCCCTGTTTTTATTTCTTGTGAGAATTCAAAAACAGCATTTTCTAAATAATTAAAATCATTTTTTTATGCAAAAAAATATTATGCTTTTTGTGATGATTTTGCTTTCTGTTTCTGTGTTTTCGCAAGAAGATTTGGAGGAAGTGAAAATTACAAAAAAGCAAAAAGGAATTAAAAAATCCTATACGCTTACGGCAAATACAACCACAATAACCAGTAAAGAATTACTGAAAGCGGCATGTTGTAATCTGGCCGAAAGTTTCGAAACAAATCCATCAATTGATGTCAATTTTTCTGATGCCTTAACGGGAACCAAACAAATTAAAATGTTGGGTTTAACAAGTCCGTATTTAATGATTACCGAAGAAAATATCCCTTCGGTTCGTGGCGCTTCTCAGGTTTACGGATTATCATTTACACCCGGAACCTGGATAGAAAGTGTTCAGATTACAAAAGGGGCAGGAAGTGTTATTAATGGTTACGAAAGTATTTCGGGACAAATAAACACAGAGCTTTTAAAACCTTTAAGCGATATTCCGTTTTTTCTGAATGCTTATGGTTCTACAGATTCTCGTTTTGAGCTAAATACGCATTTCAATAAAAAATTATCGGATAAATGGGCAACAAGTTTGTTTGTACACGGAAATACGCGAGTAGCGAAGAATGATATGAACGATGACGGATTTTTAGATAATCCGTTAGGGAAACAAATCAATGTTTTAAACAGATATCAGTATTATGATCCCGAAAGCGGATTGGTGAGTTTTATCAATTTCAGATATATGAATGATAAAAAACAAACCGGAGAAGTCGATTTTGATAAAGACAGAGATCGCGGGACAACGAATTTCTGGGGATCAGAAATTAATACCGAACGTTTTGAGGTTTCTACTAAAATTGGTTATGTTTTTAAAGATATGCCTTATCAAAGTATCGGTTTTCAAAATGCTTTTAACAGTCATAATCAAGATTCGTATTTTGGTTTAAACCAATATGATATTAAGCAAAATAGTTATTATTCGAATTTAATCTTTAATTCAATTATCAATAATACCAAACATAAATTCACAACGGGTTTAAATTTTACTTACGATCAATATCAGGAATTTGTGAATGTAAACGATTATAGCCGAATTGATAATTCAGTTGGGGCATTTTTTGAATATACATATGACAACACCGATAATTTTAGTTTAATTTTAGGAGGAAGAGTTGATAATCATAACCGTCTTGGTTTTTTCGTAACGCCACGTTTACACATGCGATACAATCCTTGGAAAAATGGAGTAATTCGTTTTTCTGCCGGAAGAGGAAAACGTTCTGCCAATATTTTTGCCGAAAATCAACAGCTTTTTGCGAGTTCAAGAACTTTTTCAATTTTAGATAATAACGGAAAAACCTATGGATTAAATCCTGAAATTGCATGGAATTATGGTATTAGTTTCTCTCAAAAATTTAAACTTTTTAATAAAAATGCCGATGCGGGTTTTGATTTTTACAGAACCGATTTTCAAAATCAGGCCATTGTCGATTTAATGCAAAGTCCGCAGGAAGTTTTGTTTTATAATTTAAAAGGAAATTCATTTGCGAATAGCCTGCAGGTTGAGTTTAATTATGAGTTAGCACATAATCTGAATTTGCGTACCGCTTATAAATATTATGACATTCAGACCGATTATTTGCGAGGAACTTTTCAGCGTCCGCTGCAGGCCAAACATCGTTTTCTAGGGAATTTGGAATACGAAACCAATCTTAACGATGACAAACAATGGAAATTCGATTATACTTTTAACTGGTCAGGAAAACAGCAATTGCCATACACGGCTTCAAACCCAGCTGCAGATCAATTTCCTGATTTTTCTCCTTCTTATGCTGTGATGAATATTCAGGTAACAAGAGTTTTTTCTCCTGTTTTTGAAATTTATATTGGTGGAGAAAATATTGGAAACTATAAACAAGAAAAGGCTATTTTAGGAGCAGATAATCCTTTTGGTCCAAATTTTGACGCTTCGATTGCATATGCGCCTATTTACGGACAAATGTATTATGCAGGATTACGATTTAAAATAAAATAATTCAATAACAATGTCAATGAATATCGATATCAATTTTAAAAATCAATTCAATAACAACAAATAATAATATGAAAAATTTAATTTTAATTGCGATGATCACTTTTTTAGGATTTTCGGCACAAGCCCAAACTAAAAAAAATAAGAATTTTAAATATACAACAGAGGTAAACGGAAATTGTGAGCAATGCAAAAAGCGAATCGAAAAAGCGGCTTATAGTGTTCCTGGCGTAAAAACAGCCAACTGGGATATTAATACACATCAATTAAGTGTAATATTAAATGAAGAGAAATCTTCGCCTGCTGATTTAAATAAAGCCATTGCCAAAGTAGGTCATGACACAAAAGAAGTAAAAGCAACTCAGGAAGATTACGATAATTTGCACTCTTGTTGTAAGTACGAAAGAGGTTAATAATTTAAAGCCCAGGTTTGATAGCCTGGGCTTCTTTGAATAGTTAATTTATCTTTAAAATACCGTATTTTATTGTGGTTAAAGTAAATTATTGTTACTTTCACCAACTATAAATGTAACCAAACCATTTTATGAATAATTTTGATTGGACCCAATTAATTAACCCTGAATTTTATATTACTTTAAGCATCGGAGGTTTCCAAATTGGTTTGTATATTGTTTTGTTTATAGTTTTTGCCGAAACAGGACTTTTTGCTGGTTTTTTTCTTCCCGGAGATAGTTTGTTGTTTTTAGCAGGTATTTACAGTCGTGATTTAATTCAAAATGTAGTTTATATTCCAAGTGATTTTATAAATGTTTTTATACTTTCAATTTTAGTTGCTATAATGGGAGTCCTTGGAAATATGACCGGTTATTGGTTTGGTGCTAAAAGCGGATATTATTTATTTAAAAAAGAAGATTCTTTCTGGTTCAAAAAGAAATATTTATTACAGTCAAAAGATTTCTTTGAAAAGTATGGAGGAAAAGCTATTATCTACGCTAGGTTTTTGCCTATTTTTAGAACTTTCGCTCCAATTATTGCAGGTATAGTTTCGATGGACAAAAAGAAATTTATGTTTTATAATGTTTTGAGTTCGTTTTTATGGTCCTTCTTATTGATTTTTTCCGGCCATTACTTATATGGAGTGTTTTTAAAACAAGGAATTAATTTAAAAGAGCATATTGAATACATCATCATTATAATTGTAATAATCTCTACATTCCCGGTTCTTCTTAAATTATTAAAGAAAAGACCAATTGAAAAAATATAATCGAAATCATATATAGTGAAAAGTCCGAAGTTTTAACTTCGGACTTTTTTTATGAAGCAAAATGAATTAATTTGAAAGTCTGCGTAGTGGTAAAATCAGAATAAAAATTAATGTTCTCCACAATGTTTAGTTTTTACCCATTCTATAGCGATAGATAGTTTTTAAATTGAAAGCATAAAATATAGGCATAAAAAAATCCAAGTCATAAACTTGGATTTTTTTATATCAATTAGAATTTGGAATTTATCCCGAGGCTTCGGGATTGAAATTTAATGTATGTTTACCATTCATTAACCTTGTTAGCATCCATTTTTAAGAAGATAAACAATAAAATAGTGAATCCCCAAAGTCCGGAACCTCCATACGAAAAGAACGGCAACGGAACCCCGATAGTAGGGAAGATACCCACAACCATCGCTATATTTACAAAAAAGTGAATAAACAGAATTCCTGCAACGCAATAACCGTATACCCGGCTAAATTTTGTTTTTTGTCTTTCGGCTAAATAAATCACTCTTAAAAGCAATCCGGCAAAAAGAAGAATAACAACAAGTGATCCGGCAAAACCCCATTCTTCTCCAACGGTTGTAAAAATATAATCGGTATGTTGTTCTGGTACAAAACCTCCTTTGGTTTGAGTTCCTTCTAAAAAGCCTTTTCCTATCCAGCCGCCAGATCCAATCGCAATTTCAGATTGATTGGTATTGTATCCGATACCTTTCATGTCAACTGTTTTTCCTAGTAAAATATTAAAACGGTCTCTATGATGCTGTTTAAAAACATTGTCAAAAACATAATCGACAGATAAAACAAAACCTGAAATCAAAGCCAAAAGTATCGTGCTTAAAAGTAGATTTCGATCTACTGCCCGGCCTTTAAAATGTATAATTATTAATACTCCTAAAGCAATTAGTATAACGACATAAGGCTCTAAAACCAGCGTTAATACAAATAACAAAATTGTTATAAAACCTGTCCAGACATACCATGAAGGTAATCCTTCTCTAAACAAAACAACAATAAAAATACTATAGATTAAAGCACTTCCGGGATCGGGTTGTGGTAAAATTAAAAGCACGGGCAAAAACACAATGGCCAATGCCTGAATTTGTCTGTTTGTTTCCTTTAAGTTAATTTGACTGTCACTTAAATATTTGGCCAAAGCCAATGATGTTGCAGCTTTTGCAAACTCAGATGGCTGAATTGTAAAACTTCCAATAGCATACCAGCATCTTTGTCCGGCTATTGTTTTTCCAAAAAGAAACAATCCCGCTAAGGATAACAAGGAAACACCAAATATAATACTGGCGTATTTTTCGTAAAACTTACCGTCTACAAACAGAACAACAAGTATTAACGGAATAGTACAGGCAATAAATATTAATTGTTTTTCATAAGTGCCATCTGTAGACAATAGGGAAGATGAATATATATTCAGCCAACCCAGAGTTACTAAGGCAATGTAGATAAAGACACTTATCCAATCAATATTATTTTTTACACTTTGATTTCTCATTTGAAATAATCCTTATTAGTTCTCTTTAGTAGTGTCTACGGCTGTTTTTTTAATTTCTGTTTTTGGAGCTGTAGTTGTTGTAGGCACTTTCACTTTCGCTACAACAATTTTAGCCTTCAAAACAGAATCTTTAGGAGTCGATTCGATAGCACTTGCTTCGTTCATTCCTCCCAATTTTGCATATTCGCTTGCTAAGCTTTTGTTTAATACACGAACCTCTAAATCTGTTCGGGTAATTTTTTTTCTTAGATATTTTTCTATCATCAAACTGGCAATTGGTCCCGCAACTGTAGCACCAAAACCTCCATTTTCAATCATAATTGCAATAGCGATTTTCGGATTGTCTTTTGGAGCAAAAGCTACGAAGATAGAGTGGTCTTTTAGCTTCTCTCTTTTACCGTTTATTTTGGCATAGTTTTCAGCTGTACCTGTTTTTCCACAAATATCAATTCCTTCAACTCTCAATGCGTAAGCAGTTCCTTTATTATAAACATCAAACAGACCACTTATTACAGGCGGGAAATATTTTTTATCAATAGTGGTTTCATGCTTGGTTGTAAATTTAGCATCGATTTTTTTTCCTTCAATTTTTTTAATAATATGAGGCGTATAGTAATAACCTTCATTTGCTACTGTTGCCATCATATTCGCAAGCTGAATAGGCGTCATTAAAACCTCTCCCTGACCAATAGCATTAGATACAATTGTTGTGCTTCTCCAGCCTCCGTTAGGATATATTTTTTTATATGTTTTAGAAGTTGGAATATTACCTTTTTTACCCGTAGGTAAATCATATCCCATAAATTGTCCTAAACCAAAACTTCTAACGTGGTTACTCCAAACATCTACCGCTTGTCCTGGATTAGAAAATTTGTTAATCGTAAGCATATAAGCTTGTGCGAAATAGGTATTACAAGAATTGTAAATTCCGTTATGTAATTGATGCGGCCCAAAACCGTGACATTTCATAAAACGACCTCTACCATAACTAAATCCGTGGTGACACATAAAAGTGGTCTGCTCGTTGATAACACCTTCTTGTAAAGCAACCAAGCCAGTCAAAATTTTAAATGGAGAACCTGGAGGATATTCCGCCAAAAGTCCTCTGTCATACAAAGGTTTTGCAATCGAATCGTGATATAAAAGCGTGTAATTTTTAGATCTTTGTCGTCCAACCAAAATACCCGGATCATACGATGGAGCAGTTACCAAAGCAAGAATTTCTCCTGATTTTGGTTCAATGGCTACAATTCCACCTCTTTTATTAATCATCAATTCTTCGCCATATTTTTGAAGTTCAGCATCAATTGTTAAGTTGATGTCTTCTCCGGCAACGGCAATGGTATCGTATTTACCATCTTTGTAAGAACCAATTTCTCGGTTGTATTTGTCTTTCTGAATATATTTTACCCCTTTTATTCCGCGTAAAATTTCTTCGTAACTTTGCTCAACTCCTTGCATTCCTATTAAATCCCCGCTGTTGTAATATGGATTTTTGGCAATTAAATTTTCATTTACCTGAGTGATAAAACCAAAGATATTTGCACCATAATCTACCTCGTAATCACGAAGCGATCTTTTCTGAAAATAGAAACCGTCATATTTTCTGATTTTTTCCTGAAAAGCGGCAAACTCTGATTTATTTAATTGTGATAGAAAAACAGACGGTAATCTTGGACTATAAACTTTTGCTTTTGCAATTCTTTTATAGTATTCTTCACTTGTAATACCAAGCAAATTACAGAACTCAGAAACATTAAGGTCTTTTTTAATTTCGCGTGGAATAACCATAATGTCATAAGAAGCCTGATTGGCTACCAATAATTTTCCATTTCGGTCATATATATATCCTCTTTCAGGATAATCATACGCCTTTTTTATTGCATTATTTTCTGATTTTAATTTGAATGAATCATCAATAATTTGCAAATAAAATATCCTGATCACTAGCAAAGATGCTGCAATAATAATTAAAGAGGGCAGCAGGACTTTTCTCATCTTCTATTGGGCTTAATAAGATAAATTATTATGATTGAAATAATTATGGTGAATATCGAACTAAATAAAGTTCTTAATAGTATGTCCCAGATAAATTTAAACTGAAAAGCTTCGAGTATAAATAGTATAATGTGATGTAATAAAACCGATACTAGAATAAACGAAAACCTTTCGGGTGTTAAAGACTCATTTAGTTTGATTGTTTGGTATTCGTAACTTAGACCAAATGAGAATTTAAAAATATAAGGCCTGTAATACGCCAGAATTACACAAGCTGTTGCGTGAATTCCGCCAGAATTACAAAACATATCCATGGTAAGACCAAGTAAGAAACTCGAAATTATTAAACCTGATTTGTTACTGTTTACCGGATAAAGAATGATATAAAGAATATACGGAAAAGGACTTATGTATCCTAAGAAATTCATATTATTAAAAATAACAACCTGAATTGCCAGTAATATAATAAACCGAAAAATATTGACTAACAATGCGCTATTCATCTTTCTCCTTTTTTTCTAAATTAATAAGTTCTTCGCGGTCTTTACTTTTAATAATATAAACATGTCCAAGATTGGTCATATCGTTAAATAGTTTTACGTTTATGACGTAAAAACTTGTCTTGTCTTTAATGTAAATTTTATCAACGGTACCAATGTTAATTCCTTCAGGGAAAATTACAGATTGGCCTCCTGTAACAATTGTATCGCCTTTTCTGATTGATGCTAATCTAGGTACATCTTCTAACTGAACATATCCGGTGCTTTTACCGTTCCAGGTTAAAGAACCAAAGTGATTTGACTTTTTGATTTTAGCATTAATCTGAGATTTCATATTCAAAATACTAACCACAGTAGAATAGTTTTTTGATGTATTATCAACCACACCAATAATTCCTAAACTGTTGATTACTCCCATATCCTGTTTCACTCCGTCTTTTGCTCCGGAATTTAAGGTAATATAGTTTTCGTGAGTGCTGTAAGAGTTATGAATTACTTTTGAAACAATGATATCAGCAGGTTTTACTCCTTTTATACTGTCAGCCAAAGGTATTTTTGTGGTGTCTTTTTTATTAAATAAAAGGCTTTTTAATCTTGCGTTTTCAAGTACCAGTTCGTCATTTTCGGTTCTTAAATTCAAATATTCATTTACATGATTAATTTTTTCATAAACACCTCCGCTTAAAAAATTAGCCGAACTGATTACTCTGCTTCTGTGATAGGAATGAGATTGAATTGTGAGAGCCAACGAAATACCTAAAAGCAGCAAAAACAGCAATCGATTACTGTTTCGTATAATGAAATTAAAAATTTGCTGCATTTCTTGTTCGGTTATTTTGTTTCAGGATATGCTTTAGGGCTTCAAATTTTACAAGAGCCGAATGATTCAATTCGACTCTCATAAAGATATTTTAATTTGTTATGTGAATCTTATTTTATTAAGATGCTTTTAAATTTTGCAATGTTTTTAAGTGCCATTCCAGTTCCACGAACTACTGCTCTTAATGGATCTTCAGCAATGTAAACAGGTAAATCTGTTTTTTGCGAAATACGTTTATCCAAACCTCTTAACATTGATCCACCACCAGCTAAATAAATACCTGTATTGTAGATATCAGCAGCTAATTCAGGAGGTGTTTGAGATAAAGTTTCCATTACAGCATCTTCAATACGTTGAATTGATTTGTCTAATGCTTTAGCGATTTCACGGTAAGAAACATCTACTTGTTTTGGCTTACCGGTAAGTAAATCTCTACCTTGAACTGACATGTCCTCAGGAGGTCCATCTAAATCTTCGATAGCGGCTCCAATTTGAATTTTTATTTTCTCTGCAGTACTTTCTCCCACAAAAAGATTGTGTTGAGTACGCATGTAATAAACGATATCATTTGTAAAAACGTCACCTGCAATTTTTACAGATTTGTCACATACAATTCCCCCTAAAGCGATAACGGCAATTTCGGTAGTACCACCACCAATATCAACAATCATGTTTCCTTTTGGCTGCATAATATCGATACCAATACCAATTGCTGCTGCCATTGGCTCGTGAATTAAGTAAACTTCTTTTCCGTTTACTCTTTCACAAGATTCTTTTACTGCTCGCATCTCAACTTCAGTAATACCAGATGGAATACATACTACCATTCTTAATGCTGGAGTAAACATTCTTTTCTTTAGTGCTGGTATGCTTTTAATGAACATATTGATCATTTTTTCTGAAGCATCAAAATCGGCAATTACACCATCCTTCAAAGGCCTTATGGTCTTGATGTTTTCATGTGTTTTACCCTGCATCATGTTAGCTTCCTTACCAACAGCAATGATTTTGCCTGATATTCTATCACGTGCAACGATCGACGGACTATCAATAACGACTTTATCATTATGTATGATTAAAGTGTTTGCGGTACCAAGGTCTATCGCAATATCCTCGGTCATGAAATCAAAAAATCCCATAAGTTTTTTAGGGGTTTAAAATGTTATAAATAATTTATCGAACAAAGTTAAACAAATTAATGTTTAAAATGACGTGTTCCTGTAAATACCATTGCAAGATTATTTTCGTTGCAATAATTTATACTTAATTCGTCTTTTATTGAACCTCCCGGCTGAATTACTGCGGTTATTCCTGCTTTTTTGGCTAATTCAACACAATCCGGAAAAGGGAAAAATGCATCACTTGCCATAGAAGCGCCGGTTAAATCAAAGCCAAAAGCTTTTGCTTTATCAACAGCCTGTACTAAAGCATCAACTCTTGATGTCTGACCTGTTCCTGACGAAATTAATGTTCCGTTTTTAGCAAAGACAATCGTATTTGATTTTGTGTTTTTGCAAATTTTTGAAGCAAATATCAAATCTTCTATTTCCTGAGCCGTAGGCTCTGTCGTAGTAACGGTTTTTAAATGCTCTTTATTATCTGTAATATTATTTCTGTCCTGAATTAACAAACCATTAAGACATGTTCTTACTTGTCTTGAAGGTAATTCAACTTCATTTTGAACTAATATGATTCTGTTTTTCTTTTCTTGTAAAACTTCAATTGCATTATCATCATAACTTGGAGCAATTACAACTTCGCAAAATAATTTGTTGATTTCTTGTGCCGTAGCCAAATCAATTTTAGTATTTGCAATTAAAACGCCACCAAAAGCAGATGTTGGATCGCAAGCCAAAGCTGCCAAATAAGCTTCGCTGATTGTTTTTCTTGAAGCTAAACCACAAGCATTATTATGTTTTAAAATAGCAAACGTTGGTCCGTCAGTTTTAAACTCGTTAATTAAGTTTACAGCAGCATCAACGTCTAATAAATTATTGTAAGATAACTCTTTTCCGTGGACTTTTTTAAACATTGCATCAAAATCTCCAAAAAAGAAACCTTTTTGATGCGGATTTTCACCATATCTTAAAACCTGACCACCTGCAATACTTTCTTTATAGATTGTTTCATCAGTATTAAAATAATTGAAAATAGCACCATCATAATGAGATGAAACATGAAATGCTTTTGTAGCAAACAATCTTCTGTTTTCAAGAGTTGTTGCTCCATTTTGCTCTGTAATCAAATCCAAAAGCAAACTGTATTCATTTACCGAAGCCACAATTACCGTGTCTTTGAAGTTTTTTGCACCGGCACGAATCAATGAAATTCCGCCAATATCAATTTTTTCGATAATATCTTGTTCACTTGCACCAGAAGCAACAGTTTTCTCAAACGGATACAAATCAACAATCACCAAATCAATTTGAGGAATATCAAATTCTTTCATTTGCTGAACATCACTTTCATTATCCTGACGATTTAAAATTCCGCCAAAAATTTTCGGGTGTAATGTTTTTACTCTTCCACCAAGAATTTCAGGAAAAGAAGTAATGTCTTCAACAGGAACTACCGGAATTCCAAGGTTTTTAATAAAATCTTCTGTTCCGCCAGTTGAGTAAAGTGTTACATTTTGTTCGTGTAATTTTCTAACGATTGGCTCTAGTCCATCTTTTGAAAAAACAGATATTAATGCCGATTGTATTGTTTTAGTTGTGCTCATTGTGTAGTTATGATTTTCAGACTGCAAAAGTAGTTTTTTTAAATATTATTTTAAAGGATTTAATGTAACATTATACTAAAAAAATGTACTCATGAGTAAGTTGATTTTTATTAGGTTTTTGATTTTAATTTATTGAATTTTACTTTATTGAAAAATACTATTATATGCTACTTTATCTTCGGTTATTAAAAGAAAGTCTGAGCTTTGCCATTAACGCTTTACGAAATAATAAATTGCGAACTTTATTGTCTTTGTTAGGTGTTACAATTGGTATATTTTCAATTATTGCTGTTCTTGCTGCTGTTGATTCTTTAGACCGAAAAATTTCTAAAGATTTGAGCAGTTTAGATAAAAATACGATTTATTTAATGAAATATTGTTTTGGGCCGTCAGAAATTCCGCAATGGAAAAGAGAGCAATTCCCCAATGTAAAATATGACGAGTACATCAACTTGAAAAATTCACTAAATAATACAGAACAAGTTGGATATCAATTATTCGTAAATCGTGAAAGCTTAAAATACGATTCGAAAACCGTTGCCGATGTAAATATGGTTCCGTCATCATTTGAAATGGTCGATATTGATGGCTTAAGTTTCGACAAAGGAAGATTTTATAATGAATCTGAATCCAATTCAGGAACTCCTGTAATTGTTTTAGGATATGATATTGCCAACGGACTTTTTGGAGAAAGTGATCCTGTCGGAAAAAGTATTCGTTTATACGGACAGCGTTTCACGGTCATTGGCGTAATGAAAAAACAAGGAGCAGGTTTTTTTGGAGACAGTAATGATACTTCTGTTTATTTTCCGGCAAATTTTCTTCGCAGAATGTACGGCGACAGCGATGCTATGACGCCTGTAATAGTTTTAAAGCCTGTAAAAGGAATTGATATGGATGCTTACAAAGCCGAAGTTGCACAAAAACTAAGAGCAATTCGCGGAATGAAAGCAGGGGAGATGGATAACTTTTTCATCAATGTACTTTCCGGATTTACCGATTTTATAGATGGAATTTTAGGCCAGATGAATGTTGTAGGATGGATTATCAGCGGATTTTCTCTTTTGGTTGGAGGTTTCGGAATTGCAAATATTATGTTTGTATCCGTAAAAGAAAGAACCAATTTAATCGGAATTCAAAAATCGCTTGGCGCTAAAAACAGATTTATTTTATTTCAGTTTTTATTCGAAGCCATAATTCTTTCTGTAATTGGCGGAATTATCGGTTTGTTGATGGTTTGGGGAATTGCATTGATTCTAACAAAAGCACTCGATTTTGAATTCGTCTTAAGCTTTGGAAATATAATTTTAGGAACAACTCTGGCTGCGCTTATCGGATTAATATCTGGAATTTTACCTGCGATTTCAGCAGCAAATTTGGATCCTGTTGAGGCAATTAGAACGGGAATGTAGCTCTAAGATTCTAAGATGCTGAGTTGCTAAGGTTCTAAGTTTTTTTGGAAGGTTCTGAGATGCTAAATCTCTAAGATTTTTGAATTCCTGAAAAAGTTCCAGAGGAACGACATGTTGGTAGCAACGGAATTTATTCCGTTGAAATATGAAGTACAAGGAATCAAGATGTTCCGGAGGAACTACATATTGGTAGCAAAGGAATTTATTCCATTGAAATTGAAATGCACACATTCAAAAGTTCCGTAGGGACGACATGTTTGTAGAATAAAAAAATCTCACCTGCAATTAAGCGGATGAGATTTTAAATGTTTTTAGAAGTTTTAAACTATCTAATATTGTTATTCTGAATCAAATCAATGTATAAGTTGATTTTGTCTTTTAAATCTTTTCTTGGTGTAATAAAATCAAGGAAACCGTGCTCTAAAAGAAACTCAGCCGTTTGAAAACCTTCCGGTAAATCTTTTCCTGTAGTATCACGAACCACACGCGGACCAGCAAAACCAATCAAAGCACCTGGCTCAGAGATGTTAATGTCTCCTAACATGGCGTAAGATGCAGTTGTTCCTCCTGTAGTTGGATCTGTACATAAAGAAATGTAAGGTAAACCAGCTTCAGCAAGCTGCGCAAGTTTAACAGATGTTTTTGCTAATTGCATTAATGAATAAGCTGCTTCCATCATACGAGCTCCACCAGATTTAGAAATCATTACAAAAGGCATATTGTTTTTGATCGCGTGATCAATACCTCTGGCAATTTTTTCACCTACAACAGCTCCCATAGATCCACCAATAAAGGCAAAATCCATACAGCAAATTACAAGTTCTTTTCCTTTAGATTTTCCTACTCCGGTACGTACAGCGTCTTTAAGATGTGTTTTTTCCATTACATCTTTCAATCGTTCTGCATATTTTTTTGTATCCACAAAATGCAAAGGATCTTTTGATGTCATGTTTTTATCTAACTCAACAAATTCGTTATTGTCGAATAAAATTTCAAAATAGGTTGCGCTTCCAATTCTAACGTGAAAATCATCTTCCGGACTAACAAATAAGTTTCGGGCTAATTCGTCAGCGTCAATAATTTTTCCAGTAGGAGATTTGTACCACAATCCTTTCGGAACGTCCATCTTATCTTCTGTAGCGGTTGTAATCCCTTTTTCCTGTCTTTTAAACCAAGCCATTTTTATAATTTTAGAATGTAGATTTTAAAGTTTAGATTTTCAAAACTGATTCAAAATTTAGATCTTAGGCTTCGTATTTCAGAAATCTAAAATCTAAATTCAGAAATCTAAAATTTAAAGTGTATTTACGTTATTCAAGTCTGCAAAAGCTTGCTCAAGTCTTGTGTTGAATGTCACTTCGCTTTCACGTACCCATTTTCTTGGGTCATAATATTTTTTGTTAGGAACATCAGCACCTTCAGGGTTACCAATTTGTGTTTTTAAATAGTCAATGTTTTTAACCATATAATCACGAATTCCTTCAGTATATGCAAATTGTAAATCTGTATCAATGTTCATTTTGATAACTCCGTAGCTAATTCCTTCTCTGATTTCTTCAAGTGTAGAACCGGAACCTCCGTGGAAAACGAAATCTACCGGGTTAGGACCAGTTTTGAATTTGTTTTGAACGAAATCCTGAGAATTTTTTAAGATTTTTGGAGTTAATTTTACGTTTCCTGGTTTGTAAACACCGTGAACGTTTCCAAAAGCTGCAGCGATAGTAAATTTAGGACTTACTTTAGATAATTCTTCGTAAGCATAAGCTACTTCTTCTGGCTGAGTGTATAATTTAGAACTGTCGACATCAGAGTTGTCAACACCATCTTCTTCACCACCTGTAATACCTAGCTCGATTTCTAATGTCATACCCATTTTACTCATTCTCGCTAAATACTCTTTACAGATCTCAATGTTTTCTTCGATTGGCTCCTCAGACAAATCGATCATGTGAGAACTAAATAATGGTTTTCCTGTTTCTGCAAAATGTTTTTCAGATGCATCTAACAAACCATCAATCCAAGGCAATAATTTTTTTGCGCAGTGGTCAGTATGTAAAATTACTGTTGCACCGTAAGCTTCTGCTAATGCGTGGATATGTTTTGCTCCAGCGATTCCACCAGCGATTGCTGATTTTTCACCTGCATTAGATAATCCTTTTCCAGCATTAAATTGTGCTCCTCCGTTTGAAAATTGAATGATAACTGGCGCGTTTAGTTTTGCTGCAGTTTCAAGAACTCCATTGATTGTGCTAGACCCTGTAACATTTACTGCTGGTAAAGCAAAACCTTTTTCTTTCGCATAATTAAAAATCTCCTGAACCTGATCTCCTGTAGCTACTCCTGGTTTAATATTGTGTGCCATTGTAATTTTTTTTATAGTTGTTTTTAGTTTTTAGGTTGCAAAAATAAGAATTAATTAGCATTAGAAAGGATAATTTATTCCAAAATTTAAAACCGAGTGCCCAAAATTGTATTCTTTAAACCAACGATCTCCCTCTGGATGCGCCGGATTATAGGTCTTAAAGCCTAAATCTAAACGAATCACAAAAAAGCTTAAATCGTAACGTAAACCAAATCCTGACCCCAAAGCAATTTCTTCTAAATCGTTTAAGTTGTTGAATTTTGCTTTGTCATCAATCACATTATCGAGTACATTCCAGATATTTCCGGCGTCTGCAAAGATAGCTCCTTTGACATCTCCGAAGATTTTAAATCGAAATTCGGCACTCATTGCAATTTTCATATTGGCCTCATTAAAATCGTTCAAAGCATTTGTGCTTCCGGGACCTAATGAATAAGGCTGCCATGCACGATTATCATTAGAACCTCCCGCATAATAACTTCTTGAAAACGGAATGTAATTTGAGTTTCCAAACGGAATTGCGATTCCAAAAAAGCTCCTTACTGCCAAAACTTTTTCTTTACCAAAATCCCAGTGTTTAATATAATCTAATTCGGTTTTTACATATTCTGAATATTCCAAATTAAAAATTTCATAGTTGCCGTTTGTGTTTTTAGCTAAACCCGCAACGCTCGAAATAGCTGATAATAAAGTTCCTGCAGATTCTATTTTAGTTTTAAATTGATAAAAAGTATTGTCGGCAAGATCTTTTTTTGTTGTTGTGGTAAAAGTATAACTCGTTGCCAGAATAAAATCGTTTTCTGTCAATCTTACTCTTCTTTCCTCAATACTTTCAACATCTTTATATTGTGCATCTGCCGGAGTTAATGCTGTTTGATTGTTTAAAACTTCATTAGTAAAATTCGTTGTTCCCTGGCTAATGATTAAATTTCCATTTTCATCTATGTTTGTCGCATCAGTATTGTATTGATTTGCAATGCCGTTTAATTCATTATAAGAAGAAGTATAAACTCTGTAATAATTGCCTGGATTTAAATTACGTACAAACTGTGCATTCAATAAATCAAGTTTTACTGTATTACGTCTTTTTGGAGACCAGTTGTAAGATAATCCACCTGTAAAATTTTCTTTATCTAAACCAATATTTCTTTGTTTTGAAAAACCAGCTGCAATACTCGTTGAAGGAATCATTCTTTTCGGAATAATTTTTTCAGTTCCAAACGGCATCAAGATTCTTGGAAAATTAAGTTTTGTATCAATTCCGTATTCCGAAACATTAAAGAAATTATTATTTGGATTGGCCATATCTTTTGATGATCCGATATTTAAACGCGCCGAGATTTCTAAAGTTTCAGCCCTGTTAAAAACATTTCGAATCGTTTCAGAAACACTCGCTCCAATTCCAAAATCTTGAATATTAGAATGTGTAAAATCCAAGGTAGCCCCAAAACTATATTTCTTTCGTGGTGTTAAATAAACATTAGCAATTAAAGATTCTCCTGCGGGATCTCGTTTGTCGACCTCATATTGTATCGAAGGATAATTAAAAATCTTCAAATTATTCAAATATCGGGAAGAAAGGGTTGTTCGTGTATCAGAAAAAGTACTTCCTTTTGTGATAAAAATCGCATCTGTTATTGCGCGGGGTTTATACTTTAAGGTTTTATAGCTGTATAAATTAAAGTTGTTATAAGCGGTACTATCGTTAATTTTTGTTTTTGCATTCGTTGGAGAATAATCTGTATAAATATTGACATCGCTGATTTTATACAATTTAAAAGGTTCAGTGCGGCTCGAATCTCTTTCCTGAATGTTATTGTTTTTAATAATTAAAGTTACATCTGCCTTGTTTTGTTTGCCAATCGTATCAATATTATAATTGATATAAGTTGGCTGAAAAAAGTAAGCACCATGATTTCTGAAATAAGTGGTAATACGGCTTTTTTCTTCCTCAAAATCAGAAGTTTTAAATTGATTTCCGGATTTTAAAAGAGAAGGTTCATTATTTGTTTTGTATAATGAATCGAGAGCAGGAGTAAGAATGTTGGTTTTAATTGAATCTAAAGTATAACCTGGTCCCGTTGTAATATTATAATTTACCTGAGCTTTTTTTCTGCCAACACTATCAATATTATAATCTGTTTTTACATTAAAAAATCCATTGTTGAAATAATAATATTTTAAACGAGTCAGCGACTTTTTTGTTTTTGCAGTGTCTATAATAACAGGCGGTTCACCGGTATTTTTTAAAAATTCGTGAATTCCTTTATATAAAAATGATTGTCCAAGACGATCTACTTGCTTTGCAGATAAAACTTTTGCCTGGCGCTCATAAAGACCTGGATTGTTTTTAAATTTTGCCTGATAAGTAGAATCAGGATTTAAATTGGCTAAATTGTACATGTTTAAACGTAATTTGTAGCCTAATAAAGTACCATTTGGTTTTTGGTACATTTGATTTGATGCTATTTCGTCGTTTGTAGACTTTCCATTAACCAGAATATTATTTTTCACAAGAAGGTTTTTTCCATCCGGAACTCTTTTTACGGCATTACAAGCAGAAATAAATATTGCTATTAGAATAAATGCTACTATTTTTGTGGAATTCTTTTTCAAGTGTTTTTTAATATTTAATTCAAAAGTACATTATTTTATGGTTAGTAAAAACCAAATAAAACTTATAACAGGTTTACATCAAAAAAAGCAACGTTTTGCAAATCAATTATTTTTTGCCGAAGGAGTAAAAGTAATTCAAGAACTCTTGCAATCCAATTTTGAATTAGAACATTTATACACAACACAAAATGATTTCGAAATAGTTGAGCCTTCAAAACGTACGCTTATTAATGAGCAGGAACTTAAAAAAATAAGTGCTTTATCAACTCCAAATTCTTGCTTGGCGGTTTTTAAAATTCCTGCCGAAAATAAAATTACCGACTCTGGTTTAATTGTAGCTTTAGACGACATTCGTGATCCCGGAAATTTAGGGACCATTTTGCGTCTTTGCGATTGGTTTGGCATCAAACAAATTATTTGTTCAAAAGAAACCGTTGATATCTACAATCCCAAAGTAGTTCAGGCTACAATGGGTTCTATTACCAGAGTAAACGTAAATTATGTCGATTTGAAAACTTTTATTTCGCAAACAAAATTACCTGTTTTTGGAACTTTTATGAATGGAGAAAACATTTATCAATCTAATTTACCACAAAACGGAATCATTATTATGGGTAATGAGGCCAATGGTATTTCGGCAGAGATTGAAAAAACGGTTACCAGCCGACTCACAATTCCAAGATTTGGAGAGCTACAAAAAACCGAAAGTTTAAACGTAGCTACTGCAACAGCAATTATTCTAAGTGAATTTAAACGAAATAGTTGAGAAATTGTTTTAATGAAAAGTGAAATTTATTAAAATCGCTCTTGATTTCATAGAATCAATATTATCTGTCCACGGACTTGGTCCATTTGCAGGATTATCGCGAATTAATTCATCGGTTATACCAAACATTCCTCTGATAGAAGGTGAGAAAATAAAATATTCAGAGAAAATATCTATTCCAAAACCAAGTTCGTAAGCGGCAGTCCACGGTTTAACCCTGAATTTTCCTTCATGGTTATCATCCTTAGATTTCGAATTACTCGATAAGTTTAATGTCGTAGACATTCCGCCAACTAAATATGGGCGAATGTTTCCGGTACGCAATGATGAGAATTTTAATAGTAAAGGAAAATGTATATAAGTACTGTTTACTTCTCTTAAATAATCTTTTTCTAAAGGCATTTCAGGATAATACAAATCTCTTTTTGTGTAATACAAACCTGGCTCAAAACGCAAATTAATGTATTCCTGCAATCTTAAATCGGCAACAACACCAACATTAAAACCAGTTGTTTTTTTTACCTGAATGTCTTGTTGAACGACATTTTTGTAATCAATTTTAAAGTCGAAACTATTGAAGCCTAAATAATACCCGAAGTACAGGCGTTGTTTTTGCCAGTTTTCGAGATTAATAATAGGATCTTTGCTAAACATGTTTTTAGCAAATTGAGAATATCCTTTTGTCGTTAAGACTAATAAAAGTAAGATTACTGTTTTTTTCATACTATTTTTTAGAAGCAGAATAAATGGTTGCAACTCCAAACGTTTGTGGCATAGCCACAACATCTATAAACCCAATTTTTCTCAAAATATTGTTTAACGCTTCTCCATAAGGAAAAACAGCAGCCGATTCAGACAAATATCCATAAGCTGAATTATCTTTAGAGAATAGCTTCCCTATAACGGGAAGTATGTTTTTTGTATAGAATTTATATCCTTGTTTATAAGGTGTTTTATCTGGTACCGAAGTTTCTAAGATAACAAAAACACCATTTGGTTTTAAAACTCTTAAAATTTCTGCGAAACCTTTTTCTAAATTCTCAAAGTTTCGAACTCCAAAACCCACAGTAATCGCATCAAAATAATTATCTTCAAAAGGTATGCTTTCTGAATCCCCTAAAACTAGATCAATAACATTTGATAGTTTTTTTTCTTCTACTTTCTTTTTTCCCACCTCAAGCATTCCTGCAGAAATATCCAGGCCTATAATTTTTTCAGCATTAGTTTGTGTCATTAAAATAGCAAGATCACCGGTTCCTGTCGCAATGTCAAGAATGATTTTTGGCTTTTTATCAGAAACTATTTTCAATACTTTTTTTCGCCATTTAATATCAATTCCAAAAGAAATTACGCGGTTTAAATTATCATAATTTCCAGAGATAGTATCAAACATTTGAGCAACTTGTTCTTTTTTGCCTAACGTAGAGTCTTTATATGGGGTTACCTTTTCAGTCATTATTTTTTATTTACGCAAATATAATACAATCTGACTTAACTGTTATGGGTTTTTTAATTTGTAAATCAAATGTTTCAGAAAAACATTTTTAAGCTAAACAATTGTCTTTTGCTTATCACGGAAAGTGGGTATTATAAAAAAATCACGGAAAGTGGGTATTGTGGCAACAAGATTTTATTGTCACTTTTGTCCTATAAAAATATTAAAATTTTTAATGATTAATAGTTGTTGTGACTCAAATCAAATGAATACTTTTTGCGCTGGTAATTTCATTTGTTCTTGTAGGTAGTTTTGAAAGTATCATTTTTAATGATACTATTTTTAAAGCGCGAAATACGTTCTTAGGATTAAATTTGTTTTTGGAAATTTTAATTTTCTTGTCTTTAATACCTTCGTGGTATTTGGTATTAAAGACCCCATTTTTTGAGATTTATTCTCAGAAAAACAATTCATTTATAACAATAGTTTTCAATTGTTTAACAATTGTAAATTTTACGTCATGTTATCAAATACTATTTCTTGAATGAGTCCTAAGCTAGAAATCATTTTTTATTAAAGACATCCTCATTTTTTGGGGATGTTTTTTATTTTATCTTTTAATGTAAGTTTCGTAAGTGTAGTCAAAAAGATGTTTTTCATCTTTAAAATTTTCTTCAGATTCAACCAACAGCCAATCGCTTTCATTAATTTTAGGAAAAAATGCATCAGCTTCAAAAGTATGATGAACCTTTGTGATTTCTATAATGTCAGCATATTGCAAACCTAAGTTATAAATCTCTCCTCCGCCAATAATGTATGAGTCTTCGTTTTCAGGACATATAGCAATTGCTTTTTCAATGCTATTTACAACAATGCAGCCATCGGGGTTGTAGTTCTCCTGGCGCGTTATAACAATATGAGTTCTGTTGGGTAATGGCTTTGGAAAACTTTCAAAAGTCTTTCTTCCCATAATAATATGATGACCGGTTGTAAGTTCCTTGAATCTTTTAAAATCATTTGGTAAATGCCAAACAAGTTCATTATTTTTTCCAAGCGCATTATTTTCGGCTACAGCCGCTATCATTATAAGCATCGTATAAACTAAATTTTGTTATCTGTATCCTCGTTGATTTTTGATTCTAATTGACTAATTCTTTTTTGTTGTAAAGCAACAAGTCTGTCAATTTGTTCTCTTTCCCACTTTTTATTCATAAATCTGTCTGTAATGTAGACTTTTATAAAATGCAGAATAAAAATGAAGAGCCATATCGTTATGCCCCAGATACACCAATTTTGATCTGTGTTAGCGCCAAAACCAAAAAATCTATTTGCTATAAATAAAAATAGACTCCCTATTAAAAAAAGAACAAAATGAAAATAAAGAACTTTCTTTTGTCTTAATCTTCTTCTGGCATATTCGTATTGTTCGTGCGCTTCTTTTTCCATAAGATATAAATGAGGTCATAAAGTTAAAATTTATTTTGAAATTCAACAATTTGAAGCATGGAATATTTCGTTAAAAACAACTGTTTAATTCTAATTGCTAAAAAAAATAGTATTAAAATTATAGATATGATTAAAATTACACACGCTTTTTGTTATTGTCACAAATCGCTTTAGTACGTGTCTAATGTAAGAATGATTTTGTGTAATTTAGGTGTATAAATCTAAAAATTAAATAGTTATGTCTTTAAAGAAGCAATTTATCAAAACAAAACCAGTTTGTAAGGTTACATTTTCTGTAGAAGCAAAAGATGCAAGTTCGGCTGCTGTAGTTGGAGATTTTAATAATTGGAATGCCGAGGAAGGAACTTTAAGCAAGTTAAAAAACGGGACTTTTAAAGCTACTTATGACTTAGTGAAAGATGCAATTTACGAGTTTAAATACCTAATCGATGGAAGCTATGTTAACGATCCTGAAGCAGATTCATACAAATGGAATGATTTTGCAGGAAGTGAAAATAGTGTTTTGGTAGTATAAAAAAATCCGCTTAAAATTAATTTTAAGCGGATTTTTTTATTTATACAGCAACACTTCCTTTTATACCTGCATGTGGTTCATAATCAACAAGTGTAAAATCGTCATAATCAAAATCAAAAATGTTTTTAATCGCAGGATTTAAAATCATTTTTGGTAATGGTTTTGGTTCGCGCGTTAGTTGTAATTCTAATTGCTCAAAATGATTGTTGTAAATGTGTGCATCTCCAAAAGTATGAATAAATTCACCTGCTTCAAGATTGCAAACCTGGGCAATCATCATCGTTAATAATGCATAAGAAGCTATATTAAACGGAACGCCTAAAAATATATCGGCGCTTCTTTGGTATAATTGACAAGATAGCTTTCCTTTTGTTTCGCCTTTTTCAAGATCAGGACTTGTAACATAAAATTGAAAAAAAGCATGACAGGGAGGCAAGGCAGCTTTGTTATTTGCTACATTTTCTTCAAATGATTTCTTGGTGTCTGGCAAAACCGATGGATTCCAGGCCGAAATTAACATTCTTCGGCTGTTTGGATTTGTTTTTAATTCAGTAATTAATTCAGAGATCTGGTCAATTTCTTCGCTATTCCAATTGCGCCATTGATGGCCGTAAACAGGCCCTAAGTCTCCATTAGAATCTGCCCAGGCGTCCCATATTTTCACCCCGTTTTCCTGTAGATATTTAATATTAGTATCACCTTTTAAAAACCAAAGCAGTTCGTAAATGATAGATTTTAAGTGTAATTTTTTGGTTGTAACCATTGGAAAACCTTCACTTAAATCAAAACGCATTTGGTAACCAAAAACACTTTTTGTTCCGGTTCCGGTTCGGTCTCCTTTTTGGTTACCGTTTTCTAAAACATGTTTTACTAAATCTAAGTATTGTTTCATAATTGGTTTAATCGTTTATTCGTTTTGTTGTTTATTCGGGCAAATGTTTAATCGATTTAACGAATAAACAAATCCACGATTAAACAATCAGAATTATCTTTTTGAGATTTCGTCTCTAATTTTTGCTGCTTTTTCATAATCTTCCTGAGAAACTGCCTGATCTAAAAGTTCATTTAGTTCCTGTAAACTATGTTTTGCATAAACATCGCCGGATTGATTGCTTTCTTCTTCATGCCCGAAAGTTTCCGGATTCGAAAGTACATCATCTATTTCCTGAGAACCCTGATCTGTTTCTGCAGTATTTGATTTTAAATAAATACCCGCTTTGTCTAAGATATTTTTGTAAGTAAAAATCGGAGCATTGAAACGTAATGCCAATGCAATAGCATCAGATGTTCTGGCATCGATGATTTCTTCGATTTTATCTCTTTCGCAAATTAAGCTTGAATAAAAAACGCCATCAACCAGTTTATGGATGATTACTTGTTTTACAACAATGTCAAATCTTTCAGCAAAGTTTTTGAACAAATCGTGTGTTAACGGGCGAGGAGGTTTTATCTCTTTTTCTAAGGCAATAGCGATCGATTGGGCTTCAAAAGCTCCAATGACAATAGGTAGTTTTCTTTCACCATCAACTTCATTCAAAATTAAGGCATAAGCGCCATTTTGAGTTTGACTGTATGAAATTCCTTTTATGGACAATTTTACTAGACTCATATATATGGGTAAAAAAGGGCACTTAATGCCGCATTTTAATACTTTTTTTGATTGGAAAATAAAGGTGCAATTTTAATCAAAAAATATGGAACAAAAAAGCTACCTAAAACAAAGATACGATTATCTTGTTTTTAGGCAGCTATATTTTTATAGAGAATTTTAAATTAAGAATGCTGTGCTTTAAACGCTTTTAATTTCTCTGTTAACTTAGGGACAATTTCAAAAGCATCTCCAACAATACCATAATCCGCTACTTTAAAGAAAGGAGCTTCAGGATCGCTATTGATTACAACTTTTACTTTTGAGGAGTTAATACCCGCAATATGCTGGATAGCTCCGGAAATTCCTATTGCAATATATAAATTTGTTGCAACCGGTTTTCCTGTTTGCCCAACGTGTTCGCTGTGAGGTCTCCATCCTAAATCAGAAACTGGTTTAGAACATGCGGTTGCAGCGCCTAAAACAGCGGCTAAATCTTCAACTAATCCCCAGTTTTCAGGACCTTTCAATCCACGTCCGCCAGAAACTACGATATCCGCATCAGCAATAGATACTTTTCCGGATACTTTTTCTACAGATTCTACTTTTACTCCAAAGTCATTATCTCCAATAGTTGGATTAAAATCTTCTACAGATGCAGATCCAGCACTTTCGAAAATTCCGTAAGAGTTTTTTGCAAGGCCAAGAACTTTTACATCTGTACTAATTTCGGTAATATTAAAAGCTTTGTTTGAGAAAGCATTTCTTTTTACCTGAAAAGGAGAAGTGCTTACCGGTAATCCAACAACATTTGAAGCAAAACCAGCATTCAAAGCTACTGCTACCAATGATGATAAATAAATACTGTCTGTAGTAGAAGAAAGTAAAACAACTTTTGTTCCTTCTTTTTCAGCAGCTTGTTTGATAACATCGGCGTAGGCCTTCGCAGTAAATCCTGCTAATTTATCGTTTGTAACTTTTAGAACTTTATCAACTCCGTATTTTGATAATTCGCTTACATCGCTAATGTTTACAGTTAAAGCGGTAACGGTTGTTCCTAAAGTTTCTGCCACTTTTTTAGCGTAAGAAGCTAATTCAAAAGCAACTTTTTTAAATTTTCCTTCTGCAGATTCTGCATATATTAATATTGACATGATTTTTTTAGATTTTAGATTTTAGATTTCAGATTCTTTGAAAATGAAACCTAAAAAGATTATTGATTTTAGATTTGAAGTGAATCAAATGTTTAATTTAGATTTTAACCTTGCGCAAAGCAATCTAAAATCTAAACGCTACAACCTTAAATCACTTTAGCCTCGTTGTGTAATAGATTAACTAACTCATCCAAGTTATCTGCAGAAATTAATTTTACAGCTGATTTTGGAGCTGGTTTTTCAAATTTTACCGCTTTTGTATTTACAGGAGCGTCAACTGGCTCTAGAATAGTAAGTGCTTTTGTTCTTGCCGTCATAATTCCTCTCATGTTCGGAATACGTAAATCTTTTTCTTCAACAAGACCTTTTTGTCCACCAATAATAAGAGGTAAAGTAGTGCTTACAGTTTCTTTTCCACCATCGATTTCACGAACTGCTTTTACATTGTTTCCATCAACAGTTAAAGAGGTACAAGAGTTTAAAAAGTTAGAACCTAAAATTCCTGCAATCATTCCGGGAACCATCCCGCCATTGTAATCTAAAGATTCTTTTCCTGCAATTACAAGATCATAACCTCCATTTTTAATTACTTCTGCCAGTTGTTTTGCAACAAAAAAACCATCAGTTGGATTTGCGTTTACACGAATAGCTTCGTTTGCACCAATTGCCAAAGCTTTACGCAAAGTTGGTTCAGTATCAGGACCTCCAACATTCACTACAGTAACGTTAGCACCTTGTTGTTCCTGAAACCAAATAGCACGCGTTAGACCAAACTCGTCATTAGGATTAATTACATATTGTACACCATTGGTATCAAATTCTGAGTCACCATTGGAGAAGTTAATTTTTGAAGTAGTATCAGGCACATGGCTGATGCAAACTAATATTTTCATAAGTATATATTTTGAATTTATAATATGCTTTTACAAATTTAGAATTTAATTTGGAATAATTATACTATGCATGCATAATATTTTTAAAAACTATTACGATTTCGGAGAAATGTACAATATAGGCTGAAATTAACTTTTTGAAAGTTTCTAAATGGAAAGAATAATCCAGATTATGTAGGAAAAGTTTAGAAATATTTCTTAATGCGTTTTGAGTTATTATACTTGTTATAGTAAAATGTAAATATAAGTTATTGATTTATAGTTTGTTTGTTGTTTCTGTTTTTTAGGAATATCTCCCTGTCATAAACCCCAATTTAGTTAATTAAGTAAGGAGAAATCAATGATCTTTTTTTCTTTTTTCAGAATTAGCTAAGTGTCAATATTTTATCCTAAAATATATTTGTAAGAAAATATATCTATTTTGTTTTGATAAGTCGAAAAATTAACTTAAAATTGTAGGAAATTTATGTTAAATATATTTTAATAAAAAGTTAAGCGAGTCACTATAATCAAAATAAGCATTAATGGTAAGAGTAAGAAGTATAATTTGGAGTTTTGTTTTTGTTATTAATTTTATAGGTTATAGTCAATCTCCCGGTGGAGTTCCCGGGTCACAGGTTTGGTTTAAAACAAATCAATTGCCAAATGGCTATTTCAACTGGCAGGATTTTAGCGGGAATGGCGTTAAGTTTAATGATTGGAATAGTACTAAGGAATATACTTATACCAATCGTAATTTTAATTTTAACACCGGGCTTTATATGAATGGCTGGAGCAGTGAGTTTTTCTTAAATCAAACCAACTTACAGCAAGCTACAATAATTGGAATTTTTGGTTTTGTAACCACTAATTTTAACTACGAGACTACTTTATTCGGAGTTAAAGGCCGACCAAATGAAGGCACATTGATTACCAATGATAAAGTGGTAAACAGTGCCGAAAGAGATGGCGAGGTTTTGGATTATGGGGAAGCAAATGGAGAAGATTTGTACCGTAAACAAGACAACAGCGAAGGATCAGAAGCCAAATTTATGGAACGTTCCTTAAAAATTGTTTCTTACTATCAATATCAGCAGCCTAATATTTCGGTTTGGGGAGAAGATCAAAAGTCAAGTCTAACTCTTGGGAATGTTCATATTAATGAACCCAATGGTTTTTCAACCTATACCATGAAAAATTTCTATAATAATCTGTATGGTTATCTGCCCGAATTATTTGTCTACAGCCGTATTTTAACACTACTTGAACGCCGAAAAGCCGAAACTTATCTGGCTGTAAAATATGGTGTGAGCTTAACTAATTCTTATATAGCGAGTGACGATAAATTAATTTGGGATTATAGTGCAAACACAGCCTACAACAACCGTATTACCGGAATTATGCGTGATGATGCCAGTGGTTTGAATCAGCCTTTTTCTACTACAAGTTACGAAGAAGGACCTTATTATTCCGATTCGTATGATTCTTATCAGGATCCTGCTTATAGAGACCAGTCTACACGTTACCGTTTATTGGCAATGGGGCAGATGCCCGCAAATGAATTGGCAGATAAGAATGCCGCTTTATGGGGGGACGACAATGGTATTTTAGCCACTAAAGATGCCGGTGGTATTGCAGGGATAAAACGAATGGCAAGAACATGGAAACTTGTTACGAACATTCCGAACCCAACATCAGAACAAAAGAAATTACTTTTTAACAGTACAGGTTTTGAGGTAGATTCAAATTTAGGTAAAAGTACATTTACTAGTGATTATGCGTACGAAGGAGGAATAAGTGTCACAAAAACGCCAACACAGAAAAAAAATGGTTATCTGGAGTTTAAAACAGTAGCAAAAGGAAGCGACGTAACAGTAAAATTTGGAGCGCAGAACGGGCTTGCTGGACCAATGGATTATGGTATAAAAATGGATGCAAACGGATCCATTTATGCAATTGAAAACACCAAACAACCCTTTTATTTAGGGGTAATAATACCTAATTATCATAAAACTACGATAGAGAAAAAAGGAAATCAGGTTTTTATAAATATATATGATCCCAACGGTGTAAAATCAATCACAACAAGAATCCTGACTGTTTTGCCTGCAGATGTCGATAAGGATTTTTATGGCGTCGTATCGTCAGTAAATAAAACGGTAGATTTTTCTCTGACAGTACTTCATGGTGGTTTTGTAGCAACAGGATCAAGAGTTGAACTTTCTTACGATAGTTCAAGAGCGGCAGAATTTGCAAACTATACAGACAGGAGTTACCTGATTATAGACCGTTCTGGTACTGGAGAATTTGGGGTTGATAATGTAGAATACCTACCCATTAGTGAGATCGACAATACCCGAAAAAAAATAATTTTCAACAATGTATTATGGGATACAGATGGTAATGGGAAAGATGTTTTTTCTTTTGGATATAAAGATAAAGCGGTAAAATTAATTGCCGTTGAGGAAGCCATACCGCCTACTTGCGCTGAAGGAATTTTACAACAAGACGGAAAAATTAATATTGAAGTAAAAGAAGGTCTTCCGGCATATAAATACACTTTGAATAAAACGGGGAGTGCTACGGTTTTGCAAACAGGGACTTTTAATGAACCTAAAAAAACGCTGACCAATCTGGAAGCAGGCACCTATGATTTGACTCTGGAAATGGTAGGAACCAATATTGAAAGAAGTGGTGGAGAACACCGTTTTGAGGCAGCTGTAACAATAACAAAAACAGGATTAATCGAGCCAGGAAATGGAAGTTTAGAATGGGCAGTATCTGATCTTCCTGGGCCTGGATATGAAAATAAATTTATAGGTTTTATCAATCAAACAAACCGCACCACAGATATGTTGAATTTTGGAGTGAAGATAAGTGGAAATGAAATGTTTTTCGTTACGCTTGGAGGTTGGTCTGATATTCTTTTAGCAAAATTAAGTAAAGGCGATAGAATAAAATTGGAACTTCAGAACGGTATCTTAAAATGCTCGGTTAATGGCAGCGTAGTAGGAACTAAAATTCTGAATTCCTACGAGTTGGAAGGAGCTAATTTTGGATATGTAGGTCTTGAAGGAACAAGTAATGGTATTTATAATATAACTCACACCGGTTTTGTAAACAGTCCTGCCAAACTTGGATGGACAGCGGCAAACTACTTAACCATAACAGAAGGTGACGGTATAGCCAGCAAAGTAGTGCAAAAAATAGAGATTAAAGCTCCAGAATGTAAAGAAATTCTACCACCGATAACACCACCTGTAACAGATAATCTTGTCGTAGCTCCGGTACCTTCAAAAGCAGGGGCAAATTTCAATATTTATGTAAAATTAAATAATCCTTCAGAGATGATGGTATTGATATTTAATACAGCAGGGACATTAATAACGCAGCTTCGAAATCCGGAACTTCAAAAAACAGGCACGTTTACTACCAGTATTCCCACATCAGGAATTTATATCATAAAGGTATTGACAACCGAGGGTGAATTCTCTAAATCAATCATTATACAGTAGTAAAAATGAAGGCTTTTTTCAAAACCTCAGGCTTACAGATCAAAAAATAATCATCCATACCAATTCAGGAAAATTAATACCAATAATGGAAAATAAAGAGAATATAAAATCAAACCTGCAAAGAATTACTGCGAGTATATTGGCTGTCATAATCTTTGGGCAAAGCGCACTTGCCTATAATTTAAGTACTGCCAGAACGGTATCTTTTAATACAGTATCGGGAGCAAATACTCAAAATAATATACAGAAGCATGCGGCAGTATTGCCAAATTTGAAAGCAGCAGATAGTAACAGCAAGAAAAAAACGACCGAAAACCTGCCTGATGAAAACAAGCAGCTTATAATTCCTGCGACCGAAAATGGAGGAGTTATCGGGTTGTATGCAGGTAAACTTCTGGATAACCCTGCAGATAATGTATTCCATTTTTCACTTAAGGAAAAACTAAACCCGGGAGATCGTGTTAAGCTTGTTTACGAACTACAGGGTATTTCAGACTATCATGGTGCTGCAATTAGTATCAACGACGAATTTTCAAGAGGAGGAAACTGGGTACAAAAGAGCGACCAGTGGAGCACGCAGGAACAATATATTAGTGCAGGAAGCCTGCAACAGGGAGATAATACTCTTTTATTTTCATTACCCGAAAATGCAGCCTATGGTTATCAGGTTCGTAACCTTGCGTTGGTAATCGAAAAAGGAAAATCAAAATCATTGCAATTAGACAATCTTACTGCTTTAAGTTATAATGGACAAGGATATATAAGTGGTTTTGTAGATGGATTGACATCAGACAGCAAGATTAGTATTGAAGGAAAAGAAATTCCCCATCAAAACGGATTTTTTGAGTATGTTATGCCAGCACAAAACAATTCAAAAGCAATTGTAAACATTACTGCAGCCGGACAAACTTTACATCAAAATATTGTAATGAAACCGGTTTCGGTAACACATCAGGAACCTTTATTGAATGTTCTTTCAGGAAGTTCTAAAACATTTGTAAAAGGACAAAAAATGACATTGTCTATTGGCGCTGCCAGTATTGAAGTTGATAAAACTGCCTTGTTAGAAAATAAAACATTAAGCATTACCCCTTTACGATCTATTGATCTGCCTGCTTTAGACCCTTTAATGACCAATTTAACAAATGGCAGAGGATATCGTTTTTTACCACACGGAGAACATTTTGCTGATGGAGCGGTGGTAAAATTAGGATACAACAAAGAATTACTTCCTCCGGGTTATACGGAAGAAGATATTCGTACTTTCTTTTTTGATAAAAACACAGGACATTGGGAAGCATTGGAGCGTGATAGTTTAGATGTTGCACATCAAATCATTATCTCAAAGACCACCCATTTTACTGATATGATCAACGGTGTTATCAAAACACCTGAATCTCCAGACACGCAAGGTTTTGCTGGTACCATGATGAACGACATCAAGGCAGCAGATCCTACAGCAGCAATACAAACCATACTGCCGCCAAGCGCAAACCAACAGGGATCTGCAAATTTAAGTTATGCTATCGAAGTGCCGGCAGCACGAAACGGAATGCAGCCCAGCATCAATGTAACTTATAATAGTGATGGAGGTAGTGGCTGGCTTGGTGAAGGCTGGGACATAGAAATACCTAAAATTACGGTAGATACTCGCTGGGGAGTACCGCGTTTTAGCCCTACAGAAGAAACAGAAACGTACAGCCTTAACGGCGTAATGCTAGTGCAAATGGACAACCAAAATGCAACAGTAGCGCATCGTGGTGATAAAATAGCCCGTAAAAGCGGTGAAGTACAATTTTATCCTAGAACGGAAAGTAATTTTAGTAAAATTATAAGGAAAGGAAATGGCACCAGTGATTACAGCTGGTATGTAACAGATAAAAGCGGTACTGTTTATATTTACAGAGAAGCAATTAAAGGGCAGAATGGAAATATTGCAGAATGGTATCTGGGCCAAGTGACAAATACGCATGGTGATTACATGGCATATGTTTATAGTGCAGGAAATGAAACCGTTGGTAAAGTTTTCGCAGGCTCTAAAACTTTACTTTACATAGATTATGGCCGCATTAATACAACTTTATTCTCTCGTCTTCTCTTTACAAGCGGTGCTGTTAAAACAGTAAAAACCAATAGCGGACGTTATGGGTTTTTAACTTCGCAGCAAAGATTACTGACTAATATTAAAGTAATAAATTTGGGTTATAATACTGTACGAAGTTATTCCTTTATATATAAAAAAGACGACGGGGCATTCAAGAAAACCCTTTTAGAAAAAATAGTACAAAATGATGCCAGCGGTGCCAAATTTAACGAACATGTTTTTGAATATTATGATGATGTAAAAGCGGCAGAAGGTTATGTACCTTTTAGTACTAATACTGAAAATTGGAATACAGGAAAAGATAATATAACAGGAAACGGTGTTATTACAAAAGCACCTATTATCAAAGACGGAGTAATTTTTAATGATAAAATATCAGTACTGGGTGGTGGTATTTCTACCTCTGGAGGGTTTTCTTTGTATGTAGGAGTTGGTATTAATGATGGAGCTTTAAATTCTACAGTTAATACCGTGGGTGGTAGCTTTTCATTTTCTCCTGCAGAATCTAAAGGACTTTTGGCATTGGTAGATATTAATGGAGATGGTCTGGCCGATAAAGTTTTTAAAGATTCAGGAAACATTTATTACCGACCTAATTTAGGGAATAGTGTTTTTGGCGATCGACAGGAAGTTCATGGAATCTCTACTATCTCATTGACAAAATCAACAGCAGTAAGTTACGGACTTGGAGCAAAATTCGGATTTGGGAATGTAGTAGTTACTGAAGGAAGGAGTTTGCAAAATAGTAAAAGTACTAACAGCACCTATTTTCAGGATGTAAACAATGATGGTCTGGTCGATTTAGTGCGTGATGGGGTGGTATATTTTAACCATATTGTTCAGTTAAATGGGAATGTAATCCCAACATTTACAACTTCGAGTTTTGATACCGAAAGCCCCATAAAGGCCGGAGGCAAAATAGATACTAGCTTTACTGCTGTAGATCCTGCAGAACAAGCAGAAGCTATTGCCAACTCGCCTTCACACAACGTTGTAAGAGTTTGGGAAGCTCCATTTGCAGGGACTATAAAAATCGAAAGCATCGCAACCCTTATACCACCAACAGGAACTTTTGATGAAGCAGAATATGCTTTAGCAGATGGTGTTTTTGTTGGTATACAAAAAGGAAACGTACAAATTATATCACACAAGGCACTTACAAAAACGGCTGCCTCAGCAAATCTTTCTATTGCAGGGCAAACAGTAGTAAAAGGCGAAAAAATTTATTTTAGAGTACAGTCAGGAAATACAGATCTGGCAAATGGAGCTTTTGATCAGGTCGAATGGAATCCGGTTATTACCTATACAGATGCCAGCAGAATGAATGTACCTTTAAATCCTGAAGGACAGCAACGATTTAGTTATACTGCCACCGAAGGATTTGTACTAGATAATAGTACTGCAAATCTGGTAGTGCAGAAAGCAAACGAGGCAGGCGCACTACAAGTTACGGGAGTTTTTTCAAAACCCGTAACCAGCGATGCAGTCAAGGTCAGTCTTTTAGCAAAAAACGCTACCGGAAACTTTGTTACACTATGGTGTAAAACCTACGCGGCAACAGAAGCTTTTAATGGAATATTGACAGCCAAAACTGTTTTGCCGGCCATTACAGCCGATTATCAGGAAACAAAAATCACTATTACGAGTGATACAAATGTGGCCTGGGATAAAATTACATGGGATGCCAAATTAACGCATTATCCTTTAGGAGCTTATAGTTTGGTTACTTCAGTTCCTGATACAAATTGCACAGGAGCCAATTCGGTAAATATTACGGGAGTTTCAGATTATGAAACGGTTCCTTTTATAGATTACAGCATTTTTGCGGGTCATATTACAGAAGGAAAGGTATATACTGCAGCCACCACTGGACAACTTAGTTTAGTACCGGGCTTAAGAGCAACAATTACAAATGGAATTGCATATAACGTAACATTATCTGCAAAAACAAGTACAGGAGTTTTATTGGGAAAATACACCTATACAATGGTTAATGGAGTGCTTACAACAGCAACACCATTGATCATAAATACAATTACCGGAGATAAAATCTGGATCGAATATTATATCGGTGATCGTGCAGCACTTGGTAGTATAACAACAGCTGTAACAACAGTAACGATAAACGGAATTGCAGTGGAGGCGGCGGTATTTGCGCCTGCAATGAGTGATATGGAAAAATTTGGTCCAATGCAGCGCCATTGGGGGCAGTTTATATACAATGCAATGAATGGTCGTCAAAGTAGGGTTATAGATGAGAGCAAACTTGTATTGCCGGATTCTGATAAAGCCGAAACAGATCCTCGAAAAATGATTTTTATGATGATGACTCCTGACATAATCACTAAAAAATACTGGTCAGGAGCAGATAATTTAACGTATGTGAACGGAACAATTGTGTCAAGTTCCCGTTTAGGAGAAGATAATGTTATACTAACCAATCCGTTGGATGGTTTAACTGCAGGAGCTGCAAATACAAATAATCAGTATTGTACCGAAGGTTCGGGGGCATTTGCTGTTAATAAAATAACTAAATCACAAAGTGAATCTGAACAAAAAGGAGCAAATGGTTTTTCAGCCAGTATAGCAGATGGATCTTCAGAAGTTATTACTGATTTTCAGGATATGAACGGAGACGGTTTTCCGGATATTATTACAAAAGGAAATATCCAGATGACTAATAGTAAAGGTGGTTTTGATGGAGAAAACATTGTTATAAATGGATTGCATAGCAGCAGTAACAATGGTTATTCTGTATCATATGGAGGAGGGGCTTTCTTTTCTTCTTCTGTAACCACTGCCAGAGCAAATTATAGTGAAGCAAAAGCAAATGTTGGTAAAATTAGTATAAAAACAACACTCAGCGCAGCGCTAAAAGCACTTGATGCTAATGATGCAGCAAAATCTGCCTTAGGCAAAGCTAAAAATGAATCTAGTTCACTTACCATTAGTGGAGGTGTAAGTTACAATAAAGAGGCAACTGTACAAACTTGGACTGATGTAAATGGTGACGGTTTGCCGGATAAAATAATGAGTGATAAAAAAGTACAGCTTAATTTAGGATATGGTTTTACAGAAGCAATAGATTATGGTTTAGAAGATATTACAAAAGGAGAATCGATATTTCCCAGTTTTGGACTTGGTGTTGATTTTGGATCTTCTTCTATTAGTGCAGGATACGGAATTACAAAAAACATTAGTTGGAACGATTTTAGTCTGCAGGACGTTAATGGTGACGGACTCGTAGATCAGGTATTTAAAAACAATTCGGTTCGTCTAAATTTAGGAGACCGTTATAGTGCACCAATGCCTTGGAACGGATTAGAAGTTTTAGGGCAGGTTTCTTCAACTTCAGAATCGCTTAATACAGCTTTTACTGTTGGTATTCCAATACCAATAGTCACTCTGAAAATTGCAATAAATCCAGGGGTAAATGTTGGTCTTTCAAGTAACCGTGTCGAAACCCAATTACAAGATATTGATGGTGATGGTTTCCCTGATTACTTAACTTCTACGACAGATGATGCAATGGGCGTAAAACGTTCCACCATTGCGCGCACCAATAAGTTAAAATCAGTTCGCACACCGCTTGGAGGTGAGTTTATTGTAGACTATAGTCGAAGCACCCCAACATACGACCACCCGGGAGGGAAATGGGTAATGCAAAGTGTACTTGTAAAAGACGGAATCGCCAGCGATGGTCCTGATATGAAAACACAATTTGCCTATGCCAAAGGTAAATATGAACGACACGAAAGAAGTTTCCTTGGTTTTGGAGAAGTAAAAACCCAAAGTATCGATACAGAGAACGGCGATAAAGTATACAGAACACTAACACAAAATTACGATGTGTCTGATTATTATAATGCCGGGCATTTATTAAGTTCCGTTTTAGAAAGTAACGAGGGTGTAAATAGTACTTCAAATTCAGGAGTAAAATATACCCAAAGTAGTCAGGATTATTATACATATGGAGTAAAAGCAACAGGAGATAAATATGATTTTACTCCAGTAACTAAAATATGTTCAGACAGGGGTGTGAGTTTTAATCCAGTTAAAAATACAACTTCTTTTGCCTATGAAGGAGGCACAAAACCACTTAAATTAAGTGAAATAAATAACGAGTACTATGTAGGGTCAGGTGATTTTGGTGATTTGAAGAGTTACAGTTATAAAGACAACAGTACCGGAAATTATAAAACCGAGATTGGTTATGCTAATAATTTGACCAAGTATATTATAGGATTGCCAACGAGCAGCAAAGTCACGATGGGCAATCTGGCTGTACACGAGATAAAAGCCGTTTACGACATGAATTATGACAATCATTTAACGCAGGTAAGCCAGAAGCTCAATGATAGCCAATGGGCTGTTACCGACATACAATATGATAAATACGGAAATATAACCCAAAAAACACTCCCGGAAAATTATAAGAAACAGCGTTTGGTTTATAAATACCGCTATGACAATATATATAATATGTATCTGGAAGAAATTGTAGATAATTTTGAATTTCGCACCTACTTCAGGAATTATGATATGCAATATGGGATCGCACTGGAAACAGAGGATTTTAACGGATATGTAATGAAAAAAGAAATAGACGAATTCGGGCGTTTGACCAAAGTACAAGGACCAAAAGAAGCTGCAACTGGACAGCCATACACTATAATGATGGATTATTTTCCAACAACAGTGGTCTCAAACGGAAATATCACCAGAACTGCTTATGCGAGAACGAAACATTTTGATGCTCAGCATCCAAACGATCCTATCGAAACCGTAACTTTTGTTGATGGATTAGGAAGGCCAATTCAGGTTAAGAAAGATGCTGCCATTACAAATAATACAACACCCGATCAACAAAGTGATGTAATGGTAGTTTCTGGCCGTGCGAAATTTGATGCTTTTGGCCGTGCCAAAGAAGCCTACTATCCACAGACAGCACCTTTGGGCGATTGGAATAAATTTATGGACAGTTATGATTCGACTGCACCGACCAAAACCACGTATGACATTCTCGACAGACCAATTACAACGACTTTGCCCGATGGTGCAGCAACTAAAATGGCTTATACCATAGAAAGTAATTTACTTAAAACAGAAGTTACAGATGCATTAAACAATACCAATGCAAGTTTTGCCAACGGTTCAGGACTGACCATGAAAACTCTTGACGCCAACAATGTGGCTACACAGTTTGGTTATGACGGAATAAACAGACCAATAAGTGTAACCGATGCTCAGGGACAACAGACAATAAGTACTTATGATTTAGCCGACAGACGCATACAAGTTATTCAGCCAGACGCCGGAAAAAGTACTTTCAAGTTTGATCCTTTAGGGAATTTACTCGAAAGGCAAACAGCGAATCTGGAAGCTAAAAGCAAAAAGATTACATATGAATATGATTTTAACCGATTAACGAATATTAATTATCCCGAACATCCTGAAAATAATGTACGTTATGTTTTTGGGTCTAAAAACGAGAGCCAGAACCGTAGAGGGAAGTTAATTTTAATGGAAGACGTTACAGGCGCACAAGAATTTTCATACGGTGTAATGGGCGAGATCGAAAGTATTCGTAGAACCGTAATTGTGCCTAATCAGGCCATTGCAACCTATGTAACAAGCTGGAAATATGATAGCTGGAACCGTTTGCAGGAAATGATTTATCCGGATCAGGAAAAGATTAGTTATACCTACAATTCTGGAGGATTATTGCAGGCAGTGGCAGGCAAAAAAGCTTACAGCTACAATTATGTAAACAAAATAGGTTATGACAAGTTTGAACAAAGAAGTTATTTAAAATACTGTAACGGAACCGAAACCAAGTACAATTACGAGCCACTGAGAAGAAGACTAGATAATATGACCGTAGCTTCAGGAACGGGATATCAAGGCACCAATTCGCCAAGAATGTTCATGAACAACAAGTACCAGTACGACAAAGTAAGCAATGTACTGAATGTGACCAATAGTGCCGCAGGTGTAACAGCCAAAATGGGCGGAATGATGGCGCACAATTACAGTTACGATAATTTGTACCAGTTAACCAGTGCGAGTGGAGTGTACACCGGAGCCGACCAGAAAACGGCCAATTACAACCTGACAATGAAATATGATGATTTGCACAATATCGTGAGCAAAACTCAAAACGTAGCACAGAACAAAGTAAGTGATCCGGGAGCGTTGAAAGCGGGTTATGTAATGAATTACAATTACAACAGTAATAACAAACACCAGCTCGATAATGTATCCGAAACAGAATACAGAACTAAAAATACAGACCCAAAAGTTGACAAACAGAAAAACAACAAATATGTTTATGATGCTAATGGGAACATGATTTACGTAAATACCGAAGAAGTAAAAGCTGATGGTAAAGTGGCTGAAAAAGCATTCGAGAAAAAAATGCTTTGGGATGAAGAAAATCGTTTGGGAGCAGTAAGTATAAACGGTTATGTTTCATCTTACAGTTATGATGCAGGAGGCGAACGTGTAACGAAAATGTCTGGTGGAGGTCAGGGAATTTTTGTGAACTCTGTTTTCTCTGGAGGAAAAACTTCTACTAGTGATTTTACGCTTTATGTAAACCCTTACTTAGTGGCTCAGAATGGTGGTCGTTATACGAAACATATCTATATTGGAAGCCAACGAATTGTTTCTAAATTAGGAGATTTCGACAGTTACGGTGCAGATCCTCGACGTGTTGAAAAAGCAGGAGAATCATTCTCTGGTGTAAAAGTAGATTATGATACTAAATACAAAAAATCGTTAGAAACTGTTAAGGCAAATTACGCTTCGCTTGACGTTCTTTACTATGGTTTGGATAATAATGATTATGTAAACGGACTTGGATTTTGCTGTAATCCTTCTGGTGCAACCGCTTCCGGTGGTTCTTCAACAGGAAAAATGACAGCAAAAAATGATAATGCAGAGTTACAGCAATTTTACTATCACCCTGATCATTTGGGAAGTTCTTCGTATATTAGCAACTTAGATGGTGAAGTTGTACAACATGTTGAATACGTGCCTTTCGGGGAAGTTTTCTTGGAGGAAAAGAATGCAAAATGGAATACACCGTATTTGTTTACATCTAAAGAACTAGACAGAGAAACTGGACTTTACTATTTTGGGGCAAGATATCAGGATCCGAAACTTGGAATTTTTATATCGGTCGATCCATTAGCGGAGAAGTTTAAAGGATGGAGTTCATATGCTTATGCAAATAATAATCCTGTTAAATTTATTGACCCTACTGGAATGAGTGCAGAGGATACAGATCCTCCTACTTGGAAAGCAGCAACAGGAGAGGTTTATTGGGATGATAGTGATAATACAGTTTACCAGTCCAATTCTGATGGATCGTGGACTCAATCAACAGAGCTAAAAGAAGTATCAATTAAAGGTTATGTAAAACCATCTTATTTTGAAAATTATAATAAGGGTTACTATGATACTTACAAACATATTGAAGGAGAGAATCCATATTCTCCATATACTCCTGATGGTATTGGTATAACAGTTACAGGTTCTGTTGATTACAATTTTACAACTTATTCTAGTAGTTACAATTTGGTTTTAAATCAAAGAAATGAGCTTGCTGTTTTTCAAACTACAACAGTTGGGGTTTCTACTTCTCCAGGATTTAGTTTTAATTTAGGAGTATCTCCAGATATTTATGATACTTATGGAGGAGCTAATTTATTTAAATCAATAGAAGGTTATTCAAAAGGAGGAGCTTTAATGTATGATACTTTTGGGATATCGCATTCTCAAAGTGCAAGAATTAATGAAAAAGGGCAATTTGTTTTAGATAGAGGTGCAGGAGTTATGGTTAATAGTTTTCAATTTAACCTTAATCCAAGTGTAGGTGCAAGTTATGGAATTAGTAAAACAAAAAGATTGTTTTAAAGGTAAAAATTATGAAAAATTGTATTTTAATAGGGATCTGTATGAGTTTATTTTCGTGTGGTCCTATGGGCGATTGTAAAGAGGAAGCCGAAGATTTAAAAGGAGATGAGTGTTTGTTAATTGTTAAAAAAATCCCAGGTATTAGAGATAGTAAATTTGATTATAAAGGAATTAATCCCATTACGAAAGAAGAATGTGATTGTAATTCTGCAAGAAGTGATAGATGGTGGTCACTTTATAGCGACCACATCAAAATTGGCGACACTATTATCAAAAAGAAAGGTGAACTTCTCTTTAGTATTCATAAACAAGATACAGTTTTGAATTTTAATTTTGAATGTGATGGTAAAATTTATAAATAAAATAAAAAAAAATAAATTTACTATTTTCTTTTGGGGAGTTTTAGTTTTATCAAGTTGTAATTTTAGTGCAAATGTAAATTTCAAAGATGAAAAAGTAGAAAAAGATAATGCAGAATCTACAGCCGCTTTGTTTTATTCGGCTATAGGAGGTAAAAAAATAGAAAATACCTTAGGATTGTTTAGTGACTCTATTTACAAAAATCAAGCAGAGAGAGAGAAACTTAAATTGTTTTTGGTACAGAAAGAAAAAAAACTAGGAGATTTTAAAGATTATTCGTTGAAAGAATGGAAAACAGCTCGAGCAATAGGAACAGATAGTAAAACGCAATATTTATTAGTTTATGATGTAAAATACACTAGTGCTGAAACTATCGAGACAATGATTTTAGTGAATGAAAAAGGCAAAGTAAAAATTTGGAGGTATAATGTTGATTTAGTGAGGGATTTTGAAAAATAGAATTGATGTAGAGTACATGTGTCTTTCGGGGAAGTTTTCTTGAGGAAAAGAATTCTAAGTGGAATACACCGTATTTGTTTACCCTGATCATTTAGGAAGTTCTTCGTATATTAGCAACTTAGACGGAGAGGTTGTTCAGCATGTAGAGTACGTACCTTTCGGGGAAGTTTTCTTGGAAGAGAAGAATGCTAAGTGGAATACGCCGTATCTTTTCAATGCTAAAGAGCTTGATAAAGAAACGGGAATGTACTACTATGGTGCAAGATATTATGATCCTAAGTATAGCATCTGGGATTCTGTTGATCCGCTTGCTGTTTATAATCCAGTAATGGAAGAAGAGTTTTATTATGATGGAGATCATAACAGAGGGGCTTTTAACAGTAAAAACTTAAATACTTACGGATATTGCTACCAGAACCCTGTTGTATTAATTGATCCAAACGGGAAGCAGATTTATTATATGACTCCTCCAACGGAGCGACTTTCCGGAGCACAAGTTTCAACAACTATTGATTTCATGCCTGTAGTTGGAGACGCTAAAGGTTTTATAGAAGGTATTATTGGTTATGATTCTGCTGGAAATGAATTAAACGGATGGGATAGAGCTTTAGGAATGGTGTTCCTATCTGAACTCAGAGGTGCAAAAAACATTGTTAAAGCGGTTGATAAGGCTGGTGATGTCAATAAAATGACCAAGCTGAAAAAAACTGCGGTGACAGGGCAAGAGGCTCATAGACAAATTCAAGCGGAATTAAAAGCTCTTGATAATGCTACAGATATTGAGAAAAAAGTTCCATTAAAAGGAAGGAATGTTCGTAAAGACGCTGTTAAATCTGATGGGACTGCGGTAATTATTAAACCTAATACGCCATCAGGTCAAAAATCAGCTAAGACAAGAGACAACTTAATGAAAAAGAACGGACATAAAACAGAGAAGATATTTTACGATCCTAATAATCCAGCTTACCAACCAGGTTCACCCACTTATATTGGTCCAAAAAATAAAGATTAAATGAAGTTATCTAAAGCAAAATTAATAAAATTGGTAAAACCTAAATTGGAAGTTTTAGGTTTTACCGAATTTAAAGATACAAAAAGTGGTTTTCAAGGATTATTTATTAAAAAAATTAGCCAAAATTTATATTTAACTTTTGGGCTAACAATTCATAGATATTATGATAGTGCTTTTACGGGAGATTTTTATTTATCAAAAAGCACTATAATTGGTGCCACATGGGGAGATATACCAAACGAAAGTTATAAGAGACCCGGGCATTTTTTAACCGAGGAAGAGCGATCTATTTATCCTGAAGACAATATAAATGTTAAAGGTTCTCGTGATATTTGGTGGGATGGCAGTGATGAAAAATCAGTTTTAGATTTTTTAAGGGTGATAGAATTAACAGAGCCTAGATTTATTAATCAGCCCGAATTATTAGAAAAGATAGAACAGAGCGAGGAAATCAAAATACTTGTAAATCACGCAGAAGCTGTAAAAAAGCTAGTGGTTACAAACCAAACAGATGGTTTGTATTCTTTTCAACCTTCTAAAGAAGTAGACGGTATACCTTTTGTTTGGTTTAAAGCTTCAGAGAAAGTATTAAAAGAAAGTAAGGAAATTTTAAATGCTTATACTGTAATAAGGTTAGCCGCAGATGCATACAGACAATATGTTTTAGAAAATGGAAAAGATAATTGATTTGAATAGGAATAAAAGAGAAACCTCGCCAATTGGCGAGGTTTTTTTTATGTCTTGTTTCGACCTTAATCTATTATAAATAAAACTTTAAGAGCCTTTTTCGGCATTGCTTTTATAATAAGTTTGAGAAACCAATTAGAATGAAAAGCCAAAGAATCGTTTCTAAACTTAAAGATTTCGACAGTTACGGAGCAGATCCGCGACGTGTAGAGAAAGCAGGAGAATCATTCTCTGGTGTAAAAGTAGATTATGATACTAAATACAAAAAATCGTTAGAAACAGTTAAAGCAAATTATGCTTCGCTTGACGTTCCTTACTATGGTTTGGATAATAATGATTATGTAAACGGACTTGGATTTTGCTGTAATCCTTCCGGAGGAACTACTTCGGGTGGTTCGTCAACAGGGAAAATGACTGGGAAGAATGATAATGCAGAGTTACAGCAATTTTATTATCACCCAGATCATTTGGGAAGTTCTTCGTATATTAGCAACTTAGATGGAGAGGTTGTACAACATGTTGAATACGTACCTTTCGGGGAAGTTTTTTTAGAGGAGAAGAATGCTAAGTGGAATACACCGTATTTGTTTACTTCCAAAGAACTGGACAGAGAAACTGGAATGTATTATTTTGGTGCAAGGTATCAAGATCCTAAATTGGGAATATTTATATCTGTTGATCCATTAGCTGAAAAATTTAAAGGTGTAAGTTCTTATGCTTATGCGCTTAATAACCCTGTTAGGTTTGTTGATCCTGATGGAAAAGCTCCAAATGATATTATTTTATGGGGATGGGATCCTCTGTCTAATAAATATAGACAAACCCTTGTAATGAAATCCAGTCTATATAATATTGATTATTATTCAAAAAATATTGCAGCTCCTACTTATCCAGTTAGTAGGGCACCAATGGAACCTACAACTTTGTATGGGCTAGATTTTTGGGCTGCAGCTACTGGTAAACCTGATGCCGTAAGATTCAATATGACAGCCGAATTACACGCAGGAGGAGTAAATGTTGGAGGAACATTAGGTATAGTTGCGCCTCTTGAAGGTCCAGATAAAGGAGGTTTGTTCTTTTATGCTCCCTCTAAAAGCGGATTTGATATTGGATTTGAGAAAGCTTCCTATTCTTTAGAAATTGGTGCGGGATTAGGATTTAGTTTAATTTATAAAACTGATAATAACTATAAGAAATTTGATAGGTTTGCTTTTCAGGGACTTGAGAGCTCAATAGGAGGTAGTGCTGGTATTTTTAATGGTTCGTTATTTACTGCTTCGGATGGGTCTTATATTGGTGTTTCTGCTGGATTTGGTAAATCTAAGGAGGTTTTCGGAGGAAAAAGAGATAACAAGAATGTTGGGTTATCTGGAGCTAAATTAATAGAAGGTTTATCAATTCTTCCTGGGCCTAAAAAAGAGTAATTATTATGAATAAGATTTATTTGTTTGGCTTGTTATGTCTTTTAATAAGCTGTAATAGTGCAAAAGATGGTATTAATAGGGAGTTATTAGATTCTGTACGTGAGATACATGTACAAAATAGAACTCCAGATAGTTTTGGAGGACTTGAAGAGTATAGAATTAAAGACAAAAAAGAAATAATTTCTCTTTGTAACGAATTATTATCCTTGAAGCAAGAGAATAATTTACAAACAAGACCTTATGATGGAACTATTGTTATTGAGTTTATGAGAAGAGATAGAGATGGAGTAGAAGAATATATTAATATTCTTTCAACAGGTATTATTCTTAAGCCTAATAGTGAATATTTTATAACTAATTCTAGAGGTCAATACGTATCAAATCATTTTTTGGCTAGGATTCTTAAATATCTTGAAATAGATGAAAGCAAAGTATCTGCATTAGATGCTTATAGAAAAAAGCAATTAGAGAAATCCGCTCGTGAGACAAAGTAAATCGACAAAGAATAAAAGAATTAAACCTCGCCAATTGGCGAGGTTTTTTATGTTTTAGAAATTCCAAACACAAACGAGATCTGCATTTTTTTTGGGGAGAATGCCCCGCTGATAGTTGTACTTGAAAAGTTAAATTCCTGGCATTCTTTCAAAAAAAATGCTTAGCGTTTTGCGGCGATTGAGCAAAATAAAAAACAAATCCAAGTGCGGGGGCAGAAGCGTCGGAATTGGGAGAGGTCTTAAGAAAACGTGGATATTTTACATAATGAGTTTATAGTGCAGCGCGATAGCGGTAGCACTATAATGACTTATTATGTAACATAGCTTTGAGGATAGGGCTAAAGTTGCAGTTTAGGATATTTTGTAAAAAGATAGTGACTGATAAAAGATAAATTATAATCTGTATAAAAAAGAGGGAATGTTGAGGTTATAAACTTTGTTTTTTGAAAGTCATTTTAAGAATAAATATATAAAATCTGAAATAGCCCTTATTTGTTACTTTTTAAGTATCATCATTTTTGAATGAATAATAGATAACCGACGTTAAAAAGATAAAATAAAATTTTTCTAAAAAATGGTTTTCACAAGCGAAATAACCAACGTTACATCGATTTCGTAAATATCACAATTAAGTTTAAAAAGTTAAAACCTAAATATAGAAAGAACTTCGAGTGATTTTAAATTCAATTTATGCTTTTAAGTTATTTAAAATATTTATTTTTGCTCTTCAGAAAATTCAACATACAATATAAATATGAGAACAATACAATTTAGAGAGGCCATTTGTGAAGCGATGAGCGAAGAAATGCGTCACGATGAATCCATATATTTAATGGGCGAAGAAGTTGCAGAATATAACGGAGCATATAAAGCTTCAAAAGGAATGCTTGCTGAGTTTGGCGAAAAAAGAGTAATCGATACTCCAATTGCTGAGCTTGGTTTTACAGGAATTGCAGTAGGATCAGCTATGAACGGTTGTCGTCCTATTGTTGAATATATGACTTTCAACTTCTGTTTAGTAGGTATTGATCAAATTATAAATAACGCTGCTAAAATGCGTCAAATGACAGGGGGACAATTTAATGTGCCAATCGTTTTCCGCGGACCAACTGCTTCTGCAGGTCAATTAGGAGCAACACACTCTCAGGCTTTAGAAAACTGGTTTGCAAACACTCCAGGTTTAAAAGTGGTTGTGCCATCAACTCCTTATGATGCTAAAGGACTTTTAAAATCTGCAATTCGTGATAATGATCCTGTAATTTTTATGGAATCTGAGCAAATGTATGGTGATAAAGGTGAAGTGCCAGACGGAGAATACACAATTCCTTTAGGAGTTGCTGATATTAAACGTGAAGGAAAAGACGTTACTATCGTTTCTTTTGGAAAAATCATTAAAGAAGCTTTTATTGCTGCTGATGAATTAGCTAAAGAAGGTATTTCATGCGAAATTATCGATTTAAGAACCGTTCGTCCTATGGATAAAGATGCAATTCTTAAATCTGTTAAAAAAACAAATCGTTTAGTAATTTTAGAAGAAGCCTGGCCATTTGCAAGTATTTCTTCTGAGATTACATATATCGTTCAAGAGCAGGCTTTTGACTTCCTTGATGCGCCAATTCAACGTATTACAACTGCAGATACTCCTGCGCCTTATTCTCCAGTATTATTAAAAGACTGGTTGCCAAATGCAGGTGATGTAGTAAAAGCAGTTAAAAAAGTATTATACAAATAATACAAATTTAAAATACTCACAAAACTTCATCATTCATAGTTAATTGATGAAGTTTTTTTTTGTCCAGACAATGAAAAGAATAATTTTACTTAGTCTATTTTTGGTACTCGCATTTGCGACTATTGCTACTGCACAAACGAAAGTGAGTGGAATTGTTTTGGATAAATCAAATCAGCCTATTCCGTTTGCGAATGTTGTTTTTAAAGGATCAAACACCGGAATAGTTTCTAATGAAGATGGGCGTTTTTATCTTGAATCACCAAATACTTACACAGCTTTACTAGTTACATCTGCAGGATTTTCAGACAAAGAAGTTCCATTAGAAAAAGCTGTAAATTATGATTTTAAAATTGTTTTAGGCGAAGCCGAGGCACTTAATGAAGTTGTAATTTTTACCGGGAAAACATCTAAAAAGAACAACCCCGCATTAGATATTTTGAGAAAAATCTGGGAAAGAAAACGTAAAAACGGTCTGTATCTTTTCAACCAATATCAAATGCAAAAGTACGAGAAAGTCGAGTTCGATATGAACACGATCGATAGTGCTTTTATGAAAAATAAACTCTTTAAAGGAATGGAGTTTGTGTTTGATCATGTTGATACATCAGATGTTACGGGGAAAACCTATTTGCCTATTTTTATCAATGAATCGGTTTATGATGTTTATGGCGATAACAAATTAAAGAAAGTAAAAGAGAATATTACAGGAAACAAGATGTCTGGTTTCAATGGAAATCAGCAGATTTTGTCATTCGTAAAAGATCTTTATTCAGATTATAATATTTACGATAATCACCTTACTTTTTTTGATAAAAGTTTTACAAGCCCGCTTTCAAAAACCGGAATTGATGTCTATAATTATGTTTTAAAAGACAGTGCATTTATTGATAAAAAATGGTGTTATAATATTGTTTTTTATCCAAGGCGAAAAAACGAATTAACCTTTAAAGGAGATTTTTGGGTAAACGATTCCACTTTTGCCATCAAAAAAATTAATATGGGTGTTACTAAAAGCGCCAATATTAACTGGGTAAAAGATATTTATATCGAACAGGAATTTGAGGTAGAAAATGATTCTGTTTTTCTATTGACGCGCGATTACATGATGTCTGATTTTGCTTTAAATAAAAAAGAAAAATCAAAAGGTGTTTATGGAAAACGTACGACATTATACCGAAATCATAAATTCAATATTCCAAAACCGGAGAAATTTTACAAAGAAGAAGTCAATTATATAGACAATGCTGTCTATGACAGGCCACCTGAATTCTGGGAACAAAATCGTTTCGAAAAATTAAATAAAGACGAAGCCGGAATTTATAAAATGCTTGACACGTTGCAAACCGTCAAGCGATTTAAACAATTATACAGTCTTGTTTCGATTTTAGGAAGCGGCTATGTCGAGTTTAAAAACTTTGATTTCGGACCTATATTTTCCACGTTTGGTTACAACGAAGTCGAAGGTTTACGATTAAGAGTAGGAGGCCGAACGTATTTTGGACCAAATGATCCATGGCGTATACAAGCTTATACAGCCTATGGTTTTGATGATAGTAAATTCAAATACGGAGTTTCAGGGAAATGGATGGTAGATAAACAAAAAAGAGTCATCATTTCTGGAGGAAACAGGCGTGATATTGAACAAATTGGAGCCAGTTTAACCACAACAAACGACATTTTAGGCCGAAGTTTTGCTTCTTCAGCCCTGTTTACAACTGGAAGCAACGGAAAGTTAACCAATATTAATTTGAGTAATATTTCGGTTGAAATGGAGCCAATGAAAAACTTTGTTGTTCAGGCGGGACTTTCATATCGTACTTTAGAATCAGCTTCACCAACCTTTAGTTTAAATTATTACAGTACATTGCCCACTGCAGAGAATCCGGCAGGAGTTGTGCAAAGTGCCGTAACACAATCAGAAGCTAATATCCAGTTCGAATTTATGCCAAACCGTAAAACAATTGGGTTTGGGGTAGAAAGAGATCTTGTAGATAGTCCTTTTAGTCATTTCTTTGTAAACTTTAGTTATGGTTTAAAAGGAGTATTAAACAGTGATTTTGCTTACGAAAAAATACAAGTATTCTATAAACAGCCAATTATTATCGGGCCTTTAGGAAGATCAAATATTATTTTGGAAACAGGAAAAACTTTCGGAACAATTCCGCTGGGATTAATGAGTGTAATTCCCGGAAACCAAACTTATTTTACTATCGAAAATACGTTTAGTAACTTAAATTTCTACGAATTCATAACAGACCAATACACAACTCTGCAATGGAATCACGATTTTGGGGGACGATTATTTGCGAGAATCCCTTTTATGAGAAAACTGAATTGGAGAGAATTTGTTGGTGTAAAAGCAGTTCACGGAACTATTTCTGCTGCAAATAGAGCAATAAATGCTTCAGATCAGCCTTATAATGCACCAGAGGATGTTTATTGGGAATACAATGCCGGAATTGGAAATATCTTTAAGGTTTTCAGAATCGATTTCTCTTGGAGAGGAAGTTATCTAAATACTCCGGATGCTAATAAATTTGCTGTAAAAGGATCTTTTGGATTCTATTTCTAATAAAATAAAGTTATATCACAAAGACGCCAAGCCGCTAAGTTTTTATTCTTGCAGTTTGGCGTTTTTGTCATTTTATTTAAAAATGCAGTTGAATTTATTTCACGCAGATTTTACAGATTTAAGCAGATTTTTTTTATTCGATTGAAATTAAAAATCTGCGTTTATCGGCTTAAATCTGCAAAATCTGAGTGCAAAAAACTTCGCAACTTAGCGCCTTTTCGAGATTTTTTTATTTAATTTTAGAAGCTATTCCCGGTATCCGCTTGTATCTTTTCCTAGCTAAAGAAGCTAGAAAAAGGATACCGCTTCTATCGGGGCTAAAAACTCTTAGGTATGCAAGAAGCCATCGATTTTCTATCAACTAAAAATCCAATCTTTCAGGAAATTATAGAAAAGTATGGATTACCGCCCATTCCAAAACGCCCTCAAGGTTTTGAAACATTGGTATTGCTTATTCTTGAGCAACAAGTTTCTATAGATTCGGCGAAAGCCACATTCTTAAAGATCAAAGCGTATACAATTTGCAACCCGGAAACAATGTCGGTTTTGTCAGATGAAGAATTCAGAAGTCTTGGTGTAAGTCGTCAGAAAACAAAATATATTAAAATTCTGGCTGATGCAGTTTTAAGCAAGGAACTGGATATTGAAAGTTTGGCTACAAAGTCGGCGCAACAGGTTCGGGAAGAATTGATCAAATTAAAGGGAATTGGAAATTGGACTATCGATATTTATCTGATGTTTTGTTTACAAGAGCCTGATTTGATTCCGTTAGGCGATATTGCAGTCGTAAATACAATCAAAGAATTACTTGATATTCATGATAAACAAGAAATGGAAATTCATGCCCAACAATGGAAGCCATATCGATCTTATGCAACATATTTGTTATGGCATTATTACCTAAATAAGCGAAATAGGAAAATTACATATTAACTGTCTGTTATTTAAAAGAAAAGTAGGCAGATTAATGCAGTTTTTTATTGTAAAAAAGGATTGTTTAGTTACTTTTGCAATCGCAATTATAGAAATAATAAAAAACGAAAATGACCGCAGACAAACTAACAACTTTCGATGTATTAATCGAAATACCAAGAGGAAGCAGAAATAAATATGAGTACGATTTTGAAATCAAAAGAATGCGTTTCGACAGAATGTTATTCTCTTCAATGATGTACCCTGCTGATTACGGATTTATTCCTGAAACTTTAGCCCTTGATGGAGATCCTCTTGATGTATTGGTTTTAGTAAACGAACCAACTTTTCCAGGATGTGTTATGGAAGTAAAACCAATTGGTGTTTTCCACATGGCTGATGATAAAGGACCGGATGAAAAAATTATTTGTGTACCGGTTTCAGATCCAATCTGGAATTCTTTAAATGACCTTTCAGATATGAATCCACACTTAGTAAAAGAAATCGAGCATTTCTTCCAGGTGTACAAAGATCTTGAAAACAAAAAAGTAGATGTAGAAGGTTGGGGAGACGTAAACGAAGCTTTTGCAATTATTGCTGAGTGTACAAAACGTTTTAACGATATCGAAAACAAACCAGAGGGATTATTTAGTATTAAATAATTTTTACCCTGTTCTATTATAAAAAAAGCAATACTCCGTCAGGAGTATTGCTTTTTTGTTTAAATTCGTTTAGTTAGATTGTTGATTATTAACCAAAACCATTACTAGATTATGAATGCATTTATGATTTACTTGCCAATTGTTATGGCAATTTTAGGATTACTTTTCATGGGAATAAAAAGGACTTGGGTTTTAAAACAAGATGCAGGCGACGGAAAGATGAAAGAGATTTCAGATCACATTTACGAAGGCGCCCTCGCATTTTTAAAAGCAGAATATCGATTACTAACCTTTTTTGTAATTGCTGCAAGTTTAGTTTTAGCGGGAATTTCTTTTATCGTTCCTACCACACATATATTAATAGTAGTAGCTTTTATTTTTGGCGCATTTTTCTCAGCATTAGCCGGAAACATGGGAATGAAAATAGCAACTAAAACGAATGTCAGAACAACACAAGCTGCTCGTACAAGTTTACCGCAAGCTCTAAAAGTTTCTTTTGGAGGCGGAACCGTTATGGGTTTAGGCGTTGCAGGTTTGGCAGTTTTAGGGCTAACAGGTTTTTTTATTATTTTCTTTCAGATATTCATGAATGGAGTTTGGACTTCATCTCAAGATATGACTAAGGTTTTAGAGACTTTAGCAGGATTTTCACTTGGAGCAGAATCTATCGCCTTGTTTGCAAGAGTTGGTGGTGGAATTTACACTAAAGCCGCCGACGTTGGTGCTGATTTAGTAGGTAAAGTAGAAGCCGGAATTCCGGAAGATGATCCTCGTAATCCTGCGACAATTGCAGATAACGTAGGAGATAATGTGGGAGACGTTGCCGGAATGGGGGCTGATTTGTTCGGGTCGTATGTGGCAACTGTTTTGGCTGCAATGGTTTTAGGAAACTATGTGATCAAAGATATGGGTGGAAATATCCAGGATGTCTTTGGTGGAATCGGACCAATTTTGCTTCCAATGTCAATTGCAGGTTTCGGAATTTTATTCTCGATTGTCGGAACTACGTTAGTAAAAATCACAGATGAAAATGCTAAAGAAGCACAAGTTCAAAAAGCATTAAATATTGGAAATTGGGTATCGATTGTTTTAACGGCAATCGCCTGTTTCTTTTTAGTAAAATATATGCTTCCAGAAGTAATGACAATGGAATTTTTTGGTGAAGGTTCTCAACAAATTTCGTCACTGCGAGTTTTTTATGCCACATTGGTCGGATTAATTGTTGGTGGGGCTATTTCATCAGTAACAGAATATTATACAGGATTAGGCACAAAACCGGTTATGGCGATTGTGCAAAAATCTTCGACAGGAGCAGGGACAAACGTAATTGCAGGTTTGGCAACAGGAATGATCTCTACTTTTCCAACAGTATTATTATTTGCTGCTGCAATCTGGATTTCGTATGCTTTAGCAGGATTTTACGGAGTTGCGTTGGCGGCTTCTGCCATGATGGCAACAACGGCTATGCAATTAGCAATTGATGCTTTTGGGCCAATATCTGACAATGCCGGAGGAATTGCCGAAATGAGCGAATTACCAAAAGAAGTTCGCACAAGAACCGATATTTTAGATTCAGTAGGGAACACAACCGCAGCAACCGGAAAAGGTTTTGCAATTGCTTCTGCAGCATTAACTTCATTGGCATTATTTGCAGCGTATGTAACTTTTACAGGAATTGACGGGATCAATATTTTTAAAGCGCCAGTTCTGGCAATGTTATTTGTTGGTGGGATGATTCCTGTGGTTTTCTCAGCTTTGGCTATGAATTCTGTTGGAAAAGCGGCAATGGATATGGTTTACGAAGTACGTCGTCAGTTTAAAGAAATTCCGGGTATTATGGAAGGAACTGGAAAACCTGAATACGGAAAATGTGTTGAGATTTCGACAAAAGCCGCTTTACGCGAAATGATGTTACCGGGTATCTTGACAATAGGTTTCCCAATTGCAATTGTGTTATTAGGAAAATTAGTTTATGGAGATAACAACCAATTGATTGCTGAAATGTTAGGAGGATATATGGCCGGCGTTACAGTTTCAGGAGTGCTATGGGCAGTTTTTCAAAACAATGCCGGAGGAGCCTGGGACAACGCTAAAAAATCTTTTGAAGCCGGAGTTTTAATTAATGGTGAAATGACTTATAAAGGTTCTGATGCACACAAAGCAGCAGTAACCGGAGATACAGTTGGAGATCCGTTTAAAGATACGTCAGGACCTTCAATGAACATCTTAATTAAATTAACTTGTTTGATCGGATTGGTAATTGCTCCAATTTTAGGAGAAGGACATTCAACTTCAGGAATTGCAGAAAAAGGTGCTTGCTGTAAAATGGAAATGCATGCAGGAACTCCTTCTAAATGCGGAAATTTAGCTATGCTAACCAAAGAAGAATGTATTAAAATGTGCAAAGAAAAAGGATGTTCTGCAGAAGAAACGGCAAAATGTTTGGCGCATTACGATGCAAACGGGAAATATCCGAATCAAAAAACAGATTGTTTTGATACAAGAAAATACAGCAAAAACAGAGTTGAGGTAAATTTATCTACGACCAATGGTGTAACAGTTGGAACTGTAACGAAAACCGAAAACGGCACAACAACAACAGAAGTTTTTGAAGGTACAGAAGCTGACGTAAAAGCGAAAATAGAAGCTGTAAAATAAAAACAACTTGATAGCTTTGTCAAAGTTTAAAACTTTGACAAAGCTTACCCAAAGTTAGTTTGCACATTTTTTTCATCCCTCGTTCCTCGGGATGATAGATTGCGGTTATTAGCTGTCAAATATTAAACGTTGATAAAATAAACAAAAAATGCCTCTAAAATTTTAGAGGCATTTTTCTATTAGTGTAAATTCGTGAAATTCGTGTTTTCTAAAACAACCCATTCAATTCAGCATCAATTCTATTAATGATGTTTCCTAAATCTTCAGGATTATCTACAAAATTGATATTATCAACATCAATAATCAATAATTTTCCTTTTGAGTAAGTCTGAACCCAGGCTTCGTATCTTTCGTTCAAACGGCTTAAATAATCGATAGAAATAGAGTTCTCGTATTCGCGTCCGCGTTTGTGAATTTGACCTACTAAGTTTGGAATAGAGCTTCTCAGGTAAATCAATAAATCAGGAGCTTTTACCAATGATTCCATCAATTCAAAAAGTGAAGTATAATTTTCGAAATCGCGGCTTGTCATCAATCCCATTGAATATAAATTGGGAGCAAAAATATAAGCATCCTCATAAATGGTTCTGTCCTGAATGATTTTTTTTCCGCTTTCGCGAATTTGCTGCACCTGACGAAATCTGCTGTTTAAGAAATAAATCTGCAAATTAAACGACCAACGCTCCATCTGGTGGTAAAAATCATCCAAATACGGATTATCAACAACATCTTCGTAATGTGGTTCCCATTTAAAATGTTTGGCTAATAATTTAGTCAAAGTAGTTTTTCCAGCGCCTATGTTTCCTGCTATTGCTATGTGCATTACGGTGTTACGATTTTATAATTGGTAATTTCTTTAGTTGTAAAAATAGATAAAATTTGGTCTTTGTAGCAGAATTTATCAAAGGTTTTTTCTAAAACTTCGATTTCAGAAACAGTATTCAAATTTGTATCAGAAATGTCTTTAAAATACAACAAATTAGCCTTGCTAAAAATGTACTGATGATTGTTTATAATTTCGAAATCATCAAAATCGGGCACTTTTCCCAAAGCCGTTGTTTTTCCGAAAATATCACAGGAAAACCAATTATTCTTTTTATCAATCCAGTAAAAAGTATTAAAATCAGTTTGATAATATTTAATGGTTTCTGTTAATGGCGTAGAAACCGTTTTGTATTCATTTTTTAAATAATCAAAAAGGCCAATTTGCTGATTTAACGTATTAAAAATCCATAATTGATTTTGGGTAGACATACCAATTGCCGGAACAACAATGGGGATATTGTTTTGAGAAAAATTAATTTCCGTCATTTTATTCAATTGATTGTCAAGTAAAACAACAGTATTAAAATCTTCGTAAAATAAAACAATTTTCAAAGGATTCAGAATATCTACTTTAGTAATATTTCCAAGAGAAACGCTTTTGTATTCAAAAATCTCATTTCCTTTTACTTTGCTGAAAACATTGTTTTTTATCTGATAGGAAAATCCAAAAGAATCATAACCAACAAATTCATCAGCATCTAATTTAAAATGAGAGATTGAAGTGGCATTTAGCTTTTGGTTTTGCGAAAAAACAGAGACAGTACAGCCGATAAATAATAAAAATAAAATACGAACTGTATTGCCCATAATATTAAGATTTCAGAAGAGCCAAATTACAAAAAACTACCCGATGAATATCCTAAATAAGACATATTTACGTGAATTTCCCATTTAAACCGTTCTAAATCGTAATAGTCTAACTAATAGGCAATTTTGTCTATACCTTACAGCAATTGATATATTTAACTTTCAGTATTTTAAAATAAATAATACATTTGAATGTAAGTTTTATCGGATTTACTCAATTTTAAACAAAACGAAATGAAAAAAGTAATTATATATATGTCTTTGATCCTTGTATTTACTCAAATGCAGGCTCAAAAAGATTTTCAGGGAATGGCTGTTTATGAGTCAAAAACGCAGGCACCAAAATTTGAAGGTATGCGAGGCGGTAATCGGGATATTACGCCAGAAATGCAAAAGAACATGGAGGAGCGAATGAAAAAAATGCTGGAAAAAACGTTTATTCTGAATTTTGATAAATCGGCTTCTATTTACAAAGAAGAAGAAAAACTGGACGCGCCAGGACAACAAGGCGGCGGAATGCGAGTGATGATGAATTCGTTTATGGGCGGCGGCGGAACTTTTTATAAAGATGTAAAAACGAAATCATATACAGTTGATAAGGAATTTATGGGAAAAGAATTTCTCGTTGTTGATTCCTTGCCAAAATTAAATTGGAAATTAGAACAGGAAACCAAGCAAATTGGCGGTTACAATTGTTACAAAGCTACGGCTGTAAAAGAAGCCAGTAAAACTGATTTTAGAAATTTCAGACCTAAAAACAACGAAGATAAAAAACCCGAAGAAAAGAAAGACGAAGCCAAAAAAACTTCGGGAGAAACAAAAACCAACTTTGAAGATAATTTTGAAATGCCAAAAGAAATTATCGTAACAGCTTGGTATACGCCGGAAATTCCGGTGAATCAGGGGCCGGAAAACTATTGGGGTTTACCAGGTTTGATTTTAGAAATAAACGACGGAAGAACAACGATTTTATGTTCGAAAATTGTTTTGAATGCCAAAGAAAAAGCAGAAATAAAACCATCTAAAAAAGGAAAAGTAATTTCGCAAAAAGATTACGATGAAACCGTAATTAAAAAGATGGAGGAATTTAGGGAAATGAATCGTGGTCGTGCAGGCGGACCACCTCCAATGATGGGAAGATAAACCTTCAAACTTCTAAAATTTCAAATTGCTTCGCCTGTTCGTTATCGTTCGGGTCCAAATTACAAAACTTTCAAAATGAACAAAATACTTTGTTTCGTAGCCTTTTTATTGACTTCTGTTTCCTTTTCTCAAAGTGTTCGTTTTGATGGATTCATTCAGGACGAGCAGAAAAATCCGTTAGAAATGGCCAATATTATGGCTGTAAATTCGGCTACAAAAGCTATGGATTCGTACGGAATTACAAATGATAAAGGAAGATTTCAGCTTACTCTGAAACCTAACGCATCTTATATCGTGAAAATCAGTTATCTCGGAATGAAATCGAAAGAAATTTCCCTTTCGACAAAGACTGAAAATATAGTACAGAACATTGTCATGGATGGCGCCGGAATTGAATTGGAAGGCGTAGAAATTGTGCGTGAAATGCCTGTTTCCATAAAAGGTGATACCATTGTTTATAATGCCGATTCTTTTAAATCGGGAACAGAAAAAAAACTGGAAGATGTACTGAAAAAGCTTCCCGGAGTTGAGGTAAATGCTGATGGTGAAATTGAAGTTGAAGGAAAAAAAGTAAGCAAATTGATGGTTGAAGGCAAAGATTTTTTTGACGGAGATACCAAACTCGGTGTTAAAAATATTCCTGCCGATGCAATTGATAAAATTCAGGTTTTGCGAAATTATAATGAAGTCAGTGCTTTAAAAGGTTTAGAAAACGATCAGGATAATGTGGCGATGAACATTAAACTGAAAGAAGGCAAAAAGAACTTTTGGTTTGGTGATGTTACTGCAGGAATTGGAGTTGGAGAACTCGATAGCCGATATATTATTAACCCGAAACTATTTTATTATAGCCCGAAATACAGTATAAATTTAATCACCAATTTTAATAATATTGGAGAACTGCCGCTTACGGCGCAGGATTATTTTAAGTTTACGGGAGGTTTTAAAAATATGATGAAAAAGGGCGGAAGTAATTTTAATATTTCTTCGAATGATATTGGCATTTCGCTTTTGAGAAACAATCGCGCCAAGGAAATTGAAACGAAATTTGGAGCAACAAATTTTGCTTATTCCGTTACGAAATTCTGGAATATTAGTGGTTTTGGAATTCTTTCTTCTTCAAAAACAGATTTGGAAACCAAGTCGCAAACTACCATTTTAGACTCTGGCGATCAGCAAAAACGAGATGAATTAACCCATCAAAAAAACAATTTGGGTCTTTTTAAACTGAGTTCAACATATAAACCAAATGATAAATTTCAATTTGATTATGACATCTTAACAAAATTATCAAAACAAGATGAAGACACCAATTTATTGCGGGAATCTGTTGTTGATAATATTTCGGATACCGAAACTATTTTAACGAATAAAAAGCAGGATCCAACATCGGTAAATCAAAATTTGAGTTTGTATTATACGCAAAGCACCAAAAATATTTTTGCTTTTGAAATGCAGCATTTATATCAGGATGAAAATCCGTTTTATAATGCCAATTTAAGAACACAGCCTTTTGATTTAGCAGGTTATGTTTCCGGACAAGACAGAAATGATTTGAATCAGGATCGTTTTGTAAAAACCAATAAAATCGATGCAAAACTGGATTACTATTATATGGTAACGCCAAAAAGCAACATCAATATTACATTTGGGAATACCTATTCACATCAAAATTTTAATTCTCATATGTTTCAGATTTTGGATAATGGTGACAAAAATGACCTGAATACTTCGGAAAATAACAATCAGGTAAATTATAATTTTGATGACGTGTTTTTAGGATTTCATTATAAAATATTGACAGGGAAATTTACATTAACGCCCGGATTTAGTGTGCATTCGTATGCAATGAAAAACACGCAGTCAGGAACAGATTACTCTCAGAATTTTACAAAAGTATTACCGGATTTTTTTGCTCTTTATCAAATTAAAAAAGCAGAAACGCTAACTTATAATTTCTCTTTGTCAAACGATTTTACAGATGTTAATCAATTGGCGGCGGGTTATGTTTTATCTGATTACAGTAGTTTGTTTAGAGGAAATCGTTTTCTGGAAAATGCTACTTCGCAAGTGCATACGTTGCGATATTTTAAATATAATATGTTCAATTTTGAAAATATTTTTGCGAATGCAACTTATACTAAAAAAGTAGATGCAATAAAAACAGCGGCAGAATTTACAGGAATTAATCAATCATCTGTTCCTTATAATTCAAATTTGGCAGATGAAACTTTTTCCGGAATGGGAAATTACGGTCGATCATTCTTGAAGAATTATAAAGCTTCTGTAAATGCAAGTTTCAATTGGTCGAAGTTTAATAATATTCAGAACAATCAATTGGCCACAACAGAAAGTTTTGTGCAGAGTTACACTGTAAAAGCTTCAACAAATTATAAAAACTTGCCTAATATCGAGTTTGGATACAATGCGTTAATCAATAAATACAGTGGTTCGACCTATTATACAGACAAACCTTTTGCGAGATTGGATTATTATTTTCTGAATAGTTTTTCGTTTGTTTCAGAATATGAATTTTACCATTATTATAACGGAAATAAAATAGTCGATAACGAGTATGATTTCCTGAGTGCCAGTTTAATTTATCAAAAAAAAGACAGCAAATGGGAGTATAAAATATCGGCTACAAACTTACTAAACACTACCTATTTAAATGATGATAGTTTTTCGCAGTTTTCTACAAGAGTTTCTCAGTATACCGTGCAGCCGCGCTATATTATTTTTTCGATGAAATATAATCTATAGTATCTATTAAGTATCTATTTTTGGATTTAAGGCAATTGATTTCGATAATAATCAAATATCTTTACGTTTAATATTAACAAGCCAAAATTTATATTATGCGCAATTATATATGGAGTTTCTTATTGTTTTTTTGTGTAGTGTTTGCCTCTTTCTCTCAAACAAAAACAATAGAAAAAGGAACTTATATTTCTACAAATAAGGGTCAGAAAATCAAATTAAACTTATTAGACAATAATAAATACGAATTGGTTTTTTACTCTGGTGACTACAAGATTAAAGGCGATTCTTTAGTATTTATTCAAAGTAAAAAGGTCGAAAATCCTTTTAACCTTACTTATAAGAATGATAATAAATCCCAAAAAATTAAAATTAAGTTTATAGATCCTTCTTTTTATTCATTTTATGTAGGAACACAAAAAGGGTCTGAAGCTGTTCAATATGAAAGACTTTCAGATATTAAAACCAAGCTGGATCCCGAATGGACCAATATCGACGTAGAGTTTGAAATTGATCGTACCGATTATTTATATTTAGTTTTCGAAGAATATGAGGCAAAGAGTACAATTTCAAAATTTGCTTTGCCAAAAGACGTTTCAGAAATCACCATTAAATATGAACTTAATGAAGTAAATGATTTAAATCTGGCCGGTTTTTATGATAAAAAAACAAATGAATTGCAGATTGCAGAACATGCAGGAAAAAACCCTCTGACCTTTATAAATTCAAAAGATGCGCAGCCTGATGTAGCATCAAATGTTACGCCAATTGAAAATAAAAGTGTTTTAAAATGGACATATCCAGGAAAAGAACCTTTAGTTAGCGATGATTTTGGAGTTGCTGTAGATAGTGCTGCAACAGTAGATTATGCTTCTAAATATGATTTTAAATTTAAAGTCGAAAACAATTTAAAAAGCGCTATTGCTGCTACTAAAGCTGCTAAAACTAAATTTTTAATAGTTTATAATGATAGTAAAAACCCTGCAGCAAAAACTGATTTTGATGCAGTATTAAAAGATCTTGAAGAACAGGTTGGGTATTATATGTATGATGCTTACAATGCGCAATATGATGTTTTTAATTATTATTTGGCTACAGCCGATGATAAAAAATGGCTTAAAACCAATAAGATTTCTGATAGTCCTGCTATTTTAATATTAAATGGTGATGGTGATGTTTTGGCAACCGCAAAATCGAATTTATTGGATAAAAAATCAGAGTTAAGTTATTATGATGAGTTTGCCAAAAAACTGCAAAGAGCCAATGCATTTTTTGCTTTTGCTAAAGTGGCAAAGAATAAAAAAGCAACAGATACGGATGTTATTTCGGCTTTTTATAAAGCTTCAATGCTTGATATACCGTATGAATATGAAACAACAACAGATACAGTTACAGCACAAGTAAATCCGGCTGATTTTAACATTGCAAAAGTTACTCTGGATAAAAAAGAAGTGACTCAGATTTGGAAAAAATTAATTGAATCACACCAAAAAGATACAAAACCAAGCAGAGAGTTGGTAGAAACGATCTTGAGAGAAATAAAAAACGTAGGTTTCACGAAACAATTTTTTAATGAAGAGCGTGTTTTTAATGATACCGATTTCTTGGCAATTGATTACTTGTTAAAGCATTACGACGCCATTGAAAAAATGAACATAGAAGATGAAAACGGAACAGCCTTAGCATTACTAAAAGGAAGTTTAAGTTTTGAAATTTCATCGGCTTTGCAACAAAATAGTTATGTAGTGCAAGAAGGTGTTGCAGGAAAAGCAAATCAGAATAAAATAATTGCGATCTACAAAAAGTTGATTGCAAGCGGTAAAGGAAATTTTGATTGTTATAAAAATTACTTTGAATATTTGAATTCAGATAGCGAAAACAGTGTAGATGATGTTGCTTTCTTAAAAGAATTTAAATCTTATTTTGATTCGAATTTATCAACTGAAAAAGGAAATGCTATTGAGAGATTAGACAATATGTTTGCGACATTAGACACTGATTCTGATTATTCTTATAACGGATGGAATTCATTTAAAGATTACCATTCCAATCTTGCAAATAATGCTGCCTGGGCAACAGTATTAAAGCCTGCAAATAATGGTTTCATAAAAGATGCTATAAGCTGGTCAGAGTATAGTTTAATTGTAACTAAAAATAACCCATATTATTTAGATACATTAGGGCAGTTGTATTATAAAGACGGTCAAAAAGAGAAAGCAATCGCAACTCAAAAGTTGGCAGTTAAGTTTTTAACTGATGAAATTGACGAACAAACTGCCGTTGAAATTCGCGAAACATTAACTAAAATGGAAGACGGAACCTATTAGAGTTTTAAAATTCGTATAAAAAAGAACCCGACAAGATTTTGTTTTTGTCGGGTTCTTTTTTTATTTTTTAATACCAATCATTACTTTTATTTGGTAGTTTTCTAAGATCTTTTTGTTGTTTTCGATCTTACCATTTGCGCTAATATACGTTAGTAAAATATTGTATTTTGAGTTTTCTATCTTTTGATTAATTTTTACGGCTGAATTATCGTAATTATTTCTACTCTTAAAGGCTGAATTTGAATTAACAAAATCATCTATTTTTAATGGAATTATATCCTCATTGATATGTAAATTACGATCGTATTTTTTTTGTTTTGATAGTATTGAATAAGGTGTGTTGTCGATAGTGATACAATCTTTACAATCAAAAGAGATGCTGCTATGGATTGTAAAACTAAAATCATATCCATGAATATTTTCAACGGCATTATCATTTCTTTCATAGAAATAATAACTAAAAGAATCGTTTAAATCGTCTTTTCGATCATATTCAGATCGATATTCAAAACCTAAACTTTCCATAATTTGATGTGAACCCGGGTCTTTGTCTTTTTTATAAAGCGCGTCTAATTTCTTATCAGCATATGGAATCATAACTTCAAAACCATAATTCCTCTCCAAAAAATAAACAATGCTGCTCAATTCCTGTTCTTCTTCAAAAGTCAGTTTTGTTTTTTTATCCTTTTGCATGTAACTTTCAAATCGAGATAACTGACTGTATTTTGAAACAGAATTGGCACTTTGCGGGCCAGCAATCGAAAACAAACCGGCAATGCACATACTTATAGGGATGAATTTTATTTTAGGATGTTTTTGAATTAAAAAATAAGCCACAACAACTGCCAGCCAAACCGACAGTAATAAAACATAATAACGTTCGTGTGTAAAACCGTAAAGATTAATTCGGTATAAAATAGCCCAAAATAATAGTGCCAATAGTGGAATTAATAAGAAATAAAACCAGCGATTATACGTGCGCATCCAGAGATTTCTGCTTTCATTTGCAATTGGGTGAACGAGTAAAAACGAAAGAATACCAGTAATGGCAAATGCTAAAACTAAATAAGAAACCCAACCAACGGGCAACGAAAGCGTAATAAGAATTTTGGCTTCGTAACAAATTAAAATTACCAGATAAATACTTATTAAAGGCAATAAAACATATTGCGTAAAGTTTTTAAGCCCTTTTGGATAATTTAACTGAAGCGGAACTTCATCATTATCAATTTCAGGAACTCCGTTTAAAAAGAAAATCGTATTGAAGATTCCGCCAATAATGAAAAAGATATAAAGGTAAATATTATCGTAAAAATCAAATTTAAATAGTTTTTCGACAGCTAAAATAGCCAAAGCCAAACCGCAATAAAGTACAAAGCTATATAACCCAGAAGTTAAAATCCTGAGAAAAAGCTGTTTATTGAATTCCCAAAACTCTTCCTGATTGTATTTTTTTGGTAAAAAACCAGCAAAGGAAACCAAAAGATGCAGCGCAATATTAAGAACAAAAAACTGCTGAAATTCTGTATCTATCATTCGGTCTCGAAAACTAAAAACAAAAGCGACAACCAGCGATCCAAGAATTAGACTTGTGATAAAACGTAAAATGTTCTTTTTGTTCGAACTAAGAAAAAACAAACTCACAGAAAGAAACAGAACCAAACATAAAGAAGAACTCAATAAAGCTTTTTCGAAAAAATGTTTTTTGGGATTGCTGTAATCAAACTCATTAAGTATGATGGCAAAAATAGTTCCCAGAATTGCTGTAATGGTTTCTAAAGGAAATCTAAGAACTGTTTTTTGTATTGCATTTAATACGTTTTGTAACGAAGGAAGTTTGCTCATTTTTGGGATGGTTAATTTCACACTAAAGAAAAGCAAATGCAAACTAATAACCAAATAAAAACCCCGATCTCTAAACGAATAGAAATCGGGGGTAATATAAGTAAGATTAAAAAGAAATGGACTGTGAAGTCTAAGAATTAATAACCGTTTGAATTAAAAATTAAAGTCCGAATGCAGCTTTTACTTTGTCTACAAAATCAAGTTTTTCCCAAGTAAACAACTCAACAGTTACAGTTTTTGAATGCCCGCCCGGAGCAGCAAAAGTTTTAGTAACAACCTCTGGTTTACGTCCCATATGTCCGTAAGCAGCAGTTTCGCTATAAATAGGGTTTCTTAATTTTAAACGTTGTTCGATAAAGTAAGGACGCATATCGAATAACTCTTCTACTTTTTTAGCAATTTCACCGTTAGTTAAATTTACTTTAGAAGTTCCGTAAGTTTCGATAAAAATACCCATTGGCTGTGCAACACCAATTGCGTAAGAAACCTGTACAAGGATTTCGTCAGCAACACCTGCAGCCACTAAGTTTTTAGCGATATGGCGTGTAGCATAAGCAGCACTTCTGTCTACTTTACTTGGATCTTTTCCAGAGAAAGCACCACCACCGTGAGCTCCTTTTCCACCGTATGTATCAACAATGATTTTTCTTCCTGTTAAACCAGTATCTCCGTGAGGTCCACCAATTACGAATTTTCCTGTTGGGTTAATATGGTAGTTGATTTTATCATTAAATAAATGAGCGTGAGCTGGATTTTTAGCGATAATTCTAGGAATCAAAATTTCGATAATATCTTTTTTGATTTTAGCAAGCATTGTAGCTTCTTCATCAAAATCATCGTGTTGAGTTGAGATTACAATCGCATCAATACGAGTTGGTTTGTTATCATCGCTATATTCTAAAGTTACCTGAGATTTAGCATCCGGACGTAAATAAGTGATTTCATTATTTTCACGTCTCAAAATAGCCAACTCCTGTAATAATTTATGAGATAAATCAAGTGCCAAAGGCATGTAGTTTTCAGTTTCGTTAGTTGCGTAACCAAACATCATTCCCTGATCTCCTGCACCTTGTTCTTCTGGCTTAGCTCTGTCTACACCCTGATTAATATCAGCAGATTGTTCGTGAATTGCTGATAAAATTCCACAAGAATTTGCCTCAAACATGTACTCGCTTTTTGTATATCCAATTTTACGGATTACTTCACGAGCGATTTGCTGCACATCAAGATAAGTATTCGATTTTACTTCTCCGGCCAAAATTACCTGACCAGTTGTAACTAAAGTCTCACATGCTACTTTTGAGTCAGGATCAAATGCTAAGAAGTTATCAATTAATGCATCCGAAATTTGATCTGCAACTTTGTCTGGATGCCCTTCACTAACAGATTCTGACGTAAATAAATAAGCCATAATAATTATTAAATTAAAATTAAGCGAGGAAAATAATTGCTGAAAAAGGCTAAAGGAGAATTCCTGCTTTAGCATTTTTTACTACTGAAATCAATCTTTCAGTATTCATAATGAACCGTTTCATTATGAAGAGGTTGCAATCAGTTCAAATTTTTCCTCTGTATTCGGGTGCAAAAGTACAAAACCATTTTGATTTGCAAATTAAAGTTGAACATTTTTTCTTTTTATAAGCAGAAATTTAACATATCATACTAATTTGATAGGGTAATGGAAAATAAATCAATTTTTGTTTGGTGGATTGAAAAAAAGTTCTCACATTTGCCAAACAAAACAAGAACAAAAATGAATTTAGTTATTAAAAATATGTGTTGCATGATGCCGGAAACTTCCGCAGAGTGCACTATTGTTTAGTATCTAAATCTAAAAATAACAATAAGACCTCTGCAAATCGCAGAGGTTTTTTTTTGATCAAAATCAAAATTAATTTAGGCCATATATAAGAGATGATAATGTAAAATGAACTTATATCACTTATATGGTAAAAAATAAAAACAAAATGAATAATTCAGTAGTAAATAAAATGATGATGTGTTGTAAGATGTTGATGTGCATCCAGACCTGCTATTGCCGAAAGTGAAAGATAAAATCTTTGTTATAGTTTCAACTATAAGCCCTTTTGGTAAGCCATCCGAAAGGGCTTTTTTTATTTCCAACAATTAAAATTAAAAATCATGAACACACTAGATATCAATACAATCGCATTTCAATACTTATTAAGAACAGATTCTCAAAAAAACAATAATGCTGAAGAAACCAATAAAGTTTTACAGTATAATCCGGAACAGTATATGAAAAGTCAAAAATCATTACTGTTTCAAATGTATGATCTTGAAGAAGAGGAAGACTTTGTTTAAATCTATTTCAATATCAATTTCAAAAATAAAATTCAATTACAATATAAAATCTATTTAACAATATTTAAAAACTAAGAAATCATGAGCACACAAAAATTTGCAACAAACGCACTACACGCAGGACACGACGTAACTAAAAACGGAAGTACAAGAGCAGTGCCAATTTACCAAACATCGTCATACGTATTTAATAATGCTGATCACGCTGCCAATTTATTTGGCCTTGCCGAAGCCGGATTTATTTACACAAGATTGAATAATCCAACAAATGATGTTCTGGAACAACGTTTAGCAGCGCTTGAGGGCGGAATTGCAGCCGTAGTTACAGCATCCGGAGCATCGGCAATTGCGACGACTTTCCTGACTTTGCTAAAAGCCGGAGATCATATCGTGGCTTCAAATAGTTTATATGGCGGAACTTATAATTTATTAAAAGTGACTTTGCCTCGTTTAGGAATTACAACAACATTTGTTGATCCTGCAAAAGCAGAAAACTTCACCAAAGCGGCAAAAGAAAATACAAGAGCTTTCTTCGTAGAATCGTTAGGAAATCCAAAATTGGATGTATTGGATTTGAAAGCTATTTCGGCGGAAGCCAAAAAATTTAAAGTGCCGTTTATTGTAGATAATACTGTCGCGACTTCTTATTTGTTAAAACCAATTGAACACGGAGCGAATATAGTAATTCACTCTTTAACTAAATATATTGCCGGAAACGGAACTTCATTAGGCGGTGCGATTATCGATGCCGGAACTTTTGACTGGTCTAACGGAAAATTCCCTGAATTTACAGAACCTTCTGCCGGATATCATGGATTAGTGTATCACGAAGCTTTAGGAAATGCTGCTTTTATTGCAAAAGCAAGAATTGAAGGATTACGTGATTTCGGATCTGCTTTGAGTCCGTTTAATGCTTTCCAGATTATTCAGGGATTAGAAACATTGCCAATCCGAATTAAAAAACACAGCGAAAATGCTTTAGCTCTTGCCGAATGGTTAGAGAAACAAGATGAGGTGGTTTGGGTAAATTATCCGGGTCTGAAAAACAATAAATATTACGATTTAGCCAAACAATATCTTCCGGAAGGACAAAGCGGAATTATCACTTTTGGATTAAAAGGAGGTTTTGAAGCGGCCAAAAAAGTAGTAGATCAAACAAAATTATTCTCATTGCTGGCAAACATTGGTGATACAAAATCATTAATTATTCACCCGGCAAGTACAACGCACCAACAACTTACAGATGATGAACAACTTGAAACGGGAGTTTCAAAAGATTTGATCAGACTTTCTGTTGGAATCGAAGATATTGAAGATTTAATCGCAGACTTGGAAACTGTATTTGCAAGTGTTACACAATCGCAATACAGCATCAATAAAAATTAGGTTTTTTTGTTTTTTGTTTGAAAAATTGCCTTTAGCGAGTGAGTTTTTGCTAAAGGTGATTTTTTATGAGAAAAGCATTCAGTATAAAAGTTTTGAACCATATAAGTAGAGACGCACAACAGTGCGTCTAAATTATAATCGTTGACACATTATATGAACTTATATAACTTATATGGTTTAATAAATTAAAATTAAAATTATGTCAAAGCTTAAAATAAATATTATCCTTTTCGGAATTGGAAATATCGGAAGCACTTTGATCAATCAGATAATTGAAAGTCAGGAATTTTTTCTGCAAAGTAAAAACATCGATTTTCATTTTCCGATAATCACCAATTCTACCGTTGCTTTTTTCGAGAAAGAAGGCGTTGGATATGCCTGGGAAACCAATTTTGTGCAATTGGCTGTTCCGTTTAAAGTAGAAGATATCATAGAATTTGCAAAAGAAAACGAATTTGAAAATTTGATTGCCGTTGATGCCACGGCGAGCGATGAATTGATAAGTCATTATAATACATTGATTCAAAATGGATTTAATATTGTAGCGGTAAATAAAAAGGCAAATACGCTTCCGCTTGATCTTTATAAAGAAATACGGGAAAATCTTAAAAAGTACGACAAAGAGTTTTTGTATGAAGCATCGGTTGATACCGGATTTCCGGTTTTGCAGACTTTGAGAGATTTGTATTATTCGGGAGAAAAAATAACCAGGATTCGGGGTGTTTTCTCTGATAATCTGAGTTATGTTTTTAATCGGTTTTCGAATGAAGAAACCACTTTTTCTTCTGTTTTAAAAGATGCCAGTTTGTTAGGATTGATGCGTTCTACTTTTAAAGAAGATTTATCCGGAAATGATACCGCAAAAAAACTGCTCATTCTGACCAGAGAAATTGGAAAGGATTTTGAACTGTCGGATATTAAAATCAATTCTATTATTAAAGAAGAACATTTAGAGAAAAACGGAATTCTTGATAAAGAAGCGATTGACCGATATTTTAAAATTTCAAAAATCACTCAGGCCGATAATCATGTTTTGAGATACGTTGGCGAATTTGATGTAGAGAAAAATACATTGGAAGTGAAATTGGTTTCAGAATCTGCAGCATCGGCAATTGGACAATTAAAAGGTTCTGATACTATTTTTGAAATCTACACACAATCATATGCCGATGTTCCAATCGTAATTCAGAGTGCTTCGGCTTGTAAACAGGCAATTTCAAGAGGAATTATAACTGACATCTTAAAAGTTGCCGAAAAAATTAAAAATAAGGAAGCAGTTTGGCTTTAAAGTCAAATTAAAAAATGCTTTAAAATGTTCTTTGATAAACTGATTTGTGGAAATATTAAGGTGTAAATCAATTATTTGTAAGTTTTTACTTCTATTTTGTGTAACAAAAGTTTTGTAAGATGTTTTATATCGAAAAAAAGTAGTTTTTTGTCGGATTTTCGTATTAATTTATTGTTTTTTATTTGCGTAATTAAAATAATATTGCCATATTTGTTAAACCCAAAAGCTACTGAATCAATGAACTTAAATGTCTATAAAATGTTTTGCGCCATTTCGGTTAAAACCGTTGGGAAGTCTTTTGCTTAAATTGTAAGAAAACAATAAAAACATATGCAAAAGCCTCCCGATAATTTTTTTGGAGGCTTTTTAATTTTATAAGAAAATGCAAGAATTTAAAACAATAAATAAATCACAGATGAATAAATCCCTACAGATGAACAAGATGTTCTCTGTCGCATTTATTTGCGTACGCGTCTGTTGATACTAAAAGAATATATGAGTTTGAAAAACTTAAACCCTTTTGGTATCCCGATCCAAAAGGGTTTTTTTATTTCATTTGGCTTCTTAACACAATAATAAACGAATAGTAAACATAATAACACACAACAAACTAAAACTTAATATCATGAGTACATTAAACTACATCGCAAAAACATTTTCAACATTGAAAAACAGAACTAAAAGAAACAATCCGCCGCCGCCAAAGAACGAATTGATCCATCCAAGGTTCGGAATAACTGAAACAGATAAAAAAGAAGAGAAAAAAGAGCCAAACTCTTTATTGTTTTTGATGTACTCAAAAGAAAATGAAACGCTTTTTATCTAAATCGAAAAGCATCATAGGATAAGGGAAAACCTGCTTAATTTTACTGGGCAAATTGTTCGGTAAATTTTTGCGTACAATAGTTTTAGTTTGAATTATGTTTAAGAAATTGAGCAATCAGTTTCGATAAAATTTGTTTGTTTAAGAAATTAGTAGTTAATTTGCACCTTTAAGTTCAAAAACGTATTGAAATGTTATAAAGAAAGGACGAGGGATTAGACCCGATGAATCCTTAGCAACCCTTCGGTAAAGCGAAGAAGGTGCTGCATTCTACCACGCCAAACGTGGAAAGATAACAACAAGAATTTTTCTAGTTTCATACTAGTTTTTTCTTTCTAATATTTCCAGATACAAATCAATAATACAACAGATTTGAAATTGGAAAATATACCAAACCCCATTAGCATACAAAATTTCACCACCGAAAATGGTGCACTTTACCGTTCGTTACCTTTAAGCTTTACCGTTTTTGGTTTGCCATTATATAGCGCGCCTATTGTTTTGGTCAATCATGCTTTGACAGGGAATGCTCAGGTTACAGGCGAAAATGGCTGGTGGAATGACTTAATTGGCGAAGGAAAAACAATTGATACAGAAAAATACTCAGTCCTTGCATTCAACGTTCCAGGTAACGGAACCGATTCTTTTATCATCGAAAATTACCAGGATTTTACAACCAGAGATATTGCCAGAATTTTTCTTGAAGGACTGGATGCCTTAAATATAACTCAGGTTCATACAATCATTGGCGGTTCTGTTGGCGGTGGAATTGCCTGGGAAATGCTGGCATTAAAACCAAACATAACTCAAAACCTGATTCCAATTGCAACCGACTGGAAATCGACAGACTGGATGATTGCCAATTGCTTTTTACAGGAACAAATCCTGAACAATTCATCACGACCAATTGAAGATGCCAGAATTCATGCAATGTTGTGTTACAGATCTCCGGAATCATTCAAAGAAAAATTTCAACGTACGACAAACCCAAATCTTTCTGTTTTTAATATAGAAAGCTGGCTGGCGCATCACGGAGACAAATTGCAAAAAAGATACCAATTGGCTTCTTATAAATTAATGAACCAGTTGCTTAAAACCATAGATATTACTCGAAATAGTGAGAGTTTCGAAACCTTAATATCAAAAACAAATGCCACAATTCACATTATCGGAATTAATTCTGACTTATTTTTTACGGCAAAAGAAAACAGAGAAACTTATCAGGAATTAAAAAAGTTCAAAGACAATGTTTTTTATAACGAAATAGATTCTGTTCACGGACATGACGCTTTTTTAATCGAGTACAAACAATTAGATCATTTACTTGCCGATATTTTTAAGGCAGAAACAATAGCAAAATAAAATGAAAGTATTAAAATTTGGAGGTAAATCATTATCAAACGGAGAAGGACTTAACAAAGTTGTCTCAATTATTTCAGATAAAGTAAATCAGGGCGAACAAATTGCCGTTGTAGTTTCTGCCCGCGGAAATGCTACAGATGAATTAGAATATATTTTAAAAATTGCTGCCAAAAACGGAAATTATAAGCCATTATTCGAAAACTTTAAAATCTATCAAATTTCAGATTATCCACAAGTTGATTTATCTGAAGAGTTTACCATTTTAGAAAAACTTTTTGAAGGTGTAAGCTTAATTGGCGATTATAGCAATAAAATTAAAGATCAGATTTTGTCTAAAGGCGAATTGCTTTCGGCTAAATTATTGACTTCAATTTTAAAAGAAAAAGGAATTCCGGCCAATTTTGTTGATGCAAGAGAATTGCTAAAAACAGATTCTAAATTTGGTGATGCACAGCCTCTGGAACAACTTTCGAAGAAAAATGTTGTCAATTATTTTAAAGAACATAACGGTTCAACCGTAAATATTGTAACCGGTTTTATTGGTTCAAACAATAATAACGACACCACAACTTTAGGAAGAAACGGAAGTAATTATACTGCGTCGTTAATTGCTAATTATTTGAATGCCGAAGAATTACAAAACTTTACACACGTTGACGGAATTTACACAGCAAATCCTGATTTGGTTGCCGATGCTAAAAAAATCGAATTTCTTTCATTTAACGAAGCAAACGAATTAGCCAATTTTGGAGCAACAATTTTGCACGCAAAAACAATTATTCCATTATTAGAAAAAAACATTCCGCTTCGTATTTTAAATACTTTTAATCACGAAAATCGCGGAACTTTAATTACTTCAGATTCTGCAAAAGAAGGAATCAAAACACTTTCGGTATTAGAGAATGTTTCTCTTGTAAATCTTGAAGGTCGCGGATTACTTGGAAAAGCCGGCGTTGATGCCCGAATTTTTAAAGTAATGGGCGATCACAATATCAGCGTAAGTATCATTTCGCAAGGTTCTTCAGAAAGAGGAATTGGTCTTGTAGTGGCAACTGATAAAGCGACAACCGCAATGGTTGAATTAGAAAAAGAGTTTGAAAATGATTTTTATTCTAAAGATGTAAACCAGATTACAGTAACAGATAATGTATCTGTAATTTCAATTATTGGTCAGGATTTGAGCACTTTCCATAAACCTTACACGGCATTAATCAAAAATAAAATTGTTCCAATATTGTTTAACAACACCGTTACGGGTAAAAACGTGAGTTTGGTGGTTAAAAAATCGGAGCTTCATAAAGCGTTAAACGTAATTCACGGTGAGATTTTTGGGGTTTCTAAAAAAATCAATATCGCGATTATCGGTCATGGTTTAGTTGGAGGAACTTTAATCAATCAGATTTTAGAATCAGCGGCAGCTATCGAAAAAAGAAAAGATGTTCGATTGAATGTTTTTGCAATTGCCAATTCTAAAAAATTACTTTTAAATAAAAATGGCGTAACTTCAAGCTGGAAAACTGACATTGAAAAAGAAGGTCTTGCTTACACCATTCAGGATATTATTGCTTACGCCAATCAGCATCATTTAGAAAACCTAATTGCGATTGATAATACGGCAAGTGCTTCATTCGTAGAAAATTATATTCCGTTTATAGAAAGCAGTTTCGACTTGATTTCTTCAAATAAAGTTGCTAATACATTAAGCTATGGTTTTTATAAAGAATTGAGAAAAGCTTTGGCAGAAAATCAAAAGAATTATTTGTATGAAACCAATGTTGGTGCAGGATTGCCATTAATTGATACGATAAAATTATTACACCTTTCTGGTGAAAACATTACTAAAATAAAAGGAGTTTTCTCCGGGACTTTGAGTTATTTATTCAATAATTTTTCTGCAAAAGATGTTCCGTTTAGCGAAATTTTAAAAGAAGCAATTGATAACGGATACACAGAACCAGACCCACGCGAAGATTTATGCGGAAATGATGTGGGAAGAAAATTATTGATTTTGGCCAGAGAATTAGATTTGCAAAACGAGTTTGAAGAAATTTCGATTCAGAATTTAATTCCGGAACATTTACGTGATGGAAATGTTTCTGATTTCTTGACAAAACTAAAAGAATTCGACCCAATTTACGATAAAATAAAAGCCGATCAAAAGCCAAATCACGTATTAAGATACATTGGCGAATTGTCTGGAGATTTGCAAAATGACAAAGGAAACCTGGAAGTAAAATTAGTTTCTGTTCCTTCAGATACTGCCTTAGGTGGATTAAAAGGTTCTGATTCTTTCTTCGAAATTTACACAGAATCGTACGGAGATCGTCCAATAGTTATTCAGGGAGCCGGTGCAGGTTCTGCGGTTACAGCGAGAGGAGTATTTGGAGATATTTTGAGATTGTCGGATAAAGGATAATATCGATTTTAGATTGCAGAGTTTAGATTTCTGATTTGAGCTCAAACAAAAACAAAAAACAAAAAAAAATGAAAGTAACCCTAAACAGAGTAAACGACGCGTTTCATTTCAAACTAAAAAATGAAAGAGGTCATGTAGTTGATGTTGATAGCAGAGCCGAATTTGGCGGAAGCGATTTAGGTGCAAGTCCGATGGAATTAGTATTAATGGGAGTTGCAGGATGCAGTGCTATTGATATGATTTCGATTTTAAAGAAACAACGTCAGGAAATAACATCCTTTAATGCTGAGGTCGAAGGCGAGCGCGTGCAAGTTGACGAAGCAAAACCTTTTAAAGAAATCAATGTCGTTTTTTATTTAGAAGGCGATATTAATCCTGAAAAAGCACAACGCGCTGCACAGCTTTCTTTCGAAAAATATTGTTCAGTTGCCAAAACAGTTGAGCCAACAGCAACAATTAAATACAAAGTTGTGTTGAACAACGAAGCTTTATAATTAGAAAATGAGTCAATTAGAGAATTAGATAATTTTTAGATGAAGATTAACTAATGCTCTATAAAGTTTAAGTTTTAAGTTCTTGTTTTAGGCAATGCAGAAAACTTGAAACTTGAAACATGAAACAAGAAAAACAAACAAAATGAACGAACAAGAATTTGGTTTTGAAACACAAGCCATCCGTACACATTTAGAAAAAACACAATTTCAGGAACATTCAACTCCTTTGTATTTATCATCGAGTTTTGTATTTGAGGATGCCGAAGATATGCGAGCCTCTTTTACAGAAGAAAAAGTCCGCAATATTTACTCTCGTTTCAGTAATCCAAATACCACAGAATTTGTTGACAAGGTGTGTGCAATGGAAGGTGCCGAAGCTGGTTATGCTTTTGCAACCGGAATGGCAGCGATATATTCTACATTTGCCGCTTTATTGGATTCTGGCGATCACATTGTGTCTGCAGGAAGTGTTTTTGGGTCTACGCATGCGTTGTTTATGACTTATTTCCCAAAATGGAAAATTGAAACTTCTTATTTTGATATCAATAAACCAGAAACAATAGAAAGTTTCATCAAGCCAAATACCAAAATTTTATATGCAGAAACACCAACAAATCCAGGTGTCGATGTAGTAGATTTGGAATTATTGGGGCAAATCGCAAAAAAGCATAATTTGATTTTAATAATCGACAATTGTTTTGCCACGCCATACATTCAGCAGCCTATTAAATATGGTGCTCACATCGTGATCCATTCAGCAACAAAATTAATCGATGGTCAGGGACGTGTTTTAGGCGGAGTTGCAGTTGGGGAAGCTGAATTGATTCGTAAAATATACCTTTTTTCAAGAAATACAGGACCGGCAATGTCACCATTTAATGCCTGGGTTTTGTCAAAAAGTTTAGAAACTCTGGCAGTTCGTGTTGATAAACATTGCGAAAATGCTTTAAAAGTAGCGGAGTTTTTAGAAAATCACCCAAATGTAGAAAGCATTAAATATCCGTTTTTAAAATCGCATCCAAAATATGAGATTGCCAAAAAACAAATGCTTTTAGGAGGAAATATCATTGCCATTGAAATTAAAGGCGGAATCGAAGCCGGACGAAAATTTTTAGACAAGATAAAATTATGTTCGCTTTCGGCAAATATTGGAGACGTGAAAACTATTGTAACGCATCCAGCTTCAACAACGCACAGTAAATTGTCTGTTGAAGAAAAGCTGGCAGTAGGAATTACAGAAGGTTTAGTGCGTGTTTCTGTAGGTTTGGAAACTGTAAAAGATATTATCGCCGATTTAGATCAGGCACTTTCTTAGATAATGGTAGATTTTTAGATTTCTGATTTAAAACTAAATCGGAATTAAATATAAATAACGATTTTTAGCTGTAATTCTATTACTGTTAAAAATCGTTATTCTATTTTGTAATAGTTTGAGTAAAAAGTATATTTTTGTTTGAATTAAAATTCAAATACTATTAATAATCATAAACTTAAAACCAAACCAAACATGAGTAACTCTACTTACATTATTGACGAAGAATTGTTCGCTTCTAAAGGAAGCCGTATCCTAAATTATATTTTAGATATTATTTTTATTATGTGCTTAATATTTGCTTTAGCTTTCATATTGGCCATTTTAGCTGGTCTTTTTCAATGGAACGGAATATTACTTTGGTTAAGTGATATGGGTGATCTTAGTGGCCAGGTAGTTTTTATTGGAGTTACAATTTTTTATTATACAATTACAGAAGGGTTTTTAGGAAGATCATTGGCAAAACTTATTACAGGTACAATTGTGGTAAATGAAAACGGTGAAAAACCATCTTTTGGTACTTTTTTGAAAAGAAGTTTATGTCGTTTAATTCCATTTGAAGCTTTTTCTTTTTTAGGTGATTCAGGTAGAGGTTGGCATGATACAATATCTGATACATATGTAGTTAACAAAAAAGATCTGGTAGAAAATTTAAAAACGTTTCATGAGTTTAATTTAATTGGAGTTCAGGAAGTAGAGGCGTAAGAAGAATGTCAGATTTCTACTTTTTTTGCTTAATTAAAATGAAGTTGTTTCATGAATTTAAGTTGAAGAAATAATTTGATAGGTTAAGTAGAATTTAAAACCCCATTCTCTTAGTATTCTCGTATAAAAAAGCTATTTTTGTTGCAGAAAAATATAAGGTTTGTAGATTTGGATCAGAAATCTAAAATCTAAACTCAACAATCTAAAATTTATATACGTGCTTTCAAAGAAAACAAAATACGGAATTAAAGCTTTAACTTATTTGGCCAGACGCGAAAACAACGAGCCTGTGCAAATTGCCGAAATTGCCAAAAGTGAACATATTTCGATAAAATTTTTAGAGAGTATTTTGCTGTTACTTAGAAATTCAGGTTTTCTTGGTGCTAAAAAAGGAAAAGGCGGTGGTTATTATCTGATAAAAGACCCGAAAGACATTAGCATGGCCAAAGTCTATCGCATTCTTGAAGGACCTATTGCATTGTTGCCTTGTGCGAGTCATAACTTTTACGAAAGATGCGATGATTGCGATGATGAATCTACATGCGCTGCAAGACGTTTAATGACCGAAGTTCGTGATAATACACTTAAAATTCTTGAAAGTAATTCATTGGCAGATATTGCATTTTAGTCAATTTCTGTTCTCAATAAAAAAAAGACCTTTTCAGTAAATGGAAAGGTCTTTTATTTTTGTCCTGCAAGGTTTTCAAAACCTTGTAGGTATATCTATGTAAGTATCGTATAACGTTAAATATTTTTTACCGCAGAGATCACAAAGATTTTTATCTAAGAACTTTAAAAAACACAAAGTTCACAAAGCTTTGTGTACTTAGCTTGTGTAAACACAACTTAAATCTTAGTGAACTCTGCGAAAAACCTTTGTGATCTCTGCGTTAAAAAACAATTAGGATGTATAAATCTTTAATGTTTCTCCACAACATTTAGCGTTGATCCTTAGATATTTCTAAATAGATATCTATTAGAATCATATTTACAAAGTTTTGAAAATTTTGCAGGATTGGAATTTTATTCTAGAAAATCAATTTATATCCGGCAATAAAAAGCATTATCGCAATGGCATTTCTCAGCAATAAATCGGGTACTTTTCCGCTTAACATGCTTCCTATAAAAATTCCAGGAAGAGATCCCATTAATAATTGACCAAGTAAAACCAAATCTAAATTTCCCATTGAGGCATGTCCAATTCCGGCAACAAGAGTTAAGGGAACAGCGTGCGCAATTTCGGTTCCAACCAAACGAGGTGTTGGTAAAAGCGGATAAAGGAAAAATAAAGTAACCGTACCCAGAGCTCCGGCACCAATAGAAGTTAGAGTTACCGTTGCGCCTAATAAAACTCCAATTGCAATAGTGAGCATGTTTTGTGTATGACTTTCGCTGTGAAATTTATCTCCGGCATGTTTTTGAGAATATATAAGTAGTTTCTTTTTAAACAAAATAGCTACTGATGTAAAAAGAAGTGCCCATCCCAAACTGTACTTTATTACAGCATTTATAGTTGAAATATCAGTTTTAATACTATTTAAAATCCAAAGTGTAAGCAAAGCTGCGGGAACGCTGCCAAGTGTAAGCCAGCCAGTAATAGACCAATTGATGTTTCCTTTTTTATGATGGACAAATACGCCTCCCATTTTGGTAAAAGCAGCATATAATAAATCGGTACCAACTGCTGTGGTTGGTGGAATACCAAACCATAATAAAATCGGAGTCATTAAAGAACCTCCGCCAACACCTGTTAATCCAACAACAAAACCAACCACTAAACCTGCAATTACAAGACCAATCTGAAAATCCATAATAAATATTTGGCGTAAAAGTAACAACAATTTTATAATTATCCTATGGAAATGGTAGACATTAAGAATGTAATTAAAAACCAAATATTTAGTAAATGCTTGTTGTTTAAATAAGATGAAATATGCTGTTATTTGTTAAATTATTCCGTTGAAACTTTAAATATTTCGTTATAGTGTAATTAATGGATTATTAATGGGTTAAAAAAATAAAAATATTGTTTTGATATTTAGAAATAAGTAGTATTTTTGCAAAGTAATCTAGTAAGCCGATAGGGTAATAGATTTTTTAAAAAAGAAACATAGAAATATGGAGAAAGAACTGAAAATAAATAGCGTTGATGTAAAGTCTGATACGTCGATAAAAGAAAAATTATGGGTTATCATACCAGTAGTTTTACTTGTAGGGTTGTTAAGTACTTTGATCTACAATCATTATGCTGACTTTTCATGGAATGGTTTTGTTTCAGGATTTAATCAGGAGTTTTTGGTTTTTTTCTTTATTGGTATTTTTGCTCAGTTGGTAGACGGAACTTTAGGAATGGGATACGGAGCAACTTCAACCTCTTTTTTATTGGCTTATGGGGTTCCGCCTGTTGTGAGTAGTACAGCGGTCCATGTATCTGAAATGTTTACAACAGGAGCATCGGCACTTTCTCATCATCGTTTTGGAAACATCAATAAAAAACTGGTAAAGCATTTATTGATTCCGGGAGTTTTAGGTTCAATTACCGGAGCTTATTTACTATCAGATGTTATTAATGGAGATTTTATCAAGCCATTTATTGCAGTTTACATGATTATTTTGGCTGTTATTATTATAAAAAAAGCATTGAAAAAAACAATTGTAAAAAAGAAAACTAAAAAATTAAGTGTTTTGGCTGCTTTTGGAGGTTTTATGGATTCTGTTGGCGGTGGAGGCTGGGGACCAATTGTAACTTCTACATTATTAGGAAGAGGGAGAAATCCACGTTACACTATTGGTTCTGTAAACGCGGCAGAATTTGCCATTTCGTTTGCAAGCGGAATTACATTCATGCTTTTTGGAGGAATTCACGGTTGGCAGGTAATCATCGGTTTGATTTTAGGGGGTGTAATTGCAGCACCACTTGGAGCTTACCTTGTAAATAAAATCAAAAGAAAACCAATGATGATTGCGGTTGGAATTTTAATTATATTATTGAGTTTAAAAACATTATCTAAATTATTGTAATCGATTTTTTAGGAACGAAAGAGAATATGAGCGCGACAATTATACAATCATTATTAGATAAAACAAAAGATCTTTCGCTTGACGAAACATTAGCTTTTTTAGCAAATGAATATCCGGGAAAAGTGACTTTTTCAACATCTTTTGGTCAGGAAGATCAGGTAATTACAGATTTTATTGCAAAAAGTAATACTGATATTACCATTTTTACATTAGATACCGGAAGACTATTTCAGGAAACTTATGATGTTTTTCATAAAACATTAAAAAAGTACAAAAGACCAATTGAGGTTTATTTTCCGGAAGCAACAGCGGTAGAAAATTTACTAAAAACAAAAGGGCCTAATAGCTTTTACGAATCGGTAGAGAACAGAAAAGAATGCTGTTTTATTCGAAAAGTAGTTCCGCTACGAAAAGCTTTAGCTGGAAATTCAGTTTGGATAACAGGTTTAAGAGCAGAACAATCGGAAAACAGACAAGATTTGAATTTGTTTGAATACGATGGAGGTTTCGAAATCATCAAATTTAATCCATTATTAAAATGGACTTTAGAAGAAGTTGAAACGTATTTAACAGAAAACAATGTTCCTCAAAATGCTTTACACAAACAAGGTTTCGTAAGTATAGGATGCGCGCCATGTACAAGAGCCATTTTTCCCGGAGAAGATATCAGAGCCGGAAGATGGTGGTGGGAATCAAGTCATAAAGAATGTGGTTTGCATAGCGCTAAGAAAGAATAAAGAAGCAAGAGAATAGAGTAAAGAGAATAGAGTAAAGAGAATATAACAAAGAGGAAAGAATTAAGATTTAAAGTTCCGGAGGAACGATTTATATTGTAGCGTCGGGTTTTAACCCGATGGAGAATAGAATAAAGAATATAGAGAATAGAATAAATTGTTGAAAGTATCAGAATCAAGCAAAAACTTGAAACTTGAAACCTGAAACAAACAAAATATCAAACAAAAAAACAATGAGTTCAGTATTAAAAACAAACGCTTTAGAGAGTGAAGCAATATACATTTTCAGAGAAGTAATTTCACAGTTTGACAAACCGGTTTTACTTTTTTCTGGAGGAAAAGATTCTATAACATTAGTGCGTTTGGCACAAAAAGCATTTTTCCCTGCAAAGATTCCGTTTCCTCTTTTACACGTTGATACGGGACATAATTTCCCTGAAACAATTGCTTTCAGAGATAAATTGGTAGAAGAATTAGGATTAGAGTTAATCGTTCGTAATGTTCAGGATGCTATTGATGAAGGAAAAGTGGTAGAAGAAACTGGTAAATATTCTAGTAGAAACAGCTTGCAGACAACAACACTTTTAGATGCAATCGAAGAATTTAAGTTTGATGCTTGTATTGGTGGCGCGCGTCGTGATGAAGAAAAAGCAAGAGCAAAAGAACGTATTTTTTCTGTTCGTGATGATTTCGGTCAATGGGATGAAAAAAACCAACGTCCGGAATTGTTTGATATTTTGAATGGAAAAATAGAAAATGGTCAAAACGTTCGTGTTTTCCCAATTTCGAACTGGACAGAATTAGATGTTTGGAGTTATATCGAAAAAGAACACATCGAGATTCCGTCAATCTATTTTTCACATAAAAGAAAAGTTTTTTTGAGAGACGGTTTAATCTGGTCACATTCTCCTTATGTGTATCAAGAAGAAGACGAACAAATCGAAGAAAGAATTGTTCGCTTCAGAACCGTTGGAGATATGAGTTGTACAGCCGCTGTTGAATCATATGCAGCAACTATCCAGGAAGTTGTAGGAGAGATTAGAGAATCTACCATTTCTGAAAGAGGTGCCAGAATCGATGATAAACGTTCTGAAGCCGCAATGGAGAAAAGAAAACAACAAGGGTACTTTTAATTCAATTGAAAATTTAGAATTAAAAATTAAAAATCTCTACAGTAAAATTCAAAAACAAAAAAACATACAGGTTTAAATTTTAGACAAAGTTTTTCAAAACTTGAAACTTGAAACAAAATTAAAACCTGAAACAAATATTAAGATGGAAGTTTTAAAAATAGCAACAGCAGGAAGTGTAGATGACGGAAAAAGTACTTTGATAGGAAGATTATTGTACGATACAAAATCATTGACCACAGATAAAATCGAGGCAATCGAAAAAAGCAGTAAACAAAAAGGATACGATTATCTTGATTTTTCATTAGCAACTGATGGATTAGTAGCTGAAAGAGAGCAAGGAATCACGATTGACGTTGCGCATATTTATTTTTCGACAGCGAAGAAAAGTTACATTATCGCCGATACTCCGGGTCACGTAGAGTATACCAGAAACATGGTTACAGGAGCTTCGACTTCTCAGGTTTCTATTATTTTAATTGATGCCAGAAAAGGAGTAATTGAGCAGACTTATCGTCACTTTTTCATCAATAATTTATTGCGAGTAAAAGAGGTAATTGTTGCGATAAACAAAATGGATTTAGTTGATTATTCTGAAGAAGTTTACAATAAAATCAAAGCTGATTTTCAGGCATTAAATGCAAAAAGCACATTCAAAGAGCAAAACGTAAGTTACATTCCGTTAAGTGCTATCAACGGTGGAAACGTAGTTGATAAATCGGAGAATATGACTTGGTACGATGGTCAAACGGTTTTGGAACATTTAGAAGGATTGCATTCTTCAGATGTATTTGAAGCAGGAAAAGCACGTTTCCCGGTTCAGACTGTGATTCGTCCAAAAACAGAAGAATACCATGATTTTAGAGGTTACGCTGGAAAATTATACGGAAATTCAATTAAAGTTGGAGATGCCGTAACAGTTCTTCCATCTTTAACAGAATCAAAAGTTTCAAAAATTCACTTTTTCGATAAAACATTTGACGAAGCCGTTGCAGGTTCATCGATCACAATCGAATTAGAAAATGATATTAATGTTACAAGAGGCGATATGATTGTAAAATCATCTGAACTTCCAAAAATTGAAAAAGAAATCACAACAACAGTTTGTTGGATGGACAGTAAAAAACTGGTTGCGGGTACAAAATATATTGTACAGCACAACACCAACTCGGTTTTAGCAAAAGTAGAAAGTATCAAAAATACAATCTCAACTGATTATTCAGGAACAAAAGAAGCGTCGCAATTAGCGATCAACGAAATTGGAGAAGTAACCATCAAATTAAGCAAGCCTTTATATTTTGATGCCTATAACGATAATAAATCAAACGGAGCTTTTATCTTAATTGATACCGCAACGAACACAACAGCAGGAGTAGGATTCATTAGATAGTTCACTGCTGTAAGCAATAAGCTTTAGGCTGTAAGCTTTTAGCAAAAAATGTATAACACGGTACGCAAGAAAGCCTACAGCTTATTGCCTAAAGCCTAAAGCATTAAAGAAAAATGGAAAGTTTTAGAACAGAAATAGAAAATCCGATAGTTCAAAAAGAGATTATCGATCTTGAAAAAAAGATTCATTTATTCCGTGGAGGAAAAATTGATGATGAGCGTTTTCGTAGTCTTCGTTTAGCGCGTGGAATTTACGGACAACGTCAGGAAGGCGTGCAAATGATTCGTATCAAATTGCCTTACGGTAAAGTAACGAGCGAACAATTGGTACGTATTACTAAAGTTTCTGACGAATATTCTACAGGGCGTCTGCACATTACAACGCGTCAGGATATTCAGATTCACTATGTGAGTTTAGACAGAACTCCGGAACTTTGGGCAAATTTGGCTAAAGACGATATTACGTTGCGTGAAGCATGTGGAAACACAGTTCGTAATATTACCGGAAGCGAACTGGCAGGTGTAGATGTAAACGAACCGTTTGATGTTTCGCCTTATGCACACGGACTTTTCCAATATTTATTAAGAAACCCGATTTGTCAGGAAATGGGACGTAAATTCAAAATTTCGTTCTCGTCATCTGATGAAGATACTGCTTTGAGTTATTTACACGATTTAGGATTTATTCCGAAAGTTGTGGATGGCGTTCGCGGATTCAAAATCATGTTTGGTGGCGGTTTAGGATCTCAGCCAGCACATGCTGAATTACTTTCAGAGTTTGTTCCGGCAAATGAAATCATTCCAACTGCAGAAGGAATCATCCGTATTTTTGATCGATATGGTGAGCGTGCAAAAAGAATGAAAGCGCGTATGAAATTCTTAATCAAAGAAATGGGAAGAGATGTTTTCCTTGATTTGGTTGAAAAAGAGAAAAAAGCAATCGCTTTTGAAACATACGAGATTGACACAACCGCTTTTGAAGGTGCAATTCCGGAACCATTATTAGAAGTTCCGCAAGTTACAATTGAAGATACCAAAGCTTATGAAGCGTGGAAAAAATCAAATGTAATTAAGCAAAAGCAAGATGGTTATTATGCTATCGGAATCAAAGTTTTATTAGGAGATTTTTATACGGATAAAGCGAGATTATTAGCCGATTTAATTAAGAATTATGCAGCAAATGAATTACGTTTTTCATTGCGCCAAAATATTGTAATACGTCACGTAAAAGAAGAGAATCTTCCTTTCTTTTATCAGGAATTAGCCAAACTGGACTTTGTTCATTTAGGGTATAATTCTACAGCAGATATTACAGCTTGTCCGGGTACAGATACTTGTAATTTGGGGATTGCAAGTAGTACCGGGATTGCAGAAGAATTAGAAAAAGTTTTAAATGCCGAATATCCTCAGTATTTGAACAATCAGGAAATTGAAATCAAAATCTCTGGTTGTATGAATGCTTGTGGACAACACAATATGTCAGCAATTGGTTTTCAGGGAATGTCGATCAATTCAGGAAAACTAGTAGCTCCGGCATTGCAGGTTTTATTAGGCGGAGGAAGATTAGGAAACGGCGCAGGACGTTTTGCAGATAAAGTAATCAAAATTCCAAGCCGTAGAGGACCAGATGCTTTGCGTACAATCTTAAATGATTTTGATGCAAATGCAAACGGAGAAAAATTCCTTAATTATTATGATGCAAAAGGAGAGAAATATTTCTATGAAATTCTAAAACCTTTCGCAGATGTAACCAATTTAACCGAAGCTGATTTCGTGGATTGGGGTAATGCAGACAATTACGTAAAAGCAGTTGGAGTTGGAGAATGTGCCGGTGTTGTGATTGATTTAGTGGCAACTTTATTGTTAGAAGCAAAAGATAAATTGACATTTGCTCAGGAATCTTTCGACGAAGGAAAATGGTCTGATGCTATTTACCACGCATACGCAGGATTTGTAAATGGTGCAAAAGCATTATTACTTTCAGAAAACGAAAAAACAAATAATCACGCAGGAATTGTTGATTTGTTTGATACTGTTTTTATTGCAACTAATAAAATTGGATTGCCAACAACATTCAGAGAATTGGTTTATCAAATCAATCAAAATGAACCGAGTGAAGCGTTTGCAAAACAATATATTGAAGAAGGAATTGCGTTTTTTGCAATTATAGAAAAATACAGAGCTCAAGAATTAGCAAATGCTTAATATTAAACCAAAAGTAACTTTAGTCGGTGCAGGTCCCGGCGATCCGGATTTGCTTACGCTGAAAGGTGTAAAAGCATTGGCTGAAGCGAATGTGGTTTTGTACGATGCATTGGCCAATGACGAAATACTGGCTTACGCTCCTAAAAATTCCATCAAAATTTTTGTTGGAAAAAAGATAGGCAATCACGCTTATACGCAGGATCAAATCAATCAATTGATTGTAGATAATGCATTGACTTACGGAAATGTAGTGCGTTTAAAAGGTGGTGATCCGTTTATTTTTGGACGTGGAAGCGAAGAAATAGAATTTGCAGAAAGCTTTGGAATCGAAACAGTTGTCATTCCTGGAATATCTTCTGTAGTTGCAGTTCCGGCAAGTCAGGGAATTTCGATTACAAAAAGAGGTGTTTCAGAAAGTTTTTGGGCGATTACAGGCACAACTTCTGACAGAAAATTATCTGCTGATGTTGCTCTGGCTGCTCAATCATCTGCAACAGTTGTTATTTTGATGGGAATGCACAAATTACCACAAATTATCGATTTGTTTCAAAAAGAAGACAAAGGAGATTTGCCCGTTGCAATCATCCAAAACGGAACAACCAAAGATGAAAAAGTGGGAGTGGGAACAGTAAATTCAATTTTAGAAATTGTAAAAGAGAAGAAACTAAGTTCACCAGCAATTATCGTTCTGGGAGAAGTTGTGAGAGAAAGCAATAAATTAAAAGGATTTTACGAAGAATTTCTATCAAAAGAAATCATTCTATAAAATTAAAAGGGAATATTCATAGCGTCTGGTTTTAACCTGATTGACACAAAGGAAATAGGTTACATAATAAAATCCCAGAGGGATGAACAATATTGTAGCGTCGGGTTTCAACCCGATGTACGCATAGTATTAACGTCAGATTTCAACCCGGGGAACGCGAGATTATGATTTCGGATTTCAATCTAATGATGCAAAGAATTAAATTTATTAGGTTAAAAACGACCGAATTTAATCCGATAAAATAAAAATCATCTAATTTTGATTGGATAAAATTAAATGAAATGGAACAAAACGAATTATATCCAATATTCCTAAAACTTCACAATCTGAATGTTTTGATTGTGGGCGGAGGAAATGTGGGACTGGAAAAATTGTCTTTTTTATTAAAGTCAAGTCCAAATGCAAATGTTGAGGTCGTAGCGCCGGATTTTCATTTAGAAATTAAAGTTTTAGCAGAAAGTCATCCTTCGATTAAATTGACGGAAGCTAAGTTCAAAAAGAAAATGCTCAAAAAACGCCATATGGTAATCGCTTGTACTGATGATTTAGAAGTCAACAAAAGAGTATATGATTTATCCAGAAAGCGTTATTTGATTTGCAATATTGCCGATACACCAGATTTGTGTGATTATTATTTAGGCGGAATCGTAACGAAAGGAAACGTAAAAATTGCTATTTCGACCAACGGAAAATCGCCAACAACCGCTAAAAGGTTAAGAGAGTTTTTTGAAGAGGTAATTCCGGAAGATATCAACCAAATGGTAGAAAATCTTAATGAATATCGCAAAACCTTAAAAGGCGACTTTGAAGAAAAGGTAAAAAGAATGAATGAAATAACCAATTCATTAAAAAATAAAGAATAGAAAATTGCGCAAAGAAATCAATGACAAAAATCATTGGCAGTAGAATAAATTATTCGTTTCTTTGTATTATTAAGAATGATTATAAACAACAACCATAATGATTAAAACAGATATACTTATAATTGGAGCAGGACCAACAGGTTTATTTGCCGTTTTTGAGGCAGGATTATTAAAATTAAAATGTCATATTTTAGATGCTTTGCCACAAGCAGGAGGACAACTTTCAGAATTGTATCCAAAAAAGCCTATTTATGATATTCCTGGTTTCCCTGAAGTTTTAGCAGGAGATTTAATTGATAATTTACAAGAACAAATTAAGCAGTTTGAACCAGGTTATACATTAGGAGAACGCGCAGAAACAATCGAAAAACAAGAAGACGGAAGTTTTATCGTAACCTCAAATAAAGGAACTAAATTTCACGCACCGGTTATCGCCATCGCTGGAGGTTTAGGAAGTTTTGAGCCTCGTAAACCACTTATAGAAGATATCGAGTTTTATGAAGATAAAGGAGTAAAATACTTCATCAAAAATCCGGAGAAATTCAGAGATAAGAGAGTTGTAATTGCCGGAGGAGGAGATTCAGCATTAGACTGGAGTATCTTTTTGGCAAATGTAGCTTCAGAAGTAACTTTAATTCACCGTAGAAATGAGTTTAGAGGAGCTTTAGATTCTGTAGAAAAAGTACAGGAATTAAAAACTTCCGGAAAAATTAAACTAATTACACCAGCAGAAGTTATCGGAATAAATGGCGCTGAGCACGTTGAATCGTTAGATATCGAAGAAAACGGAGCACACCGTAAAATCGAAACAGATTTCTTCATTCCACTTTTCGGATTAACGCCAAAATTAGGACCAATCGCAGACTGGGGATTAGAAATCGAAAAAAATGCCATTAAAGTAAACAATGCATTAGATTACCAAACTAATATTCCGGGAATCTTCGCTATTGGAGACGTAAACACATACCCAGGAAAATTGAAATTGATTCTTTGTGGTTTCCATGAAGCAACTTTAATGTGTCAGGCCGCATACGCAATTATCAATCCGGGTAAAAAATATGTATTAAAATATACAACAGTTTCCGGAGTAGACGGTTTCGACGGAACTCGTAAAGAAGCCCCAAAAGCAGTTGTGAAAGCGATTGTCTAAGGTTCTGAGATACTAAGACACTAAGATTCTAAGATTTTTATATATAAAGCTCAAACTTATGGTTTGGGCTTTTTCGTTTTTAACAAATAAGAATTCGTTTTTTAAACATAGCCAGTGGTTTCAACCACTGGAGCGCATTGCATATCACAATACATATTCATGATGAATAATCGCAATTTGTTCTCACGATGTAAAATTACGATCCGTTTCCCACGGTTGAAACCGTGGGCTATATTTGAAAAACATATGCCAAACTTTAAACTGAGGAGCTCGACATCTTATTGTCTCAACCCCTTAAAAAAAAATCCTTAGAACCTTAGCAACTCAGTCCCTCAGAACCTTAAAAAAAAACTTGCAAGTCGCAAGGCTATTTCATACCTTTGCACTGTTCTTAAAATTATTGAAAGTTATCACGAAAGGCGGAGGGAAAGACCCAATGAAACCTTAGCAACCCTTTATCATAAAGAAGGTGCTACATTCTACTTAATACGAATTCATTGTATTTAAGATAGATAACACAAAATACATAAAGTATTTTCCAAAACTCTTCCTGACAACCATACAATATTATTTTACTGAATTCAGTATTATGAGCGAATCATTGACGCATTTTTTGCTGTCATTAGTTCCCGCTGTACACAATATCTTTTTATTCTGAACCCCAGAATAAAAAGGATATTTGCTTCCATCGGGGCTAGCTAGCTTACAATAGTGATTTTTTGGAATTAATGTGAAGCAAAATATCGATTTAAACCTGACGGGTTTTTAAAACCCGTCAGGTTTATTAAATGTCAGAAATATAATTAAATAAAAAGCTTGGCGCCTTAGCGTCTTTGCGGCAAATAAGTCATGGCAATAACAATTCAGGAAGCAATTAAAAAAAATATCCTAATCCTTGATGGAGCAATGGGAACGATGTTGCAACGCTATAATTTCTCCGAAGAAGATTTTCGTGGAGAGCGTTTCAAAGATTTTCCACATCCGTTAAAAGGAAACAACGATTTACTATCCATAACACAACCACAAGCGATCCGCGATGTTCACGCCGCTTATTTTGAAGCTGGCGCTGACATCGTAGAAACCAATACTTTTTCAGGAACTACAATCGGTATGGCCGATTATTTCCTGGAAGATTTGGTCTATGAATTAAATTACGAATCGGCTAAAATTGCCAGAGAAGTAGCCGATGAATTCACCGCTAAAAATCCGGAGAAACCACGTTTTGTTGCCGGATCCATCGGACCAACAAACAGAACGGCAAGTATGTCGCCAGATGTAAACGATCCGGGTTACAGAGCCGTAACTTTTGATGATTTGCGTATTGCTTACAAACAACAAGTCGAAGCTTTAATGGATGGAGGATGCGATTTACTTTTGGTAGAAACTATTTTCGACACCTTAAATGCTAAAGCAGCACTTTTTGCAATCGAAGAAGTAAAAGACGAACGCAATTTGGATATTCCAATCATGGTTTCGGGAACGATTACCGATGCTTCAGGAAGAACACTTTCCGGGCAAACGGTTGAAGCGTTCTTAATTTCAGTATCACATATTCCGTTATTGAGTGTTGGTTTTAATTGTGCTCTTGGAGCCGATTTGTTGAAACCGTATTTAAAAACATTATCTCAGCATACACAGTTCAACGTTTCGGCACATCCAAATGCAGGTTTACCAAACGCGTTCGGACAATATGATGAAACACCAGAACAAACTCAGGCGCTAATCAAAGAATATTTAGATGATAATTTAATTAATATTATCGGTGGTTGTTGTGGAACAACTCCGGATCATATTCGATTAATTGCTGAAGTAGCGAAGGGTTATAAGCCGAGAGTGGCGCCTGTTTTGGCCTAATGTTTACGTTTCCTACAAGGTTTTCAAAACCTTGTAGGTATAAATTTGTTGGCGAGTAAATGGCAAACCTACAAGGTTTTGGAAACCTTGCAGGTTAAAGGAAGCTAAAGGTTTTGTCGGAACAATATGTTTTTAAAAATGTGGAATATCGGGATGAGATTGCTTCGTTCCTCGCAAAGACAAGTAAGCCGAAGAAATAAAAGTTCCGGAGGAACGAAATATTGGTAGCAACGGAATTTATTCCGTTGAAAATGATAAAGATTCACAACAAAAGTTCCGTAGGAACGACATATATAGGTTCAAAGATTTGAAAACGATTATTGAAAACGTGAAAAAACATAAATATCTTATGAAACCAAGTTTGCGTGAGGGATAGAAGTGGATAGCCCACAGCCTGACGAAGGAAGTGTGAGGACTAGAAACGAATAGCCTGACCCGGAGGGACACGCCCAAAATAAGATTATTAAAAAACGAAATATACCTACAAGGTTTCGAAAACCTTGCAGGAAAGAAAACAAAGAATAAAAAACTTAGAACCTAAGCATCTTAGGACCTTAGTAACTTAAAAAGAAATGGCAGAAAAAAGAAGAGACCTTGTATTAGCAGGATTAGAACCGTTAATTATTACGCCCGAAAGTGTTTTTGTAAACGTTGGGGAACGTACGAATGTAACCGGTTCACGAAAATTCCTTCGCTTGATCAAGGAAGAGAAATATGACGAGGCGCTTGATATTGCAAGACAACAAGTAGAAGGTGGAGCACAAATCATCGATATTAATATGGATGAAGGAATGCTTGATGGTGTTCAGGCAATGACTAAATTTTTGAATTTAATTGCATCAGAACCGGATATTTCGAGAGTGCCGATTATGATCGACAGTTCGAAATGGGAAATCATCGAAGCGGGTCTAAAAGTAGTACAAGGAAAAAGTGTTGTAAATTCCATTTCATTGAAAGAAGGTGAAGAAGCCTTTATTCATCATGCCAAATTAATCAAACGTTACGGAGCGGCTGCGATTATTATGGCTTTTGACGAAGTAGGTCAGGCCGATAATTTTGATCGAAGAGTCGAAATCTGCCAGCGTTCGTATGATATTTTGGTTAACAAAGTTGGTTTTCCTCCACAGGATATTATTTTCGATTTAAACATTTTTCCCGTTGCAACCGGAATGGAAGAACATCGCCTGAATGCTTTGGACTTTTTTAGAGGTACAAAATGGGTTCGTGATAACTTGCCACACGCACATATTAGTGGTGGAGTAAGTAACGTTTCGTTCTCTTTTAGAGGAAACGATCACGTTCGTGAAGCGATGCATTCGGTGTTTTTATACCACGCGATCAAGAACGGAATGACGATGGGAATCGTGAATCCGGAGATGCTTTCGATTTACGATGATATTCCGAAAGATTTGTTAGAGCACGTTGAAGACGTAATTTTAAATAGACGCGATGACGCGACAGAACGACTTTTAGATTTTGCGGAGAACGTAAAAGGCGAAGTAAAAAGTGATGAAAAAGCGATTCAGGAATGGCGTTTAGGAACGGTTCAGGAAAGAATTACGCATTCATTGGTTAAAGGAGTTGATGCTTTTATTGAAGAAGATGTTGAAGAAGCCCGTTTGGCTGCAACAAAACCAATTGAAGTTATCGAAATCAATTTGATGACGGGAATGAATGTCGTAGGAGATTTATTCGGAAGCGGAAAAATGTTCTTGCCTCAGGTAGTAAAATCGGCACGTGTAATGAAAAAAGCGGTTGCATATTTATTGCCCTATATTGAAGCTAGTAAACAAGCCGGAGACAAACAAGGAAACGGGAAAATATTGATGGCAACCGTAAAAGGTGACGTTCACGATATTGGTAAAAACATTGTTTCGGTAGTTTTGGCTTGTAACAATTATGAGATTGTAGATCTTGGTGTTATGGTGCCTCCGGAAAAAATTATTGCGGCCGCGATTGAACATAATGTTGACATTATTGGTTTAAGCGGATTAATTACACCTTCGCTTGACGAAATGGTCTATCTGGCCAAAGAACTTGACAAACAAGATATTAAAATCCCGATTATGATTGGTGGAGCTACCACTTCGCGTGCGCATACTGCCGTGAAAATCGCTCCGCAATATAGAGAAACTGTAATTCACGTAAACGATGCTTCGCGCGCCGTGACAGTTGCAGGAAACCTGTTAGATCATAACCGAAAAATATATGCAAGCGATATTCGTGCAGAATACGATTCGTTTAGAGAAACGTTTTTAAATCGTTCAAGAGATAAAAACTTCTTGAGTATTGAAGATGCCCGTAAAAATAAAATGCAATTAGATTGGAGTGAATACACGCCGACAAAACCAAAATTTATTGGAAAACAAACCGTCGAGGTTGAACTAGATGTTTTGGTTCCGTATATCGACTGGACGCCGTTTTTTCAAACTTGGGAATTGCACGGAAAATATCCTGCGATTTTAACGGATGAGGTTGTGGGTAAAGAAGCAACTTCTCTTTTTGCAGATGCTAAGGCGATGCTTAAAGTGATTTTGGCTGAGAAAAAACTACAAGCAAAAGGTATTTACGGAATTTTTCCTGCGAATCAGGTTGATGATGACGATATCGAATTGCGTGATGAAAACGGAAAATTTTTAGAGAAATTCTTAACGCTTCGTCAGCAATCACAAAAAACAAAAGGCGCACCGAATATTGCATTGTCTGATTTTATTCTGCCAAAAGAAAGCGGAATAGAGGATTATATGGGAGCTTTTTGTGTGACAACCGGTTTTGGTGTAGATGAATGGGCCGCGGAATTTGAGAAAGATTTGGATGATTATAATTCGATTATGGTTAAAGCGCTTGCAGACCGTTTTGCTGAGGCTTTTGCCGAATATCTTCACGAAAAAGTTCGTAAAGATTTCTGGGGTTATGATAGAGAAGAATCTTTAACAAACGAAGAATTAATTAAAGAAAATTATAAAGGAATTCGTCCGGCGCCAGGATATCCGGCTTGTCCTGATCACCTGGAAAAACCAACGATTTGGAAACTCTTAAATGTAGCCGAAGAAATTGGAGTTACGTTAACGGAAAGCATGGCGATGTGGCCGGCTTCCTCTGTTTCAGGATATTATTTCGGAAACCCGAAAAGCAGGTATTTCGGACTCGGAAAAATAAAAGAAGATCAGGTGGTTGATTACGCCAAACGACGTAGCGTGCCAACAGATTACGCAATGAAATGGTTAAACCCTAATATAGCAGATTAAGAAAAAGTTTCAAGTTTCAGGTTTCAGGTTCGCACGTAACTTGAAACTTGAAACTTAAAAAACTTGAAACAAAAAACAAGAATGAAAGTAACAGAACATATAGAAAACGCCAAAGGAAATACATTATTCTCATTTGAACTTATTCCGCCTCAAAAGGGGAAAAGCATTCAGGAATTATACGATAATATCGATCCGTTGATGGAGTTTAAACCGCCATTTATTGATGTAACAACTTCACGTGAAGAATACATTTATATTGATAAAGGCAACGGACTTTTAGATAAAAAATTGACTCGTATGCGTCCGGGAACGCTTGGAATTTGCGCTTCTATAAAACATAAATACAATGTAGATACTGTACCGCACTTGCTTTGTGGCGGATTTACACAGGAAGAAACAGAATACATGTTGGTTGATTGTCAGTATTTAGGAATCAACAATGTAATGGCACTTCGTGGGGATGCCATGAAAGATGAACAATCTTTTGTGCCAAAAGTTGGTGGTAATAGTTTTGCTATTGATTTGGTAAGACAAATCAACGATTTAAATTGCGGAAAATATCTGCATGAAGTTATGGATGCCGACAATAAAGCTGATTTTTGTATTGGAGTTGCAGGATATCCTGAGAAACATTTAGAATCTCCTTCGTTACAATCAGATTTAAAAAGACTGAAAGAAAAAGTAGATGCAGGAGCAGATTATGTGGTGACGCAGATGTTTTTTGACAATGCTAAATATTTTACTTTTGTAGAAAAAGCGAGAGAAATGGGGATCACAATTCCTATTATTCCGGGAATTAAACCAATTGCTGTTCAAAGACATTTACAAATTTTACCCCAGATTTTCAGAATTGATTTACCGGAAGATTTAATCGATGCTGTTGATAAATGCAAAAACAATGCAGAAATAAAACAAGTAGGAATCGAGTGGGCAATTCAGCAATCGTTAGAATTAAAAGCTGCCGGAGTTCCTGTTTTACATTATTATTCAATGGGAAAATCTGAGAATATTCGCCAAATCGCGAGTCAGATTTTTTAATATTTAAATACAATGCTGTAATCTTTATCAAAGTTCAAAACTTTGACAAAGATATTGCTAGCTTGGAATTTGGGAGTTAAAGTTTGGAATTTTTTAAATTTAAACATTATGGAAAAAGAAGAATTACAAGCGATAGCTTCTCAACTAAAACATCCAAAGGGAGAAAAAGGAATTGAAATGGCGAACATGATGAATGAAACCAACATCAATATGACACGCCATTCAATTCAAAATCTAAATATATCCAAAGAAAATAAAATTCTGGAATTAGGCCACGGAAATGCGGGACATGTAGAATTTTTATTAGAACAAGCAGAAAACTTAAAATATTGCGGACTAGAAATGTCTGAATTAATGTTTCAGGAAGCACGTCAGATAAACAGGAATTTTGTCTCTCAAAAGCAGGCTTTCTTTTCGCTTTATGATGGAAATACAATTCCGTTTGAAGAGGATTCTTTCGATAAAATATTTACTGTAAATACTATTTATTTTTGGCAGGAACCAGAAAAATTACTTCTGGAAATTTACAGGGTTCTGAGACCAAATGGAAATTTCTGCCTAACATTTGCTGAAGAAGACTTCATGAAGAAACTTCCCTTTACTCAATTTGAATTTGAACTCTACAGCACCGAAAAAGCACAGCAATTAATAAAGAAAACACCTTTTAAAATTGTTTATACAGAAACTCAAACAGAGAAAGTAAAAAGTAAAACAGGAGAATTGGTTGACAGAGCATTTACTACATTGGTTTTAGAAAAATAACAAAAAGTTAGAATAATAATTTTCGAACTCTTTTTTTGAGTACTTTAATTGATTTTTTTATTGCAAGTTTCTATTTCTGAATTCTAAATACTTTTTATAATTATGGAAGTTAAAAAAATCAATTTTCTCAAAAGTTACAGTAGTATTCTGTTGCTTCTTGGAGGTATTATTCTGGGAAGTATTTTAGGCCTTTTTTTTGGTAAAGATGTCATGGTTATAAAACCGCTTGGCGATATCTTTTTAAACTTACTTTTTACTGCAATTATTCCGTTAATATTTTTCACGATTGCTTCTTCTATTGCTAATTTAGAAAGAACAGAAAAGTTAGGAAAGCTTTTCATTATTATGATTGCTGTATTTTTAGCCACAGTTCTAATTTCGGCAATAGTTATGATTGCAGCAGTTTATGTTTTTCCTATCCACCAAAATATTATAATTTCTAAAGTTCCTATTGAAAATATTGAGTCGGTAAGTATTGGCGAACAAATTGCACAATTACTTACGGTAAATGATTTCTTCGAATTATTGTCAAGAAAAAGTATGCTGGCGCTTATTATTTTTTCGTTTTTAATTGGATTCGCCAGTTTGCAATCCGGAGAAAAAGGAAGCAGTTTCAGAAGTTTTCTGGATTCAGGAAATGAAGTTATGAAACAATTACTGAATATGATTATGAAATTGGCACCAATAGGTTTGGGCGCTTATTTTGCTTATCAGGTTGGCGTTTTCGGACCGCAATTATTTGGTGTTTATGCCAAACCGTTAGGGATTTATTATGGTGCTTGTATATTCTATTTCTTTGTGTTTTTTAGTTTGTATGCTTTTGTTGCAGGAGGTAAAAGAGCATTTAAAGTATTTTGGAGTAACAATATTACGCCTGCTTTAACAGCTGTAGGAACTTGCAGCAGTATTGCTACAATTCCCGCAAATCTCGAAGCGGCAGAAAGAATGAATATTCCAAATCATGTAAAAAACTTAGTTATTCCACTTGGTGCGCCTTTGCATAAAGATGGTTCCAGTATGTCATCTATCTTAAAAATAACAGTTCTTTTTGCCATGTTTGGAAAAGATTTTACCGAACCTTCAACCATACTTTTAGCCTTAGGAATTACTGTAATTGTTTCTATTGTAGAAGGCGGAATCCCGAATGGCGGATATATTGGAGAAGTCTTAGCAATTACTGTTTACGGATTGCCAATGGAGCAAGCGTTGCCTGTAGCTATGATTTTAGGAACTTTAGTAGATCCAATTGCTACTTTATTAAATGTTAATGGCGATTTAATTTGTTCGATGATGATTTCGCGGTTCTCCGAAAAAACCAAATGGTAAAAAATTATTATTTATAACGATTTCAAAATAAAATAATGAATTCAGTATTACAACACGATTTAAACGATTTCGAAAATATTTTAGAAAAAGCAAAAAAACAAGGAATAGATTTCTTAAATGATCTGGAAAATATTCCAACTTCTAATAAAAACTCAATTGATTATACCAGAGAATTAAACGAATTAGGCTTAGGCTCTTTGAGTGCGCTGAAAGAATTTAATGAACGATTGGCTCCTTTGATGGTTGCTTCTCCGGGGCCACGGTATTGGGGTTTTGTTACCGGAGGATCAACACCGGCTTCTATTGTGGGCGATTGGCTGGCTACAGTTTATGACCAAAATACGCAGGCCATAAAAGCACAAGGCGGTGCTTCGGCATTAATTGAATTTGAAACTATCAATTTATTATTGCAATTATTTGAGTTACCTGATTCTTTTTTAGGCGGATTTGTAACTGGAGCCACGATGTCAAATTTCACCAGTTTGGGAGTTGCGAGACAATGGTTTGGGAAACAATTTGGGAAAGATTTTGCCAAAAACGGAATTTCAGAACCAATTACTATTTTGACTGCAACACCACATTCTTCGTCAATAAAATCATTGGCAATGTTAGGAATTGGAAGTAATAATTACACGACAATTAAAACAATTGAAGGCAATCGTGAAGCTATTGATATTGTTGATTTAGAAAAAAATATTGAAAGCTTAAACGGAAAACCTTTTATACTAATTTCAAGTGCAGGAACGGTTAATACGGCCGATTTTGACGATTTTCTGGCCATTTCAAAACTAAAAGAAAAATACAATTTCTGGTGGCATATTGATGCCGCTTTTGGTGGGTTTGCCGCAGTTTCAGATAAATTTAAACACTTGGTTGAAGGCTGGGAAGGAGCAGACAGTATTACAATTGATTGCCATAAATGGTTGAATGTTCCTTATGAAAGTGCTTTTTATTTGGTTAAAAAAGAACATACAAGTTTACAAATAGAAACATTTCAAAATTCGAATGCGCCTTATTTAGGAAATCCGTTGGAGAATTTTAATTATCTGAATGTATTGCCTGAAAATTCAAGACGTTTAAGAGCTTTGCCGGTTTGGTTTTCATTATTGGCGTACGGAAAGGAAGGGTTTTGTGATATTGTAGAAAACAGTGCTTCAATGGCTTTGCATTTTGGGAATCAGCTTATCGAAGATGAAAATTTTGAACTATTGGCGCCAATTCGTCTTAATAATGTTTGTTTTACTTTAAAAGGAGATCACAATCAGGAAAAAGTTTCTCCATTTCTGACTGAACTTAATGATCGCGGCAAGGTTTTTATGACACCCACGGTTTATCGCAACAGAAAAGGAATCAGAGCTTCATTTGTAAATTGGCGAACTACAGAAAATGACATTAAAACCGTAATTGAAGAAATGAAAGCCGTTTTTTTAGAAATATAACAAAATCATAAGTATTTATTAAAAGTCCTGTTTATCCATAAACAGGACTTTTTTTGTGAATTTTTGTAAGTTTTTTAATAAAATGTTTTTATCTTTTTTTAACCCTTTTGATTATTTTTTAAGCAATTATTAAGACTAAATTAAGTTAATCTTAATAATTGAGTCTTTTTTTTTGAGAAAAAACAGTTTAAAAGTTAATTACAATCCTTATTTAGAATAATTAAATATAATTTGGAAAAACCCATTGGAGAAGTTAATTTTGTGCCAAATTTTAACTGTCATTCAAATTTTAAATAATGCAAATAAAAAGATTGTTAATCTTGATGCTGGTTTTGCTGGCTTCAATTCAGGGTTTTTCGCAAAGTAGTAAAGTAAATTTAACCGGCGTCATTTTAACAGATAGTGGTCAGCCTGCTGAAGGTGTTTCTGTAGCATTAAAAGGAACAGCTTATTCAACATTAACAAATGAAAAAGGGGAATATGAACTAAGTGCCGAACCGGGCAATTATGTTTTATCCGTTACCTATGTTGGATACAAATCAAAACAAACAAAAATTAATCTGCAATCTAATCAAACTGCACCAAGCATTAGTATAGAAGAAGATATGGCAGCTTTGGATGAGGTTCAGGTTACAGGGAAATCTAAAGTAGAACGAGTTCGAGAGCAACCTTTTAATATTACAGCTGTCGATTTAAAAATGATTCATAATACTTCTGCTGATTTAAATCAGGTTCTAAACAGAACAACGGGAGTTCGTGTTAGAGAGACCGGAGGAATGGGATCTGATTTTAACTTTTCATTGAATGGATTTTCAGGAAATCAGGTTAAGTTTTTCATGGATGGTATTCCAATTGATAGTTATGGATCTTCATTTACCCTAAATAATATTCCGGTTAATTTGGCAGAACGCATTGAGGTTTATAAAGGTGTTGTACCAGTAGAATTAGGAAGTGATGCTCTAGGAGGTGCTGTAAACATAGTTACAAATCAATCGGTAAAGCGTTATGTTGATGCATCATACAGTTTTGGCTCTTTTAATACACACAAGTTAGCTGTTAATACTCGCTTTAGTGGTAAAAAAGGCCTTGTTGCTAATATAAATGCTTTTGGTAATTATTCAGACAACAGCTACAAAGTAGATGTTAGTGTAGCCGATAAGAATGGAAATTTTGGTCCTGTACAAGCCTACAAACATTTTCATGATGGTTACAAATCAGGAGCAATTATTGGAGAAATTGGAGTAAAAGATAAGAAATATGCTGATTATCTTGTTTTGGGGATGATGATGTCTGCTAACAAAAAGGAAATACAAACCGGAGCAACTATGCAAAATGTTGTTGGTGATGCTTTTAAAGACAGTAAAGCTTTTGTTCCTACTCTTAAATATAAGAAAGACAGTCTTTTTACTAAGAATTTGTCTGTAAATTTTATTGCTTCATATAATATGGTTAATAGCCGTTCTGTGGATACTTCTTCTTACAGGTATAAATGGGATGGAAGCCGTACTTACAATGTATTAAGTAATAGCGGAGAGATCTCCCGTGAAAAAACTATTTATGTTTTTGATGATAATTCCTTTCAAGCCAACACTAATTTCAAATATGACTTGAATGATATACAATATTTTGCTTTTAATTATTCTGTTAATAATTTGAAACGTAAAGAAGAAGAACAATTTAGGGCAGACGCACCTAAGCCTGGTTCGCCTACTTTGGATAAAAATATTTTAGGCTTATCTTATAATCTGGCTGCGTTTGATAGAAAATTATCTTTTATAGCATTTGGCAAAAAGTACTTTTTAAAAAGCAGAATGATTGATGTCGTAGATGATTACGCAGATGAAAAGCAATATGTTGTCTATAATAATTCTTTTGATGATTGGGGCTATGGAACAGCATTAGCTTATTTTCTGACTAGTGAAATACAATTAAAAGCATCTTATGAACATGCTTTTCGTCTCCCAACCGCTGAAGAAATGTTAGGAGATGGTATTACTATCTTACCTGCAATAGAATTAGTTCCTGAGGAGAGTGATAATTTTAATGCAGGATTTAGTTACAAGAAATCTTATTCTGTACATTCATTTGGCTTTCAAGGAAATTTCATTTACAGAAATGCAAAGAACTTTATACGAAGTAAACCAGAGGGAGCTTTGGCTATTTATTCAAATTTGGCAGATGTGAGAGTTACAGGTTTTGATGGTTCATTACACTATGGATACAAAAACTGGTTAACCTTTGAAGTAAATGCAACGCAGCAAAAAACAATTAACGAAGGTAATTTTGATCCGCCATGGACAAATATCAAGAACGATTATAAAGGCAGTCAAATTGAGAATGTTCCAATCTTTTACGGTAATGCCAATTTGGGGTTCAATTTTAAAAATATTAGAACTTCTGACGATAACCTAAGCGTTAATTTATTTGCAAATTACGTAGGTGAATACTATTTGAAATCAACAAAAAATGGCGACCCAAGTACCAGAAGAACAATACCGGAACAATTTACTCAAAGTATTGCTACCGCTTATGTTTTTGGAAAAGGGAAGTATAATGTAGGTTTAGAATGCAACAATATTACAAATGCAAAAGTATATGACTATTTTATGATACAAAAACCAGGGAGGTCATTTACTGTTAAATTCAGATATTTTATAAACTAATTAATAATTCTAAAATTTTAAAACAATGATAACTAGAACTAAAACACTTTTAGCTTTATTTGTACTGTCAGCGGTTACATTTTCATGTAGCAGTGATGACGCAGCACCAGTAGAAAACCCTGCTGACGTAAGTTATGTACTTGCGTACCAAACAACTGATTTTGATACATACATTTGGCAGTTTGAGTCAACAGACGAACTTTTGAGTGGAGAAATAAACATGGTTGGAAAAGGAATCGAACAAGCGGCAAGTGCTGGTGTACCAGTTGCTAATACATTTTTTGCTCTTACTGGTGAAAATGAAGGATCTGTTGGGTACTATCTTAATTCTGATGGTATTTTAGCAAAAAGCAAAAATGTTTTCACAGGAGATACTTATGCTTATGGTACCACAGATGATGATAAATTAATTTTGATTAACTCTCCTTGGGATGCTAGTTCAACACAAAATGAATTGATTTTATATGATCCAGCTACTGCAAGTATTACAAATCGTGTATATGATGATTTTGCTATATCAAATGGACATTTTTTATGGCCTACAAGTGTAAACGTATCAGGTAATAGAGTATTTGTATCAACTTTTGAGCGTGATGCTGCCTGGAAACTTTACAATGAAAACGCAGTTGTAAAAGTTTATGAATACCCTTCATTAAAATATGTAAAAACTATTACAGATACTCGTACAACAGCTATTGGTCAATATTATACTAATACAGGAATGGTTCAAACAGAATCAGGAGATATTTATACATTCTCTTCAAATTCACGTACTGCAGGTTATGCTGCTACAGCTTCTCATTCAGGAATTCTTAGAATAAAAAAGGGACAATCAGAATTTGATACTACTTATTTCTTCGATATCGAAGCAAGTACTCTTAAAGGAAAAGTTTTGTCAGCTTATCCAGTTGGAGGAGAAAAAGTATTAATCAATTATATGCCAGCAGATATTGATGCGGATCAAGGAAACTGGAGTTTCTTAAATTACGGTACATTTAAATTTAAATCTGCTATTCTGGATCTTAGCTCAAAAGCTATTACACCAGTTACAGGATTACCTGACCACGCAGGAGATAATTACTATGGTTTTGGTAGTGCTTTTACAGAAAATGGAAAAACTTACAAAAGTTTTGTAACAAACGATGAAGGACGCGTTTATCAAATTGATGTTAATACTGGTGCTGCTGTAAAAGGGGCTCTTATTACTGGAGGTGTTAATTTGCCAGCAATTACAAAATTAAAAAAGCAATAAGAAAAATAAAATCTAATTTTTCTATAAAAAAAACCATATAATCAATGCTTTAGTGGTATTGATTATATGGTTTTTTCAATAATAACGATTTCTCATATTGATGAATAAAAGAATTCTATAATGTCTATTATCACTAAAAAAACATCGAAACCCAAACCCAAATCACGCTTCAGTAAAATAAATGCCTGGCTGCATTTATGGCTCGGACTTGCTTCTGGAATTGTAGTTGTAATAATGGGAGTTACAGGCTGTATTTTGGTTTTTGAGCATGAAATAAAAGGATTGACTTCGCCTTGGTTAAATGTAGAAGCTCAAAGTCCGGAGAAAGTTTTGCCCCCTTCTCAAATCTATGCTTTGGTCAGGAAATCTTTGCCGGAAAAGGAAATTCATGGCTTATGGTACAATGGTTTAGATAAAACAATAAAAGTTGATGTTGAATCAGATTCGTTGATTTACGTAAATCCTTATAATGGTAAGATAACCGGAATGGTTGATCATGAAGATTTTTTCCATGAAATAGATGAAGGGCACCGCTATTTATGGCTAGGGAAAGAAATAGGAACTGCCATAACATCATGGGCAACCTTTATTTTCTTTTTTTTGCTTATCAGCGGACTTATTCTTTGGTTTCCAAAAAAATGGAATAAAACCACGATAAATAGCAGTTTTAAAATTAAATCGAATGCTAAGTTTAAACGTTTGAATTATGATTTGCATAACGTAATGGGTTTTTATACACTCATTTTGGCTTTGCTTATTTCATTAACCGGATTGATTATGACTTTTCATTGGGTAAGAGAAAGTACTTATTGGATTACCGGTGGCTGGGCAAATGAAAAAGAGAAAAAAGAACAAATTCTTTCAGTCAAAAAAGATGCATTAGCTACACCACAATTAGATAAACTAACAGCCGCAGATTTTATCTGGAATAAAGTTCGAAAAGAAATCGCAAAAGAAAATAAAGAAGCCGTTATTATTCATTTTCCTGATGAGCCAAAGGATGATTTTTATGCCTGTACAGATATGCATAACGGAAATTGGAGAGATTTGTATTTTGATCCAAAAACATTAGAACTGCTTCCGAATTCAAGAAAATACATTGACGACGAAAAATTCCATGATTGGATGAGCCGTTCTAATTATAGTCTTCATGTTGGTGCAATTGGCGGATTAACAACTAAAATAATTTATTTTACAGCCAGTTTAATTTGTGCCAGTCTACCTCTCACAGGTTTTTATATTTGGTTAGGAAGAAAGAAGAAACAGAAACCAACAGTAAAATCTTAGCACTTATTTCAAACGTATTGGTTTGAATGAGAATAGAAAAGCCTTTTGAAAATACATTAACGATTTTCAAAAGGCTTTTTTCCTTCTTAGATTAAAGTAAATAAGTTTTTGATGATGTATTATATACAAAAAGAGCCTGCTAACTACAAACAGGCTCTTTACTAACACAAAAAAAAACAAAAAAACAAAGAATTATAGTTACGGGCTTATATTCGATATGTAAAAGCAATTGTAGTAATACGGTTATCAAGTTCGTATTGTTTATTAATTCCTGTTTGTCCGATGACAGATTTAATATCAAAATTATTAGTGTTGAAAATATCAGTAAAATTCAGTTTGATATTTCCTTTATTTGCCAAAATTTGTTTCGAAATTCCGATGCTGAAATCAAAAAAATCAGCTCTTTCATAAATACCTAAATTTGATTTCGATTGATATTGTGCATTTGCTTCAGCTTTCCATGTTTCAGAAATTGTGAAGGCATTTTGTGCGCTTAAGTTAAAAGTAATTATTGGGTCGATTTTATCTGTATTTACAGTGTTTCCCATAAATTTATTTTCAAAAACATTAAAAAGTGTATTGAGTGACCACCATTTGTATATTTCATTTGTGTTGGTAATATTTACACCATAATTATATGATTTATCAACATTAATTTGAGAAGTTACTGTTGTATTGGTTGCAGGATTGTAGACATACACTTCTGTAAAAACATCTTTTGTTTTGCTAAAATACACCGAAGCCATAAAAGTGCTTTTCCATGCATATCCAATTTCTGCTGCATGAGTAATTTCGGGAACTAAATTTGGATTTCCCTGCGAATAATTAAAAGAATCATCATAAAAACGGAACGGATTTAAATCAAATTGGCTTGGTCTGTTAATTCTTTTGCTATACGATGCATGTACAGAATTACGTTCATTAAATTCATATTTCATTGAAACACTCGGAAACCATTTCAGGTAATCATCTTTATGCTCTTCATTCAACGTTTTTTGTAGAATATTAATAGCTGTATATTCCGTTCTTAATCCACCCTGAATATTGAGTTTTTCCATTTGATATTTATAGTTTGCATATGCCGCATAAATCTGTTCCTTATATTCAAAATGATTGGTCGAATTTGCATCTATTGTCCATTGATTATTTTCGTTATATTCATAAACCGATGGATTATCATTGTTTTTCAAACCTGCTTTAAATCCCCATTCAATGCTTTCCTTTTCTTTTAGGGGATTTGTAAAATCAACTTTTGCTGTAAAAACTTTCAATTGCGAAGGAATAAAACCTCTTCTGTCATTAATAACAGTTGAGCTTGACTGATCTGTATTTTGGGCACTCTGAAACTGATTCGATCTAAATTTAGATGTCTCGTATTCAAAATCAAAAGTCATATTTCTTCCTTCAGTATTAAATTTATGAGCTCCGGAAAAAGCATAAGTATAATCATTCCATTTTTCTTTACTATCATTATAAGTCAAAGCATCAAATTGTAATTGATCTTGCGCATTCAATAACGTATTTCTTCCGTTGGCAATATTTTCATAACGGCCAATTTTAGCATCAACATAAGCTTCTAAATTAGTTTTAGGCGAAATTTCATAAGTCGTTCCAATTTTAAAATTGTTTGAAGTCAAGGGTTCGTCAGTCGTTGCGTTCTGATAATTTTTGGTTACAATTTCTTGTCTGGTATTATCAGCATATTGAATCTGATCATATTTTTTACGTTCTTCTTCTCCTCTAAAGGTGTAGCTGTAGTTTCCGTAAACACCAAATTTGTCTTTGTTATAGCTTAAATTTATTCCTGAATTTGTTCTGTTTTTTTTACCTCTTCCATAACTTGTAAAAGCAGTTCCCTTTAGGCCGGAATTGCTTGGTTTTTTTAGAATAATATTGATAATTCCGGCTTTTCCGGTTGCATCATATTTTGATGAAGGATTGGTAATAACTTCAATTTGTTTGATATTTGATGAGGTTGTCGATTTTAAATAATTAGCCAGTTCCTTTTGAGAAAGCTGAGTTAATTTGCCATTTATCATTACACCAACGCCTTGTTGCCCACGAATTGATAATTCGCCATCCTGAGAAACCACAACACCCGGAGCTCGGCTTAAAACGTCTAATGCCGTTCCGCCTTCAGAAACAATACTGTTTTCAACATTAAAAACCATTCTGTCTGATTTTTGAGTATAAAGAACCTTCTTTTTTACAATAACAATTTCGTCAAGCGCATTTATAGAGCTTTCAACAATACTGTCGGTTTCTTTTTCTGTTTGTGAATAACTGTAGACAGAAAAAGCAAGCATAAGAGAGGTTATAATATTTTTCATATTACGGGAATATTTAATTTAAGAGAGATTTTCAACTCTCATTTGAATTGGGATTTAAATTAGTTTAGAATGTTTTTATGGTAAAACAATGCGTTCGAGTTTTTCTGAAAGAACTTTTCGAAAATGCAAAATACGATTGATTAATCGAAGGAAGTAGTTTTTGAAGGAGGAGTATAGGGATAACATTTTGAATGTTTTTGGGAGTTTTATTTTTCAAATATAACACTATTTATATCAAGTCTAAATAAAAATAATTATAAATTTTTCAAGAAAATACCAAAACACTGGGAATGAGCCATTTTTTAAACTTCGAAAACTTAAAGTTAGAAAGAAAGTAAGAAAAATAAATAATTGAATTCTATTGAAAAATAGACAAACAAAAAAGCCCGTTTATAAAACGAGCTTTTCTGTAATTGAAACTTTAAATTGAAACCTATTTTGTTATCTCTCTAAAAACAGCTTCAAGATTTTTATTTTTTTGATTTAATTGTAATGTTTTCAAACCGTTTTCGTTGGCAAAATCAAAAATAGCCGGACGCATATCTTTTTCTGCAACAAAAGTTAATTCCCAGGTCATATCATGAATGTTTCTATATGAGATGATATTTTCAAGTTTTGCTAAAAGCTGTTCCTGAATCTGATAATCAAATTCTACCTCGATCACTTGTTCTTTATTTTCAGAAATTAAATGATCTAATTTTTTATCAGCCACAATTTGTCCTTTGTCAATAATAATGACACGATCGCAAATAGCTTCTACTTCCTGCATAATATGAGTTGATAAAAAAACTGTTTTATCTTTCCCGACATTTTTAATTACATTTCGTATTTCCATTAACTGATTCGGATCCAGACCTGTAGTTGGTTCATCCAGAATTAATACATCCGGATTGTGCAGTAAAGCATTCGCAAGTCCCACACGCTGGCGGTATCCTTTAGAGAGCTGACTTATTTTTTTATGGCTTTCCGGTGTCAGTCCTGTCAGTTGAATTACTTCTTCAATTCTTGATTTGGCAACATGATAAACATCCGCATTAAAAGCCAAATACTCACGAACATACAAATCCAAATACAACGGATTGTGCTCTGGTAAATACCCAATAGAAAGCTGGACTGCCTTTGTGTTTGTCATGACATCATGACCATTTACAAGGGCCGAGCCACTATCGGCAAGTAAATAAGTAGTCAAAATTTTCATTAACGTAGATTTTCCTGCGCCGTTTGGTCCTAAGAATCCTACGATTTCTCCTTTCTCAATTTTAAATGAAATTTCGTTAAGAGCTTTTTGCGTTCCGTAACTTTTTGATATGTTGTTTACTTCTATCGACATGAGTATTTATTTGCTACAAAAGTAAACAGAAATACGCTCGTTTACTACATTTTTGTCTTTTTAAGAACTCATAAAAAAATCTTAATGTTTAATTGTTGCGGCATCGTTATTGTTAAAGCGTTATTAAATTTTTTAAAACAAAAACAAAATGAAAAAAATGTTAGTTATTGTTGCATTAGCTGTAGTTAGCTTTGCAAATGCACAAAAAGGAACAATCTTAGTTGGTGGTAGTATTGGTTATTCTTCAGAAACCAGAACTCTTGGTAACAACGAAGTAAAAAACAATGAATTTGATTTTTCTCCAAAAGTAGGTTACCAATTTCACGAAAGTTGGACTGTAGGGGGTGAGGCTTCTTTTGGTTCTTCTAAAACAAAACAAGGGGTTAACGAAGATAGATTTAATACTACTAAATTAGGTGCATTTTTACGTTACACAATGCCATTAAATCCAACTTTCTCATTCTTTGCAGAATTAGGGTTAGGTTATCAGGCAGAAAAAGACAAAACTTATGCTGGACCACTTACTTCAACTGCTAAAGGTGACGGTATGTATGTTGGTGTAACACCAGCTCTTTTTATCGATATGAAAAAAGGTTTTGGTTTAAACTTTAACATTGGTGGATTAAACTACGGTACAATAAACTACGAAAACAACGGACCAGAATACAAAAACTTCGATTTTAATTTTGGTAAAACATTTAATATTGGAGTTTCTAAAAACTTCTAATCTTAAGATTATATTAAATGAAAGCATCCGCCGTGGCGGATGCTTTTTTGTTTTAACGTTATTATGTGTTTATGTTTTAATTAATTGTTACCAAATTGATTAAGGGTAAATGCTGGTATTTTTGTTGTTTATGCTATGTGAAATCTTAACAAATATCACATATGAAAAAAATGCTACTTATTCTTGCATTGGCTATGGTTAGCTTTGCAAATGCTCAAAAGGGAACAATCTTAGTTGGTGGAAACATCGGATTTGCTTCTGAAAAAATTGATAATCAAGGCGAGGAGAGAAAATCAAATTCATTTGGTTTTTCTCCAAAAGTGGGTTATCAGTTTCACGATAATTGGACAGCCGGTGTTGAATTTGCCTTGTCTTCTTCAAAATCAACATTTTCTTTAAATAGTATTGGAGAATCAGAATCGAAATTTAATGCTTTCAAAGTAGGCGCATTTGTGCGTTATTCGGTTCCGTTGAGTGAAACATTTTCAGTATTTGCCGATTTAGGGGCTGGTTTCCAAAATCAGAAAAATAAAGATTATATTAACGGATCGCTTACTTCAGAAAGTAAAGCAGATGGACTTTACGCAGGAATAACACCAGCACTTTTTATCAATATGAAAAAAGGCTTTGGATTAAATTTTAGCATTGGTGGTTTAGGATACGAAACATTAAGTTTTGATACTAGTGATACTGATGTTAGTAAATTCTATTTCAATTTTGGAAAAACAGTTAGTATCGGAGTTTCTAAAAACTTTTAATATATAAATCATATTCAATTTTGAAGAAAGCATCCGCGTAGGCGGATGCTTTTTGCTTTTTACGTGAAGTCTTTTAAAAACTAAAAATTCTCATTTAGCCCCGATAGAAGCGATATCCTTTTGTGGCCGCAGCGGCGGACATAAAAGATATAGCGGATAGCGGGACATAAGGTGTTTTAAAACCATAAATTTCTGCTTCAAAATTCACTTTAACTCATTTTATTTTTAAAAACAAAAATGCCAACCAAGTGAAGCCAAAAAAATCATAACTACAGATTTCCGACTTCACTTTGTTGACATTAAAAAACAAAAATATATTAAAATAAAAAGTATTAATTAACCGGACTTTCAACGGCAGCTCTCATTTCCTGAGCAGCGGCAACCATTTCGATTAAAGCTTTTTTGGTTTCATCCCAATGACGTGTTTTTAAACCACAATCCGGATTTACCCATAATTGATCTACAGGGATTACAGCCGAAGCTTTTTCTAGTAATTTTACCATTTCCTGACTCGAAGGAACACGTGGCGAGTGAATATCATAAACTCCAGGTCCAATTTCGTTAGGATATTTAAAGTTGGCAAAAGCATCTAAAAGTTCCATTTGCGAACGTGAACATTCGATTGTAATAACATCGGCATCCATGTCAGCAATATTTTGGATAATATCGTTAAATTCGCTGTAACACATATGCGTATGAATTTGCGTGTCGTCTTTTACTCCACTTGCCGAAATTCTAAACGCTTTTACAGCCCAATCAAGATAATTTGCCCATTCTTCTTTTCGCAATGGCAATCCTTCGCGAATAGCAGGTTCATCAATTTGAATAATTTTGATTCCGGCTTTTTCCAGGTCAACCACTTCATCACGAATCGCTAATGCAATTTGCGTACAAGTTTCAGAACGTGGCTGATCGTTACGAACAAACGACCATTGCAAAATCGTTACAGGTCCTGTAAGCATTCCTTTTACCCATTTTGGAGTTAGGGATTGTGCATATTTCGACCATTTTACTGTCATTGGGTTTGGTCTCGAAACATCACCATAAATAACAGGAGGTTTCACGCAGCGGCTTCCGTAACTTTGTACCCATCCATTTTTAGTAAAGGTAAATCCTGCCAATTGTTCTCCAAAATATTCCACCATATCATTACGCTCAAATTCTCCATGAACCAAAACATCAATACCTGTTTCTTCCTGAAAACGAATGGTAGCTTCGGTTTCTTTTTCGATTAAATCATTGTATTGTTCAACGGTTAATTCGCCTTTTTTAAATTTCGCTCTCCAGCTTCTTACTTCCGCCGTTTGAGGGAAAGATCCAATAGTTGTTGTAGGAAATAATGGCAGATTCAAAGCTTCAATCTGACTTTTTCTTCTCGTTGCAAATGTACTGTTACGTTTATCGTCAGAATCGGTAATGTTGGCTACACGAGATTTAACTTCATTATTGTGGATTAATTTTGAAGTTTTACGATTTTCATTCGCAGTTGTATTTTGTTTAAAATCTTCAAAATTCTCAGTATTCACTTCGTTTGAAGCAAATTGTTTTAATAATACAATTTCATTGATTTTTTGTTTGGCAAAAGCAAGCCATTGTTTGATTTCAGGCGTAAGTGTTGCATCATTTGTTTCTAAGTCTAAATCACACGGACTGTGAATTAAAGAACAAGATGGAGCAACCAAGATTCTGTTTTCTCCCAAAGCATCAGTAGCTTTTTTGATTAATTCCAACGATTTTTTGAAATCATTTTTCCAGATATTTCTCCCGTCAACAACCCCTAATGAAAGATTTACAGTAGTGTTTAATTTTCCTGATTCTAAAATATCATTTAGTTGAAGCGGACAGCGTACTAAATCTAAATGAAAAGTGTCAACAGGCAAAGCCAATGCAGTAGCCAGGTTTTCGCCAAAACAATCAAAATAGTTTGCCAGAATGATTTTTATTTTTGGAAAACGAATATTGATTTCATTATAAACTTCTGTAAAAGTGTTTCTTTCTTTATCCGTTAAATTTAAAGCTAAGAAAGGTTCGTCAAGCTGAATATATGCTACATTTTCGGCTTGTAATTTTTCGAAAATTTCAAAGTAAACCGGAAGCAATTTATCGATAAGATCAATTCGGTGAAAACCTTCTTCTTTTTCTTTTCCTAAAAGTAAATAAGAAATTGGCCCAATTAAAACTGGTTTTGTAGCAATTCCTAAATCTTTTGCTTCTTTAAATTCATTAATTATTTTTTCTGAAAACAATTCAAATTTTTGGTTTTTTGTAAATTCAGGAACAATATAATGGTAATTGGTATCGAACCATTTTGTCATTTCCATCGCCACGACATCTTGTCCGTTTTTTTGCGCGCCTCTTGCCATTGCAAAATACAAATCGATAGAAGAGTTGGTTTTGGCAAATTTATGATAACGCTCCGGAATGGCACCCAAAGCCAACGTTAAATCAAGCACCTGATCGTAAAAAGAAAAATCATTTGACGGAATTAAATCTACTCCGGCTTCGGATTGTAATTTCCAGTTGTTAAGACGAATTTCTTTTCCGGCATCAATAAGTTCGTCAACCGAAATTTTTCCTGCCCAATACAATTCGCTGGCTTTTTTCAGTTCTCTGTTGCTGCCAATTCGTGGGTAACCTAAATTATTTGTTTTCATTTTTGTTTCAGTATTTTTTACTGAACAAATTTATTGTTTTAGGTTTTAATACTTATATTTGGTTATTATTTAAGTAAAATGTCTTATAAAATACATTTTTTAAAGATTATATTACTGATGAAATGTATTTAAAAGAACTTTAGCCGTAAAAATTACTATGGAAAACTTAGATAAAACCGATTTGTTGATACTTAAACACCTGCAGGAAAACTCCAATATCAATACAAAAGACCTCGCAAGTAAATTATTTCTGACGGTAACGCCGGTTTATGAACGTATAAAAAGACTGGAACGCGACGGATATATTACTAAATATGTTGCTTTATTAGATAAGAAAAAAATGAATCGCGGCATGACGGTTTTCTGTAATGTTCGCCTAAAAGAGCATGCAAAAAATGTAGGAAGTAATTTTGTGAAAGATATTGTGGCACTTCCTGAAATTATAGAATGTTATAATATTGCCGGAGATTACGATTTTATGCTAAAGATACTGGTTCAGGATATGGCTAGTTATCAGGATTTTGTCATGAATAAATTATCAACCATAGAAAATATTGGAAATACCAACAGTATTTTTGTCATGGGAGAAATTAAACATAGCACAGCTTTAGAGTTTTAATCGCTATAAAATCCTAAAATAAAATGTATTTTTGACATTTAGATCCACAATCTACAATCTAAAATCACAAATCTAAAATTGAATAATGAACTGGGAACAACTTTTATCACTCAAACGTCAAGGCGATACTAACAAAAGATTACGTGCAGAACAAGATGATACCCGTTTAGGATTTGAGGTAGATTATGACCGAATTATATTTTCGTCAGCCTTTAGATCTTTGCAGGATAAAACTCAGGTTATTCCCCTTTCAAAAACAGATTTCGTACACACACGATTGACACACAGTTTGGAAGTGTCGGTTGTAGGGCGTTCTTTAGGGCGTTTGGTTGGAAAAAAAATTATCGAAAAATATCCGGACTTAAAAGAAATTCATGGCTACCATATGAATGATTTTGGTGCTATCGTAGCGGCGGCATCTTTGGCGCATGATATAGGGAATCCTCCTTTTGGTCATTCTGGCGAAAAAGCTATTGGTGAATATTTTTCAATAGGAAACGGACTGAAACATAAAGATAAACTAACGGCAAAACAATGGCAGGATTTGATTGATTTTGAAGGAAATGCCAATGGATTTTCTGTGCTTACAGCCAGTCGTCCGGGAATTGAGGGCGGACTTAGAATTTCTTATGCCACTTTAGGCGCTTTTATGAAATATCCCAAAGAAAGCCTTCCTAAAAAACCAACAAACAATATTGCCGATAAAAAATACGGGTTTTTCCAGACTGATAAATCATTTTTTGAAGAAGTAGCTCAGGATATGGGAATGATTGCCAATAAAGAAGGCGAAGATATTGGTTTTGAAAGACATCCTCTTGCATATTTGGTAGAAGCTGCAGACGATATTTGCTACACAATTATTGATTTTGAGGATGGGATAAATCTTGGTTTAGTTTCTGAAGATTTCGCTTTAGAATATTTAATAAAGCTTGTGAAAGACAATATTGGCGTTTCAAAATATAAAATGTTAGAGACCAAAGAAGATCGAATTAGTTATTTAAGAGCTTTAGCAATTGGAGCTTTAATAAACGACGCGGTTGATGTTTTTATTGAAAATGAAGAAGCAATCCTGGCTGGAAAATTTCCTTTTGCTTTAACAGATAAAAGTAAATACAAAGCTCAAATGGATGATATTATCAAATTAAGTATTGAGAAAATCTATCAAAGCCGTGAAGTAATTGAAAAGGAAATTGTGGGTTATCAAATTATTCAAACCTTGCTGGATAAATTTATAACAGCTTTTAATAACAAATATGAAGGAAAGGCATCCAATTATGATAATTTAATTTTAAAAATGCTGCCGGAAAAGCATCATTTAGATAAAACTAACTTATACGAACGTTTGCTTCATATTTGTCATTTTGTTTCTCTTTTAACAGATGGAAATGCTTTAGAATTATTCGAAACTATTAACGGAAGAAAGAATAACTAATTACTGAAAAGCATATACAAGACCTACACCCAGAACTTGTCTTAGCTGAGCTCTTGGTCCGTCATTAACCTGACTTGTTGTTCCTGTTACCGGGTCTACAACATCTATTTTGGTTTTGATGTCATCATCATATACTAAATGAACCCCAATGTTTGCTTTTACATAAGCATTAACTACAAGGTCTATACGCGTGTCATAATCAATGTCGACATTTCCAAATTTGTTCAGATAATCGGTATATAAACTTAGCCTGTTTTCATAAAAAACGTTTTTATAAATTTCGCTTTTCATATATCCGGTGAATAAAATACCAAATTCGGCTTTTACCTTTTGTCCTTCTTCAACTAAGATTTGACTTGCAGGATCATTAGGATCAGTTATATAAACGGCTTTTTTAACACCAAAAGATCCCTGATTTGCTAAATATTGATCTAATACCAAAGTAGTTTTTAACGTGATTGGAGAGAAATAAAATGTTCTGTCTTTTTGCTTGTTTGAATTCTCAGCTCCGGCTCCTAAAAAGATATAGGCCGGTGCAAATGGTTTAGAGATTGCAATATCCCTATTAGGATAATTGTAACCGTCTGTAAATTGCGTGTTAAAATTAAACTTGGCAGAATAATACCAGTTTGATAAAGTGTCTTTTCTAAATCCGTAAGTAGAGTTCAACTGAGCAGCATCATCCGTTTTTCTTAATTCGGTACCATCTTGTTTATTTAAACCATATTTTACAATAAGTTCATTCACCCATTTATGATTTCCTTTGGCATAAGTTCTTCCAAATTCACCTTTAAATAAACCAGAGATAGAACTTGTTCCCCCCGCGCTCCAGTTAACAAACGCAATTTCTGAAATATCAAAACCTATTTGATTTTTCTTTGTCCAGTTTGAAGGAATTTTTGGCAATTGGGAAGGATCTAGCGTAGTTCGAATAATTTGAGCAGACGTCGTAATTGAAAAACTAAAAAGGAATAATAAGATGGTGAATCGAAATAATTTCATTAGGTTAACTTTTGATTTTTTTTTTGACTGCGCAAAATAATTATTTTGAACGGTTAGAAAAAAGATTTGCTAAACTTTTAACGTCAATTTTGCATAATTGTTGTAATTGTAAGACAGTTCCATGCTCAATAAATACATCAGGAACGCCCAGAATTTGTATTTTATTCGTATAGTTATTTGCTGCTGCAAATTCAAGAATAGCACTTCCAAAACCTCCGCTGATGACACCATCTTCGATAGTAATAAGGGTTTTGAAATTCTCAAAAGTATAATGTAATATATTGTGATCTAAAGGTTTAATGAATGGAAAATCGTAATGGGCAATAGTTTTAGGATTTCCGCATTCGTTTAAGGCAGCAATCACATTATTGCCAATTGTTCCAGTAGATAAAACGGCTGTTTCTGTACCGCTTTTTAGACAATTTCCGTCGCCAATTTTAATATTTTCGTATTGTCCGAAATTTTCTACTTCCCAATTCGAAATAACGCCCCGACCTCTCGGATATCGAATTGCAATAGGATGCTCTAGTCCAAATTGAGCAGTATATAAAATGTTTTGAAGCGCAATTTCATTAATTGGCGCATAAATTATCATATTTGGGATTGATCTTAAATAAGCAATATCAAAAACACCGTGATGCGTTGCTCCGTCTTCGCCAACCAAACCTGCTCTGTCCAGACAAAAAATAACAGGTAAATCCTGTAAAGCCACATCATGAATAACCTGATCGTAGGCACGCTGTAAAAATGTCGAATAGATATTGCAATATACAATCATGCCCTGAGTTGCCATTCCGGCGGCAAGCGTTACAGCATGTTGTTCTGCAATGCCCACATCAAAAGCACGTTCAGGAATTTCATCCATCATGAATTTTAAAGAACTTCCGGATGGCATTGCGGGTGTGATTCCGATAATTTTTTCATTCTTTTTGGCTAAATCCAAAAGGGTTAAACCAAAAACATCTTGAAATTTTGGAGGAAGATTTTCTTCAGATTTCAAATGAATTTCTCCGGTTAAAGCATCAAATTTTCCAGGCGCATGATATTTTACCTGATTTTCCTCAGCTTGCTGTAAACCTTTTCCTTTTGTTGTAACAATATGAAGGAATTTAGGGCCTTTTATTTTTTTTAAACGGTTTAATTCTTTGATTAAAGTTGGAAGATCATGACCATCAATTGGTCCGGAATAATCGAAATTCAAAGATTTGATCATATTATTCTGCTTCGGATTTTTCCCGTTTTTTACCGCTGTGAGGTATTTTTTTAAAGCACCAACACTTGGATCAATTCCAATTGCGTTGTCGTTTAAAATTACCAGAATATTAGCATCTGTAACTCCGGCATGATTCAAACCTTCAAAAGCCATTCCTGAAGCTATAGAAGCATCGCCAATAACTGCAATATGCTGTTTGTTGAAATCACCTTTTAGTTGAGAGGCAATCGCCATTCCGAGTGCCGCAGAAATTGATGTTGAAGAATGTCCAACACCAAAAGTATCATAAACACTTTCACCTCTTTTAGGAAAACCGGAAATTCCGCCTATTTGTCTGTTGGTATGAAAATTTTCTCGCCTTTCAGTCAGGATTTTATGTCCGTAAGCCTGATGTCCAACATCCCAAACCAATAAATCTTCGGGCGTATTAAAAACATAATGCAAGGCAATTGTCAATTCAATCACGCCTAAACTCGCACCCAAATGTCCTTCTTTAACAGAAACAATATCAATAATAAATTGACGTAATTCCTGAGCAATTTGAGGTAATTGCGTCTCTTGTAAAAGGCGTAAATCGGCTGGATTGAATATGTTTGAAAGTAAATTGCTTTTCATTGTAGAGTAAAAAACAAATTTACGGTTTTAAATTTATTTTCAGGGTATAGAGCTCTTTATTGTCATCATCATATTTATTCGCTAACACTTCTTAATCAAAGATCGATTGTAAAATTTTACTATTAAAGTTAGTGTGAGTTTAGGTTTATTCTATTACTAGTGGTAAGGAATATTGCATTCTTATTTTTCTTCCATTAGATTCTGCAGGCTGCCATTTAGGACATAGGCTTAAAACTCTTATAATTTCTGTTTCTAAAATTTTGTCAATGGCTGGTACAGATTGTAAAAAAAGCATAGAACCGTTTCTTTCTACTGAAAAGGAAATTCTAATCTTAGGATTTGTAATATTGACGTCTTCAGGCTTTTTAAATTCTTTTTCAAAAAAGTTGTACAATTGTTCAATACCACCAGGGAATTCTGCATTTGTTTCAATTGAGGTACCTCCATTATAAATCACATCTTCTACAACAGTTTCTTTCTTTATTGTTTCGCAGGAATTAATTGGTTTAGCTTTAAATATCTTTGAGTTTTTTATTTGAGTTTTTTCTTTTTCAAATTTTACTGAATCTGATTTTGGCAATGGTGGTGGCGGAATTTCACTTTTCCCACGAAGTGCTTTTCCTGTAGTCATATTATTTTCTAATTCAGTTTTATCAACAACTTCTATCGTATCAATTTTTTGTTTATTTCCATTTGTATCCTTACAGCTAAACAGAGTTGTTCCCATGGCAACAAATAATGCCAAAAGAAACATCTTATGATAATTTATTTGCGTGTATAAAACCTGACTCGGAATTTGAATCGTTATCGAATCTAATTGAGATTTCTTAAATCTTCCGCAGATATTTCCACTTTGATTTTGAATGAAAAAATGCTGTACTTCTTCAGGGAGCATTACTGTAAAATCAATAACGGTTTTAGAACAACTTAGGCAAAAGCGGCCATTTTCAGAAGGAGTCATTTTATTCCAGTTTTCATGACAGGGTTCAGGAATTGTAATTTTTTGTTTCATTCTTTATTACTTAAATGGAATTTGCAAAGTGTAAGTGGAGCGAACAATTCTATTTTTTCGTTTACCCGGAATCCACTTTGGAGTTTTTTCTAAAATTCCGATAATATCTTTTTCACTTGCTGACGTTGTATTTTCAAGTATATTAAAATTACTAAGACTTCCGTCGCCTTCAATCACAAATAAAACGGATATTTCTCCTTGTTTTGCTGTGATAAGATTTTTTGAAAAATTAGAATTGAATTTTTTTATTCCATTTTTAGGAACAGCTGCAACGTCTAAATCATTTGAATTATAAATAATTCCGTAATGTTCGGATTGAGGCTCCTCTTGTCCAGATTGAGAATGTTCTTCGGCGTTAAGTTTGTCTACAGGCATCAAAATAATTCCGGTAGTAGCGTGTTGTTCTGGTTTGATATCTTCTACAACTTCAATTGTATCTATTTTTTTCTTATTTCCGTCTTTGTCTTGACAACTAAATAATGTAGTGCTCATAGCTATAAAAAGTGCCAATAAAAACATTTTTCTATAATGGATTTGGCTGTGTAATATTTGAGATGGAATCTTAATATTTATTTCACTTAGCTGTTCACTTTTAAGTCTTCCACAGACATTTTTATGTGAAATAAAATATTGCTGAATTTCCTCAGGAAGCATTGATGTAAAATCAACAACTGTTTTAGAACAACTCAGACAAAAACGACCATTGTCTTTTGGAGTCATTTGATCCCAGTTTTCATGACAAGGCTCAGGAATTGTTATTTTAAAATTTCTTTCCATAATTGAATATCAGGATTTAAATGTAATAAAAAAATGAAACGAAAATCTTCAGCAAGAATGATTTATTTAACAGTTGAGGCGATTATCGATATTAATCGCCTCAAAAAAAGTGATTTTATGAGGCAATTAATTTTTATAAACACAGAAGAAATTAAAAACTAAAGATTTGCCAATGTTTTTATGATGTCTAAATCAATAAAAATTATTTCAAAATAGTATTTTTGCAGCTATGATAAATCCCTTCACCGACGAGTACTTTATGAAAAAAGCTTTGCAGGAAGCTGAAATGGCCTACGAAAAAGGCGAAATTCCTGTTGGCGCCATCATTGTTGTGGCTGATAAAGTAATTGCAAGAAGTCATAATCTGACAGAGTTATTAAATGATGTTACGGCTCATGCCGAAATGCAATCCATAACCGCTGCCGCAAACTTTCTGGGCGGAAAATACCTTAAAGATTGCACGTTGTATGTTACGCTCGAGCCTTGCCAAATGTGTGCAGGAGCTTTGTATTGGAGTCAGATTTCAAAAATCGTTTTTGGCGCCCGCGATGAACAGCGCGGTTTTATGGTAATGGGAACAAAACTGCATCCAAAAACAACCGTTGTTTCCGGAGTAATGGCCAATGAAGCGGCCGAATTAATGAAGCGTTTTTTTATCGAAAGGCGTAAATAATATTTTTGATGATAACAATGTTATGACTGATTTTTCAACAATAAAAAAACTATTTCACATTTCAGAATCTAATGGTTTTGCAAATAAAGAAATAGAAACTATTAAAAATATTTTTGGTAATCTTCCACAAGTATTTGTTGATTATTACACTGAATTGGGTAAAATTCAGAACCTAAATCACACACAAGATTTATTAATTGTACCTGAACGCTTTCAATATTATCAGCACAATGACTTTTTGATATTTTATTCTGAGAATCAAAGAGCTTGTGTTTGGGGAATCAATAAACAGGATTTATTAAATGCTAATCCGCCAGTTTATATAAGTTATGATCAAGAAAAATGGCAGTTAGAAACAGAAACCTTATTAGAGTTTTTTACTGCAATGGCTTTTCTTCAGGCCGCTTTTGCACTTCAATTTCCATCTGAATCATTTAAAGAGTTGAATCAAAATGAGATAGATTTTATCGTTGAAAACTACAAAAATAAAAACGTTGCTTTTAAACAATGGTGTGAGGGAATAAAATTTTACGGAAATTATAGTGATGATGTTATTATAATTATGAGTAATAATCAACTTTTTTATTCAGCCAATACCGAGGAGCATTTTTGTGAGATGGATGAAAATTTGTCCAAATTAGGTATAGAAATGTGAAAACATTTTTTCTGCTAAAAGCTATCAATAATTCTTTCTTTTCATTTCTGAAAAATAATTCAGGCAACTGAATTTTCCTCTTAAATACTTCGGAAAATAGTATACATTTACTAGAATATAATTAGTGTTTTGTTAATATGATTTTAAGATCATCAAACCGCATTTTCTTTATATTTAACAGTATTTGTAACAATTAACTCCTTTATCAAAGTGAAAGCAAGAAAATTAGTTTACGTGTTTTTTGTGTTTTTAATTTTTCAGGCCTGTGGCAAAAAATCAGATTTCAACTCTGATTTTTCATTATTCAAAGAGTACATAACAAGTTTTACGGGTGGTATTGTCTCAGCACAATCGGATATACGTGTTGTTTTGGCTTTCGATAAAAAAGAATGGAAAGTAAATGAGGTTTTAGACAACGATTTGTTTGATATTTCGCCAAGTGTAGACGGAAAAGTAGTGGCACTTTCAAGCAATACAATTGCTTTTATTCCAGAGGAAAAACTAAAAGCAGGAACAGAATATCAGGTAACATTACACTTAGATAAGTTAATTGAACTTCCTAAAAAAACAGATGATGATAAAACTGATCTTTCTGATTTTAATTTTACTGTTAAAACTGTAAAACAGGATTTTACCATCAATACGCTGGATATTCAGTCTTATAGTAAAGAATATCAATATCTGAATTGCGTTCTTAAAACAGCAGATGATATAGATTTAGAAACAGCCCAAAAATTGGTTGAAGCTTCTCAAAACGGAAATAAGGTTAAAATTAAATTTAATAAAACGCCAAATTCAGGAAAAGAATTTAAGTTTATAATTGATAGCATTCAACGATTAGATTCAGAAAGTAATCTGGAGATTGCATATGATGGAAATGATTTTGATATCGACCAAAAAGGCAAAATGGATTTTCCAATTACAGCTATTAATGATTTTAAGATTGTCAAAGTCGATATTCCGGATGATAATAACCAACAAGTATTGATCAATTTTTCTGAACCATTAGAAAAAGGTCAGGATTTTAAAGGATTGGTTTCCATACAAAACACCAATAATCTGAAGTTCTCAACTCAGGGAAATATTCTTAAAGTTTATTTCAGCAATCAAAAACCAGTTGAAGAAGTTGTACACGAAGTTGAAGTTGAAACCGAAGCTGTTGCTGTAGATTCTACAAGCGCAGTAGTTGATTCTGCAAGTGTTGCTGTGGATACTGTTGCAGTCGCAGAACCGGTTGTAGAGGAAGAAGTTGTAGAAGAACCAGAGCCGGAATCAGCAGTTGTTTCAGGTGAATTATTATTGGAGGTTTTTCAGGGAATTGAAAGTCAGTACGGTCAGAAAATGAAAAATAATTATACTGAAAAGATCTCTTTTGACCAGATAAAACCAAATGTTCGCCTTATCAAAAACGGAACAATCCTGCCAAGTTCAAGTAATTTAAAACTGAATTTCGAAGCCGTAAATTTAAGTGCTGTTGATGTAAAAGTGTATAAAATCTATAAAAACAACATTTTACAATTTCTTCAAAATAATGAACTAAACGGAACACAAAACCTAAAACGAGTTTCGCAGCCTATTGCCAAAACGAGACTTAATCTTAAAGAAAATTCATTAATAAATCCAAGTAAATGGAACACTTTTGCTTTGGATTTGTCTAAAATTATAAGTCCGGAACCCGGCGCAATTTACAGAGTTGAGTTCTCTTATAAAAAAGCCTATTCTTTATACAAATGCGAAAGTTCTGAAAGCGATGATAGTTCTGCAGAAGAAGAGGAAGAAGTCGATGAAAATGACGTAAACTACAGTGGAAACTCTTACGACGATTATTATTATGATGATTATGAATGGAGAGAAAGTCAGGATCCGTGTACAGGTTCGTATTATTATAATGCCAAAATAGGGACCAATATTTTAGCTTCAGATTTAGGCGTAATTGCCAAAAGAGACGAAAACAAATCGTATTTTTTTGCTGTAAATAATATTATTACAACCGAACCGGTTTCAAATGCAAGAGTTGATCTCTATAGTTTTCAGCAACAAAAACTGGCAACAGCAGCAACAAGCAGTGAAGGAATCGCTTCATTTCAGTTAGATAAATTTGCTTATTTTGCCATTGTCACTTTAGGAAATCAATCGACTTACGTAAAACTTGACGACGGGAATTCACTTTCGGTAAGTAATTTTGATGTTTCCGGCGAAACTTTACAAAAAGGATTAAAAGGGTTTATTTACGGAGAACGTGGCGTTTGGCGTCCGGGCGATAATTTGTATTTATCATTTATTTTAAATGATGCTGCGAATAAATTACCCAAAGCGCATCCGATAAAATTCAGGTTAACAGATCCGAATGGAAAAGTGACGTATCAAGCCGTACAAAAAACGAATGAATTAAATCATTACGCTTTTACGGTTCCAACAGATCCCGACGCGCCAACCGGAAATTGGGAAGCGATGGTAAGCGTAGGCGGAGCAAAATATTATAAAAGCATCAAAATAGAAACGATTAAACCAAATCGTTTAAAAATCAAGAACAGTTTTAGAAACCCTATTTTATCTTCGTCGCATGCTAATACAAGTAATCTTGAAGTAACCTGGCTTCACGGTGCGATTGCCAAGAATCTGAATGTAGAAATGCAGGCTAAATTTTCGCAGCAAAGCACAACTTTCAAAAATTATCCTAAATATGTTTTTGATGATTTAGTACGTCAGTTTAGTACCGAAGAAGTAAATGTTTTCTCCGGAAAATTAGACGCAAACGGAAGAGCATCCGTAAATATAGATCCAAAATTACAAGGTCAGGCACCGGGAATGCTGAAAGCTGCGTTTGTTACCAAAGTTTATGAAGAAGGCGGAGATTTTAGTACCGATGTTATCTCGACAACTTATTCTCCGTATAAAACATATGTGGGGGTTAAATCGCCTGAACCAAACAAATACGGAATGCTGGAAACCAGAACAGCAAACAAATTTGACATCGTTACCGTTGATGAAAATGGAAGGCCAAAATCTGTTAAAGATCTTGAAGTAAAATTATATAAGGTTGAATGGCGCTGGTGGTGGGATGCCTCAAGCGATAACTTATCCAATTACAATTCATCAGAAGCAACAACTTCATATAAAACTTTTAAAGTAAATACAGATTCAAGCGGAAAAGGAAGTTTTCAATTTGCCTTGACAGATGAAGAATGGGGACGTTATTTAATTCGTGTTTCAGATGAAGAAGGCGGACATGCATCTGCATTAACCGTAAATATCGATTGGCCAATCTGGTCTGGAAAAACCAGAAATACAGATGCTTCTACAGCCAATATGCTTGTTTTTTCTACCGATAAAAAAGAGTACGCTGTAGGTGAAAAAGTGCAAATTTCTTTCCCTTCAAGTGAAGGTGGACGCGCACTGGTTTCGATAGAAAACGGATCAAAAGTTGTGCAGACGCTTTGGGTTGAAACTAAAAAAGGCGAAACAAAAGTTGAAGTTCCGGTTACAGCCGCAATGGCGCCAAATGTGTATTTTAATATTACACTTTTGCAACCACACGCAACGACCAAAAACGATTCGCCAATAAGAATGTACGGAATTGTTCCGATCGAAGTTGTGGATAAAAACACGATTCTTTCTCCTAAAATTACCATGCCGGATGTTCTAAAACCGGAACAGACATTTTCGTTAAAAGTCAATGAGCAATCCGGAAAAGAAATGACGTATACGATTGCAATTGTTGATGAAGGTTTGTTGGATTTGACACGTTTTAAAACGCCAAATGCCTGGGATAGTTTTTATGTGCGTGAAGCATTGGGCGTAAAAACCTGGGATGTCTACAATGATGTTATTGGTGCGTATGGTGGAAAAGTAAATCAGATTTTCAGTATTGGGGGAGATCAGGATTTAGGCGGGGGAAAAGCTAAAAAAGCCAATCGTTTTAAACCGGTTGTGGTTTACCTGGGACCTTTTAAATTAGAAAAAGGACAAACAAAAACACATCAGATCAAATTGCCAAAATACATTGGTTCAGTGCGAACAATGGTTGTGGCGGGAGACGCCAATACAAGTGCATACGGAAGTGTCGAAAAAGCAACTCCGGTTCGTAGTCCGTTGATGGTATTGGCTTCATTACCAAGAAAAATTTCACCATCAGAAAAAGTAACGATTCCAGTTACGGTTTTTGCAATGGAAAAAAATATTAAAAATGTTTCAGTTCAGATCAAAACCAGCAATGGATTGAAAGTTATTGGAAGTGCATCACAAAGATTGACATTTGCACAACCAGATGAAAAAATGGCTTATTTTAATCTGGCCGTAGGCAGTTTAACCGGAATTGGAAAAGTGCAAATTGTGGCAACTTCCGGGAACGAAAAATCAGTTTATGATGTTGAAATTGATATGACGAATCCAAATCCGGTAACGAATACGTTTACAGATGTGATTTTAGAACCTAATAGCTCTAAAACAATTAGCTGGAAAACGTTTGGAGTTTCAGGAAGTAATAAAGGTAAGTTGGAAGTTTCATCAATGCCAACAATTAATTTAAACGGAAGATTACAGTTTCTTATTCAATATCCACATGGTTGCGTAGAGCAAACTACTTCCTCTGTATTTCCACAATTATTTTTAAATGAAGTTGCTGATATTGATGGTATACGTTTACAACTGATTCAAAAGAATGTTACGGCCGGAATAAATCGATTGGGAGGTTTTCAGTTGCCAAACGGAGGGCTTTCTTATTGGCAGGGAAATACGCTTGCCGATGATTGGGGAACTTCATACGCTGGACATTTTATGATTGAGGCAGAGAAAAAAGGCTATGTTTTACCTATTAATTTTAAATCAAAATGGCTTTCATACCAACAAAAAGAAGCCAAACAATGGCGATTTGAGCCTCGTTATGGAAATGATCTGGCACAAGCTTATCGTTTATACACATTGGCTTTGGCTGGTTCTTCAGATTTATCTTCTATGAACAGATTAAGAGAAACAAAAGGAATTTCTAATGAAAGTAAATTGCGATTGGCTGCCGCTTATATTCTGGCAGGACAAAAATCAGCAAGTCAAAACCTGTTTTTACATAGTAAAATTGAAGATGAAACAAGTGATTATAATTACTATTATTATGGTTCAAGCGCCAGAAACAGGGCAATGGCTCTTGAAACGATGTTGTTGTTAGGGCAAAAAGAAAAAGCATTTGCAATGGCTATAAAACTGGCTAAAAACATGGCAAGTGACCAATGGATGAGTACGCAAACAACAGCATATTGCCTATATGCAATGTCTAAATTTGCTGCAAATAATGGTGCTAAAGGAATTGATGTTCAGTTTAGTAAAGACGGTAAATCTCAGGTAGTAAAAACATCAAAAACAGTTGCAGACAGAAGTTTGGTGGTAAAAACAGGATCAAACAGTATTACTTTAAAAAATAATAAAAAGAACACCATTTATGTTCGTGTATTAAACACAGGAATTTTACCAATTGGGCAGGAAAATGTTGTTCAAAATGATGTTTCGGCCGGAATTGTTTTCAAAAATCGTAAAGGCGGAACAATAGATGTTTCGAGAATTACACAAGGAACTGAATTTGTTGCAGAAGTTACGGTTAGAAATCAACGAAATGAACATGTTGAAAATGTAGCATTGTCACAAATTCTTCCTTCCGGGTTTGAAATCGTAAATACCCGTTTTACTGACTACGGAGATGCAACAAACAATATTGCAGATTATATTGATATTCGTGATGACAGGACAAATTTTTATTTTGGAATGAAAGCAGGCGAGACCAAAGTATTTAGAATTCTCCTGAATGCATCTTATTTAGGAAATTATTATTTACCGGGATTGCAATGCGAAGCGATGTATGATAATACGTTTTTAGCAAGAACTAAAGGATTTTGGGTTGAGGTTGTGAAGTAAATATATTGCCCACGGATAGAACGGATTAAACGGATTTACACTGGTTTTTAGTTTTGTTTTTCAGATTTAATAAAAAAATAATCTGTGTAAATCCGTTTAATCCGCACAATCAGTGGGCTAAAATGAAATTGTTTTGAAAAATAAACTTATAGCGTTCTTTCAACGCATTTTATACTGGATAAAAAGAAATAAAATAAAATCAGCAATTGTATTTTTACTCTTGCTGATTTATTATTTCTCGTTGCCACGAACTTTATTTCAGGAACCTTATTCTACCGTTATTGAAAGTAAAGAAGGAGAATTATTAGGCGCAAAAATTGCTCGCGACGGGCAATGGCGTTTTCCGGAACAAGATAGCGTTCCCGATAAATTTAAAAAATGCATTGTTTATTTTGAAGATGAATATTTCTATAAGCATCCAGGTTTTAATCCTGTCGCAATGGTTAATGCTATCAAACAAAACCGAAAAGCCGGAAAAGTAGTTCGCGGTGGAAGTACATTAACCCAACAAGTAATAAGGCTTTCTCGAAAAGGAAAAAACAGAACTTATTTTGAGAAGATCATTGAGCTTATTCTGGCAACACGCTTAGAATTAAGATATTCGAAAGATGAAATTTTAGATCTCTACGCTGCACATGCACCTTTTGGCGGAAACGTAGTTGGACTTGAAATGGCTTCCTGGCGTTATTTCGGATTAAAATCTACTCAGCTTTCGTGGGCAGAAAGCGCAACATTAGCAGTTTTGCCAAACGCACCAAGTTTAATTTATCCAGGAAAAAATCAGATTAAATTATTAGAAAAAAGAAATAGACTTTTATTGAAATTAAATCAGGAAGGTATAATAGACAAACAAACCTATGAACTTTCTGTTGATGAGCCATTGCCCGGAAAACCGTATAATTTGTCTCAAATTGCACCTCATTTATTACAGCGAGTTGCTAAAAATCAGGAAGGAACAAAAGTAAAAACCACGGTTGATTTTGCTTTACAAAACAGAGTAAATCAAATTGCGAAATATTATTACAATCAATACAAACAAAACGAAGTTAATAATCTGGCAATTTTGGTGGTTGATGTCAAAAACAGAAATGTAATCAGTTATGTTGGGAATGCGCCAACAGATAAAGATCACCAAAAAGATGTTGATATTATTGATGCGCCAAGAAGTACCGGAAGTATTCTAAAACCTTTATTATATGCTGCAATGCTCGATGATGGTGAACTTTTGCCTAATACTTTGGTTGCAGATGTACCAACTCAGATTTCGGGTTATACGCCAGAAAATTTTAATCTAACTTTTGATGGAGCTGTACCTGCGCATAGAGCTTTGTCCCGTTCTCTAAATATTCCGGCTGTTTTAATGCTGCAGGAATTTGGCGTAAATAAATTTTATGAAGAATTGCAGAAATTTAAATTAAGGGATATTAATAAAACGCCGGATCATTACGGATTATCGCTTATTCTTGGCGGAGCCGAAAGTAATCTGTGGGATTTATGCCGTTCATATGCAAATTTATCTTCGACGGTAAATTATTTTAATAAAAGTCACGGAAAATACAGAACAAAAGAGTTTGCAGAACTGAATTACGAAAATAATTTTGAGGCTGATTTTGGAGACGAAACGAATCAGAAGAATATTTTAAGTGCCGGCTCAATTTGGCTAGCGTATAACGCAATGGAAGAAGTAAACCGACCAGAAGGAGACGAAGCCTGGAAGTTTTATGACAGTTCGTTAAAAATCGCATGGAAAACCGGAACCAGCTTTGGTAATCGTGATGCCTGGGCTATCGGAACAAATTCGAGATATGTAGTGGGTGTTTGGGTTGGAAATGCAACAGGCGAGGGAAGGCCAACTTTGACAGGAGTTACAAGTGCGGCTCCTATTTTGTTTGATGTTTTTAATTTACTGCCAAGACAAAAATGGTTCGAAACGCCTTATAATGATTTAGATGAGGTAGAAGTTTGCAAATTAAGTGGTTATCTGGCAAAAGAGGGCTGCCCGAAAATAAAACAATGGGTTACTAAAAAAGGAAAAACGACAGCAATTTGTCCGTATCATAAAGTTGTGCATTTAGATCAAACAGAACAATTTCAGGTTAATAGCAGTTGTGAAAATGTAGAGAATATCGTAGTTAAAAATTGGTTTGTTTTGCCTCCGGTTATGGCTTGGTATTACAAAGGTAAACATATCGAATACCTGCCATTGCCTCCTTTTAAGGAAGATTGTATGGGAGCGCAAACCACCTCAATGGATTTTATTTATCCGAAAGTAAACAGTAAAATTTATCTAACGAAAGATTTTAATAGTGAAATACAGCCGGTAATTTTTAAAGTAGCTTATTCGCAAAGAGAAAATAAATTGTTTTGGTACGTTGATAATGTTTACAAAGGCGAAACAAAAGTTTTTCATGAAAAACCAATTTTGATGACAGCAGGATTTCATTATGTTACTGTAGTTGATGAATTTGGAAATGAAATAAGGAGAAAAGTTGAAATTGTGAGAGAATAAAAAACTAAAATATAATATATGAAACAAACGTGTCTGTATCTGATAATTATTTTAGGATCAGTATTTTTTAATTATCATTATGGCTTTGGATTCTTTTTTAAAAATGGAGAATTTACTATTTTATGGCTTTTCTTTTATACGCTTCTTTTACCAATTGGTTCAATGTTACATCTTTTTAATAATTACGCATCATCTTCAAACTTTCGTCAAAGTAGTTTATTTGTTTTTTTAGTTTATTTATTGAGCGTTTTTGTGTCTGCTTTTGAATATTTTGATTTTATAAATTTCACAATATTGGGTGATGGTGAAACAAAATTTGTTATTAGTTCGGTTTTAATAGTTTGCTTTATATCTGCATGTAGTTCATTTTTCTTTACTCAAATAAAAAATATAAGTAAATAATCTTCTTATGAAAACGAGTGCCTAGCCCAGATAGAAGTGGAAATCCTTTTATTTTTTTCTTTAAAAAATAAAAGATTGTAACGAATAGCTGGAAATTGCTCCTAAAAAAACAGCCGCGAATTCACGAATTAAAACTTATAATAATTCGTGAATTCGTGGCTAATAAAATAAAAAAGGGCACAAAAAAACCGCCAATCTTTCGAGAGGCGGTTTCTTGTTTTATTCTTTGATAACATTTCCTTTTTTGTCGTAGAAATGATATTCTAAGTACGTGTAAGCGTCACGAGGTATGATTTTCACCCATTTCTTATGTTCAAAAAACCATTTTGAACGTAATGATGGAAAACCTTTACTGAGGTATGCAGCCACAAACGGATGTACATTAAGTACAACACCCTTGTGGGTTTTTAAAATTCTTTCTAAATCAGAGGTGATTTTATCAATGATTAAAATTGGCGCTTCAATTTCGCCATGTTCATTGTTTGGATCTTCTTCTCTAGTTTTAATATTAACTTCGGGTCTTACTCGTTGTCTGGTAATTTGAACTAAACCAAATTTACTAGGCGGTAAGATTTTATGCTTTGCTTTATCGTCGCTCATTTCTTCTCGCAAGAAGTCGAACAAAACCTTCCTGTTTTCAGGATTAGACATATCGATAAAATCAACTACGATTATTCCACCCATATCACGCAAACGAAGTTGTCTGGCAATTTCAGCGGCAGCGATCATATTTACTTCCATGGCGGTATCTTCCTGATTAGTCGCCTTATTCGAACGATTTCCACTATTTACGTCTATAACGTGAAGAGCTTCAGTATGTTCAATAATAAGATAAGCGCCTTTGCTCATTGAAACCGTTCTTCCAAATGAAGTTTTGATTTGTCTCTCTATATTGTATTTCTCAAAAATTGGAGTGTCGTTTGATTGATAAAACTTAACAATCGATTGTTTTGAAGGGGCTATCTCTTGCAGATATTCCTTCGTTTGATGGTACAACTCTTCGTCATCTATTTGGATACCACTAAAGGTATCGTTAAAAACATCTCTTAATATTGAAGAAGCTCTGTTAAGCTCTCCTAATACTTTTGATGGATGATGAGCAGTTGGTAATTTTTTACACATTGCAGTCCATCTGGCAAGCAGGTTCTGCAAATCTTTTTCTAATTCGGCTACGTTTTTGCCTTCGGCTACTGTACGAACAATAACACCAAATCCTTTTGGTTTGATAGATAGAACAAGTTTTTTTAGACGATCCTTTTCTTTTTTGTCTTCTATTTTTTGTGAAATAGAAACTCGGTCAGAAAACGGAACGAGAACAATAAATCTTCCTGCCAATGAAAGCTCAGCGCTTATTCTTGGACCTTTGGTAGATATAGGTTCTTTTACAACTTGAACTAAAACAGATTGATTGGCACTTAAAATATCAGTAATGATGCCATCTTTGTCAATCTCTTTTTCAAACTGAAAGGTTTTTAGGGAGAAATCTTTTAATTTACCTGCGCTTACAAGTTTTATGAATTTCAATTGAGAAGCTAAGTTAGGTCCTAAATCGTGATAATGTAAAAAGGCATCTTTTTCGAAGCCTACATTTACAAAAGCAGCATTAAGTCCGGCAACTGGTTTTCTTATTTTGGCAATAAAAATATCACCAACCTGAAAATTGCTTTTCTCTTCTTCTTTATGTAATTCAATTAGTTTTCCATCTTTTAATAAGGCAAAATCTACGGCTTCAGAACTAGATCTAATGATTAATTCTTTATTCACACTGTAAATTTTTATCTGTTTTTTCAGAAAATAGAGTAAAGAGTAAAGAATAAAGACTTAGTAAAGCCTAAAATCTGAAATCTAAAATCTAAAATCTTATCTACAGATGGATTAAACAATATTTTTAACAGGTATTGAACCCGGGGAAAAGAAGATTAGTAGAGAATAGAACAAAGAGAATAGATTTTTACGTCTATTTTCTATTTCTTTACTCTTTCATCTTTTTTCAATTTCAATGAACGTTAAAAAGAAAAAAGTAGTTTAAAACTACTTTTTCTTTTTGTGACGGTTAGCTCTCGCTCTTTTCTTTCTTTTGTGAGTAGCTACCTTATGTCTCTTTCTTTTTTTACCACTTGGCATATCGTGTCGATTTTATAATTAATTAATAGTATTATTTTGCTTCGTTGTTTGTTTTTACTCCTTCTACAAAAACTTTTGCAGGTTTGAACGCAGGAATGTTGTGCGCTGGAATTTTGATAGTGGTGTTTTTAGAGATGTTTCTTCCAGTCTTTTCAGCTCTTGTTTTTACGATAAAACTTCCGAAACCTCTTAGGTAAACATTGTCACCAGTTTCTAATGAAATTTTAACTTCTTCCATAAAAGTTTCTACTGTTGCTTGAACATCTCCTTTTTCAAGACCTAGTTTCTCTGAAATTTTCGCTACGATATCTGCTTTCGTCATTTTCTTTCCTATTTTATTTATAAATGATGTACTATTTTTTTGAGTTTGCAAATATAGGAATTAAAAAAATAATTAATCAAGCTAATTCGTTAAATTTTAATTACATAAACATTTACTTTTGTATTCTAAGTATTTTACGATGGATTTTTCTAACATATTGATAAAATGGTATTTACAAAACAAACGTGATTTGCCTTGGCGAAAAACGACCAATCCGTACCTAATTTGGCTATCAGAAATAATGTTGCAACAGACTAGAGTTGCGCAGGGAACGCCCTATTTTTTTTCTTTTTCAGAGGAATTTCCTACGGTATTTGATCTCGCAAATGCCGATGAAGAGCAAGTTTTGAAACTTTGGCAGGGTTTAGGGTATTATTCTCGCGCCCGAAATTTGCATAAAACGGCTCAATATGTAGCAAATGAGTTAAATGGAATTTTCCCTCCTTCTTATACTGAATTGTTAAAATTAAAAGGTGTTGGTGAATATACAGCCGCTGCAATTGCTTCTTTTTCTTATAATGAACCTGTTCCTGTAGTAGACGGAAACGTATTTAGAGTGCTTTCCCGTTATTTTGATATTGAATCTGATATTACATTACCGGCAACTAAAAAAGAATTTACAGAACTGGCACGTCAATTAATGCCAAAGGACGATCCTGCAATTTTCAATCAGGCCATAATGGAATTTGGTGCTTTGCAATGTGTGCCTAAAAGTCCGAACTGTTCTGTTTGTGTTTTTTCAAATAGCTGCGCGGCATTGCAAAAAAAGAAAGTAGATGTTTTGCCTGTAAAGACTAAAAAGGTAAAAGTAACCAATCGATTTTTTAATTATTTAATTTTAGAAGATGTTTTGGGTAATACTTTAATCCAAAAAAGAACCGCAAAAGGAATTTGGCACAATCTATATGAGTTTCCTCTTTTAGAAGCACAGGAAATTGTTGATTTTGATTTTGTTTCAAAAACTGTTCAAAATGATATATTTTCAAACTATACTATATTAGGTATAGAAGACTGTAGCCATGCAACGGTTATTCATAAACTTTCGCATCAGCATTTGCATATTCAGTTTTGGAAAATTAAAATCAATGAAATAATTGAAAATGGAGTAGACTCAGTTAGTTTGGAAACATTTCCTTTTCCTATTGTGATTTATAATTTTATAAAAAAGCAAGAAATAAATTGCTAAAAAAATGTATCTTTGAGATAAATACCACAAAAACTATGAACGGAACATTAAATAAAGTGATGCTCATCGGCCACTTAGGCGATGATGTAAAGATGCATTATTTTGATGGAGGAAATTGTATTGGACGTTTTCAGTTGGCAACAAATGAAGTTTATATTAATAAAACGACCAATGAAAAGATAACCTCTACAGAGTGGCATAATTTAGTAGTACGCAATAAAGCGGCTGAAATTTGTGAAAAATATCTCTCTAAAGGAGATAAAATTTATATCGAGGGGCGCATAAAATCGCGTCAATGGCAAGCCGAAGACGGAACTACAAAATATACAACCGAAATTCAGGTTACGGAGTTTACTTTCTTGACTACCAAAAAAGAAGTAGCAAATCATAAACAAAATCACGAGTCAGAATCCGCAAAAAATGCTAACTTTGAAGCGAGTAACGAAGGCTTGCCTATAAATGATTTGCCTTTTTGATTGTTTAACTAATCTTTTTTGATTTGGACCCGGAGCCCAGTTTATTTTTCTCTACTAACTTAGACATCAATTTAATTATTGGTTTTGTCGGAATATTTATTTTGCTGTTCTTATCAGCAATTGTATCAGGTGCCGAAGTAGCACTTTTTTCTTTATCTCAAAAAGACATCGAAGATACTTTACAAGAAGATACTTCAAAAGGAAAAATTATTTCCAGTCTTTTAGATAAACCCAAAAAACTTTTAGCTACTTTATTGGTAGCCAATAATTTTTTCAATATTGGAGTTGTTATCTTATTCTCTTTTATTGGACAAAATATTTTTTCAAATGTTATTTCACCAGTATTTAAGTTTGTTTTAGAAGTTACTTTGGTAACAACTTTGATTTTACTATTCGGTGAAGTTTTACCTAAAGTTTATGCCAGTCGAAACAATATAAAATTTGCGAAATGGGCAGTATACCCAATTTCTTTTTTAGATAAATTACTCTCGCCAATAAGTTTGCCTATGCGTCAGGTTACCTTATATTTGCAGAATAAATTAGGGAAACAGAAGAATAATTTTTCGATCAATCAGCTTTCACAGGCTTTAGAGCTTACAGATTCTGAAGGGACATCAAGCGAAGAGCAAAAAATACTCGAAGGAATTGTTTCTTTTGGAAACACGGATACAAAACAGGTAATGAGCCCAAGGATTGATATTTTTGCATTAGAGATATCAGAATCATTTGCTTCAATTTATCCCAAAATAATCGACAAAGGATTTTCGCGAATTCCTGTTTATAAAGACAATATCGATCAAATAGAAGGCGTTTTGTTTGTTAAGGATTTATTGCCTCATATTGATAAAAAAGAGTTTGAATGGACATCTTTATTAAGAGAGCCTTTTTTTGTTCCCGAGAATAAAAAACTCGACAATTTATTAAAGGATTTCCAAAGTCTTAAAAGCCATTTGGCCATTGTGGTTGATGAATATGGCGGAACATCCGGATTGGTTTCTTTAGAAGACGTTATAGAAGAAATTGTAGGCGATATAAGTGACGAGTTTGATGATGAAAACCTGAATTATTCTCAAATAGATGAAAAGAATTTTCTTTTTGAAGGTAAAATCAATATGAAGGATTTCTACAGAATTGTAGATGTAAATGAAGATATTTTTGAATCACATAAAGGGGAAGCCGAAACGTTAGCCGGTTTTATCCTTGAGATTCTGGGGAATTTCCCTAAAAAAGATCAAAAAATAGCGTTTGAGAACTGTATTTTTACGATAGAAACAGTTGATAAAAAACGTGTAAAACAAATAAAAGTAACAATAGAATAAAATGCTTAAAAGAATAATTTCAGTAGCGACAATTTTACTAACACTAACACTTGTAAGCTGTAAAGATGATGTGATGCCAAAACCGGCAAGTTTTTTACGTTTGGATTATCCGGAAGCTACATATGCTAATTTTGAAGGTAATTGTCCATTTTCTTTTCAAATGAATGAAGCTGCGATTATAAAAGGCGAAAAAAATTGTGGTTTTGCAATTACGTATCCCAAAATGAAAGCTACCATTTATTTAACTTATAAACCAGTAAACGGCGATATCGAAAAATTGCTTAAAGATGCTCAGAAACTAACTTACGAGCATGTAATAAAAGCGGATGATATATTAGAACAGCCATATTTAAACCCTGAAAAAAAGGTTTACGGAATGTTTTATCAAGTTGATGGAAACGCTGCTACAAACTCTCAATTTTACGTTACAGACAGTACAAAACATTTTATAACCGGATCGGTTTATTTTTATGCAAAACCAAACTTCGATTCAATTATGCCGGCAGCCAGTTATATCAAAAATGATATGCGACAGTTGATGGAAACATTAAAATGGAAATAATAAAAAAAGCATTCAACTGAATGCTTTTTTTATGTTTTAAAGTGATGTAATTAAAAATTGCATTGAACTAAGAAGCCGAAAATGCATCATTCATAAAATCCTGAAGTCCTGCTTCTTCGAGTATTTCGATTGAGAATTCTCCAAAACGTTTTGGAAGCCAAATAATTCGAATTCCGCTGGGAGAATTAAGGCTTTCTAATGACAAAGGATTTCCATTTTCATCTTCCGGCTGAACTCCCTTAGAGACCAATTCATCAAAAACTTTTTCAATGTCCGGAGTAGAATAACAATGACGATAAATAGTTCCTTCACCTTTAGTATCTAATAGGTTTTTTAAATTTCCCGAAAAAGGCTTCACCAGCATAAATCGTTCCTGACCCATTTTTACAACAGCATATTCGACATGAAGTTCTCCTCTTTCCCAAGTGAATTTCTTTGAGATTTCGGCTCCAAGGATTTGTCTGTAATAATCACAGGCTACCTGAAGGTCTTTAACTAAAATGTCTATATGGCTAAATTTAAGGTTCATTATTTTTTATATTAATTTATTATTGCTGTGAGTGAAATCGATTTAAATAATTTTAAAAAAAAAACAGTAGTAATCCTGAGTTTACTACTGTTTGAAATGTATTATTTCTTTTGTTTTTCAGTACTCTATAAATCTTTTATTAAGATTTGATATTTGAAGTTTTATATGTTTTTCCATCCCCTGTTTCCTGAACTACTTTAGTTAAATTTTCAGGGTTTTGAATTGTTTTGTCGAAAGTAACTGTTGCCGTTTTTTTATCAAAATCAACGGCAGCTTTTTCTACACCTTCAAGATTTGATAGTTCTTTTTCGATAGTTTTTGCACAACCTACCGCACAAGTCATTCCTTCGATTGTAAAACTTGCTGTTTGTACATTTTCCGCGGCAATTGCTTTGTGTTCTTTAGTAACTGTTTTGTCAGCATTTATTACCGCTAAGCTTTTGTCTTCTTCTTTTTTGCAGCTTACAAGTACTAAACCTGAAATTGCTAGTGCCGTTATGATTTTTGTAAATTTCATTATATCGATGTTTTAAATTAGCTAATAACGTTGTTTGCAAAATTAATAAAAAAGCGAAGGTCAGTTCATAAAATAATTACAAATTTGCAGTAAAATACTATTTATGGATGCAAAACAATTAAAGTGGTTTTATTTATTCTTGCTTTCGCTAATTTGGGGAAGTTCTTTTATTTTAATTAAAAGAGGATTAGTTGGTTTAACAGCAATTCAGGTAGGTTCACTCCGAATTATTTTTGCCGCTTTGTTTTTGCTTATTGTAGGATTTTCAAGTTTAAAGAAAATTTCCCGCCGTCAATGGAAATTTGTGGCGCTAACATCAGTTTTTGGGACATTTATTCCTGCTTTCTTTTTTGCCATTGCCGAAACTCAGGTCGATAGCTCGATTGTAGCTATTTTAAATTCGCTTACACCTTTAAATACATTGGTTCTAGGAATAATTGCTTTCGGAATACAATTTCAAAAACGTCAGGTTTTAGGAGTTTTCGTTGGTTTAATTGGATGTCTGTTGCTGGTTTTAAGCGGTGCTTCTGCGCATCCGGGACAAAATTATTATTATGTTCTTTTGGTCGTAATTGCAACGATTTGTTACGCCATAAATGTAAATCTAATCAAGAAGTATTTGCCGGATTTGAATTCATTAAGCATCACAACCGGAAATTTTACGGTCTTGCTTATTCCTGCATTAATTATTTTAAGTACAACCGATTTTACACAAAGAATAAATCTTGAAGCAACAAAGCATTCTATTTTATTTGTAATGATTTTGGGTGTTTTAGGTACCGGAATTGCAAATGTTTTATTCTTTAAATTAATTCAAATGTCATCGCCTGTCTTTGCAACATCAGTAACGTATTTAATTCCGATAGTTGCTTTTTTCTGGGGATTATTAGATAATGAAATGCTAACGCCAGTTCAGTTTTTTGGTGCTTTTATTATTTTGATCGGAGTTTATTTGTCGGCTAAGAAATAAAAGAAGCTTTGTCAAAGTTTTAAACTTTGACAAAGCTTCTAAAAATCTTAGTCCCGAAGCTTCGGGACAGCGCCTTAGCACCTCAGAACCTTCCTAAAGAAAATCTGCTTCAGAAACTCCTTCATTTATCTTAATCTCAGACATTTTAATGTCTAATTCAAAACCTGCATTTTGTATTAGATTAAAAGGAACTTTTACGCCTTTTACTTCTTTATAATCATTAAAATAAGTTGTTTGTGTTGTAGATTGTCCGCTTTGCTCTTTTATTTTGGTTTCGGCTACTTTTAATCCTGATTTTACATCATAATAATAAATAGTTTTTCCATCTTTTATAGAATAAGCGTCGTTGCCGTTTATTGGTTCTATTCCTTCAACTTTTAAACCGGTTTTTTTGCTTAATAGCAATTCCTCAAAAGGAGCTGCGTTTGCTTTCATTTCGGCTAAATCTGCGCCTTCAAGATTTTTACGTTGTCCTTGTTGTTCTATATAAGCACCTTTGTCGTTTACAACTTGCTTCATCAAAGCCATAGTTCCCATAGAAAGTGAAACCATCATTTTTCCTTTTGAATCTAATTTTGAAGTAAAAGTTAAAGGAGTCGGTGCTTGCGGAATTGTCGTCGAACCTTTCATGGAAAGTGTTTTTGCTGCAGAAACCGCTTTTTCGCCACCAATCGCTTTGATGTAATTCTCAAACACAGTTTTTGCGGTGATTTCAGCCGGAGCTTCTTTTTTGCTTACCGGTTTTTCAACAGGGTTTCCGTATTTGTCAAAATAATAAATAGGAATTTGAAGTTTTTCTAAACCGCTTAGTACTTCAGATCCTTTTCCTACGATAACAATTCGCATATTATCAAGAGGGAAATATTTGTTGGCAACACGATAAATATCATCTGGAGTAACATTGTTAATCGTCTGAATGTATTTTTCATAGAAATCAGCCGGAAGCTTTTCTGTTTCGATATTTAAAGCGTAACGAGCCACGGCCTGAGGTTTTTCAACCTGCATTACAAATCTTCCGATATAACCTGCTTTTACGTTTTTCAACACATCATCAGAAACTTTTTCTGTTCTGATTCTTTTAATTTCTTTTACAAATTCGGTAACGGCACTATCGGTAACCGCATTTCGAACTGCAGATGTTGCTTTGAATTTTGTAACATATTTTCCGCTTCCAATGTTTGAGTTAGCACCGTATGTCCAGGCATGTTGTTCGCGCAGATTCATGTTTAAATAGCTGTTGAAATCACCGCCCAAAATTTGATTTGCAATTACAGCAGGGAAAAAATCAGGATCACTCATTTTTAAATTCACTGTATTTACCAATGAAATTTCAGATTGAACTGCATTTGGAACATCAACAAAATCAATTTGAAGTTTTGATACATTTTGCGGATCTGAGTAAGTGTTTTTTGGAGCGCTTTGTTTTTTCCATTCGCCAAAAAGCTTTTCTACGGCTGCTTTTGTTTCTTTAAATTTAATATCTCCAATTACAACCAAATAAGCATTTTCAGGAACAAAATAAGTAGCATAATTTGCCTGAACATCTGCAAGTGTTACATTTTTCAACGTTTCTTCAGAAATAAATTCTCCCGCAGGATGATTTTTTCCAAAAGCCAAAACATCTACAACGCGATTGGCAATTGCCGGAACGCTTTTTTCATCGGCTTTAAGCCCTTCTAATAATTTTGCTTTTTCCTTATCAAATTCTTCCTGAGTAAAATTTGGCTGTAAAGCGCCTTCGGCTAAAAGCTCCAGAACTCTTCCGGAATATTTAGAAAGCGAACTTGCATAAGCGCCAGATGAAGTAAAATTGATGCTTGCGCCATAAAAATCAATTTCTTCATTAAAAGCTTCTTTTTTTGTTTTTTTAGAGCCGTTTCCAATTAAACTGCTGGTTAATTCGTCAACGCCTTTTTTGTTTCCTTCTGTAAAAGGAGCGTTGTCAAGCGTAAGATTAAAACTTACTCTTGGTAATTTATGATTTTCAACCACCAAAACTTTCATACCGTTTGCCAAAACAAAAGTTTGTGGTTTTTTGATGTTGACTACTGGTGCGTTACCTGGTTTAGGTTGTGGGCGATCTTGTGCTTGCATAATTCCCGTTAGGAATAAAAGGATTAAAATTGTATGTATTTTTTTCATGATTTGAGACTCTTAGTTTTCAACTTTTTTTGAAGGAACATAATCTAAAATTAAACGCTGATTAGGGTTTAAATACTTTTTAGCGACATCTCTAATTTCTTCTCTTGTTATAGAGTGGTAGAGGTCGATTTCGGTATTTATAAGATTTACATCTCCATAAAGTAAATAATAAGAAGCTAAATTTTCTGCAATTCCTTCGACACTTGCGTTTGCGTTGACAAAATTATTATCAAATTTATTTTGTAATTTTTGATAGTCTTTTTCAGAAATCAAATCGGTTTGTATTTTAACAATTTCCTCATCCATTTCTTTTAAAATGTCTGCAGTTGTATTGGGTTGCATTGGCAAACCGTATAGAATGTACATTCCGTAATCTTCCTGACTAAAGCCGACAGCACCAATTTGAAGCGCCATTTTTTTATCATCAACTATTTTTTTGTACAATTTTGAGCTTTTTCCATCGCTTAAATAAGAAGAGATTAAGTCTAAAACCCGGGCATCTCTTGTTTTCATTGATGGTGTTCTGTACGAAGCAACGACCATCGGAATCTGAATATTAGGATCTTCGTAAGTTGCTTTTATTGTTTGATTAATTGGTTCTTCTGTAAAAGTTTGTTTTTTTACAACTTCCCCTTTTGGAATTGGACCAAAATATTTCTGAATCCATTCTTTGGTTTTTGTTTTGTCAAAATCGCCTGCAACAACTAAAACGGCATTATTTGGGGTGTAGAATTTTTTATTAAAAGCCTGAAATTCTTCAAGAGTTGCAGCATCCAGATCTTTCATAGAGCCAATTGTTGTCCAGCGATACGGATGGTTTTTGAACATGTTTTTTTTAACTTCAGGTAAAATATTTCCATAAGGCTGATTGTCGTAACGCATTCTCTTTTCTTCTTTTACGACTTCATTTTGCGTATCAACTCCAATTTTGTTGATAATTGGGTGCATCAATCTTTCAGATTCCATCCATAAACCAAGTTCTAAACTATTTGACGGGAAAACTTCATAATAATAAGTTCTGTCATCAGATGTATTGGCATTGTTTACTCCGCCATTTGCGGTAACAATTTTCATCCATTCGCCGCGTTTTATATTTTGGGTTCCTTCAAATAACAAATGCTCAAAAAAGTGAGCAAAACCTGTACGATCAGGACGTTCATCTTTAGATCCCACATGATACATCACAGAAGTTACAACAACTGGCGCCGAAGGATCGTTGTGCAAAATAACATGCATGCCGTTGTCTAAATTATATTCTTCAAAAGCTACTTTTTGAGCATGAGCTACTCCGCCAAGCATTAATGCAGCACTTAACATCATTATCGAATTTTTCATAAAGATTAATAATTTTTATTACCTAATATTATAGTAGGTAGTCAAGAGGTAATTATAGTTACATCAAAAATAAGTTTTTTTAATGATGATTTTAATATTAGCCAATATTTTGATGCTACTTTAACAGTCCTTTACATCGGGATATGTTTTTTAAAGCCATAAAACACCTTGAAAAACAGACTTTAATGCGAGGAAAATATTTTTGAAATAAGAGATTGCACAGTAAATTATTAATTGTATATTTGCAACCTTAAAAATCAATAAATCAATTTGGTATGTATGCAATCGTAGAGATAGCAGGGCAACAATTCAAAGTAAGCAAAGACTTAAAGGTTTATGTTCACCGTTTGGCTAATGAAGAAGGTTCAAAAGTTTCTTTTGACAAAGTTCTTTTATTAGACGATAATGGAAACGTAACTTTAGGCGCCCCAGCTATAGAAGGTGCTTCAGTAGAAGCTAAAGTGTTACAACACTTAAAAGGAGATAAAGTTATCGTTTTCAAAAAGAAAAGAAGAAAAGGGTACAAAAAGAGAAATGGTCACAGACAATATCTTACTCAAATTGTAATTGAAGGTATTACTGCAGCAGGTGGAACTAAAAAAGCAGCAGCTAAAAAAGCAGTTGTAGCAGAAGAAGCTCCGGCTACTGAAGTTGAAGCAGCTCCAAAAGCAAAAAAAGCAGCAGCTCCAAAAGCAAAAAAAGAAGCTACTAAAGAATAATAACAATATTTAAACTCATACGTCATGGCTCACAAGAAAGGTGTCGGTAGTTCGAAGAATGGTAGAGAATCAGAATCAAAACGTTTAGGCGTTAAGATTTTTGGTGGTCAAGCTGCTATTGCTGGGAACATCATCGTTAGACAAAGAGGTTCAAAACATAATCCAGGTGAAAACGTTTACATCAGTAAAGATCACACACTACACGCAAGAGTAGCTGGAGTTGTTAAGTTCCAAAAGAAAAAAGATAACAAATCTTATGTATCTATCCTTCCATTCGAAGCATAATCATAAAATTACTTATTAAAAAAACCCGTTCTGAAAAGAGCGGGTTTTTTCTTTTTCTGTAAATTGAAATTGGCTATCGGCGTATACATAATATAAATAAAACGGTAAATTTTATTGTTTTATTATTGAAAGCATCATATAATCAGCGTTATGTGATTTTTGTTTAGTCGAAATTGATACAAAAGAAGGCTTTTTTATTATTGGAATTTGGTCCCGAAGCTTCGGGATTAATTTTGGATTTTTTCCACTGTATTATTTGTATTTTTGACTGGACTAAACCACTCAAATTTTGAAAAAAATAGTTTTTCTTTTATTTCTTTTCTGCACAAGTCTGTTTGCAAAAGAAATTCATCCTACTGAACAAATAGCGTCATTAAACGATATTCAAAAAAAGATTTTATACGAATTCGCAGTTTTACAAAAAGGCGGTTCTGACGCCAATACATATTGGCTAAAACATAAAAATCAGTTTTCTGCACTCAATGATTCGGTAAGAAATCAATTAGCAAATGAAATTTACGTCAACTCTCATGTAGTTTATATTCCGGTAAAAGATTCTGCAGTTCAAATTTGGATGCAAACGCAATCACTCACGAATTGGATGTTGTATTTGGCCGCTTTTATTGCAATTTGTGCCATAATTGCTTTATTACGTAATTATTGGAATTTGCTAATAGGTGTTCTTATAAAACAATTTGCACCGTTATTCAGGCTTTTGTTTTCGGCCATTTTGCTTACGTATGAGTTGTTACTGATAGGCGTTGCATGCATTATTGGAGGATGCTATTTAGAAGAAATGACACTGAGAACAGTAGTAATTCATACAGGTCTGTTTTTATTGTGGAGTCAGTCAACTGCCATTTTTACAAGAAAATATCTGGTTCAGAAGTATGTTTTTCAAATAAAAGACAATTTCTGGGGAAACAATAAATGGGAAACGGTAAAAACAATTTGTCTTCCTGCAATTATTGTGACTGTCGCTCTTTTGTATGTCTTATATAAAGTTCCGGGTGATACATTATATAATTATGAGATTGTTGTGTCTGGTATGGCGGCTATTTGTGCTTTACCTTTTTGGCGTGTTTTAGAGAAATATATATCGCCAATTCTAATACCTTTTAAAGATACTTCGATCGAGAGAAGTATTTATTCACTTGCTGCCTGCATGGTTTTAGCTTTGCTTATAGATGGATTTTTTATAGCACAGCAGAATCCGCTTTTTTCCTATGTCATAATTGCGTTGACTAGTTTGCTGGTTATTTCCTTTTTATTATTGTCACTTAAGGATAATTTTAAATACAATTATAAAAATTACTATTATTTGCAATTTATTACCATCCTTTTTCTTTCGGCTGTTTTATTGTATAGTTTTTATATTCATTCCGGAGAAATGATTTGGGCGTCGTTAATAGGAACAAGTATTTATGTTATTATAAAATATTGGGAGATTCCAACATTTTTTGTCAGTTGGAAAAGAAGCAAAACGGCTACTTGGGGATTTCTTGGAATGGCGGTATTATTGTGGTTGCTGGCCAAAGGTATTTTATATGTTTCGGGCGTGTTGTACGTGGCTTAAGTTATAATTGTTTTGTAATTTCGAGCGAAGGGAGAAATCGCATCCAGAGAGTGTCTTCACTTTGTGTTATTTCTCCCTTCGGTCGAAATGATAAGATTGTCGGGAATTGGAATTTGGGATTTTTAAATTGGGATTTAATTTATTCTATTCCGTATCCTTCGTTTCTTCCAAATCCTCAGTTTTACGGCCAACTTTTACTTTAGGACTATCCTGAGTTCCTGTCACGGTTAACGGAATTCCGAAAATACCTAACGGAGGCAATCCCAAACGCATTTTTAGATTTAATTTTCCGTCTAAACTTGTAGTTCCTTCAATTCTTGGCCTGAAGCCTGCAAACTTAAATTTAAAGCGTTCAACCGTTATGATATTATTCTTGATCTTACTTTTTATTTCAACTTTTGAAAGATCAGGGTTTTTCATGGATTCAGAATTGGTTTGTTTGCTTACGGCATTAAACATTTTCAAACCTCTTACTTTTACGTTTTTTACAGAAAGTGTTCCTCCGCCAACAAGCGATGGATAAACCGGTTTCATGTTTTCGTTTAATCTCCCTTTTAACTGATAATCAAGCGATACAATTCCTTGTGCTTTTTCGGCTGCACTAGCCATTTTTCTAAAAACTTCAACTTCATTGTAAGCCCTTTTAATATCAAAATCAGAAGCTTTAATGCTGTAGTCAAAATTTGCTTTTTGAGGCGTCACAGCCTGATAATTGCCATTCATAGCAACATTACAGCCAATTAAATTGAAGCCTGTATTTTGCATGCTCAGTTTGCCTTGGTTCATCTTTAAATTTCCGCTGGCATTTTGAAGATTTAATTTGTCAAAATAAACTTTTTGGGCATGCGCCATTAATTGCAAATTTAAATTGGTTGGAATAATAATAACTCCAGTTTGTTTGGTTTCCGTTTGAGAAGCTGCATTTGTATCTGTTTCAGACATAAATTCATCAACATTAATATATCTCGCCGAAACCGTAAAAGAGCCTTTTAAAACTCCTGTATTTGTTGTTATATAATTAAAAACGTTCTGCAAATATCCGTTCATCTTAAAATCTGATTGCCCATAAGCAGCCAAAAAGTTATTGAAAGACATTTTATCCTGATTGATTTTGAAAATACCTTCCTTAATGATGAATTTTTTAGGCAGATATTCTGATGCAACTCCAATGTTTCTAAGTTCAAGCGTTCCTTTGTTGTAAAGTTTGCTGTAATTTCCTTTTTCAGCGTCGCTTTGTTTGCCTTTTAAAACCAAATCAGCTTTTATAAAACCATCTAAATCCAAACCTTTTTGAGAAAACACTTTGTATATTTTATTTACATCAAGTTCACCATTTGCTTTGATGTCGTAATTTAAATCATCAAAATCGCTTAAAGCAGCAGATACAAAAACAGGTTTTCCTTCAAAAGTAAACTGAGCTGGTTTTAAATTCACTTTCAAATCCTGAAAAGTTCCTTTTTGATTGCTGATGTTAGATTTTACAACAATGTTGGTAATCGCATTTGGATAATATTTTGTTTTAATATAGCCGTTCTCTAAATCAATATTTCCTTTTGTAACAGGAAAAAGTTTGTTTTTTTGATCGAATTTCCCCTTCGCTTTTACATCTCCGGCCAAAGTTCCTTTTAATTCCAAATCAGGAATTCCAAGAGCTTTATTTAATTTGGCAAGATCTATTTTGGCTTTAAAATCGGCGTCAATATTTGGAGTGCTTAAGCCTTCCATATATAACTTTGATTTTAAATAATCGTTATTGATCTTCAGTGATATATTTTTGGCATCAACAATTAAAAGTTCAGGATCTAATGAAGGAACTTTTGTTTTCACCTCTAAATTAAGATCAGAAACCGGAAAAGCACTTTTGTTATAATTCACAAATCCGTTGTCAATTTTTACATCTAAATTAAGGTCCGGAGCTTTTTTTTGCGAAGCAATATAGTCTCCTTTTACTGTTAAAAGTAAATTAGTATTACCTTTTAGTTCTGTTTTAGAAAGCCAGGTGATGTATTTTGGTGGAAAAGCAGTGAAAACATCGTATAAATCGCTATTTTCTGATTTTATTGCCAAGTCCATATTATAGCCGTCTTTCAGAAAATTGAAATTTCCTTTAAAATCGACTACCAGCTGATTTATTTTTAAATTGTTTTGTTGGAAAAAGAATGATAACGAATTGATGTTTACTTTCGTAATCAAATCAGCATCAATTTTTTTGTTCATTAAGTAAGGCTCATCCTCATAAACAATATTTAGTTTTTCGACTTTTGCTTTTGAGTATAAATCGAAAACAGATTTATTTAAATCCCCTTTTCCTAAATAATTAAAACCAAGAGCATCAAAATGTACTTTTGTAGATTGATCATCATAAATAATTTTACTATTGATGATTTCAATTCGCTCCAATTTTAAAGCTGTATCTGAGCTGTCTTTTTGTGTGGTTGTCTGCGCCGTAGATTTGTAAATGTTGTAATTGGCTTCACCATTTTTATTGACTTTTACATTTATAAACGAGTCAGACAAATAAATCTGGTCGATTTTTACAGATCGGCCAAAAACTAAACTTGCAACGTTTATTCCAAACGAAACCTCTTTTGCGGTAATAAATTTTTCAGCTTTATAAGGTGCAGAACCATTAAGACTTAAATCATTTAATGTTAAGGTCAAAGAAGGAAAATGACGAAAAAAAGATACAGAAACATCAGAGTAATTCAATTCGGCGCTTAGCCTTTCATTCGCCGTTTTTTTGATTTGATCCTTAATTTGATCTTCAAAAATAATAGGCGTTAAAAACAATAACCCCAGAATAACAGCAAAAGTTATTGCCAGGTATTTACCTGTTTTTAGTAAGACCGATTTAAATTTATTAGTTGGCATTTAAAATTGTGATATGATTTATATTTGAATTAGGATTGGATAACAGTTTTTTTATCCGTGAACGGTTTCGCTTTTTCCGTAATTGGTTATGATCGAACCTTCATATTCAATCCATTCTTTCCAGCGTTTGTCGATGTCTATATTGTCTGTATATTTTCTGGCAAAGCCTAAAAAAGTAGTATAATGTCCTGCTTCAGAAATCATCAAATCACGATAAAATTTGGCTAATTCTTCGTCTTTTATATTTTCAGAAAGTACTTTAAAGCGCTCACAACTCCTGGCTTCGATCATTGCCGAAAACAATAAACGATCGCAAAGCGCGTCTTTACGGCTTCCATCTTTCTTCATAAATTTAAAAAGTTCATTTACATAATGATCTTTTCTTTCGCGGCCCAAAGTCAGGCCTCTTTTTTTAATTATGTCGTGAACCATCTGCAAATGTTCCAGTTCTTCTCTTGCAATTACAAGCATTTCGGTTACTAATTCTTCCAATTCAGAATTGTAAGTAACTAAACTAATGGCGTTTGAAGCTGCTTTTTGCTCGCACCACGCATGATCCGTTAAAATTTCTTCGATATTCGATTCGACGATATTTACCCAACGAGGGTCTGTGGCTAATTTTAATCCTAACATAATTTTATAGAAAAAAGTGTTCTGCAAAATTAGTGTTTTTTATCGCCGAAAGTCAGGAAATATGGTGCAAATCCGCGCAAAATAGTATTATTTTGTAACTTGAAACAAATCAAATGAATCACACAAAAAAACTTTTAATTATTGGTTTTGTCTGGCCGGAGCCAAATTCGTCTGCAGCGGGTGGAAGAATGATGCAGTTGATTTCTATTTTTGCAACAAATGGATTTGAAATTACATTTGCAAGCCCGGCATTAGACAGTGATTTTATGGTTGATTTGAAAGCTTTTGGAGTTGAAAAAAGAACCATAGAATTGAATAATTCCAGTTTTGATGATTTTATTATGGCATTAAATCCGGATGTTGTTTTATTTGATCGTTTTATGATTGAAGAACAATTTGGATGGCGGGTTTCAGAAAACTGTCCAAAAGCAATTCGTTTACTGGATACTGAAGATTTACATTGTTTGAGAACAGCGAGACAAAAAGCTTTTAAAGAAAATCGAACTTTTGAAGTTCATGATTTGTTATCTGAGGAAGTTGCAAAACGTGAAATTGCGAGTATTTTAAGATGTGACTTATCTTTTATTATTTCAGAATTTGAAATGGATCTCCTAAAAGATACTTTTAAAATTGATTCCAATCTGCTTCATTATTTACCTTTTTTAGTTGATAAAATGTCTGAGGAAAATCTTCAGGAATTACCTTCTTTTGAAGAACGCAAGAATTTTGTTTTCATCGGAAATTTTCTTCATGAACCAAATTGGAATACAGTTCAGTATTTAAAAGAAACAATTTGGGGCGAAATTAAAAAACAGTTTCCCGAAGCTATTTTAGAAGTTTATGGCGCATATCCATCACAAAAAGTACTGCAATTGCATCAGCCTAAAAGCGGTTTTTTTATTATGGGAAGGGCAGAAGATGCCAACGAAATTGTAAAAAACGCCAGAATTGTTTTGGCTCCAATTCGTTTTGGTGCAGGTTTAAAAGGAAAATTGTTAGAAGCAATGCAATGCGGAACACCAAGTGCAACCACAACAATTGGTTCGGAAGCAATGCATGGTAATTTGCCGTGGAATGGTTTTATTACTGATGATATTCAGGAGTTTGCAAAACATGCAGTTACACTATATCAAAATGAAAATTTGTGGAAGCAAGCCCAAAAAAATGGAATCGCAATTGTGAACGAGTGCTATCAAAAAAATAAATATTCAGATGAATTAATTAAAACAATTAATTCATTATTGAATGATTTTGAAAATCATCGTTTGCATAATTTTATGGGAAGTTTGCTGCAGCACCATACTTTAAAAAGCACCAAATACATGGCAAAATGGATTGAAGCGAAGAATAAAAATTAAGGTTTTTAATTGCTAATATTTAGGGGAATGTACTGTATGTGGTGGATAATTTCCCTGTATATATAAAATTGAATAGTTATATCCCGTAGGGATTATATATTGGTAGAAAGAAAATATCCATTTTGATTATTTGTCCCGTTAGGGACTGCACAATATGTAATATATGTAGTCCCTAACGGGACAATGATTGTAATACTTGGATTTTTTCTACCAATATATAATCCCTATGGGATATAAAAAATCCCCAATTATCAATTATCTTGATATTGGGGATGTAAACTTTTAAATTTAAAACTGTTTACTGTCACTTTTTGCTGTGACTGAAAACTATTTCAACAAACCTTCAACAGCCTGAACAGTTGTGGCATGATAACCAGATTTTGCTTTTTCAAAAATTTGTTTTGCCCAGGTTTTTCCTTCCGGAGTTTTAACCAATTCTTTATAAAGTGTCATTAACGATCCTGTTCTGCTCGTTGCAATCATAAATTGTTCAATAACAGGATAAGCGGTTTTGTATTGATGACGAATTGCCTGAACAAACCATTGACGTTTAATAACGAAGTTTCCGTTTTTAGTAAAACTGAACTCATTATCAATTGCTGTCATTTCTTTGGCTGTAATATCTGCAGGTAAATAATCGATAAAATGTTGTTTTTCCGTTGTTGATTTTATCTTTTCGCTTAATCCTTTAACGCCTGTTGTTCTCCAGTTTTTCTGAATGTTATCTATTGCAGTAAAATCTTCAGAAGAAGGAGTTGTAATGTTTGATGGAACGCCTGGTTTATAAATCCAGTCGTCTAATTTGATTTTATCAGCCAGGGCTTTGTCATCTTTAATAAGATTCTCTTTTAGGTATTTTACGAAGTCTTCTGTTGTTATAGATTGAAAAGCATGCGCATCAAAATAGTTTTTAATAAACGGATCGAATTTTTCACGACCAACAGCCTCTTCGATTACTTTCAGGAAGTTATAGCCTTTTACATAAGGAATCTGGCTAATTCCGTCATCTGGGTTTCTGTTGGTAAGGCTTACTTTTAATCTTGTATCTGGATTTGTTGCTCCATATTCAGCTATATTATCATCTAAATCTTTACGAGTTAGGACATCCTGCATTTCAGCTTCTTTTTTACCGAAAATTTCTTCGCCAATTCTGTGTTCTACATAAGTAGTGAAACCTTCGTTTAACCAAATATCATCCCAGGTTGCGTTGGTTACTAAGTTTCCGCTCCAGCTGTGGCCTAATTCGTGCGCCAATAAACTCGTCAAAGAGCGATCGCCGGCAATAACGCCCGGAGTCAGGAAAGTTAAGTTTGGATTTTCCATTCCGCCATAAGGAAAACTTGGAGGTAAAACCAAAACATCATAACGTCCCCAACGATATGGTCCGTAAAGTTTTTCTGCAGCGCCAACCATTTTTCCTAGCTCAGCAAATTCCCATGCAGCTTTTTTTAATATAGAAGGTTCAGCATAAACTCCGGTTCTGTTGTCAATTGATTGAAAAGCAATGTCTCCAACAGCAATTGCCATTAAGTAAGATGGAATCGCTTTGTCTTGTTTGAAAGTATAAACTCCCGTATCATTTTTTTGTTGCGGATTTACAGAGGCGCTCATTACAGCCAATAAATCTTTAGGAACCGTAACTTTTGCATTATAAGTAAAGCGTATTCCCGGTGAATCCTGACACGGAATCCAGGTACGAGACCAAATACTTTCTCCCTGAGAGAAAACAAAAGGTTTCTTTTTATCTGCAGTTTGTTGCGGATTTAGCCATTGCAATGCAACAGCATCTTTGGTTGTACTATAATAGATGTTAACTTTTGTAGTGTTTGGTTCAATAGTAATATGAAGTGGTTTTCCGTGAAATTCAACTGCTGCACCGAGTTCGAATTTAGTTTCTTTTTCTTCGTCGCCTAAAGTTACTTTGGTAATATTTAGCGTGTTTTCATCAAAGATAATTTCGTTTCCTTTGCTAATATTATCAATTTGCCAGGAAGCTTTTCCTGAGATTGTTTGTGTATCAAAGTCTACTTTGATATCAAGATCTAAGTGTTTTACAACAGCAAGATCTGCTTTAGAAAAAGTGTGTTCGTCTTTAATAGTAGCTTTAGCAGTGGTTGTTTTTTCTGTCTGATCTTTTTTCTGACACGCAAAAGCTGCTAAAAATAAGGTTACTAAGAATATTTTTTTCATATTTATGAAGTATTGAAATTGAGAAACTAAATTAAATAAAAAATCCCGTTCTGATTACTCAAAACGGGATTTAAATATGTAAACAATCGATTATGCCAACATTGTAACCGGGCTTTCGATGTATTGTTTTAACGTTTGTAAAAATTGAGCTCCGGTTGCACCGTCAATTGTTCTGTGGTCACAAGCTAATGATAACATCATTGTGTTTCCAACTACAATCTGACCGTTTTTAACTACTGGTTTCTCAACAATTGCACCTACAGAAAGGATAGCAGAGTTTGGTTGGTTGATAATTGAATTAAATTCAGTAATACCAAACATTCCAAGGTTAGATACTGTAAAAGTACTTCCTTCCATTTCTTGTGGCCCTAATTTTTTGTTTTTAGCTCTTCCTGCAAGATCTCTTACTGAAGCACCAATTTGAGATAAACTCATAGCATCTGTAAATTTCAATACAGGAACTACTAATCCGTCTTCAACAGCTACAGCAACACCAATATTAACGTGGTGGTTGATGATGATAGCATCTTCTTTCCACTGAGAGTTAATTTTTGGATGTTTTTTCAATGCCAAAGCACAAGCTTTAATCACCATATCATTGAATGATACTTTTGTATCAGGAACAGTATTGATAGTTGCTCTTGCGCCCATTGCTTCGTCCATGCTTACTTCGATCACTAAGTTGTAGTGAGGTGCTGTAAATAAAGATTCGGCTAAACGTTTTGCGATAATTTTACGCATTTGAGAATTTTTGATCTCTTCTGTGTAAACTTCTCCGGCAGGAACAAATACTTTCGGAGCAGATGGTGCAGCAGTTTCTGATTTAGCGTCAGCACTTGCAGCAGGTTTTGCTTGTGTAGATGGAGTAAAGTTTTCGATATCGCTTTTTACGATACGTCCGTTTTCTCCAGAACCTTTAACCTGAGTTAATTGGATTCCTTTATCTGAAGCAATTTTCTTCGCTAATGGAGAAGCTAAAATTCTTCCTCCGTTTGAATTATCGGCAACAGCTTCTGTAGCTTTTTCAGCAGTAGGAGCAGCAGCTTTTTCTTCTGTTGCAGGAGCACTTGCAGTTGCAGCGCCTCCGGCAGTATAATTTTCAGCAATTCCGGCAATGTCAGTTCCTGCTGGTCCAATGATAGCTAATAAGCTATCAACAGGCGCAGTATTTCCTTCCTGAATACCGATGTATAATAATGTTCCGGCATTGAAAGACTCAAACTCCATTGTAGCTTTGTCTGTTTCAATTTCTGCTAAAATATCTCCTTCAGCAACTGTATCACCTACTTTTTTCAACCAGGTTGCTACAGTTCCTTCTGTCATTGTATCACTCAAACGTGGCATAGTTACTACTATAACACCTTTTGGTAATTCAGTTGCAGCTTTTGCAGGAGCAGCAGTTTCTGTTTTTGCTTCAGCAGCAGGAGTTTCTTTACTTTCTGCTTTTGGAGCTTCGGCAGGAGCATCTCCACCAGCTAAAAGTGCTGAAATATCCTCTCCTTCTTTTCCAATAATTGCTAATAATGAATCAACCGGAGCAGTTTCTCCAGTCTGAATTCCAATATGTAAAAGAGTTCCTTCGTTAAAAGATTCGAACTCCATTGTTGCTTTGTCTGTTTCAATTTCAGCAAGGATATCTCCTTCGCTAATTTTGTCGCCTACTTTTTTAAGCCAAGTCGCTACCGTTCCTTCCGTCATAGTATCGCTCAAACGAGGCATTGTTACTTTAATAGCCATAATTAATTATAGTTTATGAGGTGTAAATGGATAGTCTTCTTGTGCGTATACTACATCGTATAATTGTTGCAATTCAGGATATGGAGATTCTTCAGCAAATTTCTGGCATTCTTCAACTAAATCCTTAACTCTTTGATCAATTGCTTCAATTTCTTCTTCTGTAGCGTATTTTTGATCCATAATTACGTCTAAAACCTGAGTAATTGGGTCAATTTTTCTGTATTCTTCAACCTCTTCTTTAGAACGGTATAATTGTGCATCAGACATTGAGTGTCCTCTGTAACGATACGTTTTCATTTCAAGGAAAGTTGGTCCGTCTCCACGACGTGCTCTTTCGATAGCTTCGTGCATAGCTTCTGCAACTTTTACAGGATTCATTCCGTCAACAGGTCCGCAAGGCATTTCGTATCCTAAACCAAGTTTCCAGATATCAGTATGGTTTGCAGTTCTTTCTACAGATGTTCCCATTGCATAACCGTTGTTTTCAACGATAAATACAACTGGTAATTTCCATAACATAGCCATGTTGAAAGCTTCGTGTAATGAACCTTGTCTTGCAGCTCCGTCACCAAAATAAGTCATGGTAACACCGCCAGTATTGAAATATTTATCAGCAAAAGCCAAACCAGCTCCTACCGGAATTTGTCCACCTACAATACCGTGACCTCCGTAAAAACGGTGTTCTTTAGAGAAAATGTGCATAGAACCTCCCATACCTTTAGAAGTTCCTGTTACTTTTCCTAAAAGTTCAGCCATTACGTTTCTGGGGTCAACTCCCATACCAATTGGCTGCACGTGGTTTCTGTAAGCAGTAATCATTTTATCTTTAGTCAGGTCCATAGCGTGCAACGCGCCTGCTAATACAGCTTCCTGACCATTATATAAGTGTAGAAAACCTCTAACTTTTTGTTGAATGTATAATGCTGCAAGTTTGTCTTCAAACTTTCTCCAAAGCAGCATGTCTTCGTACCACTTTAAATATACTTCTTTTGTAACTTCTTTCATCTGAATTCTTTCTTTTGCTAAAGTTTGTTTGTGTTATCAATTGTTGCCTATAACGCAAAATAGTTTCCTCCCACAAATTTGCGCCCGAAAGGTCGGGATGCAAAAATAAGACATTACATTTAAGAACTAAAATTTAAACGCTACTTTTTGGCTTTTTTTTACAAGAACTTTTTATCAAACATAAAAGGGAGCAAATTTTTAAGGGATGTTGATTGGTAAACTTCTCCAATTTCACCCATAAAATAGATTTCTATAGGGGTTTCCTGTTTAATTTCGTATTCTGCTATTGATTGACGGCATGAGCCACATGGTGGAATCGGAGCTTTTGTCTGATTGGTGTCTGACGCTGCTGTAATTGCCATTTTTAAGATTTTGGCCTCCGGATAAACACTTCCGGCGTGAAAAATAGCCACACGTTCTGCGCATAATCCTGAAGGATAAGCTGCGTTTTCCTGATTTGATCCTAAAACTATTTTTCCGTTATCTAAAAGTAAAGCGGCGCCAACTCTAAATTTTGAGTAGGGTGCATATGCTTTTTTTCGAATTTCAATTGCCTGTTCCATTAAGTCCTGAACTTCATTTGAAAGTTCTTTTATTGAATCATAAACTAAAAATGATGATGTAACGCTTATTTCTTTCATTCTTTTTAAGGGAAAAAAAATCCAAATTTCTAAAATCAGAAATTTGGATTGTTATATTGTTTTAATTTTTTTTGTTTAGTATTGCTCGTATTTGTCGCCAAAGTTAAACGTTAAAGAAAAACGAAGCGTGTTTTCTAAAGGATTTTTAACTTTTGATGACGAAAATAAGTAAGATACGTCAATTTTTACTGCGCTATACTTGAATCCTGCTCCTAAAGAGAAAAATTGTCTGGCTCCTTTTTCAGGGCTTTCGTGAAAATATCCGGCTCTTACTGCGAATGAATCCTGATACATATATTCTGCACCAACACTATATGTGATTTCTTTTAGTTCTTCGCTAAATCCTCCCGGAGCGTCTCCAAAAGATTTAAATATTCCCGAAACCCAGCCAATATCATTGTAAGCATTATAATTTGCGGCATCGGCATCTGCCTGAGAAATGTCTCCGGCATCTGTAAAGTCCCCATCTCCGTTTGCATCAACTGCAGTTCCAGGTCCTGGAGGAGTTGGTACTAAAAGTTTTGTAAATTCTAAACTTACACCAACTTTATTGTAGTCGTCTAAAATAAAATCAAAACCTCCACCCAATCTTAGGTTTGCAGGCAAGAAGTTTGCACTTATATCATCATTATCATAGCTTATTTTTGGCCCTAAATTTTGCATATTAAAACCTGCTCTCCATCTTCCGTTAAAATCAGCATAAGCGATTTCATCAGATTGATAAAAACCAGCGATGTCTACTGCAAAAGAACTTGCAGCTGATGCATCAATGTCGGTTGAAGGGATTTTTAAGTTTGAACGGATGTATCTTGCGCCAACGGCCATAGAAAATTTATCGCTTAATTTTAATGAATAAGATCCGTCTAGGGCAAATTCATTAGGATTTACTTCTCTTGTAGGCTCATTTGGATCTCCGGTTTCTCTTAGTTCAATTCCTCCAAAACCAAAGAAACGAAAGCTTGTTGCAAAAGCACTTCGTTCGTTAATTTTATTGTAATAGGTAAGTTGTCCTAAAGAAATGTCGTTAGCCAAATCTGTCAAATAAGGAGTATAGCTTATTGAAAGCCCTTGTGCTTCTACTGCAAATGCATATTTTGCAGGATTCCATTGTTGAGAATAAGCGTCTGTTGCTGTTGCTACACCCTGGTCTGCCAAACCTGCTGCTCTTGCATCTGCGGCAACCAATAAGAAAGGTACTCCGGTAGTAATGGGACGTTCAATGTCTTGGGCTTTTGCGTACGAAATAATTAATAAACAAATTAATAGTAGAGATATTTTTTTCATTTATAGATTTAAGGTTTTTATGGTAAAAATATATATATATTTATAATATGACAAGTTTTTCGTACTTTTCTGCTCTTTTATTTGTTAAATTTGATCTAACAGTGAGTTTGTAGATGTAAACGCCTTTCCCAATGCGGTCTCCAAAATCATCTTTGCCATCCCAGGTTATCTCTCTTGATAAAAAACCTTCGGTTGTAATAACCTGATTTTTTGTCCATACCACTTTTCCGGTAATTGTCATCACCTGAACCTGAACATCTAAAGGTTCATAAGGTCTGTTATGTGAAAACCAAAATTGAGTGTAGGTCGAAAATGGATTAGGATAATTAAGAACGTGTGTCAGGGTCAGCGATTCATCTCCAACAACTATAAACTGTATTTCGCTTGTTACGGGATTGTTATAAACATCCCAGGCTGTAAAGCTTATAGTATGCAGTCCCGCTTCTAAATTTCTTAGCGGGAAACGTAAATTTCCATTTGTGTAATCGTCTAATTTAGTTTGATAATAATCGTTTAATATATAAGGATTACTTACATCTCCGTCTAAAATCGCAACAATATCATGACCAATTCCGCTAGCGGTATTTATCCCGTTTTCATCTTCTAAAAAAGCCAATAAAAATGGGGAACTATTTGTGATTCCGCCAGAAACAAAAGTTTCGTCGTTCATATATAACTTCACTTTCGGATTTATATTGTCCGCAGGTGCATTTTCATTTATTCCGCCTATTTTAATGGTAGTATTATAGCCTGATTGGTTCTCTAAAAGTGCCGTTTTCTTTGCATAAAAGCTAATTCGGCCATAGTCTACCGGTATTCTGATGTCTCTTGGAACAACAAAACTAAATTCAAACTGACCATTGGTTACTGATGCATTTCCTCTAAAAATAGTTTCTCCCAAAGTTTTGAAAGACATTGCAGGGCTATAACCATCATTATTTAAAGTTGTGGTTGTAATTAATTTATCAAATATAGCAGTGGCTAATTCGCCATTATAATTACTTAAAACAGTATTGTTCTCGTCTGTAATTTCTCCTGTAATTTTAATTTTTGCTAAAGATTTAAAATCAGCAATAGGTTGTGAAATAACAACATCATTTACTTTTGTTAAATTAATTCTGGGTTTTGGAATAGCCAGCATCAAAGCGGGATCTCCAATATAAAAAATTACATTACTGGACGAACTTGGATTATCATTTTTAGAAATCCGAAGCGCTTCTGAGATTGCAGTATATTGGTTTGTGCCATAAGAAAGCAGGTTTTTTGTAAGGTTGTCATTAAAATTTTCTGCATTATATTGACCTATAGCACGAATGGTTGTAAGCATTGCAATTGCTCCTCCTTTTGGATTCCAAAATGTGTATTCGCCCGCTGTTGGCCTTGTTGGATCATCAAATCTTGAAAATTCGCAGGTAATAGTTATAAATAAGGGATATTTGTATTGGTTGTTTAAATTTTGACCGTCAGATTTCTCCCAGATTCTTTCGGCTGCCAATCCATCTTCACCGCCATGTCCCAGATAATTAAAAACCAAAGCTCCTTTTTCAAAAGCATCAAAAAAGTCAGTTCTTGCTTTTGGATATCTCGATCCTCCGGCAGAAGCTTCCTGAGTATATGAGTCCAGAATAATTTTGTCAATATTAAAAAAAGGTTTTTCGGTTGAGATAAGATCTGCCAATGCATTTTGACGGGATTGCAAAGAAGCATCAGAACTCTGGTCAGCATCATCGCTTACTAAAACAAAATTATTTCTCCAGTTTCCGTACGATTTAGTATCGTGATATTCCAAAACTTTATTGACCATTTCTTCAGCCTGAGCATTGTCTGAGATTAACATTCTTCCAACTGCGATATCAATTCCTCCAAAAAAAGAAATCACATTTCCTTCGTCAGCATCCATGAGGGCGTAAAAGTCATCTGATGCAAATGAAGATTCTCCAACGGTGTTACTATTTAAGGAATGATATATAGGTACAATATTCGTGTTGTTTGAAATTCTGTTTTTATAATCGAATGATGCATCGCCAAACAAATTCACGTATTTAATTCTTTTTTCTGCGGAAGAAGCATTTTCATAAATATATCGGATGCAGTTTCTAATGGCAGAAATATCTTGTTTTCCAGAAGAAAATTCCTGATAGATATTTTCTAGCGAAATTACTTTTACATTTAAATTAGAATTAGTGCGATGAAAATTGGCTAGTTTTTCTGCTTGGGAAATTAAAATTTTAGGAGTTATAATTACATAATCAATATCCTGAAACGCATTTTGATTGTTTTTAAAAAGTGTTCCTTTCAAATTCTGGTTTGCAATTTTGGGCTGACTATCTTTTAAAGGAGTATAAAAATCTGAAGCATCAATTGCAATGTATTTTCGAATTTCTCCTAAAGAAGCTTTAAAGCTAAAAGTGGCCAAATTTGTATTTTCTATTTTTGATACATTATATAGGTCTGTAACATCCCAAATCTGACTAATGCCTGAAGCGTTGCCAATAGTATAATTCACAATTCCCGAAGTTGAACCTGCCAGATCATATTGAAACTTAAATTGTTTTCCTGTGCCCTGCAGTTTTCGTTTTGCAATTAGGTTGATATAATCCAGATATCCTTTTGATCCGGGTACACCATTATTATTATAGGTAAGTTTTATTTTGATATTGTCGGCACCTGTAAAAGTGCTGTTAGAAGGGAGTTTTACCGAGTAATATCTAACATCAGAACCTGTAACTAATGAATTAAATGAAATATTGCCGATGTTTTGCCCGTTGGCAGAAACCGCAAAAGAAGTAGGGGTGTAGGCGGCCGAAGCTGCGTTTACTTTTATTTTTACAGGAATTGTTGTTTCCAGATTTGGAAAATTGAACTCAAATTCCTGTTCTGCATTAATATCAAACGCTTCTCCTAGCCATTGACGCCCTAAATGGGCAACGTTAGTAAGGTCGACTTCGTGAAATTGATAGTCATCAAACGTGTTTAAGTTCAGTGTAGCGCTGCCTGTTGGCTGATTTGCGGTAGAAATTCTTTTCCCATCGCTGCCGGTTGCTGTAATATAATAGTATGATTTGGTGTCGTATAAATTAATATTGGTCTGGCTTTCATTATTCCAGTTGTCAACTCCTTCTGCATAAAAAAGAATATAATCTTCATTATTAAAAGTACCGTCATTTTCTCCTATAATTTGAATACTGTTTTCCATTAAGTCATCAGGATAATAAGTATTGTTTGCTAATGGAAGCATTTTTCCACCATTTCCATAAATTTTAATCTTTCTCGGATCAACTTTGCCTGCATCAAATCCTAAACTCTGTAAAAAAGACTTTGAAATTTTATAAGCACCTGATTTTTCGACATAAAAGCGATACCAGTCGCCAGAAGCCAAAACAGAATTAGAAACTAAGGCCGTTTTTTGATAAGAAGAAGAATTACTGCTTTTTGCTGTACTATTATTTATTGAATACGAAAATGACTTGATTCGTTTATAGCTATTTCCTTCCTTAATAATTGGGTAAAGAGATAGAAAAGTTTGTTTCTTATCTCTTGCTGAGACGTTTTTTAACGTTTCATTTGGTCTGTCCGGAATGTTTTGAAGTGTTAAATCTCCTAAATCCGTAATTGAAATTGTTTCGTATATGACGTTAGTTAACGAAACAGAATTGCTGTTTGAAGAGCTCGATTCGGCAAGTTTAAGAAGCAGTGTTATGCTTTTTTTTGTAGTATCGAACCTAAAACTGCTTCCTGTGAAGTAAGGTATGATTATTTTGTATTCGCCAAAACTCATCTCTTTTTTATTTTGCCAATCTAATGTGAGGCCGCCATTTATCTGAGAAAATGAGACAAAAGGAATCAAAAAAAGATATAGAATTATGGCTTGTTTCATAGGTTGAAAATACTAGTTTGAAATTAAAACATTTTAGTAAGTAAAAATATAGTATTTCATGTTATAGTAAATAATAAAAAGTATATTTTTGCGTTCGTAACTATAGGTTATTTTCTGGTAAAAAACAGCTAAATAAAATTATTAGAACAGATGTTGCTAATTAAATGTTAATTATTATATTGCAGCACCTAAATTTATCACCTAAGAATGAGTATGAAAGTAAACAAAATTGTAGTCTTGCAATTAATGATGTCAATGGTATTGATGTTGGGCACGGCTAGTTGTAGCAAAAAATCGAGTTCAAGCCACGCTTCTAGAGCAACAGGTTGGGATGTAGATAGTCAGAATGGAACTGCTGCTAGAAATGCAGGGAAAAAACAACAGGCTGGTCCTGGGTTAGTTTTTGTTGAAGGAGGTACATTTACTATGGGTAAAGTACAGGATGATGTTATGCACGATTGGAATAACACACCAACTCAACAACACGTTCAATCATTCTACATGGATGAAACTGAAGTTACGAATGGTATGTACTTAGAGTACCTGGAGTGGCTTAAAAAAGTTTTCCCTCCAACAGAAGAAAATTACAAGAATATTTATGAAGGAGCGTCTCCTGATACTTTGGTATGGAGAAATCGTTTAGGGTATAACGAAACGATGACTAATAATTACTTAAGACACCCTTCTTATGCTAACTACCCAGTAGTAGGTGTAAACTGGATTCAAGCTGTTGAATTTAGTAAATGGAGAACAGACCGTGTAAACGAAGCTGTTTTAGAAAAAGACGGATATCTTAAAAAAGGTGCTAAAACTACAGACGTAAGTGCTGAAAGTTTATTTAATACTGAAGCTTACCTTGCTTCACCTTCTACTACTTATGGTGGTAACGAAGAATTAGTATTAAAGAAAAATCCAAACGGAAGAAGACCAAAAGCAAATAAAGATGGTGTAGTAGAAGAAAAAAATGTGTACGCACAACGTTCTTCCGGAGTTATCTTGCCAGAATACAGACTTCCTACAGAAGCTGAATGGGAATATGCTGCTGCAGCTGATGTTGGACAAAGAGAGTACAATATATATAAAGGACAAAAGAAATATCCTTGGTCTGGAGATTATACTCGTTCGGCAAAACGTAAAAATAAAGGAGATCAATTGGCTAACTTTAAACAAGGAAACGGTGATTACGGTGGAATTGCAGGATGGTCAGATGATGGAGCAGATATTACAAACTCTGTAAAAAGCTATGCGCCAAATGATTTCGGATTATACGATATGGCAGGTAACGTTGCGGAATGGGTTGCTGACGTTTACAGACCTATTATTGATAATGAAGCAAATGATTTTAACTACTATAGAGGAAATCAATATGCTAAAAACAAAATTGGTAAAGACGGTAAACTTGAAATCATTACAAAAGAGAATATCAAATATGATACTTTAAGTAACGGTAAAGTTGTAGCTAGAAATCTTCCGGGAGAAATTGCTCAGGTACCAGTTGACGAAAACGAAACTTATTTGAGAACAAATTTCAGTACAAGTGACAATATCAATTATAGAGATGGTGACAAACAATCATCTAAATATTTTGACTTTGGAGATTCAGAATCTGGAACAAAAGCTGATCAAACAATGTACAACTCTCCTAAACATAATATCACTACAGATAGTTTAGGTAAGATGATGAGAAAATATGACAACTCTAGTAAACGTACTACTTTAATCGATGATAAAGTAAGAGTTTACAAAGGAGGTTCTTGGAGAGATAGAGCTTATTGGTTAGATCCGGCTCAAAGAAGATATTTCCCTCAGGATATGGCAACTGATTATATCGGTTTCAGATGTGCAATGTCTAGAGTAGGTTCTAAAGCTGAAAGAAGAAAGTCGCCTAGAAACTAAGTTTTAGAAATTTCAAAATAAATGATTCCAAATTCCAAGCGCTGAATATTCAGTTTGGAATTTGGAATTTTTTTATGATAACTTTTCTATTTTTACAATTCATAAAAAATGTTTTATAAATGAATATTCAGGAAATTCACAATTTGTTTTTGCAATGTAAATCTGTTTCAATTGATACGCGAAAAATTGAAAAAGGTTCTATGTTTTTTGCTATTAAAGGAGAAAATTTTGATGCTAATACTTTTGCTCAGCAAGCACTTGATTTAGGTGCTTTGTTTGTTGTTATTGACAACGAGGCTTATTTAATAGATGAAAGAACTATTCTGGTTCAAAATAGTTTAGAAACATTACAGGAATTATCAAAATTTCACAGAGCATATTTAAAATTGCCAATTATTGCTTTAACAGGGAGCAATGGTAAAACAACAACTAAAGAATTGATTAATGTTGTTTTGGCTAAAAAATTCAACACAAAAGCAACAATTGGAAATTTAAATAATCATATCGGAGTTCCGTTAACCTTATTGTCTTTTACTGGTGAAACTCAAATAGGTATTGTTGAAATGGGTGCAAATCATAAAAAAGAGATTGAATTTTTATGTGAAATTGCGCAACCTGATTATGGTTACATAACCAATTTTGGCAAAGCTCATTTAGAAGGTTTTGGTGGTGTTGAAGGTGTAATTGAAGGAAAAAGTGAGATGTATCAATATCTTGCCAAAAATAAGAAAACGGCTTTTGTAAATCTGGAAGACCCAATTCAGATTGAAAAATCAAACGGTATTGCTTCATTTACATTTGGAATTAAAAAAGAGAAAGCTGATTTGGAAATTAATAGTATTGAAGCCAATCCATTTGTGGAAGTTGAGTACAATGATTTTAATGTAAAGTCTAATTTAATTGGTCTTTATAATGCTAATAATATTAATGCGGCTGTTGCTATAGGAACTTATTTTAAAGTTGATACAAAAGATATAAAGGCTGCTATTGAAGGATATGTTCCGGATAATAACAGGTCTCAATTATTAAAAAAAGGTACAAATCAAATTATTTTGGATGCTTATAATGCAAATCCTAGTAGTATGGCGGTGGCTATTGCCAATTTTGTACAATTAGACAATCCAAAAAAAGTTATGATTTTGGGTGATATGTTCGAATTAGGGAACGAAAGTGTCCAAGAGCATAAAATCATTGTCGATTCAGTTTCCAATCAAAGTGAATCTGCTTGTTATTTTATTGGAAAAGCATTTTATGAGAATAGAATTTCAAAAGAAAATATCTGGTTTTTTGAAACCTTTGATGCTTTTGCAGAATACCTTAAAACCATAGATTTTAATGACAATATTATTTTAATTAAAGGTTCGAGAGGAATGGCTCTTGAACGAAGTTTAGAATATATTTAATACTTAATAGCATAAATAAACAGCCATTTATTATTGTAAATGGCTGTTTATTTTTGATTAGATGCTCATTAAAAAGCCAATTAAATTCTCTTTCTTATTTAATCCGAGTTTTTTTCTTAATCGATATCTTGCAAGTTCAACACCTCCGCTTGAAATATTCATAATTTCAGCTATTTCCTTTGTTGACATATTCATTAATAAATAAGTAGACAAATCGAGTTCGCGTGGAGAAATCGTCGGGTATTTTTCTTTTAGACGTTTTAAGAACTCAAAATGTACATTTTTAATGTGCTTTTCCAAGTCCTTCCAGCTTTTGTCTGTATTGACCTCTTTTACGATACTTTTGTGTAATTTATTGAACTCAAATTTTGTTGAGTCGTCCAGGATATTAGTATCAATGTCTTTGAGTTTGTGAATTATTCCATTTAAGATTTTATTCTTCTTTACAACCTGAAGCGAATTATTTACGAGTTCTTTATCTTTTGCTAAAATTTTAATTTGAAGCTTGTCGCTTTTAAGTTTTTCGATTTCTTTTTCAAGTTCATGTTGTTCATGTCTTATTCTGGATTCTTTTTCAAGATACAATCTTCGTTGTTCTATAGTTTCGTAATATTTGTTTTTTCTAATTTTTGATTGAATTCTATTCGAAATAATATAGATAGCGGCTAAAACAAAAATAAAATAAATAAGATAAGCCAGAAAATGTCTGTACCACGGCGGAGATATAGTAAAATTTACTTCATTAACATCAGAGACAATACCATAGCTGTTTTTGGCCCTAATTTTCATTGTATAATTGCCTTCTCTCAAATTGGTATATTCCTTAATTGCTACTGTAGACCAATTTCGCCAGCTATCATCAAAAGGTTCCAGCTTATATGAATACAGTAAGTTTTCCTGATTTTCATAAGTTGGTGACGAAAATGTAAATTTAACATGATTTGAACTATAAGGCAGTTTAAATTCTTTTTCTGGTATTTCAAGATTTCCTATAAGAATGGTATCATCAGTAAATGAAAAACTTTCAATAAATGTGTTTGGTTTCGTTATAAAACTGTTTGATATTTTTGAATCATAATGCGTTAAACCATCCGTTAGGCCTATGAAAATATTGCCGGGATCAATAGTGTTTACAGAAATGTAATTATTAACCAGGTTGCCTGTAAGGTTAGAAAACGGAGCCTCTTTCTTTGTAAAACTGCCATTTTTGTTTTTTGTTAATACACCCAGCGATTCATTATATGAATACCATAAATTTCCATAAGTGTCTTCTATTAAAGTGTTTATTGTAGGTATGCCCAGGAATAACTGAGTAATTTTTTTGTCTTCAAAAAAAGCTTCTTGTTCTTTCGAAAATCTATAAAAATGATTTTTAGTTTGAAAGTAGATTTTTTTATTCAGTACTTGTAAGCTTCCGATTCCTTTATAGTCTGATGAAAGCTGAGTATGCTTTTTTATGTTATCAAATCTTTTTAAGTCATCAGACAATACCATTTGATATAAATAGGGATCTTTTTTTAGCCATAAAAAATTTCCATCTAATGCTATTTCAAATGTATTTGTAGTTTCGTCAAATCCTTCAACCTGATTTACATATTCGATGCCATTTGCTCCCTTTTTAAAAATCGAAAAACCATTATAACTTTCGCCTATTATATAGTTTTCGTGATTCGGAATTGCTTTAAATCCGAAATAACCTTTTGTATCTAATACTTTGGACACCCTGTTTTGATCAATCACTAATGCTCCGCTATTACTGGCGCATAATAGCGTGTTGTTTATTACCTGTACATTCCAGGCCTGCGCAATTGTACCTTCAACCCTGCTAAACGGTTCGTCTTTAAATGATTTATTCCAGGTATGATAGAATAATCCCTGATTTGTTGCAACATATAAATATCCATTAAAAAGCAGAGATGAGTAAACGGTTCCGATATTATAACTATAATCAAAAAAGGTGAAAGGCGAATTCTCGTTTATAAAAGTGATTCCATTATCCAATCCCAGCCAGAGATTGTTCTTACTGTCTACAAATGAAGTTAATATAGTATTGTTTTGAAGCCCTTTTTGACGATTAAGATGTTGGATTATTTTTCCGTTTAAATCACAAACTATGAATCCATTTAATACAGAATTGAGAACGATAAACTTATTCTTTATTATACAGCCGCCCAGTGATGTGTTTTTTTTAATGAATTCATTGGCCTCAGTTACCCATGGTTTAACAGAATTTCCATCGGTAACAAAAAGTCCTTTTTCCAGAGTCGCCAAAAGCAGCCTGTTATTTGGTAAAGGAAAAACAGACCAGATTTCCTTATCATTAAAAACCGTTGAACCTTTAAGAGGAACTAATTTTCCATTTTTATATTCCAGAATTCCCAGAACTTTATCTTGAAAATAGAGTTTTTTATTAACCAAAAATGAAAATTGAAACTTATTAGGAGCATCAATAAATCGTAGTTTTTCATTTTTAAAGAAAAATACTTTGGTAAATGATTGAAAAATTATTTCTCCTTTATATAGATGGATCCTCCAAATAAGATTGATGTTTTTGTTTGCTTTTTTATCAATCAATTTTGAAAGTGAAAAGTATTTTAAAACTCCTTTTTCATTGCTTTTAAAATATCCAAATTCATCATTTCCTCCTACAAATATTCTTCCGGTATTGTCAATTTTTACACTTCTTATTGCTGTTCCGTTTGGCAAGGAATATTTATGCCATGTAGATCCATCAAACTGAATTAAGCCACTATTGTTGGCAAAGTACATATTTCCTTTTTTATCCTGATCTATGTTCCAGTTTTGGGTTCCTCCTTTATATTCTGTCCTTTTATAGTTCTTTACCTGAGGTAATCCGACACTTTTTACTTGCGCAAAAAACGAAAAAGGTAAGATAAAAATTACAAATAATATTGAAAGTGAATTTATGAATTTCATAATTTTTAAGATCTATTTTTATGAGTAATGTTTTATATTTTGATTTAAAATCGAATATCGTGATTATGATTCTATAGTTTTACTTAATTATTTTCAATAAAAGCGAAAATAATTGTTTTTTCATAAATGTAGTGTTTATTTTTATAATTAACATTTCGATAACATCTAATAATTTATACTTAAATAATTAATAATCAATTTTTTATAAAAAAAATGATGTGTTTTTGTAATGTAATAAAATTTACTTTGATGTGTTTTTGTAATGAATTTTAATTATAAATAGTAAAAATTTAACTTTATTATTGCATCAAATTACTAATTAATTAACCAAAATTTTTAGAAAAATGAAATTAACAAAATTACTTATTTTTTGTTTTTCGTCTCTAATGTTTTCAGTTATCGCAATGGCACAGGACGTTACGGTAAATGGAGTTATAAATGACGAAAGTGGATTACCCGTCCCGGGCGCAACAATATCAGTTAAAGGGACTAAAAAAGCTACTGCTTCTGACTTTGATGGAAAATTTCAAATCAGTGTTCCTTCTAATGGAACTTTATCAGTAACTTTTGTAGGATATGTTACTGTAGACGAACCAGTAAATGGAAGAACTAAACTGGATATTAAATTAAGACCAGAATCTCAAAACTTAAATGAAGTTGTAGTAGTAGGATATGGTACTCAAAAGAAGAGTGTTGTAACTGGATCAATTTCTAGTGTTAAAGCAAAAGATTTAGAAAGTTTACCAATAACGAGAGTAGAGCAAGCTTTACAAGGTAGAGTTTCAGGGGTTTCTATTGCTGCAAATGCAGGTCAGCCAGGATCTGCTTCTACGATTCGTATTCGTGGTTTTACAACTTTAAACAACAACGATCCTTTATGGGTTGTTGATGGTGTAATTGTAGATAATGGCGGAATTGGATATTTGAATCAATCTGATATTGAATCAATTGAGGTGCTTAAAGATGGTGCTTCTGGTGCAATTTACGGTTCTCGTGCTGCTGCCGGAGTTATTTTGGTAACTACTAAAAAAGGTAAAGCAGGTAAAATTTCTGTAAACTATACTGGTTATGCAGGAACATCTCAGGCTGCTAAAAAAATCGATTTATTAGATGCTTCTCAATATACAACTATTTTAAATGAAGCATATGTAAATGGAGGTAAAGCTGCACCTTTCGCACCAACAACAGCTAAAGGAACAAACTGGCAGGATGTAATTTTTAATGATCATGCTCAACGTTATTCTCACGAATTAAGCTTTAGTGGTGGTAATGATACTTCGACTTTTTATATGTCATTTGGTTTAACAGATCAGGAGGGTATTATTACAACTGATATTTCAAATTATACAAGAAAAAATATCCGTTTAAACTCTAATCATAAGCTTGGTAAGTATATCAAAATTGGTCAGACTTTAGGATATTCTAACGAAAAAACAATTGGTATTGGTAACACAAATGATGAGTTTGGCGGTCCATTATCATCTGCAATCAACTTAGATCCGTTAACACCATCAATTGTTGGTCCAGAAGCTGCAGTTGCAGGTAGCCCATATGTAAATGCAAATGCGCTTAGAGATGCAAACGGAAACTACTATGGTATTTCTACAAACGTTACTCAGGAAACTTCAAATCCATTAGCTTATACACAAACAAGATTAGGAAATAATGATTTCTCTGAAAATTTTGTTGGAAATATTTTTGTTGAAGCAGAAATTTTGCCTGGATTAAAATTTAGATCTACTGCAGGTGCTAAATTAGCTTATTACGGTTCAGATAATTTTACTCCGGTTTACTACTTAAACGGAGCTACGAAAAAAGATGTAAACGAATTATTTAGATCTTACAAAAAATCATATAGCTGGAATTGGGAGAATACTTTGAATTATGCTAAAAAATTCGGAGATCATAACTTTAGTGTTTTAGTAGGTAAAGGAACTTATGTGGATAACATTACATCTGGTAATGATATCACTTACAGAGGCGTTCCTGCAACAACTCATGCTGACGCATCATTTAACGTTGATATTCCAATTGCTGATAAAATTGCAAATGCTTATAATGCACAAGCTTTAGAGCACAGAGTTGAATCATTATTTGGAAGGTTAAATTACGATTACAAAGAGAAATATATTTTTACAGGTATTATTCGTCGTGATGGTTCCACACGTTTTGGACCAAACCACAAATACGGAACTTTCCCTTCTGTGTCTTTAGGATGGGTACCGTCTAAAGAAGGTTTCTGGAAAGAAAATGATGTTGTAAATAATTTAAAAATTAGAGGAGGTTACGGTGTAACTGGTAATGACTCTTCTCCGGATTTCTTATATATTTCAACAGTTGGAATTCAAAGAAACTACACTATTGGTGGAAACATAGCTAACGGACAAAGTACAAATGCAATTGCAAACCCTGATTTGAAATGGGAAGAAACAAAACAAACAAACATTGGTTTTGAAACTATGTTATTTCACGATTTCAATTTAAGTGTAGATTTTTTCAACAAAAAAACAGAAGGTATCTTAATGCCAGTTCCGGTTCCGGGATATGTTGGAGCAACAGGAAAAACATATGCTAACTTAGCAGATATGGAAAATAGAGGTATTGATATTGAATTAGGATACCGTAAAAAAATTGGAGCATTAAACCTTTCAGTTAATGGAAACTTCTCATACATCAAAAATGAGATTACTTACCTTGATAAAGGAACTAACTTTTTAGTAGGTGATGAAACGGTTCAGTCTAGCTCTTATGAGATCAACAGAACACAAGTAGGACAAGCTTATAACTCTTTCTACGGATTTAAAACAAATGGTATTTTCCAGACTCAGGCAGATGTTGATAATTATAAAAATGCTGCAGGAAAAGTAATTCAGCCAAATGCTAAACCAGGAGATTTCCGTTGGCAAGATTTAGATGGAGATGGTTCAATTGGATCTAATGACAGAACTTTCTTGGGAACTTCATTGCCTAAATATACTTACGGGTTTACTTTAAACTTAGATTACAAAGGATTTGATATGTTAGTTTTTGGTCAGGGAGCTGGTGGAAACATGATTTATCAAGGTTTAAGAAGACTTGATATTACAAACGCAAACTACCAAACAGAAGTTTTAGGTCGTTGGACAGGACCGGGATCAACAAACAGTTATCCTAGAGTTACTACAAATGACACGAACAAAAACTTTACAAACCCATCTGATTTTAACTTAGAAAAAGGAGATTTCTTCAGATTTAAAACAGTTCAACTTGGATATTCATTTCCAAAAGAATGGATAGAAAGCATTTCATTGCAAAAAGTAAGATTGTACGTAACAGGAGAAAATTTATGGACAATAACCAAATATACTGGTTATGATCCTGAAATTGGAGGGCCTACTACTGCAGGGATGAACAACGTACAAGGTGTTGACAGAGGTTATTATCCTCAGGCAAAATCGTACATGTTAGGAGTTAATTTGCAATTTTAATTAAAAAAATAAAATATTATGAAACTTATAAGTTTTAAACAGTCACTTATGGCATTTGGAGTGTTGCTTACACTTGGAGCGTGCGATACAGATGAAAAATTAGAAGTGAAAGGTGATGGAGTAGTATATGAAGAAAATTTTTATAGAAACGAAACAGAAGCTTATTCAGGTCTTGTTGCCGCTTACGATAAATTAGGAAAGTTTGCAGGAGCAATGGAAAACGCACCTTTATTATTTTTAAACTCTGCATCAGATGATTTCTATGCAGGTGGTGGAGGGCCAGATGACCAGCCAGGTCTTCAGGTTGCGTCAAACTATAGCATAAGCCCTGGAAATATTCCGCCAAATATTTGGGCAGATTATTACAAAGGTGTTGCAAGATGTAATATCATGTTAGCAAAACTTCCTGCTATTCCTATGGATGCTGCTAAAAAAACAAGATTTACTGCCGAAGTAAAAGCTTTACGTGCTTATTATTATTTTGATCTTGTTAGAATGTTTAAAAACATTCCTTTAATCCTGGCTCCTATTGTACTTAAGGAAGAAATTCCATTAGTTGAACAGTCTAAACCGGAAGTAGTATATGCTCAAATCGAAAAAGATTTAAACGAAGCTATTGCTGATTTGCCAATAACATTACCATCAGCTGAATTAGGAAGATTTACAAAGGGAGCTGCAACTGCTCTTTTAGGAAAAGTATATTTATATGACAATAAAAAAGCAGAAGCTGCTGTCGAATTAGCAAAAGTAAACGGAACTACTCCTGGCCAGCCAAGTAGTTATGGTTATAATTTGATGCCTAAATTTTCGGATTTATGGAATCATGCGAACAAATTTAATACAGAATCTATTTTTGAAATTGCTTATACAGATAAATCAAATGCTGACTGGGGTAATTTTGAAAGAGGTGACGATGAAGGAAACGTTGCTGCTCAGTTAATGGGTATTAGAGATTATACCAGAAAAACTGCTGGTATTGCCGCACTTTTACCAGATTATATTAATGGTTGGGGTTTCATGGTAGTTACTAATGATTTAAGAACTGCTTTACTAGGAGATCCGCGTTATGCTTCTACTATTTTTGATGCAGGTACAGCAAGAGGTACTGGAAATACTGATCCCAATGGACTTATAACATATACCGACAGTTATAATGAAACTGGATATCATTTTATTAAATATGCGGCTGTTAATAGCGATATTAAATCGTCTAATCCATTCTTAAATTTTGGTATTAATACTTATATCATTCGTTTAGCTGATACTTATTTGCTGGAAGCTGAAGCTTTAGGAGGGACAGGAGCAAGAGCTCAGGCACTTTTAGATGCAGTTAGATTAAGAGCAGGAGTATTACCGGTACCCGTTTCTTTAGATGCTATTTATGCAGAAAGAAGATTAGAACTTGCCGGAGAAGGACACCGTTGGTTTGATTTGGTAAGAACAGGTCAGGCTGCTGCTAAATTGGCTTTCAAAGGATTTACTGCAGGAAAAAATGAAGCTTTCCCAATTCCTTACAGTGAATTCAACAACACTAAAATGGTTCAAAACGATCTTTACTAAATTATTTTAAAAATAATAATATCATATAAGAATTGTAACTTCAAATATGATGTTAGTTTGAGTTAAGTTTAAGTTTGGTTGTCAGAATAGCCCATATTCTTTATTGATTATGGGCTATTTTTTAATCAGGTTGACTAAGTTCAAAACGAGATTTGTACAAAAGTCTTACTACTAAAACATATACAATGAAAAAAATTACATTCATTATTACTACTTGTTTATGTTTTTCTTTATCTGTTTTTTCACAAAAGAGCCAAAAACCGGTACAGAAATTTACAACAACCAACAAAAAAATCACAGTTTATACTACTGCCGATAATACAAAATTAAGGTTAACCCCTACAGATAATTTAAGTTTTACAGCATCGAAACAACCCGTTGAAACAGAAGTTTCGGTTTTTGTAGAACCTTCAAAAAAGTTTCAGACCTTTATGGGAATTGGCGGTGCCGTTACAGACGCAAGTGCCGAAATCTTCGCCAAATTATCTAAAGAAAAACAACAAGAATTTTTAAATGCCTATTACGATGCCCAAAAAGGAATTGGATATTCATTGCTAAGAACAACCATTCAGAGTTCTGATTTTAGCAGTGGAAGCTATTCTTACATTGAAGAAGGCGATAAAGAGCTAAAAACTTTTTCGATAGATCACGATAGAAAATACCGTATTCCGTTAATCAAAGATGCGATCAAAACAGCTGGCGGAAAATTAGTTACTTATGCAACGCCTTGGTCTCCAAATGCTTTTATGAAAAGCAATAAAGACGTACTAAAAGGTGGAAAATTATTGCTTGAATTTTTTCAGCCTTGGGCAAATTTCTATGCCAAATTTATAAAAGCTTACAACAAAGAAGGAATTCCAATTTGGGGAACATCGGTACAAAATGAACCAATGGCAACTCAAACCTGGGAATCTTGTTTATATACAGCAGAAGAAGAAAGAGATTTTCTTAAAAATTATCTGGGACCAACATTGAAAAAAGAAGGTTTAGGAGATGTAAAAATTATTGCCTGGGATCACAATCGTGATTTAATGGTACAAAGAGCAAACGTTATTTATTCAGATCCCGAAGCTTCAAAATACGTTTGGGGAATGGGTTTTCACTGGTATGAAACCTGGACAGGTGCTCAGCCCATGTTCGACAACGTAGCAAGAGTACACGAAGCATATCCGGATAAAAAACTAATGTTTACAGAAGGATGTGTAGAAAGATTCGACGATACAAAATATCAGTTTTGGCCAAATGCCGAAAGATATGGAACCTCAATGATTAACGATTTTAACAACGGAACCGTTGCCTGGACAGACTGGAATATTCTTCTGGACGAACGAGGCGGACCAAACCACGTAGGTAATTTTTGTTTTGCGCCTATTCATGCCGATACAAATACAGGTCAGTTAATTTATACCCCATCATATTATTACATCGGGCATTTTTCAAAATTCATTCGTCCAAATGCAGTTCGAGTAAGTAGTGCAGTAAGCAGAAGCTATTTGTTAAGTACTTCATTTTTAAATACTGATGGCAAAATGGCGACGATTGTAATGAATCATACTGATAATGAAATTACATACAATTTTATTATTGGAAACGAAAAATCAATAGTTAAAATTCCGGCGCACGCAATACAAACGCTGGTTTATTAATTTTTCACAATAGTAAAAGACAATTTTTAAAGTAATAAGTTTTAGAAAGACATGAAATCAATCAGCAGCATATTTTTAACCTCGATATTAATTCTGCAGGCTAATTATTCTTCATCACAAAATGCAGGATCTTCAGGAGTTTCATCATCAAAATCAAATAAAAAAATCCAGATATATACAACAGCCGAAAATTCAGATTTAAGACTGTCGTTGTCTAATGATTTTATTTCGAATGAAAAAGCGACGGTTTTTATTGAAGTTGATGCTTCTAAAACGTTTCAGACTTTTCTGGGAATTGGCGGCGCAATAACTGATGCAAGTGCCGAAGTTTTTGCTAAACTTTCTCCGGAAAAGCAACAGGAATTTCTAACCGCTTATTACGATAAAAACAAAGGAATTGGTTATTCATTAGCCAGAACAAACATCCATAGCTGTGATTTTAGCAGCGAAAGTTATACTTATATAGCTGAAGGTGACAAAGATTTGAAAACTTTCAATATTGATCACGATCGAAAATTCAGGATTCCATTACTCAAAAGAGCAATTAAAACTGCCGGCGGAAAATTAACTTTATTTGTTAGTCCGTGGAGTCCCCCAGCTTTCATGAAAGACAATAATGATATATTACACGGCGGCGTTTTATTGCCTGAGTTTGCACAATCATGGGCAAATTATTATGCAAAATTTATAAAAGAATACCAAAAAGAAGGAATTCCAATTTGGGGATTGACCATTCAAAATGAACCAATGGCAACCCAGCGTTGGGAATCTTGTATCTATACTCCCGAAGCAGAAAGAGATTTTCTTAAAAACTTCCTCGGACCCACTTTAGAAAAGGACGGTTTAGGAGATAAAAAAATAATTATCTGGGATCATAACCGCGGTGATATGCTGGAAAAAAGAGCACAGCTTGTTTTTTCAGATCCTGAAGTTTCAAAATATGCATGGGGAATTGGATTTCACTGGTACGAAACCTGGAATGGCGGAACACCAAAATTCGAATCAGTTGGCAATGTTCACAAAGCATTTCCAGATAAAAACTTATTATTTACAGAAGGCTGTATCGAAAAATTTGACGCAACGAAATTTCAGTTTTGGGGAAATGCGGAACGTTACGGTCTTAACATGATCAACGATTTTAATAACGGAACCGTTGGCTGGACAGACTGGAATATTCTCCTTGACCAAAACGGCGGGCCAAATCATGTTGGTAATTTTTGTTTTGCACCCATTCATGCCGATACAAATACAGGACAATTAATTTATACACCGATGTATTATTATATCGGACATCTTTCAAAATTCGTTCGTCCCGATGCAAAAAGAATAAGTGAAACCGTAAGCGATAACACATTACTTTCTACATCATTTAAAAATACAGATGGAAAAATTGCTACAATTGTTATGAATCAATCAGACAAAAATGTGGTTTATACGATTACAGTTAAATCTCAGAAAAATACAATTACAATACCGGCACATGCGATGCAAACGCTTGTGTATTAGTTTTTAATAAGATATTAATTTAAAAAATTAAAATGAAAAATTCAGTTTTGCTATTGTCTTTGTTTCTTATTTGTGGAGCAGGATGGAGCCAGCAATCAAAAAATAATAAAGCAGCTATTGATGCTAAAGTTTCAGAGTTATTATCAAAAATGACACTAGAAGAAAAAGTGGGACAAATGACTCAAATCACGGTCACCATTTTTGAAGACACAAAAAAACCAGGCTATTTTGATGCTGCAAAATTAAAGCAGGGAATTCAGGATTATCATATTGGTTCTATTTTGAATGTACCAAATCCGGGTGCGCCAACTTTAAAAAGATGGCAGGAAACCATGACGGCAATTACAAACGAAGCCAATAAAACAAGATTAAAAATCCCTGTTTTATACGGAATCGACGCCATTCACGGCGCAAGTTATACAGCCGGAGCAACATTGTTTCCACAGCAAATAGGTTTGGCTGCGACTTTTAACACAGCTTTAGTAAAACGTGGTGCTGAAATTTCAGCTTACGAAACCAGAGCTTCATCAATTCCATGGGTTTTTTCTCCGGATTTAGATTTTCCAAGAAATCCTGCGTGGTCAAGAATGTGGGAATCTTTTGGAGAAGATGCTTATTTATCTTCAAAAATGGCAGTCGCTTTAGTAGATGGTTTTGAAGGAAATAACAATGTAGGTTCTAAATACAGCGTTGCTTCGTGTATGAAACATTACATAGGTTACGGAAGCACAACAACCGGAAAAGACAGAACACCAAGTATTATACCGGAACGTATTTTAAGACAATATGATTTAACAATCTATCAGGCAGCAATAAAAGCAGGTGCAAAAAGCGTAATGGTAAGTTCTGGAGAAATCAACGGAACTCCGGTTCACGCCAGCAAACATTTAATTACCGATATTCTTAAAAATGAATTAGGATTTCAGGGCGTTGTTGTAACTGATTGGAAAGATATTATCTACTTAAATACCAGACATAAAGTTGCCGAAACCAAAAGAGATGCCGTGCGTATCGCTGTAATGGCAGGAATTGATATGAGCATGGTTCCGGAAGAATTTTCTTTTTATACAGATTTAGTTGATTTGGTAAAAAAAGGCGAAGTGCCAATGTCCAGAATTGATGATGCGGTAACAAGAATTTTGAGAATGAAATTCGAATTGAACTTGTTCCAAAATACAGTAGCTGATTTAAAAGATTATCCAAAATTTGGTTCGGCCGAACACATTCAGGAAGCGTATAATACGGCTGCAGAATCGATTACTTTATTGAAAAATAAGGATGCCGTTTTACCTTTAAACAAAACAGAAAAAATTCTGGTTACAGGTCCAACTGCAAATAGCATGAAATACCTTAACGGAGGCTGGTCATACAATTGGCAAGGCGAAAACTCAGATACTTATGCAGCAGATAAATCGACAATTTTGGAAGCTTTTCAAAATAAATTAGGCAAAGAAAATGTATTATACACAGCTGGAGCTGATCTTGAAAAAGAAGACGATGCCGAAATTCAGAAAGCAGTTGATCTGGCAAAGAATGCCTCAAAAATTGTATTGTGCTTAGGAGAGAAAAATTATACGGAAACTCCTGGAGACATCAGCGATATTTATATTAGTAAATCTCAAATAAAATTAGCGCTTGCCTTATCAAAATTAAATAAGCCCATTATTTTAGTTTTAAACGAAGGAAGACCAAGATTAATTAGCGATTTTGAAGATAAAATGAGTGCCGTTGTTCAGTGTTATTTGCCAGGAAATGAAGGCGGAAGAGCATTGGTAGACATTATTTACGGAGATGTAAACCCAAGCGGAAGATTGCCTTATAATTATCCAAGATACCCGAACTCATTAGAAAAATACAATAGAAAATATACCGAAAGTATTTCTGAAGGAGAACAAAATAACGATGCAACTTACGAGAAAAGTTATTTGCCTCAATTCGAATTTGGAACGGGATTATCGTATACGACTTTCTCGTATTCAAATTTAAAAATTGATAAAAGCGAAATCAACAATACAGATGAAGTCAATGTTTCTGTTGATGTTACAAATTCAGGAAAAAGAGCCGGAAAAGAAGCTGTTTTATTGTATTTGTCGGACAACTTTGCTTCGATTACACCAGAATTTAAATCCTTAAAAAGATTCGAAAAAATCAGTTTAGAGCCAAATGAAACCAAAACGGTAAAATTTACTTTAAATCAAAAAGACCTTCAATTTGTAAACGAAGACCTAAAATGGATTTCAGAAAAAGGAACATTTACAGTTCAAATCGCCAATCAAAAAACGGATTTTTTATTAAAATAAATTAGTCTAATACATTCCTGCAAGGTTTACAAAACCTTGTAGGTATTTAAGTTTAAATTAAACACATAGAAACATAGATTTTATATTTAGAAATCAATAAAAAGAGAATAAAAAGAAACTAGTTTCTCACACATAGTCCCGAAGCTTCGGGATGCATTAATACAAGTGAAACGCCTTTTGAACGCAAACTAAGCTATGTTTCTATGTGTTAAAATAATACACCCAAAGGATTAATATTTAAATAAAGCATGAAAAATTTAATTATCACTTTACTATTGTTGCTTTCAATTGCCGGTTCTGCACAAGGATTTTTGCACAGAGACGGGCAAAATATCGTTGATGGTAACGGAAAAAATGTAATATTAAGAGGATTAGGCGTTGGCGGCTGGATGGTTCAGGAAGGTTATATGCTGCAGACACAGCCTTTTGCAAGTCCGCAATACATGATCAGACAAAAAATTCAGGAAGTTATTGGCGAAGAAGGAACAAAAGAATTTTACGCGGCTTATAAAGCAAACGGAATAACCAAAAGAGATGTTGATTCGCTGGCAAAATGGGGATTCAATTCAATTCGTTTACCCATGCATTACAACTTATATACTCCGCCAATTGAGCAGGAAAAAAATGGCGAAATAATCTGGATTGAAGAAGGTTTTGCCATGACCGATAATTTGGTAAAATGGTGTGCCGAAAACAAAATGTATTTGATTTTAGACTTACACGCTGCACCGGGCGGACAAGGAAATGACGCAGCAATTTCGGACTACGATACTACAAAACCATCTTTATGGCAAAGCGAAGACAATCAGAAAAAAATGATTGCTTTATGGAAAAAACTGGCTTCACGTTACAGAGATAATCCGTGGATTGGTGCTTACGACATTATAAACGAACCCAACTGGAATTTTACCGGAACGAATAAAAACGGTTGCGACGAAAACTCAAACGGACCTTTAAGAGATTTAATGGTTCGCGTTACAAAAGCCATCCGTGAAGTCGATACCAACCATTTAATTTTTATTGAAGGAAATTGCTGGGGAAATAATTACAACGGCATTTTTCCTTTATGGGATGAAAACTTGGCGTTGAGTTTTCATAAATATTGGAATTACAATACGACGGCTTCTATCCAGAAAATGCTTGATTATAGAAAACAGTATAACATACCAATTTGGTTAGGTGAAAGTGGAGAAAACTCGAATGTTTGGTTTAAAGATGCGTTGACATTAGTAGAAACCAACAATATTGGATGGGCTTTTTGGCCAATGAAAAAAATTGAAAATATTGCCGGAGTAACATCCGTAACCAAAATTCCTGAATACGATGTTTTGCTAAAATACTGGAAAGATGGTGGAGAAAAACCATCGGCAGCATTTGCTAAAAAAGCATTAATGAAAATCGCTGATAATTACAAAATGGAAAACGTAACCGTAAAACCAGATGTAATTGATGCGATGTTCAGGCAAGTACAAACCAACGATACAAAACCGTATAAAAAGAATATTATTCCCGGAAAAATTGCGGCAACACATTATGATTTAGGAACGAACGAAAAAGCCTATTCGGACAAAGATTTTGTGAATTACAGAGTCGAAACCGGAAATTTTGACGAATGGAACAAAGGAAATTCAATGAGAAATGACGGAGTTGATATTTTGCCATGCAAAGATTCAGGTTCAAACGGTTATCAGGTTTCTTTTATCGAAGATGGAGAATGGCTGCAATACACAGTTGAAGTTTCAAAATCAAATGTATACAATGTAGCAATTCGTTATTCAAGTGAAAACTTAGAAGGAAAACTTCATTTAGAAATAGAAAACGGTAAAAAATCAGAACCAATTACGCTTGCTCCAACAGGAGGAAATGACAAATTTAAAACTGTGATTTTATCAGGAATTGAATTAAAAAAAGGTGCAAATAAAATCAAAGTATTTTTTGATAACGGAGGTTTTAATTTGAATTATTTAGATTTCTCTGAAGTAAAAAAATAAAGAGCATATTCCTTTAGAAGTTAAATCTTGATAGTTAATTAACATAATTTTTAAATGAGTTTTTCTCTTTAAGACTACGGAAACACTAGTTTTACAGATTAAAATTTTTTAAATATGAAAAAGTTAAATAAAATTGTTTTAGTCGTATTCGTACTTTTTGTGAGTTTGTCATTTTATGGTCAAAATTTAAAAATGATGACCTATAATATTCGGTTAGATAATCCTTCAGATGGAGAAAATGCATGGCCTAATCGGAAAGAATATTTTACGTCGCAAATACAATTTTACAGTCCTGATATTTTTGGAGTTCAGGAGGCTTTGCCAAATCAGGTTAACTATATAGCTTCGGCTTTGCCGAAATATAGCAAATTTGGAATTGGAAGAGAAGAAAAAGAAGAAGGTGAAGCGTGTACGATTTATTATAAAAAAGACCGTTTTCAGGTTGATAAAATAAGTACATTTTGGTTGTCGGAAAACCCAAATGTGGTTTCCAGGGGTTGGGATGCTGCTTGTAACAGAGTCTGTACGTCGGCTCTTTTTAAAGATTTAAAGACAAAGAAGTTTTTTTGGGTTTTTAACGTGCATCTCGACCATATTGGAAACGAGGCAAGAATAAAAGGAGTACAATTGGTTCTTTCGAAAATAAAAGAATTCAACACAAAAAAATATCCTGTTTTTTTGATGGGGGATTTCAATTCAGAACCTGATACGCCTCAAATTGCAGAAATAAAAAAAGTAATGGATGATACAAAAGATGTTTCCATAGAAAAACCTTTCGGACCATCAGGAACTTTTAATGATTTTGAACACAATAAGCCTGTAACCTTGCTTATAGATTATATTTTTATATCTAAAAACAGCGGGTTAAAAGTGCAAAAGCATGCCGTTTTAAGTGACTCTAAAGATTTAAAATATCCATCAGATCACTTGCCGGTTTATATTGAAATTAACTAAATTAAAATGAAAAAATTAACCACATTTACCTTGTTGATGGTGTCGTTTTTTGCGGCTGCACAACAAGAAACAATCGATCAAAAAGTAAATGCTTTATTGAAAAAAATGACTATTGAAGAAAAAATAGGTCAGCTTAATCAATATACAGGCGATAATTCTGCAACCGGACCAATCACCATAAATCCAAATAAACAAGCGGAGATAAAAGCAGGATTGATAGGTTCGATGCTTAACGTCGTTGGAACAAAATATACCAGACAATATCAGGAATTAGCGATGCAGTCACGCCTTAAGATTCCGTTATTATTTGGTCAGGACGTAATTCATGGATATAAAACAACATTTCCAATTCCGTTGGCCGAAGCCGCAAGTTGGGATTTACCGGCAATTGAACTAGCTGCCAGAGTTGCCGCCACCGAAGCTTCTGCAAACGGTATTCACTGGACATTTGCGCCAATGGTAGATATCGGCCGTGATCCGCGTTGGGGCCGTGTAATGGAAGGAGCCGGAGAAGATACTTATCTGGGTTCTAAAATTGCTTATGCGAGGGTAAAAGGTTTTCAGGGAAATAAGCTTGGAGATTTAAACTCTGTTATGGCTTGCGTAAAACACTTTGCAGCTTATGGTGCTGCTGTTGGTGGTAGAGATTACAACTCGGTTGATATGAGCGAAAGAATGTTATTTGAAACGTATTTACCTCCTTTTAAAGCAGCTCTGGATGCCGGAGCCGCAACGTTTATGAATTCCTTTAATGACATTAACGGAATTCCGGCAACAGGAAATGCACATTTACAGCGTGACATTTTAAAAGGAAAATGGAACTTTCAGGGATTTGTAGTTTCAGATTGGGGTTCTATCGGAGAAATGGTGGCGCACGGTTATTCAAAAGATCTTAAAGCTGCCGCACTTTCTGCCATTACAGCCGGAAGTGATATGGATATGGAAAGTAATGCGTATCGTTATAATTTAGCCGAATTAGTAAAAGAAGGAAAAGTATCTATTGATCTTATAGATGATGCTGTAAAACGTATTCTTCGTAAAAAATACGAATTAGGATTGTTTGAAAATCCGTATAAATATTCAGATGACAAAAGAGCTGAAAAAGCATTAAATAATCCTGAAAATAGAAAAGCGGCGCTTAAAGTTGCCGAGAAAAGTATTGTTTTATTAAAGAATGAAAATCAAACTTTGCCACTTTCTAAAAGCCTTAAAACGATTGCATTTATTGGTCCAATGGTAAAAGAATACAAAGCCAATATGGGATTTTGGTCTGTAGAGCTACCAGATGTTGATTATGATAAATGGGTAGTTTCGCAATGGGACGGACTTCAAAATAAAGTGGGTAAAACGACCAAATTGCTTTACGCAAAAGGCTGTGAAGTAGATGGCGATAACAAAGACGGATTTGCAGAAGCAGTTGCAACCGCCAAACAAGCTGATGTTGTTATTTTGAGTATTGGAGAAAGACGCGACATGAGTGGTGAAGCAAAAAGCCGAAGTGATCTTCATTTGCCTGGGGTTCAGGAAGATTTGGTAAAAGCAATTCAGGCAACAGGAAAGCCGGTTGTGGTTTTGGTAAATGCAGGGAGACCGCTTATTTTTAACTGGACAGCAGATAATGTTCCGGCAATTGTTTACACTTGGTGGCTGGGAACTGAAGCAGGAAATGCAATCGCCAATGTTTTGTTTGGAGATTATAATCCGTCTGGAAAATTGCCAATGACTTTTCCGAGAGAAGTAGGGCAAGTGCCAATTTATTATAATCATTTTAGTACCGGAAGACCGGCTCCAAATGAAAATTCGACAGGTTATGTTTCTTCTTATATTGATTTGAAAAACTCACCAAAATTTCCTTTTGGATATGGTTTGAGTTATACAAAATTCAATTATTCTGATTTGAAATTATCTTCTGCTAAAATCAAAAATAACGAAACCATTAAAGTTTCTTTTCAGTTATCAAATGTTGGAAAAGTTGCCGGAGAAGAAGTGGTGCAGTTGTATTTGCAGGATAAATTTGGCTCTGTAGTAAGACCGGTTTTAGAATTGAAAGATTTTCAAAAAGTAAAACTAAATGCAGGAGAATCTAAAACAATCGAATTTACAATCGACAAAGAGAAACTTTCTTTTTATAATGATAAAATAGAATGGGTTGCTGAACCTGGAGATTTTGAAGTAATGATTGGAGCTTCGTCAGCAGATATTAAATTAAAAGCAAATTTTGAATTAGTACAATAAATAGAGTGTCAATTAAATTGGCGTTATGGATTTTATAAACGGTTATGAATTATTTCAAAACAGTATTTATAAAATCCATAGCGCCAATTCCTTTATATGATGCAAATAACGCTTTGTCAAAAGCTTCTCTTTTTTCCTTTTTATTTTTAGCTTCGTTTTCAAGAATCATCTGGTTGAAAATTCTTTCCTGCTCTTCACTGTATTTTATAGAAGCTTCTAAAAGATCGTTTTTTGAAACTAATCCAAAAGAAGAGAAGACTTTTTTAATAAGTCCTTTGTTGAGTTTTGTGAAATTTGGAATGCTCATAATTAATCAATTTATATTTCTAAATCTAATAGACTACTTGTTTTTATGTTTGTTACCAAAAAGTCGCAATATTAAACCTGTAAATAAAGATTTTATCTTTAACTATTACTTTTGTAAGTACTTACTGTAACTTAAAGCAAAAAAACCGTTTAATGTGTTATTGTGACGCAATGTAATTATTTTTTTAATTCAATTTCTATTTTAAGTAAAAATTGTGAATTCTACACTTTTAAATTATAGGCATGAAATATTGCTTCTTTAAAAAAATTCTGTCAATTTATAAAAATCCTTAAATTGCATGTTTAATTGAAATCAAATTTTAAAAAAGGCAAATGTCAAATGGATTTATAGAAAATAGCAAAGATTATCAACCGGGACTTTCAATTGATTGCGTTATTTTCGGATTTCACGATAACCAGCTTAAAGTTTTACTGATTAAAACCCCTTATGAAGATAAATGGTCTTTGCCCGGCGGATTTATTCCTCTGGATCAGGATATTGATACTGCGGCTAGTACCGTTTTAAATGGCAGAACCGGAATAGAAGGTATTTTTTTAAGGCAATTTGCAACTTTCGGAAAAGTAAAACGAAACGATCAGCATTTTAACAATGCCGTTTTAGAACATTTTAAAATTCCCAAAGAAGCGGGAAATTGGTTTACACAGCGTTTTGTAACAATTGGATATTATGCTTTGGTCGATTTTCTAAAAGCGATTCCGCAAAAAGATAATAGTCAGGAAATCATAGAATGGATTGACCATAAAGAAGTTCCTGAACTTATTTTGGATCACAAGGAAATTCTTGATAAAGCTTTGGATACGCTACGAATAGAATTGAATTTAATGCCAATTGGATATAATTTATTGCCCGAAAAATTTACGATTCCCGAACTTCAGAAATTATATGAAACCATTTTGGACAAACAACTTGACAGAAGAAACTTCCTCCGAAAAATAACCAACATCGGAATCCTGAATAAACTCGACGAAAAGAAAAGCAACGTAGCACATAAAGCACCCAATTTATATTCGTTTGATAAAAATAAATACGAAGAAGTTCTAAAAAACGGATTGAATCAGGGTTGGTAAAAATCAATTTAAGGTAGTCATCAGAAAAATAAGCAGAACTTTTATTTCACTATTAAGAGATTAAGATTCATAAAGCTAAATCTTAATTTTTCTTAATTTCTTAATGGTAAAAATTTTATTTTATTGTCCTTCAACAATTGTTCTAAAAGTTAAATTCACCCTTGGTTTTGTAGTTGTTTTGGTTGGTGGCAAACGATGGAGCCAATGTGTTTGTGTTTCATCTTTCATTACCAATAAACTTCCGTGTTCTAAAATTAATGAAACAACTTCTTTTGATTCTTTATGCTTAAAAGCAAACTTACGCTCAGCACCAAAACTTACCGAACCAATTGCGCCGTTTCTTTTTAAATCTTTTTCGGCATCGCTGTGCCATGCCATTCCTTCATCTCCGGAATGATATAAATTAAGCAAACAGGAGTTGAATGTTTCGCCTGTTTTTTGTTCGATAACAGCTTTTAATTCTAACAATTCCTTCGTCCACGGCAATGCTTTTTTGGTTGTATTCGAATAAGTATATTCAAACTCCGAATCTCCATACCAGGCTACTTTTCGTTTGGTCAGGATTAATTTTCCAAAGATTATGGCTTCGTCATTTTTCCATTCAATAGTATTTAAAAGAACATCTAAGTAATGATTAGCGCTTTCTCTCGAAAACAATTTTCCGTAATAATTTACAGTTCCATTTTTTGGAAGCAAGTTGGTAGTTTCGTTTATTTCGGGATTAAATAAGTCCATTTTTCCAGTTTTGATATTCGGTTTTCATACAATGTCCACAAGGTCTGAAACCATTTTGTCTGGCCTCATTTTCAGATAAAAAGAAAACCCGATTTTCACGTTTCATTCTTTTTCCCGAAGAACATTTTAGGGTGCCGTAGATTTTTAGTTTTCGGTTTCCACCAAAGCAAATTTCTGCATTTTTAATTTTATTTCGAAGATCTGAATCCAGAATTTCATTATGATAGATCATTTGTTTTTAGGTTCAAAGGTTCAAAGAAGCAGAGGTTCAAAGGAGGCATTCGTAAACAAGGCTGTAAAACCTTTGTAGCTTTGTCCCTCTGACCCTTTGTCTCTCTTTTCTTAAGATAACGCATCATGAAAAATAATTCCCAACGTATGCCTTTCGCCCGAATGAATTTCACTAACACCATGTTTCATATTCACGCGATAATATCCTTTTGTACCTTTTACAGGTCTGAAATTGGTTGTAAAAACCAGAATATCTCCTTTTTTGGGTTTCAAAACAATCGCTTTAGATTGCGCTCTGGGCGTTTGCTGCGTTAATACAAATTCTCCGCCTGTAAAATCTTCATCTGGCTCGTTAAGAAAAAGTACTATTTGAATAGGAAAATAAACATCTCCGTATAAATCCTGATGCAAAGTATTAAAACCGCTTTTACCATATTTTAAAATTAAAACAGTCGCTTTTAATTGATTGTTGGCGTGACATTGTTCGAGTAATTTTTCGTGTGTTTCAGGGAAAAAAGTATTGATATTTAATGCTTTCATCCAGGCATTTGCAATTGGTGCCAGTTTAGGATAAATTGAAGAACGGATGTTTTGAATTAAGTCAGGCAAAGGGTAATTGAAATATTTGTATTCGCCCAATCCAAAACGATAACGTTCCATTACAACTGTTTTTCGATATAGATTCGGATTGTCATAATCGAATTTTAAATCTTCACATTGTTCATTAGTAAGCACATTTGAAATAATGGCAAATCCATTTTCGTGCATAGATTCGGTGAGATTTTCCCAATCAAGAGAAGCAATTTTTGATTGTATATTTTGCATAAAATAATTTTAGATTGAATTTTATATGACGAATTATTCACACAAGGCATATCTGTAGAGGCGTACAGCAGTGCATCTACACAAAGATTGTCGTCATAAATTGTAAATAGAAATTTTAGATTATTGGATTTACCTGCGCACCTTCCCAGCCAATAATAGCTGTTTTTCGAGTATTGCCCCACATATAACCGCCAAAAATTCCAGACGATTGAATAACGCGATGACACGGAATAAGGAAAGCTACGGGATTGCTTCCAATGGCAGTTCCAACGGCTCGGGATGCGTTTGGTTTTTCGATTTTCTGTGCAATAGAACCGTAAGTAGAAAGTTGTCCCATTGGAATTTTAAGCAAGGTTTCCCAAACTTTCAATTGAAAATCAGTTCCTTTTAAATGCAGTTTGATTTCAGATAATTTACTCCAGTCATTTTGGAAAATGAAAAGGGCATTTTGTTGTGCTAAATCGAGTTTTCTTGAAAATGCTGCATTAGGAAATTTATGTTTTAAATCTTCAAATCCTCTTTTTTCATCTTCGGCGAAAGCCATAAAACAAACTCCCTTTTGTGTAGAAGCGACAATAATATTCCCAAACGGACTTTCGGCAAAACTGAAATTAATTTGCAGGTTTTTACCGCCATTTTTATATTCAGCAGGCGTCATTCCTTCAATGTTTACAAACAAATCGTGAAGACGGCTTGTACCTGAAAGACCTGTTTCGTACGCTGTTTCAGAAATTGTAGCCTGATTTTCTTTAAGAAGTTTTTTAGCGTGTTCTAAACTTGTGTACTGCAAAAATTTCTTCGGACTTGTACCTGCCCATTCGCTAAAAAGCCTCTGAAAATGAAACGGACTCAAATGTACTTTTTCGGCAACTTCATCAAGATTGGGCTGGTCCTTAAAATTTGCTTTGATATAATCGATGGCTTCGGCGATACGATTATAATTGATGTTTTCTTGTGTGTTCATTTCTTCAATTTTATAATACAAATATCAGGTGGATTTTGCGGTTATAAAATCCGAAACTTGCGGAGTTCACTTTTGTTTGTTTCAAGTTTAAGGTTTCAAGTTCTCACATAACGTATAGCCTGAACTTGAAAAAAAGCAACTATAATTTTTTCTCCATTTTGTAATTGATTAGTTCGATACCTAATCTTATATTTTTTTGTTCGGCTTTTACTCTAAAACCTTTCTTTTCGAAAAATGGTTTTGCTGTAATGCTAATATCTGAAGTTAGCATTTTTGAATGTTGTCTTATGGCTTCAAGTTCTAATTCTGTTAAGATTTTATCAGCGATTCCCTGTCGTTGAAAATCTTTATGAATATAGAAGAAATCAATATAATTTCCATTTTTCAAAGTTCCGAAGCCTGTAATTTTATTTTGAATAATAGCCAATAAAACAAATTGTGTATTAACAACTTCAAGCCAGCGATCAGTATTATGAACTCCTGAAATCCAGGCTTCAATTTGATCAGGATTATAATCGTTTTTGCAAACTGATTTGATGGTTTCGGTATACAATTCCTGCATTTCTTTCAAATCTGAAATTGCCGCTTTTTTGAAAATCATTTTAATCTTATTGATATGATACTATTTATTTTAGGTCCTCTTTTCTTGATGAAGCGCTTATTAGTTTATATCCATTTTCGGTTCTTAAAAACTCAAAATGATCTTGCCCTGATTCATTTTTATTCTGAGGAGAAATAACAATGTTTTTCACAGGATTAATCCAGTCTTTCGCCTGACGGCAATTATCAAAATATTGATCATATTCATCTGCTTCATAGATAAATTTATTTAAGCTTTCAGAAAATATATGATAATCACAATTTGCCGATTTTAATTCTAATAATTTGGCTTTTATAATTTTGTAATTTTGTTTAATAAAGCTGGCTTTCGGTTTAGTAATCCAGCCGTCATCGTCTTTCTTTTTCCAATACGTGATTTGATCGTAAGAGTGTTTCAATAAATTCTCTTTTGATAAATCGGTAAGTAAGATGTTTTTAAGCCATGCTTTAAATTCTTTGTCAAAATTGATAAATGAATAATATTGTCCGTCAACACCAAGGAAATTATCTCTGACAGGATCTGGATTTTTTTCTTTTGATTTTTCTAAAGAATAAAAATTCAACTCATCATTGAAGCCAAAATTTTCAATTAGAATTTTATTGTTAATGTCAATTAGAAATTCTTTTCCTCCAGTCCAAAAAAAATGTTCTCCATCTTTTTCTTTAACAGCATCTTTTAGAGCTATAATCATTCCGTTTCTAACTCTTGTTAAATCACTGTATTCAGCCGGAATTACGATTTTTCCATCTCCATTAAACAAACCCATTTTGTCTGTTTTAGGATCATTAAAGCGTATAAAACCTTCATTTTCACAATCAGGGCCATTGTCAAAAACATATAAACTGTCACGTCCGACTATTTTTCCGGTTTTAGTTAGATAGTAGCTTTTCCAGTTTTCATTTTCTTCTTCGCTAACAGCAATTATATTTTCGAATTTATGAGCAATAGTCATCCCCATAAATTTTGGTTCAATTTTGATATTGCCGTTTTTATCTTTAAATCCCAGATGGGTTGTGTCTTTATCCCAAAATGAAATCCAGGTATCTTTATTTTGTGCTGATAAAGTAAAATTTAGACAAAGGAATAGATAAAGAATAATAATTTTTTTCATGAGATTTATTTATCGGATATGAATTTCTAATTCTTTGTTTTTTGCCTCTTCAAAACAATCAGAACATAATGTTTTAAAATCGGCTATGGTTTCAAAGGTATCATTCCATTCTTCACCATTGTCTAACAACCATTGTTCACATGCACCACACCAGGCAATTTGCGGAAGGTCTTCTTCAGCTTCTGAATAAAAGAAACCAACTTTTTCTTTGTTGTCTATAGCCATTGCAATATGAATACAGGAAAAAGACATTTCTTTTGATCCATGTTGCTCGCATAAAACTTTTTCAATCATATTTTTGTGTTCGATGAGATTTAAACTCTGTTTTATAGCTAATATATAAATATAATCTGATTACTTCCTGAATAAAAAACAAAACCCGACAAGTTTTTAAAACTTATCGGGTTTGAATATGTAATAAAGAAATCGAGAGATTTAGAATCTAAAATCTAAACTCAGAAATCTAAAATTTACTAGTATCTGTAGTATTCTGGTTTGAATGGACCTTCAACCGGAACGCCAATATATGCAGCCTGGTCGTCACGTAAAGTTTCTAATTCAACTCCTAATTTAGCTAAGTGCAAAGCAGCAACTTTTTCATCTAAATGTTTTGGTAACATGTAAACGTCATTGTTGTAAGCAGCGCTGTTTTTCCATAATTCGATTTGTGCCAAAGTTTGGTTTGTAAATGAGTTACTCATTACAAAACTTGGGTGACCTGTAGCACAACCAAGGTTTACTAAACGACCTTCAGCAAGAATGATGATATCTTTTCCAGCGATAGTATATTTGTCAACTTGTGGTTTGATTTCGATTTTAGATGCACCGTGGTTTTTGTTTAACCAAGCCATATCAATTTCGTTATCAAAGTGTCCGATGTTACAAACAACAGTTTTGTCTTTCATTTGTTCGAAATGAGATCCAAGAACGATATCTTTATTTCCTGTAGTTGTAATGATGATATCAGCATTAGCAATTACAGTATTTAATTTTTTAACTTCATAACCATCCATTGCAGCTTGTAAAGCACAAATTGGGTCAATTTCAGTAACAGTTACAATAGATCCAGCACCTCTGAAAGAAGCAGCAGTTCCTTTTCCAACATCACCGTATCCGCAAACGATAACTCTTTTTCCAGCTAACATTAAGTCAGTAGCACGACGTACAGCATCTACAGCAGATTCTTTACAACCGTATTTGTTGTCAAATTTAGATTTAGTAACAGAGTCGTTAATGTTGATGGCAGGCATTGGTAAAGTTCCGGCTTTTACTCTTTCGTAAAGTCTGTGAACTCCAGTTGTAGTTTCTTCAGATAATCCTTTGATTCCAGGAACCAATTCTGGGAAACGATCAATAACCATGTTAGTTAAATCTCCACCGTCATCAAGAATCATGTTCAATGGTTTTCTGTCTTCACCAAAGAATAAAGTTTGCTCAATACACCAGTCAAATGATTGCTCATCAAGACCTTTCCAGGCATAAACCTGAATTCCTGCAGCAGCGATTGCAGCAGCAGCCTGATCCTGAGTAGAGAAAATGTTACAAGAAGACCAAGTAACTTCTGCACCAAGAGCGATTAAAGTTTCGATTAAAACTGCAGTTTGAATCGTCATGTGTAAACATCCAGCGATACGAGCACCTTTAAGAGGTTGTTCGTCTTTATATTCAGCACGAAGCGCCATTAAACCTGGCATTTCAGCTTCAGCTAGTTCAATTTCTTTTCTTCCCCAAGCCGCTAGAGAAATGTCTTTTACTTTGAAAGCCACATAAGGCGTAGTTGTAGTACTCATTTATAGTGTATATTTGTATATTGTAAAATTTTTGCAAATTTACGGAATAGGTTTTTAATTTTGACTATTTCTGTAAGATTTGTGAAATGTTTAATTTCTTAATCTTTAGAACATTAGTTTCGAAATTAATTTTCACCATATAAGTGATGTAAGTTCATTTAAAAAAGATTCTGTTAAATGTACTTTCTTTACTAATTACATTTTTTAGATTCATAACTGATAAGATTAGAAAAATCATAATTCACAACTCATTTCATAATTAAAAAGTAATGCCTTTATTTCAAACCATACAGTGTAACGAAACTACCAAACTTTTAATTTGGGAAATAACGGAATCTTTTGAGGAGTTATTGAGTAAAGTAGTTTTAAAAGAGAAAACACAGAATCGATTAAACGGAATGAAATCTCAGTTGCATCAGCGTGCTTTTTTGAGTGTTCGTATGCTGATTCAGGAAATGGGTTTTACAGATCACGATTTGCATTATGACGAATTCGGAAAACCTTATTTTGATTGTCATAACTATATTTCGATTACACATTCGTATCATTTTGCAGCCATAATAATTAGTCATGAAACTGTTGGAATTGATATGGAATTGCAGCGCGAAAAAATCCTTCGAATTGCAGATAAATTTGTTGACACCGAATTTGATTATTTAAAGCAGGATGTTTTAGAAGAATACATAAAAAAGCTTACCGTAATTTGGGGAGCGAAAGAAGCTATTTTTAAAATCAGAAACGAAAAAGGAATAAGTTTTAAAGATCATATTCAGGTTGAAGATTTTTCGTTAACCGAAAGTAGAACGGATGCAAGCCTTCATTTTGATAATCTTGTAAAAGACTTTGATGTGCATTACAAAGAAATTAAATCAGATAATTTTGATGCTACTTTTACTTTGGTGTATGCCTTTGAGAAGTAGTTTTTTTTTAAATTCCAATAATAGAAATTCCAAATTCCAAAATTGACAACAGTCTTGTCATTTTGACCGAAGGGAGAAATCACACTCGAAACTCGATCTGGATTGGCGATTTTCATTGCGGAGTTTCTAGATTTCTCCTTTCTATTGAAATTGACAAAAAACTACACTTCACTTTCTTTTTTTCGATGTTCAAACATACTCATATATAAAAAAGTACTCATTTTTCTGGCACGACGTTTTAGTGTGTCGGCATTTTCGCCTTCAAAATGTTCATCGATAGTTTGAAACCAATGATTAAGCCAAATTCCGAATTCATTTGAAGTGATTTTTTCGCCAAAATGGGCATCAACTTCATTATGCACAGCATGCGGATTTCCTTTGTATTTTTTTACGGCAAATAAATTGGTTTCCCAAAAATCAGTCAGTTTTTCAAGATGTTTTTCCCAATCTTTTATCATCGTATTAAAATAAAAGCCGATTTCTCTATCGGCTCTTATTTTAGCATAAAACTGATGTACTAGAAATTCGACATCGGCTCTATTTTCTATTTGTTTTTTCATAGTACAAAACTATTCAGAAATATAAAGAAAACACTCAATAGAGCACTTAAAACAATAAGGTTAAAAACTACTTTATGTTTCATTTGTGCTAAAATTGAAGTATTGGCAAAAACACAGGCTAAAACAATAATTGCCAGTTGTATCATTTGTCCAATAGAAGTTCCGTGTGAAAGAATGTACATTGCAGCTGCACCACCTAAACAGCTTTGACCAATTACAGCCATTGCAGCAGAACCCATATAGTTTTTGTTGAAATTTTCGAATGTTGTTTGATATAGTGTCATGATATTGAGATTTTTATACTACAAAGGTACATGCACTATACAGCTCCATTTTATGACTTTAATCATAAAACAGGAACTTTTTTATCTGTATACTTTCCTGTTTATAATCTTCAAAGCGCCTTTTTTTTCCAATGCTTTAATAGTTCTGATAACGGTTTCAACCCGTAAACCTGTTAAATCGCCAATTTGCTGTCTGGTAAAATTGATGAGGTATCCATTTTCATCCTTTTGGAAATTGAAATAAGCAATTCCGTGATCCATTAATTTTAAAACCCGATGTTCTGGTTCCTGCGTTGACATTTCTGCCGCCATAACCGATTTATAATATAATCGCTGCGCCAGATTCTGAATTATTTTAATACTTACAAAAGGATTTTCTTCTAGCAATTTCATGAAATTACTTTTTGAAAGAAGAAGGATTTCTGAGTCTTCAACAGCAATTGCGTTAGCGGGATAATTTTGATTTAAAAACAAAGGCGGTTCCCCAAAAGATTGTTCCTTATAAAAGATTCCCTGAATAAATTCCCTGCCATCATCATTATAATTGCTCATTTTTACTTCGCCGGAAACGATTTGATAATAATAAGCGGGTAAATTTCCTTCTTCAAAAATAATAGCCATTTTATCAAAAACTTTCTTCAAAGCACCATATTTTTCTAATAATTCAGTAGCAATCATAATTTTGTTTTTTGGATTCTAAAAGCCTTCACACAAATATAATTCATTCAAAATTGTTCTTCTACATTAAAAAACTTTTACTTTTACGTCCATTATGCAACAAAAAATACCCAATATTTACGAGCAAATTATTCAGGCCAAAAACAATGGACAAAAATTGCTTGCCATTCTTTTAGATCCGGATAAGATTGTATTAGAAAATATAGAAAATTTATTGCTGAAAATTAATCAATCGCCGGCGACGCATATTTTTGTGGGCGGTAGTATTGTTCAGACAACAATTTTAGAAGAGTTAATTGCTCAATTAAAACAAAAAACAAATTTACCGGTGGTTATCTTTCCTGGAGATCCTTCACAAATCTCACCTCAGGCAGATGCTATTTTGTTTTTGTCATTAATATCAGGTAGAAATCCGGATTATTTAATAGAATATCAGGTTCAGGCGGCGCCAATTCTTAAAAAAATGAATCTTGAAGTAATCTCAACAGGATACATTTTAATCGAAAGCGGTAATGAAACAGCAGTGGCAAGAGTAAGTAAAACAGAGCCATTAAATAGGGAGAATCTCGATTTGGTTTTGGCAACTTCGCAAGCCGGTGAAATGTTAGGAAATAAATTAATTTATCTTGAAGCCGGAAGTGGTGCCAAAAAAGCGGTTCCATTCAAAATGATACAACTAATTTCTCAAAGCGTTAAAATTCCTGTAATTGTTGGAGGAGGAATTGTAGATTTGCAAGGAATTCAGAATGCTTACAACGCAGGTGCAGATTTAGTGGTTATAGGAACAGCTTTTGAAAATAACAGCCGTTTTTTTGAATCATAGAAATTAAATAAAAGCTAAATACAACAACCCAAATGATTGATTTTTTTTTAGAAAGTTATAAAAATGCCCCTTTATGGCATATTGCTTTAGAGTTTCTGGTTTTTGTGTTCGGAATTTTAAGTGTTTGGTTTGCTAAAAAAGAGAACATCTGGGTATATCCAACAGGTTTAATTGCGACTGTAATTTCTGTTTATCTTTTATATATTGCCGGTTATATTGGCGATATGATTATTAATGGTTACTTTTCTGTAATGAGCATTTATGGCTGGTACGTTTGGGCAAAAGGAGGAACAGTCGAAGATAATTTACCTATAACACGAACAAATCTTAATGAAAAAATAATTGGTGTTATATTGTTTTTTGTGACCATTTTTGTAGTTTTCGGCATTTATAAATATTTTGATTACGAGATTCATAATGACAATTATGTCGATATGATTTCGTCGGGAATATTTTTTGCAGGAATGTGGTACATGGCCAGAAAAAAAATCGAAAACTGGACACTTTGGATTATTGGTGATATTATTGTTGTACCTCTCTATGCTTATCGTGGCTTAGGAATGTTGTCACTTCAATATTTAATTTTTACAATTTTAGCTATTTCAGCTTATTTAGAATGGAGAAAAATCTTAGACAGCAAAAAACAGCTATAATAAAAATTGCTTTGTTTGGTCCTGAAAGTACAGGTAAAACAACTTTGGCAAAACAACTTGCCGCATATTACGAAACGGAATGGGTTCCTGAGTTTGCACGCGATTATTTGCAAAAAAGATGGGAAGAGAACCAACATATATGTGAAGCAGATGATATGCTTCCAATTGCATACGGACAAATGTCATTAGAAAATGAAAAACTTTCTTCGGCAAATAAATACCTGTTTTGCGATACTAATTTAATGGTTACTAAAGTTTTTTCTGAAATATATTATGGTTTTTGCGATCCTCTTTTAAATGAAGAAGCATTAGAACATGAATACGATTTATTTTTTCTGACAGATATAGATGTTCCTTGGGAAAAAGATGACATTAGAGATAAACCTGAAGGCAGAGAAACTGTTTTTTCGGTTTTTAAGCAAACTTTAATAGATAATAAAAAACCATTTATAACCCTTTCGGGGAATAAAGAAAGCCGCCTCGCAAAAGCTGCAATTATTATTGATAACCTGACAATTGCCAAAGAACACGGATTTTCATCTTCTGATTTTGTTGAAATTTACAATCACGGAGTTTCTATTGAAAGTGTTTTACAACAACTAAAAATTTTTAAAAACGGAATTTTAAAGAGTAATTTAATAAGCCCTGCAACAATTGGTAATGGAATTTTAAATTTAGAAGAAAATGATTTTGAAGCAAAAGCCCGTTTTTTTGACCTTCAAAAATCAAAATTAAAACTAAAGAAATTTGTTCCGGCATCTGGTGCAGCAAGCCGAATGTTTAAGTTCTTAACTACCTTTTTGAATGATTTTGATCTTCAGAAAGAAACTATAAATGCTTATATAAACAGAAAAAAAGATAGTGATTTGTCTATTTTTATTGTAGCAATGGATAAGTTTCCTTTTTTTGAAGCTGTAGATAAAAAGCTTAGAGAAGTTTATCCTGATTTTGAAACTTTAGACACAGATTACAAAAATTATTATTTCATAAAATTACTATTATCTCCTGACTATTTTGATTTTGCAAATAAGCCCAAAGCAGTTTTACCGTTTCATCATTATCAAACCCATATTGCAACCCCAATAGAAGAACATTTGAATGAATGTGTGCATTATGCTACATCCGATCAAATATCAAACTTACACTTTACGGTTTCAGAAATTCATCAGTCTCAATTTGAAAAAGCGGTTGATTTGGTTCAGGGTAACATAGAAAAACAGGCCGAAACTAAAATTAATATTGGATATTCTTATCAAAATAAAAGCACAGACTCTATTACAGTTGATGTTCATAATGAAGTAGTTAGGAACAAAAATGGGGAACTGGTTTTTAGACCTGGAGGACATGGAGCACTAATTGAAAATTTGAATAGACTTGATTCAGATATTATTTTTATTAAAAATATAGATAACGTAATTCAAAATCATATTGATAAAATTGCGTTGTACAAGAAAGGTCTTGCGGGAATTTTAATTGAAATTCAGCAACAAGTTTTCGGTTATTTAAAAGCTATTGAAGAACAGCATATAAAAGAGAGCAACGTTGTTGAAATTGTTCAGTTTTTAAAAGAACAGTTGAATATTAATTTGACAAATGATTTTAATAAATTTACGTTTGAAAATAAAATTATTAAAATTAAAGAACTATTAGACAGACCAATAAGGGTTTGCGGAATGGTAAAAAATGAAGGAGAACCAGGAGGAGGCCCTTTTTGGGTTATGGACGAAAAAGGAACAGTTTCACTTCAGATTGTAGAAACATTTCAGGTAGATTTAAAAAATAAGAAACAGCGTCAAATTTTAGCGGAAGCGACCCATTTTAATCCCGTTGATTTAGTTTGCGGAATCAAAAATTATAAAGACGAAAAATTTGACGTCACTCAATTTGTAGATCATAAAACAGGATTTATTGTAGAAAAAAGTGTTGACGGAAAAATAGTTAAAAGTTATGAACTACCGGGCTTATGGAACGGAGCAATGGCAAATTGGCTCACTATTTTTGTTGCTGTTCCGCTAATTACTTTTAATCCTGTAAAAACAGTAAATGATTTATTAAAACCTGCACATCAGCCACAGTAATGGATTCAGAAAAAATCATATCAGAGTTAAGTTTTAAAGCTGTTCGAAGCAGTGGTGCCGGCGGACAAAATGTAAATAAAGTTTCTTCAAAAGTCGTGTTGACTTTTGATTTAAACGCTTCGCAAGCTTTATCTGAAGAAGAAAAATTACTTTTGCAAACTAATATTGCTCCGCGTTTAACATCTGAAAATATTCTGATTATAAACTGTGACGAAGATCGAAGTCAGTTTAAAAATAAAGAGATTGTTATAAAACGTTTTTTAGAAATCATTAAAAAAGGATTGTTTGTTCCGAAAGTTCGTAAAGCAACCAAGATTCCAAAATCAGTAATTAAAAAACGAATCAAGGATAAAAAAAACATCTCTGAAATAAAACAATCTCGTAAAAAACCGAACTTAGATTAAATATCAAAATAAATTCCAAAAAAAGAAATTCCAAATTCCAATTGAAAACTATATAAGTAAGTCTTTTGGAATTTGGAATTTCTTTTTTTGGAATTTAAATTAAAAGTAAGTTTTTGGAATTTGGAATTTGATTTTTGGAATTTTTAACTTTACATTTGCACTGTCTCAAAGGGGTGCTCTAAATAACGAGCTGAGATCATACCCAAAGAACCTGAGCGAGTAATGTTGCTAAGGGAAAAAATGACAATTGTTAGTGTGCACACTATATTTTGTCGTAAGAAACACATTTATTAATTTAACAAAAAGAATAATTCCCCCTTTTATTCGTAATTTTTTACGGATGAAAACATTTTTTGAAGGTACTGAGGTGCTAAGTTACAAAGGTTCTAAGTCTCATAAATTGAGCAAAACTAAATCTATTTTCTTTCTTCTATTCTCTTTCTTCTGTACTCTAATTTCTTTCGCACAAACGCAGGACTCTACGAGGGTAAATTCTCTTGATGAGGTTTTGGTTTCCGCTGTTCGTGTTACTGCAAAAACGCCGGTTACGTTTAGTAATTTGGATAAAAAAGATATTAAATACCGAAATTTAGGTCAGGATATTCCAATTTTGATGAATTATTTACCATCTGTTGTTACGACTTCTGATGCAGGAAATGGTTTTGGATATACCGGGATCAGAGTCCGAGGAAGCGATGCAACAAGAGTAAATGTTACCATCAACGGAATTCCGTACAATGATGCAGAAAGTCAGGGAACATTCTGGGTAAACATGCCCGATTTTGCTTCTTCTGTAGAAAGTTTGCAATTGCAGCGCGGTGTAGGAACGTCTACAAACGGTTCTTCAGCTTTTGGTGCAAGTTTAAACATGCTTACTGATAATTATGCTTCTAAAGCAAATGGCGAAGTCTCCAGTTCTTACGGAAGTTTCAATTCTAGAAAAAATACTGTAAAATTTAGTACAGGTTTATTAAACGATCATTTTGAATTGGCAGGACGTTTGTCTACACTAAAATCTGATGGTTATATTGACCGCGCAAGTTCTGATTTAAAATCTTATTTCTTGCAGGGAACTTATGTTGGCAAAACAACTTTAATTAAAGCATTAGTTTTTGGCGGAACTGAAAAAACATACCAATCCTGGAATGGAATCGATGCCGAAACTTTAAATACAAACCGTACTTTCAATTCTGCAGGAATGTATACTGATGAAGCTGGGAACGTTCGTTTTTATGACAATGAAACAGATAATTACCAACAAGATCATTATCAGTTGCATTGGAACGAATCTTTTTCGGATAAATGGAGCACGAATTTAGCGGTTCATTATACAAAAGGAAAAGGCTATTATGAGAATTACAAAGAAGATACCGACATGGGGGAGTATGGTTTGCTGCCTGTTGGGGCAATAGCTACAACCGATTTGGTACGTCAAAAATGGTTAGATAATGATTTTTACGGAACTACATTTTCTGTAAAATATAAAGACGAAAAATTTGACGTGATCTTTGGCGGAGGCTGGAATAAATATGAAGGCGATCATTATGGCAAAGTAATCTGGGCAAGATATGCTTCTCAATCAGAGTTAGGAGATCATTATTATGATGATTTTTCGACAAAAACAGACGGAAATATTTTCGCGAAAGCAAATTATCAATTCACAGAAAAATTGAGTTTTTACGGAGATCTACAATATAGAAATGTACAATATAAAGCCAATAGTATTGAAACTGGCTTGGTAGATGATAACTTTAATTTCTTCAATCCAAAAGCGGGATTGAATTACGAGATCAATCAAAAAAACACGCTTTACTTTTCATACGCCAGAGCAAATCGAGAACCAAACAGAACCGATTATGAAGGTGGAAATGTAAAGCCGGAAAAATTAAATGATTTTGAATTAGGCTGGAGATTTAATTCAGAGAAATTTCAATTGAATTCGAACTTCTATTATATGGCTTATAAAGATCAATTGATTCTAACCGGGACTTTAGACGATGTTGGATCACCAATTCGATCAAATAGTGAAAAAAGCTATCGTTTAGGATTTGAAGTTGATGCAACAATCAAACTTTCAGAAAAATTTATACTGCGTCCAAACTTTACTTTAAGCAGTAATAAAAATGTTGATTTGGCTGTAGAAGGACAAAATTACGGAACCACGTCTATTGCATATTCACCGGAAGTAATTGCAGGAAATATTATTGTTTACAGTCCGATTGAAAATTTACATATTTCATTATTACAAAAATATGTTGGCGAACAATACATGAATAATATAGAATTACCGGAAGCTAAGCTTGCCGATTATTTTGTAAATGATTTAAATGTATCTTTTGAAATCAAACCAAAATCTATTTTTAAATCGATAATGATTACAGGTTTGGTAAATAATATTCTGGACAAAAAATATGTTTCAAACGGATATATGTACGACGTTTACCCATACTATTATCCTCAGGCGGGGATTAATTTCCTGGCAGGATTAACTTTAAAATTCTAAAAAAAGGAGCAGAAACAAAAAAGCCTGAAAAAATTAACTTTCAGGCTTTTTGTATTTAGTTATATACGTGAACAGAAGTTCCGGAGAGTTCCGCTCGATATTGTTTCATCGGATATTCCTGTCCGCCAAGTCCTGTAAATAAATTGTAAGATGTTTTGTCGCAGGAACAAACGGCATAAATACCGTCAATTGTCATGGCAACACAAGAAGTTAAGGCCTGATTTGGGCATGCAGCATCAAAAGCGGTATAAGTTCCTTCGCCTGTTTTCATTACAATAATACCTTTTGCTCCATAATTTGGAACATAAACCGGGCTGCTCACATATAAAAGGTTATTGTACGATGGCAAACTTGTATTAAGATAAGCATTTACTGCATAATTAGGAATATTAGGATTGTTGTTGCTTTTATTACTATCACTACAAGAGAAAAAGACACAAGTTAATACGATAAAGAGCCAGAATTTTTTCATTATTTTAAAAAGTATTAGTGAAACAAAATTAAATTATTTAGTTTTGAATTCTATATGATTAACATATAATTATGTACTATTAAAAATAATAGTATATTTGTAATAAGAAATCCCGTCCCGATGGGATTTTTTGTATTTATATAAACGATGAAGTTATGAGTAAAGTATCTTATTATACAGCAGAAGGATTAAAAAAGCTAAAAGATGAGTTGGAGCATTTGAAAAGTGTAATGCGACCAAAGGCATCTCAAGACATAGCAGAGGCAAGAGACAAAGGTGATTTATCTGAAAATGCAGAATACGATGCCGCTAAAGAAGCACAAGGTTTATTAGAAATGAGAATTTCTAAATTAGAAGAAGTGTATTCAAATGCAAGATTAATAGACGAATCACAACTTGATGTTTCGAAAGCTTTGGTACTTTCTAACGTAAAAATTAAAAACCAAAGTAACGGGATGGAAATGAAATATACACTTGTTGCTGAAAGTGAAGCTGATTTGAAAACCGGAAAAATTTCGGTAACATCTCCTATTGGAAAAGGTTTACTGGGAAAATCAGTTGGAGAAGTGGCAGAAATCACCGTGCCAAATGGAGTTTTGAAATTTGAAATCCTTGAAATTTCAAGAGACTAAATTATAAATGTTTAATTGGTTAATCGTTTATTTGTTTAACCGATTTAACGATTCAACAAATAAACGAATAAACGATGTCGATATTTACCAAAATAGTTAACGGAGAAATTCCAGCTTATAAAATTGCCGAAGACGAAAATTATCTGGCTTTTTTAGATGTAAATCCAAATGCAAAAGGACACACACTTTGTATTCCAAAACAAGAAATCAATAAGATTTTTGATATGGAAGATGAATTGTATTTGGGATTAATGAAGTTTTCTAAAAAAATCGCAATTGCTTTAGAAAAAACGGTTCCTTGTAAGAGAGTTGGTATGGCAGTTGTTGGTTTAGAAGTTCCTCATGCACACGTTCATCTGATTCCTTTAAATGAAATGGATGAAATGCGTTTTCACAATAAAGTATCACTATCTAAAGAAGAATTTGAAGCTTTAGCCAAAAATATTCAGGCAAATTTGTAATAGATTTACAGAGAATAGTTTTCGTATGTCCAGGCTGAGCGGAGTCGAAGCCCAGTTCTGATTGGGCACAAAAGGCTTCGACTCCGCTCAGCCTGACAGATAAAATCGTTCAGTTTGATAAAAAGAATAAGAAAAGTGTAGTAGAATTATTTGTTACTACACTTTTTTATTTAACTGAATTTGAAAGGTAGTTCCTTTTCCTATTTCAGAATGCAAAACTTTTATTTTGCCGCTATGATATTCTACAACAATTCTCTTTGTTAAAGAAAGCCCTAAACCCCAACCTCTTTTTTTGGTAGTAAAACCAGGCTCAAATATAGTTTTGAATTGTTTTTTAGAAATTCCGGTTCCGGAATCCTTTACATTTATTTTTACATGATGTGCATCCTGCTCAATTTGAAGGTCTAAGGTTCCTTTTCCTTTCATGGCATCAATGGCATTTTTTACCAAATTTTCTATTGTCCAGCTATGTAAAGTTGGATTTATCATAACCAAAATAGGCTCAGTTGGAGTATCATAAGAGAACTCAACTTGTTTTGAAAAACGGGATTGTAAATATTTGAATGAGTTTAAAGTTTCTTCAACGATATCATGAACTTCTAAAACAGGAACAGAACCAATTTTTGAAAAACGATCTGTAATAGTTTGTAAACGTTCAATATCTTTTTGAATTTCAAAAGTTATGGACTGATCAATTTCTTCGGTCTTTAAAATCTCAACCCAGCCAATTAATGATGATAATGGTGTGCCAATTTGATGTGCTGTTTCTTTTGCCATTCCCGCCCAAAGTTTATTTTGAGTCGCCATTTTTGTGCTTTTATAAAAATTGTAGACCAAAGCACCACACAAAAAGATAATCAGCAATAATGCGATGGGATAATATTTGAGTTTATTAAGTAAAGCCGAATTTCCATAATATAATTTTTGATACTTTCCGGGAGAATATTCAAATACAATGGGCTCATTTTCACTTTGGAGATTTTTTAAAAAGCGCATCGATTTTTTTTGGTCGTTTAATATTTCGTCAGGTACATTTCTGGTAGTCAGAATTTTGTCGTACATTGTTAATATTACAGGAATAGACGTATTGTTGCTGGAAATTTGAAGAGGAAGTTCGAGATCAGTATTTTCGTCTGCGTTGATTAATGCTATTTGCGCATTAGCCAGGAGTTTCATTTTGATTCGTTCTTCATTTTTGAATATTTGAAAAAAAGTATAAGTATTCCAAAGAATCAAAGTAATGATCGAAAAGGAAATAAAAATAATAATCCAACGAGTTGTATTTCTACTTTCAGAAAAACGCATAAAGTAATTTTTGAGGTATAAATATAACGAAATATACCCATTTAATATTTTGATTGCAGTAAAGATTTTTGTTTTTAAGGCTAAAACTATTTCTCTGACTTAAACCATTTCTATACTTTTGTAGTTGCCAAAACGAGATTTGGTTAAAAAGAAAAATTATGATTAGCATTGATCCAAAAGAGATTTCAACGGTAAAATTACAAGGTTATTTACAAAGTGCCATTGGCCCAAGACCTATTGCTTTTGCCAGTACAATAAGTGCAAAAGGAATCCCGAATTTGTCACCTTTTAGTTTCTTTAATGTATTTAGTGCCAATCCGCCAATTTTAGTTTTTTCACCGGCAAGACGAGTGCGTGACAACACTATTAAACACACTCTTATTAATGTAGAGGCGACTCGCGAGGTTGTGATTAATGTTGTAAACTATGATTTGGTACAGCAAACATCATTGGCCAGTACAGAATACGGAGATGGAGTAAACGAATTTATAAAGGCAGGATTAACACAAATTCCGTCAGATTTTGTAAAACCATATCGTGTAAAAGAATCTCCGGTGCAGTTTGAATGCAAAGTTACGCAGATAATTCCGCTGGGAACAGAAGGCGGTGCAGGAAATCTGATTCTTTGTGAAGTGGTAAAAATACATATTCATGAATCTGTTTTAGATGAAAATGGAGCAATTGATCAGTATAAAATTGATCTGGTTTCAAGGTTAGGAAATAATTGGTATTCAAGGTCTAATCAGGGGCTTTTTGAAGTTCAAAAACCACTTACAACTTTAGGTGTTGGAGTAGATGTTATTCCTAATTTTATAAAAGAGAGCCCTGTTTTTAACGGAAATGATCTTGGTAAATTAGGAAACATAGAAGCCTTGCCTACAACAGAAGAAGTTAGTATATTTGTGAAAGAAAATTTTTCTGTAAAAGGAGTTTTAAGTTCCGATGATCAGGAAAAGATACATCTGGAGGCTAAAAAATACCTTGATAAAGAAGATGTTACATCTGCTTGGAAAGTGCTTTTAGCTAAAAAATAAGAAAAGAAACAATAATTAATATAGACGAAGATGGAAGTTACAGGAAAAGTAAAAGTGGTAAACCCAGAGCAACAAGTTAGTGCCTCATTCAAAAAAAGAGAATTAGTTGTTACTACTGATGAGCAATATCCACAACATATTTTAATCGAATTTACACAAGATAAATGCGATTTGTTAAGTAGCTATAAGCAAGGAGAGGCAGTAAAAGTTTCTATCAATTTAAGAGGAAGAGAATGGGTTAATCCACAAGGAGAAACCAGATATTTCAATAGTATTCAAGGTTGGAGAATCGAAAGAGTAGCGCCTGAAGGTCCTGGACAAACTCCACCAATGCCTGCTGCAGAAGCATTTGCTCCGGCTACTAATTTAAACGAAGACGAACCAGACGATTTGCCTTTCTAAAAGTTTAAATTCTAAAATATAAATTCCAAATTCCAATTCATAAATATGTAATTGGGGTTTGGTTTTTTGTTTTTATTTGTAATTTGACAAGATTGTGTCTATTTGAAGCTTAAGGCTTGGAATTTGGAATTTACTTATTTTGTAATTTTATTTAAAACATGTATTACGTATTCAAAGATTTATTTTTCCCCCCAGTTTCAGAAGCCGATGAAGAAGGCATTCTGGCAATAGGAGGCGATTTAAATCCCGAGCGTTTAAAACTGGCCTATACAAGTGGAGTTTTTCCCTGGTTTAATGAAGGAGAGCCTGTTCTCTGGTGGTCGCCGGATCCTCGAATGGTTTTGTTTCTCGATGAATTGATTGTGTCAAAAAGCATGCGTAATGTTTTGAACAGAAATCAGTTTAAAGTAACATTCAATCAAAATTTTTTGGAGGTCATTTCGAATTGTCAAAAAATAAAAAGAGAAGGCCAGGACGGAACCTGGATTTCAAATGAAATGATCGATGCTTATTGTCAATTACATAAAGAAGGCATGGCAAAATCGGTTGAGGTTTGGCAAGATGAGGTTTTGGTTGGTGGTTTATACGGAATAGATCTGGGTCATGTTTTTTGTGGCGAAAGTATGTTTTCGAAGGTATCAAATGCATCAAAAGTAGCATTTATAGCATTGGTACAATCTTTAAAAGAAGATAATTATAAACTATTAGATTGTCAGGTTTATAATCCGCATTTAGAAAGTTTAGGTTGTCGTGAAATTGATCGTGAAGAATTTATGTATATTTTAGAAAATAAGAAATGATGAGTGCAATTTACACTGTAAAAGAAATTTATATTTATCCGATAAAAAGCCTTGCCGGAATTAACAGTAAACAAGCTTTTGCTGAAGAAATGGGATTTGAAAATGATCGAAGATGGATGTTGATTAATGCTGAAAATCTACATATAACGCAAAGAGAACACCCAATTTTGAGCCAGTTTTATCCTCAAATTTCAGATGGAAAAATCAGTATTACTTTTAAAGATCTTAAACATGAATTTTCGGCTAATGAACATTTAGATCAGCCAATAGACACCAAAGTCTGGGAAGATAAAAGTGAAGTTGTAGAAGTAAATAAATCAACATCAAAATGGTTTAGCGAACAATTAGGTTTTGAGTGCAAATTGGTAAAAATCATCAAAAGCGGAGATCGAAAACATGAAAGCTCAAGATTAAAAGAAACCTTCAATGTAAGCCTTGCTGATGGTTATCCTTATTTGTTAGTTGGAACAAAAAGTCTTGATTTTTTGAATGAAAAATTAGAAGATAAAATCACAATTTTACGATTTCGCCCAAATATTGTTATAAGCAGTGAAGTTCCTCATGAAGAAGACAACTTCGATACTTTCAAAATTGGAGAAGTTGATTTTAAAAACGTGAAACCTTGTGGAAGATGTATCATGGTAAATAATGATCCGCAAAAAGGCATCATAAAAAAAGAACCTTTGAAAACTTTAAGTAAGTATCGAAAAGTGGACAATTCAGTTTTTTTCGGAACTAATATAGTAAGTTTAAATAGCGGATTAATTAAAGTTGGAGACGAAATTGTTTTCTAAAAACTCAATTTTGTAAAACTCCAGTTTAAAGTATTAAAAAGTACCAATTCATTTTTTAAAGTTGGTAATCCTAAAATTACTTTAAGTGTTTCGTGTGCCATCATGGTGCCAATAATCCCCGGTAAAGTACCTAAAACACCATTTAAATTGCAATTTGGAACATCTTTTGGATCTGGCATTTCAGGAAATAAATCTCGAAGATTTTTGCTTCCATTGTGGTTAAAAACAGCAATTTGACCTTCAAATTTTAAAATACTTCCATAAACTAAAGGTTTTTGAAATTGAACACAAGTATCATTTACCAGATAACGTGTTGCAAAATTATCAGAACCATCTACGACAATATCATATTGTTGAATAATCGTAGAGGCATTTTCAGTTGTCAATTTCATATTAATAACTTCAACTTCAATCAACGGATTTAGTTTTGAAACTACTTCTGTAGCGACGATTGCCTTCTCTTGTCCAATCTCATTTTCGGTATATAAAATCTGTCTATGCAAATTGTGAATTTCAATAGTATCAAAATCCATTATTCCAATAAAACCAACTCCGGCAGTCGAAATATATTGTAAAATTGGACAGCCCAAACCGCCGGCCCCAATTACCAATACCCTTGCTTTTTTTAGTTTTTCCTGACCTTCATCGCCAATTTCCGGCAATATAGTTTGTCTGTTATAGCGTAGAAATTCTTGTATAATGCTCATTTTGGGTAATTTTAGATTGCTGATTTTAGATTTTAGTCCCGAAGCTTCGGGATGGAATTTGGAATTTATTTTTTGGAATTTTTCCTAATTATAACTTTTATCCCAATCTTTCCAAACAGGTTCGTAGCCGGAATTGGTTATAATTTGGGCAATTTCACTAACTGGACGTTCATCACTAATTTCAAATTGTTCCAAAGATTGCGGGTCAACAACATAACCACCCGGATTGGTTTTTGATCCTGCACTCATACTCGTTACTCCAATTGGGATAATGTTATTTCTGAATTTTTCGTTTTCACGAGTCGAAATTGAGATTTCAAGATCTTCATTCCACAAACGATAAGCACAAATTAGTTGCGTTAAATCTTTGTCGTCCATAATGAAATTGGGTTCAATAATACCTTCTGCGGGACGCAATCGTGGAAAAGAAACTGAATATTTGGTTTGCCAGTATTTCCTTTGAAGATAATCTAAATGTAGTGCGTTAAAAAAACTGTCCGTTCGCCAATCTTCCAAGCCTAATAAAACGCCCAAACCTATTTTATGAATTCCCGCGGTTCCAATTCGGTCAGGGGTTTCCAGGCGATAATCAAAATTTGATTTTTTTCCTTTTGTATGGTATTTTTTGTAAACTTCCTGATGATACGTTTCCTGATAAACTAAAACCGAATAAACTCCGGCTCCGTGCAAGTGTTTGTATTCTTCTGTAGAAAGAGGCTGAACTTCAACAGAAATAATGGAGAATTGTTTTCTTATCAAAGCAATCGCATTCAGGAAATAATTAATATTTACACTATAATTTGCTTCACCGGTAACCAATAAAACGTGATCAAAACCAAGATTTTTTAAGGCTTCAACTTCAATTTTAATCTCAGTATCAGAAAGTGTTTTTCGTTTGATTTTATTGTCTAAACTAAAGCCACAATAAGTACAAATGTTCTGGCATTCGTTGCTTAAATAAAGCGGTGCATACATTTGAATCGTTTTTCCGAAGCGTTTTTTGGTGATTTCATGGCATTCCTGCGCCATTCGTTCTAAATAATTTTGGGCAGCCGGAGAAATTAAAACTAAAAAATCATCAAGATTTCGTTTGGTTTTTGATAAAGCGCGCTCGACATCTTTTGCTGATGTTTGGTATATTTTTGATTGAATGTTATCCCAATTGTATTGCTCAAATATTGCTTTAAATGTTTTCATTTTGGATTGTCGGGTTTTATTTCACGCAGATTTTTGCAGATCTAAGCAGATTAAAAATGATTTTAATTTTTTATAAATGCAGTATCTGTTTATTGAATTTTATTTGCAACTCTTTTTATATCATCTAGTATATTTAGAGTATTGAAATTTACAAGTAAACCTAATTTTTTATTTGTGAGCCTTAAACAAGTAGAAAGTTGCTTGTAATGTATTGGAGCTAAATCTTCAACAGATTTTAATTCAATTATCACTTTGTTTTCTACTAAAAGATCAATTCTGAAAGCAGGATCCAATATAATTTCTTCATAAGGAATTATAACTTCAACTTGTTTTTGAACTTGTAAATCAGTTTTTGTTAATTCATAGAACAAAGCACTTTCATAAACGGATTCAAACAATCCAGGCCCCAAATTATTATATACTTTAAAAATAGCTCCTCTTACTAGATATGATATTTCGTTTTCTGTCATTATTCTTTATTTTAGTTATTAATACAAAATTAAAGAATAATCTTACTTATTTGTTTTTGCCTTTATTAAAATTAAAATCATTTTTAATCTGCTTAGATCTGCAAAAATCTGCGTGAAATAATTTAGTCATATAAAAAAGAAGTCAAAGGACTAGATTTAATCGCATAATTTTGCTGATTAGCGATTTTAGCTTCAAATGCTTTTCTACCAGCAATTACAGCTTCTCTAAAAGCTTCAGCCATTAATTTCGGGTTTCCGGCAACGGCAATGGCAGTATTGACCAAAACGGCATCGGCACCAATTTCCATTGCTTTTGCAGCGTCAGAGGGTGCGCCAATTCCAGCATCAACAATTACAGGAACATTGCTTTGTTCGATAATAATCTCAAGAAAATCAATTGTCTTTAAACCTTTATTGCTTCCAATAGGAGAGCCCAAAGGCATTACGGCAGTTGTTCCTGCATTTTCCAAATGTTTGCACAAAACCGGATCAGCATGAATGTAGGGCAAAACAAAAAATCCAAGTTTAGCCAGTTCTTCCGTCGCTTTCAATGTTTCAATCGGATCAGGCATTAAATATTTTGGATCAGGATGAATTTCGAGTTTCACCCAATTGGTTTCTAATGCTTCACGCGCCAATTGAGCTGCAAAAACAGCTTCTTTTGCATTTCTTGCTCCGGAAGTATTAGGTAACAAATGAATATTTGGATGTTGCAAATGCGATAAAATAGCATCTGTTTCGGTTTCGAGATCAATGCGTTTTAAAGCAACAGTAACTAATTCACTTTCTGAGGCTAAAATTGCTTTTTCCATTTCTCTGTTTGAGCCAAATTTCCCGGTTCCTAAAAATAGGCGTGAGGTTAATGTTTTATCTCCAATTTTAAACAATGATGTTTGCATATAGTTTTTCATTAAGTTTTTGGATTAATTTTTTCTTTTTGTCGCTTTTTGTGATCATTCCAGACACAGCAATGCCATGAATTCCAGTTTCAATCAATCGTTCTACATCTTCTAATGCGATTCCGCCAATGGCGTAAATTGGAATTTTGAGGTTGCTGCTTTTTAGTTTCTGAATAATTTCCAAGTATCCGGATAAACCCAGAATTGGACTTAATTTTTCTTTTGTTTCAGTAAACTGAAAAGGCCCTAATCCAATATAATCACAACCGTTTTTTATATGATTTTGAATGTCTTCAAAAGTATTGGCTGTTCCGCCAATGATTTTAGTGTTTCCCAGGATCGCCCTTGCTTCGGCAATATTCATATCGGTTAAACCCAAATGCACACCATCGGCTGCAATTTGTTGTGCCAGATAAAGATTGTCGTTTACTATAAAATTGGCGAGATATTCTTCGCATAAAAATTTTACAGCTTCCGCTAATGTAAAAGTGTCTTTGGCAGTTTGATTTTTGAAACGCATTTGTATCCAATCGCATCCGGCGTCGAGAGCCTGATGGATATTATACAATTGTTCTTCGATTGTTCTTCCTTGTGAAATGTATTGCAGTTTATGGTACATAATGATATCCGGTTAAAGTTGAAGTTGAGCTCAGGTATTTTTCTATGTAGGTTTTAGCATTTTTACAAGCTTCTTGTAAAGTTTGATCTAATGCAAGATTTGAGGCAATTGCGGCTGACAAAACACAACCGGAGCCATGTTTTTCAAAGCACTTTTTTTCTGAGGGCAATAAATCAATTATTTCATCTTTTAGAAACAAACGATCTGTTCCAATAGCCAAAGGATTATGTCCGCCTTTTAGTAAAATAGCACTCGAGACTTCATTTTGCATTCTAAGCTGGTGCTGAGTAAAACCTGGGAAAAGCAATTCTATTTCATTATAATTAGGCGTTATCAAATCAATTTTGGATAATATTTTATTCAGATCCAAACGATCTTCAATACTCATAAACTCAAACTTTGTTGTTGATTTTAAAACAGGGTCCCAAACAATTTGTGTTGAAGGTGATAACAACTTAATGGTCGAAAGAATTCGATTTAAATAATGCAGATTGGGAACAATTCCGATTTTTACAGCATTGATTTTATACCTTTCAAATAAAGTTTCAACAGAACGAATGACGTAACTAAGATCTATCCATTGAATGTCAAAAAACTCATTTTCGGTTTGAATTGTATTTGCTGTTAAAACAGCAAATCCAGTCAGGGAATGTTGTTCGAAAGTTTTGATATCTGCTAAAACTCCTGCGCCACCAGAGGGATCGAAACCGGCTATACTAAGTATGAATGGACGATTTGCTGACATAATTTAAATTGTTTTACAGGATTTTCATTGTTCCAAATAGTTCCTAAAAGTGCAACATCATCAAACCCATTTTTGAGAGTTTTTTTAATGTTTTCAGAATCAATTCCGCCTAAAGCGATACATTTTGTACTGTGATTTGTTCTTGATTTTAATGCTTCAAATAAATTTTCTTTTGGATAATAATCTTCCTTAGAAATACTTTTAAAAACCGGACTTAAAAATGCATAATCGAAATGATTTTCCAATGCATTGAAATCTTCAATTGAATGAGTTGAAGTTGTATACCTGCAAGGTTTTGAAAACCTCGCAGGATAATCAAAACTGTTCTTTCTGTCTTTTTCAGAGAAATGGATTCGGGTAATTCCAAAATCTTCTGCTAATTCATAATGATTATGCAATACCAATTTAGATCGAAATTCGATTTTTATCTGATGAATAAATTGTGCCATTTCTATTTCAGAAAAATTAGGCTTCCGAATATGAAGCAAAGACAATCCTTCCTCAAATAAAGAATCAATAATGCTGATTTCGCCAGAAATTGCAGAAGGATTAGTAATCACAATCATATCTTTCTTCTTTACTCTATTTTCTTTAAATGTAAATCTCTTTCCCCTGTTCAATAAATTCTTCTGATTTTTCCTGCATGCCTTTTTCGGCGGCAGCCACATCTCTAATTTCCTGAGATATTTTCATAGAGCAGAATTTTGGTCCGCACATCGAGCAAAAATGAGCAACTTTTGCACCGTCAGCAGGAAGTGTTTCATCATGAAATTCCCTGGCCGTATCAGGATCAAGAGACAGATTAAACTGATCTTCCCAACGGAATTCAAAACGAGCTTTGCTTAATGCATTATCACGATATTGGGCACCCGGATGACCTTTGGCCAAATCTGCAGCATGGGCTGATATTTTATAAGTTATAACGCCATCTTTTACATCTTTTTTGTTGGGTAAACCAAGATGTTCTTTTGGCGTTACATAACATAACATCGCACAGCCGTACCAGCCAATCATGGCGGCTCCAATTGCAGATGTAATATGATCGTAACCCGGAGCAATATCAGTCGTTAATGGTCCAAGAGTGTAAAATGGCGCTTCGTTACAATGTTCCAATTGTTTATCCATGTTTTCTTTAATCATGTGCATTGGCACGTGACCCGGACCTTCAATGAAAACCTGAACATCATGTTTCCAGGCAATTTTTGTGAGTTCACCCAAGGTTTCTAATTCTGCAAATTGTGCAGCATCATTAGCATCTGCAATAGAACCCGGACGTAAACCATCGCCAAGAGAGAAAGCCACATCATATTGTTTCATAATTTCACAGATTTCTTCAAAATGGGTGTATAAGAAGTTTTCTTTATGATGAAATAAACACCATTTTGCCATAATTGATCCTCCTCTGGAAACAATTCCGGTAACGCGATCTGCAGTTAAATGAATGTAGCGCAACAAAACTCCTGCATGAATTGTGAAATACGAAACACCTTGTTCTGCCTGTTCAATTAAAGTGTCACGAAAAACTTCCCAAGTCAAATCTTCGGCGATTCCTTTTACTTTTTCTAAAGCCTGATAAATCGGAACTGTTCCAATTGGAACCGGCGAATTGCGAATAATCCATTCTCTGGTTTCATGAATGTTTTTTCCGGTAGACAAATCCATAATTGTATCTGCACCCCAGCGACAAGCCCAAACTGCTTTTTCGACTTCTTCTTCAATGCTCGAAGTCACAGCGCTGTTACCAATATTGGCGTTTATTTTGACCAAAAAGTTACGACCAACAATCATGGGTTCACTTTCAGGATGATTGATATTGTTGGGAATAATTGCTCTTCCGCAAGCTACTTCACTACGAACAAATTCGGCTGTAATTTTGCTTTTTGGTGTGTTTGCTCCAAAACTGTGTCCGTTGTGTTGACATTGCATTGCTTTAGTTTGCTCGTTTAGGAGTTCAATGCGTTGGTTTTCACGAATCGCAATATATTCCATTTCAGGAGTAATTATTCCCTGTTTCGCATAATAAAGCTGAGTTACGTTGGCGCCTTTTTTTGCACGTTTTGGCTGGTGTAAATACTCAAAGCGAAGATGGTTTAAACTTTCATCTTTCAATCGGCTTTGACCGTAATTGGAAGAGATTTCTTCTAAGATTTCGACATCATTTCGATCTAGGATCCAGCTTTCGCGTAAGCGAGGTAATCCTTTTCTAATGTCGATTTCAATGTTTGGATCTGTATAAGCACCTGAAGTGTCGTAAACAGTTACAGGCGGATTTTTCTCAATCCCACCATTTGAAAGCTTTGTATCGCTAAGAATAACTTCGCGCATAGCAACTTTTATAGGATGAATTTCGCCACTAACGTATACTTTTTTAGAATTGGGAAAAGGAGTTCTGGAGATTTGTTCTTCGGTTGTCATAGAGAGAAGTTTTATGGTTTGTTGTTTTTTGTTTCAGGTTTCAAGTTTCAAGTTTCAGGTTGATCTTGACTGTGTTTTTTGTTTGCGCTCGTATAGGCGCACTGTAGTGCGTCTACGTTATGTATATAATTGGAATTTGGAATTTATTTTTTGGAATTTAACTCCTATCCTCCCTGAGTAGCAGAAATAATCAAAATTTCGTCAGTTTCGGATACAAAATGTTGGTTCCAATTAATTTTTGGAACAACAGTATTGTTGATGGCAACGGCAATTCCGTTTTGTTTATTAGGAATTTCGAGATCGAGCAATGATTGAACGCTTAGCGATTCAGCATTGAACTTTTTGATTTGTTGGTTGATTTTTAGTTCCATTCCTTAAGTTTTTAGGTTTTATAAGATTCACTGCAGTGAATCTCTACCTTAGGAATGGCTACAATTACGCATGAAAATGCGCGCAGAAGTCATCTTACTTTTCCCTACGCTAGTATGAACTAGATCAGGTTCAGAGGGTAAAATCTCAGCCTGCTTTTTTAGCAGACACCCCTAAAGTGTGAAGCAAATATATGTAATTTTTGTTTAAAAGTTTCAAGTTTCAATTTTCAGGTTGTGAAAAATTGAAAATTGTGACTGAAAACCGAGAGTGTTTACGAGCTTCTTTTCCAGCAATTTTCGGCGTGATCATTGACCATTCCGGTGGCTTGCATATGAGCATAAACAACAGTTGAGCCCACAAATTTAAAACCTCTTTTTTTTAAATCTTTACTAATTTCGTCAGAAAGTGGAGTAGTGGCAGGAACGTCTTTTGACGTTTTTGGATGATTTATAATCGGTTTTCCGTTAGTAAATTTCCAGATGTAATCAGAGAAGGTGCCAAATTCTTCTTGTATTTTCATAAAGGCCTGTGCATTTGAAACTGCGGCATTTATTTTAAGTTTATTTCTGATGATTCCGGTATTTTGTAGTAATTCTTCGATTTTGTTTTCAGAATAAAGGGCTATTTTTTTGTAATCAAAATGATCAAAAGCATTTCTGAAATTTTCTCTTTTGTTTAAAATAGTAATCCAGCTTAGTCCTGCCTGAAAAGTCTCCAAAATTAAAAATTCGAATAAAGTAGGATCGTCGTAAACCGGAACACCCCATTCCTCGTCATGGTATTTTTTATATAAATCGCTGGCGGTGCACCAACCACATCTTATCGGTTCCATTTTTTATTTCAAATGTATAAAAAAACCTCAAATCAATTAAGATTTGAGGTTGTTCAAAATTAGTATCTTTTAAAAATTAGATTTTTTTGTATACTTGTACGGCTGAAACTGTGATTCCTCCTTGAGAATAAGTGAATTTTATTTTTAGTTTGCTTCCTGTTAATTCAGCAACTTCATATTCTTCTTCATCTTCACTTGCGTATTTTTTAGTCAATTTGCTTCCGTCTTTAGTCCAAGTTCCTTCTTGAGTATAAGCAGTACATTTATCATTAGAAAATTCTGAGTAACTATCAACAAATTTTCCGTCTGTTTTAAATTCGACGATATCGTTATCACATCCTTCATTTGTAGCTGGCTCTAATGCTTCCTGACCATTAAAAACAACTCCTACTTCAGTAAGTTGCCATTTTCCTTCGATTGATCCTCCATTGTCATCATCACTACTACAAGACGTTGCTGCTAATCCTAATGTCAATACAGACAAAAATAAAATGCTTAATTTTTTCATTTTGGTGGGTTTTTAATTGTTAATTTTTTGGCAAAAATAAAATCTTTTTCAAAAAATTAACATAATATAACAGGTTTTTTCGTCTTTATTTTAAATTTTTATGTAATGTATTGATAAAGAGCTTACTTGTTAAAAACGGCTTTTTTTAAGCTGTAAAAATGATCTTGTTAAAATTAAAATGTATGCTTAGGCGAAAATTAAAATGGATGTAAAGAAGGATATTTGAGTATAAATTTAGAATGATTTGCTGTTATTTATTTACCAATTTCCCAGTGATATCCTTTTACCTTTGGAATATAAGCGGATTGGCCAATAATCACCAAATCATTATAGATTTTTCTATTATATTTTATGCCGATGGCTTTGCCGGAAGTGTACATTTTATTAGCAACAAACTTAATTTTCATACGACCATCGCTCAGCTTTGCATCTGAAATTTTTTCAATAAACCAGGTCGAATGCCATTTTAGATCAATTTCATCTTCGGCAGTTTTAGTAACACTTTTTACTAGTTTTACTGCGTCTTTCGGAATTGCAAAATTGTGAATTAAGTCTTTTTGTGTCAGGGTTTCCCCAATTTCAGCCCCAGAAAGAATTTTACGAATATTAACAAAACTTATTAATTGATTATTTGATTCGTTGTTTGTTTCATCTGCAATGCTTTTCTTTTCAATTGCTGAACTATCAATTGGTTTATTAGGGAATAATATTTTTTTAGTATTAGTAATATTATGTTTGTTTTTAATAGGTGTAGTAATAGTTATAGTATTTGAAGAAATAGTTTCAGAAATAGGTTTTAAAGAATTGACAGGATACAGCTTTTTCTTCGGCCGTTTTTTTTCGTCGTTACCACAGCTGGAAAAGCAATATACTATAGAGAAAAGTATAATTATGATGTATTTTTTCATTGTGGTAATTCGTCTTATAGTTCTTGAGAATGATTTTCATCATCTTCACCTAAATATTTTTTTATTAAATGATGACCAGCATAAATTAACGGAGTAAGTAAAACGGCTACTGATAATTTGAAAATATATCCGGTCAATCCTGATGAAATAAAAGTATCAAAATCAATTTTTCCAGGTAACCAGAAAGCAATTCCAAGAACAATAAATGAATCGAATAATTGAGAAATTACAGTTGATCCTGTTGTTCTAAGCCAGATTTTTTTTTCGCCGGTTCGTTTTTTAAAGAACCAAAAAATCCAAACGTCAATTAATTGAGATGCAATAAATGCTATTAAACTACCTACGATAATCCACATACTTTGCCCGAAAACGGCCTGAAATTGTTCATCATTTACCGGACTTATTCCTTTTGCAGCCGGAATTACGATTGCCATAAACAATATCAAAAAGGCATATGCAATTAAACAGGCTGTTATAAAAGAAAGTTTTTTAACTCCTTTTTCTCCGAAATATTCATTAATTAAATCTGTAGTAAGAAAAACAATTGGCCAGGGTAAAATACCAATACTCATTACAAATGGTCCAATCTGAATTAATTTTCCTCCAATAAGCTCTGCAACAACGGCGTTGGTAATAAATATTCCGGCAAGAATTACAAATACAATTTCTTTTTTGGTTTTAAACATACTATTTCGGGTAAATTATTTTTCAAATTTAAGGTATTTCTATTTAAATTATTGTTTGAACTAATAAATTAAAAGATCAAATTGAGCGTAATAAAATTGTAAATTTGGGTTAATAATTTATTATAAATGCATTTAAAATGGACAATATTGTGCTTTAATAGATTATTTTTTATGAATAAAAATCATGTTATTTCTTATGACTACAACAACTTTTAACGCTACAGAAGGATCTTTTCAGAATCCATTACTTCAAAAATGGTCAGGTCCTTATGGAGGAGTACCTTCTTTTGATAAATATAGAGTTTCAGATTTCCAACCGGCAATAGAGTTTGCTATTCAGGAAAATTTAAATGAATTAGATGCTATTGCGAATAATTTAGAAACACCAACTTTTAAGAACACAATAGCAGCACTCGAAAATTCAGGAAAAACAATTGCCAGAATTAATGCTGTATATGGAATATATAGCTCTAATATTTTTACAAAAGAATTTGGAATTGTAGAAACAGAAATGTCACCGAAATTATCAGCTTTGAGTGATAAAATGTACCAAAATAATAGACTTTTCTCTCGTATTGAAACTTTGTACAATGCAAAAGACAAAGAAAAACTAAATAGCGAGCAACAGCGCTTGGTTTGGCTGTATTATACAAATTTTGTTCGTGAAGGCGCAAAATTAAACCATGACGATAAAATAAAAGTGGCTAGGATCAATCAGGAATTGGCAACGCTTTTTACAAGATTCAGTCAAAATTTATTGGCAGAAGAAAATAGTCAATATGTAGTTTTAGAAACTCACGCTGATTTTGAAGGTTTGCCTGTTGAAATAAAAAATGCTGCTATTGCCGAAGCAAAAGAAAGAAATATTGATGCTTTGGGATGTGTTGCAAATACGCGTTCTTCAATTGAACCGTTTTTGACATTTTCTACCAGAAGAGATTTAAGAAAGAAAGCTTTTGATATTTTTGTTAAAAGAGGTGATAATGGAAATGAAAATGACAATAATGAAACGCTGATTTCCATTTTAAAATTGCGTTCTCAAAAGGCGAAATTGTTAGGATTTAGTTCATTTGCAGAATGGAGTTTGTCTAATAAAATGGCAAAAGACCCTGCAAAAACACTTGACTTAATGAATTCAGTTTGGAAACCGGCAGTCGAAAAAGTACAGCAGGATGTTGCCGAAATGCAAAAAATGGTAAATGCAGAAGGTGGCGATTTTAAAATTCAGCCTTGGGATTATCGCTATTATGCCGAAAGAGTTAGAAAAGCAAAATATGATTTAGATCAGAATGAAGTTAAACAATATTTGCAACTTGAAAACTTGCGTGAAGCTATGTTTTGGGTTGCAGGTGAATTGTTTAATTTAAGTTTTAAACAAATTACCGATGTGTCTGTTTTTCATCCGGATGTGTGTGTTTGGGAAGTAAGAAATAAAGTCACAGATAAGGCAGTTGGTTTGTGGTATTTTGATCCTTACGCGCGAGTTGGAAAACGTTCTGGTGCCTGGATGGATTCTTGTCGCGATCAGGAGAAGTTGGATGCAGATGTTCTGCCAATCGTATCTAACAATTGTAATTTTATTAAAGGAAACGAAAATGAAGCTGTTTTAATTTCCTGGGATGATGCCACAACTTTATTTCATGAATTTGGTCATGCGCTACACGGATTATGTTCTAATGTAACTTATCCAAGTTTGGCAGGAACGGCAGTTGCAAGGGATTATGTTGAATTCCCTTCGCAGTTATTAGAACATTGGCTTGCGACACCAGAGGTGTTGAATAAGTTTGCTCTGCATTATAAAACCAATGAACCATTACCACAATCAATGGTTGACAGAATAGAACAAGCGGCAAATTTTAACGAAGGCTTTGCAACGGTTGAGACAATTTCAAGTTCTTTTGTTGATATGGAGCTGCATTTGACAACTGAAACTATTGATCCTGATAAATTTGAAAAAGAAACATTAGAAAAGCTCAATATGCCATCAGAAATTGTGATGCGTCACAGAATTCCACAATTTGCACATATTTTTTCCGGAGATGGATATGCGGCCGGCTATTATAGTTATTTGTGGGCAGATGTAATAAATGCAGATGCTTATGAAGCTTTTATGGAAGGTAAAGGACCTTATGATAAAGAAGTTGCCAAAAGACTTTACGATACAGTTTTTAGTGTTGGAAATACTGTAGATAATGAAACAGGATATGAAAATTTTAGAGGAAGAGCACCAAAATCTGATGCACTGATGCGAGCGAGAAATTTTCCAATTACAGAAAAAATTTAATAAACATAGTGAAATAAAAAAGCCCGAATAAATTAATATTCGGGCTTTTTATATTGAAATAATAATAATATATTAACCTAAAGTAACTCTTTTGAAACCTGTAATTTCAACGTTGAATCCTTTAACATAATCACCAACTTTTTTACTATCATCTTTGATGAAGTTTTGATCAAGTAAAGCTTTTTCCTGATCTAAAGTAGTATTGTCAGAGATGAAACGTTGAACTTTTCCTGGAATAATTTTATCCCAAATTTGTTCTGGTTTACCTTCAGCTTTTAATTCAGCTTTAGCATCTTCTTCAGCTTGTTTTAAAACTTCTTCAGTCAATTGAGAGAAAGAAATATATTTAGGAACATTTTTTAAAGTTTTTCCTAAACGTTTTGCTTCTTCATTATCCTTTTCGATTACAGCAATGCGAGCAGCAAGTTCAGATTCAACGAAAGCAGGATCAAAATCTTTGTAAGATAATGTATCAGCTCCCATAGAAGCAACTTGCATAGAAACATCTTTAGTTAAAACGTCAGCATTAGGAATTGCAGCAGAAATTGCAGTTAATGCAGCAATTTTGTTAACGTGAACATAAGATCCAACGAAAGCACCTTCTAAAATTTCAAAACCACCGATTTCGATTTTTTCACCGATAACACCAGTTTGCTCGATTAATTTTTCAGCAACAGTAATTCCGTTGAAATCTGAAGCTAAAAATTCTTCTTTAGAAGAGAAGTTAATAGCTCTTTCTACTAATTCTTTAGCCAAAGTTACGAAAGCCTCATTTTTACCTACGAAATCAGTTTCGCAGTTTAAAGTGATGATAGCTCCTTTAGTTTTGTCAGCATTGATAAAAGAAACAGCAGCTCCTTCAGAAGACTCACGGTCAGAACGGTTAGCAGCAACTTTTTGTCCTTTTTCTCTAAGGTTTTGTATAGCTTTATCGAAATCTCCATCAGCTTCAACTAAAGCTTTTTTACAGTCCATCATTCCGGCACCTGTAGTTTGTCTTAATTTATTTACGTCTGCAGCAGTAATTGTTGCCATAATATTTTGAATTTTAATGTTAAAAGTAAAAATTCCATCTTTTAAATTCTAAACTCCAATTTTATTAAATTATCAACATAACGTTTTTAATTTTGTATTTGGATTTTAGAATTTAAAATTTGGAATTTAAAATTTGATTTATTCTTCAGTTGCAGGAGCAGCAGCTTCAACAGCTGGTGCAGCCTCTGCAGCAGGAGCAGCTTCAGCAGCAGCTTCTTCTGTAAATACTTCAGTTTCTTTATCAGAACCTCTGTCAGAAAGACCATCGATTACAGCAGCAGTTACTAAAGATAAAATTTTGTCAATTGATTTAGAAGCATCATCATTTGCAGGAATAACGTAATCAACCTCTCTTGGGTCAGAATTCGTATCAACCATTGCGAAAACTGGAATGTTTAATTTTTGTGCTTCTTTTATTGCGATGTGTTCAGCTTTGATATCTACTACGAACAATGCTGCAGGTAGTCTAGACATATCAGCGATTGAACCTAAGTTTTTCTCTAATTTAGCACGTAGACGATCAACTTGCAAACGCTCTTTTTTAGATAACGTCATGAAAGTACCATCTTTCTTCATTTTATCAATAGAAGACATTTTTTTAACTGCCTTTCTGATAGTTACAAAGTTAGTTAGCATTCCACCAGGCCATCTTTCAGTGATGTAAGGCATGTTTGCAGCCTTTGCTTTTTCAGCAACGATGTCTTTAGCTTGTTTTTTGGTAGCTACGAATAAGATTTTTCTACCTGATGCAGCGATTTTTTTCAAAGCTTCGTTAGCTTCTTCAATTTTTGCTGCAGTTTTATATAGATTGATAATGTGAATACCATTACGCTCCATATAAATGTAAGGGGCCATGTTTGGATCCCATTTTCTAGTCATGTGTCCGAAGTGAACACCTGCTTCTAGTAAGTCTTTTACTTCTATTTTGTTTGCCATTTTTGTACTAGTTTACGTTCTGTTGATTAGCAATGTATAAATGGCGGTTTCCCAGGCTTTATACATTTAGATGCTAAACTATTTCCTACCTCGATAGGAGAGCAACAACAACTGTGTTTTTTAATTTCAATAAATTGATGATGTCTTGTACCATATGCACAAGACAGGTAATATTAACGTTTAGAGAATTGGAATCTCTTACGAGCTTTCTTCTGACCGAATTTCTTACGTTCAACCATTCTTGGATCTCTTGTTAATAAACCTTCTGGTTTTAAGATAGCTCTGTTTTCAGCATTTACTTCACACATAACGCGTGCCAATGCCATTCTTACAGCTTCTGCCTGACCAGTTGAACCACCTCCGTAAACGTTTACTTTTACGTCAAAGTTGTTTACATTTTCTGTCATAGACATTGGTTGTAAAACTTTGTATTGTAAAGTTGCAGTTGGAAAGTAAGTTGCGAATTCTTTTTTGTTTACAGTGATTTTTCCTGTTCCTTCAGAAACATATACACGTGCAACAGCGGTTTTTCTTCTACCGATTTTGTGAATAACTCCCATTACTTAAGATCGTTTAGGTTAACAGTTCTAGGTTTTTGAGCTCCGTGAGTATGCTCAGCACCTACAACAACATTTAGATTTCTAAAAAGTTCAGCTCCTAATTTGTTTTTAGGTAACATTCCTTTTACAGCTTTTTCTACTAATAATGCAGGATTTTTAGATTGCAATACTTTAGCAGTTAAAGTTCTTTGTCCTCCTGGGTAACCTGTATGACGCATGTAAATTTTGTCATTCATTTTTGTACCTGTAAGGTTAATTTTTTCTGAGTTGATAACAATTACGTTATCTCCACAGTCAACGTGTGGTGTGTAACTTGGCTTGTACTTACCTCTTAAGATCATCGCAACCTTTGAAGCAAGACGACCTAAGTTATGACCTTCAGCGTCAACAACAATCCACTCTTTTGTTACAGTGGCTTTGCTAGCTGAAATTGTCTTGTAGCTTAATGCGTCCATAATATTATTTTAATTAAACATTCCATCCCCAATAAAGGGGATGCAAAAGTACAATTAATTATTTTAAAACCAAATACCTGAAAAGATTATTTTATCTACTGAAAATCAGCGTATCAGTTTTTTATTTAAAACAATAAAAAAAAACCACCTTCACAATAACGCGAAGGTGGTTCAATATTTAGAATTATTTTTCTTAAACAATAAATAAATTGGCAATATCAACTACTTGTTGTGTCGCAAGCGGTTCATCATAAGCTTCTGATCCGGCGGCTGCTCCAAATAAAGTAGCGGTATTATAACCTGCCTGTACTGTAACGCCTTCGCCAGCGTAAACTGCCTGAGTTGCTTCTGGCATTCCGGCACCTCTTTCATCATTAGAAATCCATCCTTTTAATCCGCGCAGGCGTCGTACTTCTGATGCGTGACGAGCTTCTACAGAGTGTATTTGTAATGCTGCAGTTAATAAGTCAGGTGTTGTAATTAAATTTCCGGCCTGACCTTTATAGGCTCTTACTCCGGTGTCTTCAAAGGCTTGTGCCAATGCTAAAAAGGTTGGATAATCACCAAAAGGATCAAATGCTCCACCAACAGTGAAATCAAAAGTAGGTTTCGGAACAAAATTTGCACTCATGGTACCGCCCAAACCAGCGATTAAAAAAGAGACGTGATCTGCTTCGTGTGCTGCAATTTGCTGGAAAACCTTTAAATCGCGTCCGCCATTTTCTGATGCAGGAATTACTCCTGAATCTAAAGCCATAGCATAAAATTCGTTTTCAAGATATTCTAAAGTCAATGCAAATTGCAAAGCCCCAATTGGAGTTGCGGGAGTTGCAGTAATATCTTTTGCTAATGCTTTATTTGCCATCGCAGATAATCCGAATGGAATTGATGCATATGCCAATGTTTTTCCTATGTTTCCAAACTGCGAAAAACTGTCTCTGCGAGAACCAGTGCTTCTCATTAAGCTATCATCAGTGAAGGTTTCTATAAATTTTAAAATATTCATAATTTCTAAGTTTTAGCTAGTTAAGATTAAGGTAAATATTTGGCAGTAAATTTTGTAGTAATAAATCCTCCTGCAATTGGCAGAATTTTTGAAGGATCCTGAGCAACATCTAATCCTGTTGATGTGTTAATAACATCATCACCGGCAAAATCTGCAGAATTTGGATTAATCAAACTTCTGATTGCTGAAGCGTGTCTTGCTTCTACAGAAACAATTTTCCCAGCCAATACTAAATAGTCAGGACTTTTAATTAATTTTCCCGCTCCGTTATAAGCAGCGACTCCGGTATCTTCTAGTGCTTTTGCAGTAGCAAGAACTTCGGTACGGCTGTTAAAATTTAAAGCACCATAATTAAAAGCTAAGGATGGAAGTAATTGTGAACTTGGATCAGGTAGCGCTCCGCTTAAAGCTGCTTTGAAAAAATCTCTGTGAATTACTTCATGATGGTACAAGTCAGTCAAAACCTGACGCTCTGTATCGTTAAAAGTTGCATTAAAACTTGTAGCATTTACAACTTTAGTATAAAAATCTGCTTCAAGCTGTTCTAAGGCATAAGCATAAGTTAGTACGCCAAAATCTCCTGATCCTAAATCGAAAACACCATTTCGAATTCCAGGCAATGAAGTGTCATCCATTTCTTCATCGTTATCATTATCGCTGCATCCAGCCAAAACCAAACCTGCGGTAACTAATGTTAAGCCACTGAGCTTAAGAAAGCTCCTTCTGTTATTCAATGAAGGATCTACTTCATGAATTTTAACTTCGTTTTTCATAATTAAAGGTTTTTTAATAAGTTAATAACATGTATTAAGTTATTAACGAAATTTTAGGAAGTGCGGTTTTATAAAATCAATCTTTTTTAGTTTTATTTTGAAAAGGGCTTATAATTTGAAATAGTAATAGGTGTTTTTTGTTTTATTTTCGGTAATTCTACTATATTTGTATCAATTACATAAACATTTATTAGATGAAAGCTAAAGCAACTCTAAAACAAATTGCGAAAGAACTAGGTGTTTCTGTGTCGACTGTGTCTAAAGCATTGAATGACAGTCCGGAAATCAGTGAGCAAACGAAGGTGAAGATTAAGGAGTATGCCAAACTCAAGAATTATAAGCCGAATGTTATTGGTCTGAATTTAAAGAATCGTAAAACCAAAACTATTGGGGTAATTATACCTAATATATTAAACTCCTTTTTTGCAAAGGTTTTTAGTGGTATCGAAAAAGTAGCGGATAAAAAAGGATATAATGTAATTACATGTATTTCGAATGAATCTTTAGAAAAAGAAATTCATACACTTGAAATGCTGAGCAACGGAACAATTGACGGATTTATTCTTTCTGTCTCTGAAGAAGCTCAGAAATTACAAGATTACAGTCATTTTTCTGCTATTATTAATGACGGAACGCCAATTGTAATGTTTGACAGAATTGCAGATGAAGTAGAATGTGATAAAGTTGTAGTTGATGATTTTGATTCGGCTTTAAATTCAACACAGCATTTAATTAATTTAGGATGTAAAAACATTGCCTTAATTTCTTCTGTAGATAATTTAAGTGTTGGGAAATTGAGAGCTGATGGATATTTAAAAGCTTTAAAAGACAACAATATTCCGGTAAACGAAAAAATTATCCTTCGTACCGATTCTGAAGATGATATGAAAGCTAAAATTGATGGATTGTTTGATCATAAAATCGATGCCATTTTTGCTTTGGATGAAAATGATTCGGTTGCTGCATTAAGAGTAAGTTTGAAAAAAGGTTTTAGAGTTCCGGAAGATATTTCGATAATAGGTTTTGCCGATGGAATTTTAGCATCTCGCCGTTTGTCACCAAGTTTAACTACAATTAGCCAACACGGAATTGAAATTGGAGAAGTTGCCGCTAAACAATTAATCAAACGATTAGAAGAAAAAGAAGATGAAACTTCAGATTATGAAACTATCGTCATTAAAACAAAGTTGAAAGAACGAGAGTCGACTAGAAAAGTTTAAAAAAATCAAAAAAAATATAAAAAAGACTGTCCGAAAGGGCAGTCTTTTTACGTTTTTGTCATTTCGACGAAATGACAAGATTGTAGTTAAATCTAAAAAATTCTTAATGCGCAGCAAGCCAGTCTTTACCCAAACCAAGTTCAACTTCTAAAGGAACTGCCATTATAAAAGCATTCTCCATTTCGTGTTTAATCATTGGCTGAATTTTCTCGAGTTCATCGTTGTGAACATCGAAGACAAGCTCATCATGTACCTGAAGCAGCATTTTAGATTTCCAGTTTTCTTCTGTTAGTTTTTTATGAATGTTAATCATTGCGATTTTAATGACATCGGCAGCACTTCCCTGGATTGGAGCGTTAACTGCATTTCGTTCAGCAGCACTTCTTACCACAGCATTTACTGAGTTAATGTCTTTTAAATAACGGCGACGTCCCAAAATTGTTTGTACATATCCTTTTTCGCGCGCAAATTCGATTTGCTCATTAATATAAGATCTTAATCTTGGATATGTTTTGTAATACGCTTCGATCAAAGCAGCACTTTCGCTTCTTGATAACGAAGTTTGATTGCTTAATCCAAAAGCCGAAACACCATATATAATACCGAAGTTTACTGTTTTAGCATTGCTTCTTTGTTCGCGTGAAACTTCTTCTAACGGAACATCAAAAACTTTTGCAGCGGTGGCTTTATGAATATCTTCTCCATCCTGAAAAGCTTTAATCATATTTTCTTCACCACTTAAAGCGGCGATAATTCTTAATTCTATTTGCGAGTAATCGGCAGAAATTAAAGTATGGTTTTCATCACGAGCTACAAACGCTTTACGAATCTGACGGCCTCTTTCGGTACGGATCGGAATGTTTTGTAAGTTCGGATTATTAGAACTCAAACGTCCCGTTGCAGCAACGGTTTGCATATAATCGGTATGAACGCGCAATGTCTTTTTATCTACTTGTTCTGGCAAAGCCAAAATATAAGTGCTTTGTAATTTCACCATTTGGCGCCAATCCAAAATTTCTTTTACAATCGGGTTGACGTTGGCCAAATATGTCAAAACTTCTTCACCGGTTGCATATTGTCCGGTTTTGGTTTTCTTTTGTTTTGCTCCGCCAATTTTTAATTTATCAAATAAAATATCACCCAATTGTTTCGGTGAGGCCAAATTGAATTTCTCGCCCGCAGTTTCGTATATTTTCTCTTCTAAAGATTTGATTTCAATCTCCATTTCTTTAGACATGATACTTAAAAACTCCGTGTCTAAACGAATTCCTTCGGTTTCCATTGCAGCTAAAACACTTACTAACGGAATTTCGATTTCATTAAATAATTTTTTGGTTTCGGTTTTATCTAATTCTGTTGTAAAAATTTCTTTTAATTGCAAAGTAACATCAGCATCTTCTGCAGCATATTCCTTAATATCTTCAAGAGGAACCTGGCGCATCGAAATTTGATTTTTTCCTTTTTTACCAATTAAGGTTTCAATTGATTTTGGCGAATATTTCAAATAGGTTTCTGCCAAAATATCCATATTATGACGCATATCCGGATTAATCAAATAATGCGCAATCATGGTGTCAAAAAGTTTTCCTTTTACAGTAACGCCATAATTAGAAAGTATTTTTAAGTCGTATTTTAAATTCTGACCAATTTTTTCGATGTTTTCATTCTCGAAAAACGGTTTGAATTTATCTACTAAAACCTGAGCTTCTTCCTGACTTTCTGGAAACGGAACATAAAAAGCTTTTCCTTTTTCATAAGAAAATGACATTCCGACCAATTCTGCATGCAAAGCATCTAAACCAGTTGTTTCGGTATCAAAACAAACCGAAGTCTGCTTTTGTAAATTTTGTAAAAGCAATTTTATTCCCAAATCACCTTCAATAGCCTGATAGGAATGCGTTGTGTTTTCTAGAGTATTGTAAAAGGAAGTTCTTTCCTCAGTTTCTGCGTCTATAGTTGCACCGCCTCCAAACAGATCAAACTGATCTTCGTTTTTAGGTTGTGGTTTTTTATATAATTTGGCTTCGTCACCTTTGTTGGCTAATTCATTTCCACCGCCAATTTTAAATAAATTGTCAAATTGTTCGGCCATTCTTCTAAATTCCAATTCCTGAAAAATAGCATCTGTTTTTTCAATATCCGGGCGAGAAAGTTCGTAGTCATTCTCATTAAAAACAACATCGCAGTCACATATAATAGTAGCCAGTTTTTTAGATAAAATTCCTTTTTCTTTATTGGCTTCGATGTTTTCTTTCATTTTACCTTTCAGTAAATGTGTGTTTTCCAAAAGATTTTCCATCGTACCAAATTCTTTCAGGAATTTTTTAGCGGTAACTTCTCCAACTCCCGGCAGTCCCGGAATGTTATCGACAGCATCCCCCATCATTCCTAGAAAGTCAATTACCTGATCTGGTCTTTCGATTTCAAATTTTGCTAAAACTTCGGGAACTCCCCAAATTTCGATACCATTTCCCATACGGGCTGGTTTGTACATGAATATATTTTCTGAAACTAATTGTGCAAAATCTTTATCGGGAGTAACCATAAAAACTTTGTAGTTTTCTTTTTCGGCTTGTTTGGCAATAGTTCCAATTAAATCATCGGCTTCACAACCTTCTATTTCAATAATCGGAATATGCATGGCTCTTAATAAATCCTGAATATACGGAATCGCAATTTTAATCGCCTCAGGTGTTGCATCACGATTGGCTTTGTATTCAACAAACATTTCGGTTCTAACATGACTTCCGCCTTTATCAAAAGCTACAGCCAAATGATCCGGTTTTTCACGTTTTATAACATCTAAAAGCGAATTCATAAATCCCATGATCGCTGATGTATCCATTCCTTTTGAGTTAATTCGCGGGTTTTTTATAAAGGCATAATATCCACGAAAAATTAATGCATAAGCATCGAGAAGAAAAAGACGTTTTTGAGTTGACATAAAAAAAATATTAGTCTGTAAAAATAAACAATTGGGTTCTCAAAAATTAGACTAATAAGAATTTTTTTTCACCATATAAGTTATATAAGTTCATTTAATTTTAATAATGTAATGTTAGACACACTGCAGTGCGTCTCTACAATAATACGCGTCTCTACTAATATTGACTTATATAACTTATATGGTGGAAAACCACACAAACCGTTAATGTCTCGTTAAAATATTCACGGTAGCTATTTTCTTCATTTTCTCTTCATTTTACAGAGGTAAATTTGATCTGTAAAATAAAAAATAATAATTTTTAAATAATAGAAATCATGAGAAATTTATTGATGTTATTAGTAGCAGTTTTAGGAACAAGTGTGATGGTAAGTGCATTTCCTGCAAAAGGAAAAGAAACTCCGGTGAAAGAAATTAAAGCAACAAAACACCCAAAAACCAAAGCTGAGAAAAAAGCAAAATCTGAGAAAAAAGCAGCAGCAAAATCTGAAACTGCTAAATCAGAACCTGCCAAAGCAAGTAAATAGTATTTTTTTTGTTTTGCTATCGAAGAATTGTAAGGGCAGCAAAACAGAAAGGATAATTATGGAGAGAGCTGATAGAGAAATTTATCAGCTTTTTTTGATTCGTTAATTTTTTAATAATTGGCAACCGCGCTTTTTAGAATTGTTTACTTTAGTTGCGTTTACAACTTTTGCTTATGAATATTTTAATTGTTGAAGATAATAAAGAACTTGCCGCAGAAGTTTACGACTTTTTGTGCAACACGGGTTATATATGCAAAATTGCAAATACTTGTGCTGATGCTTTAGAAGAAATAAATAGTAATGATTATGATGCGATGCTGCTCGATCTTGGTTTGCCTGACGGAGATGGTTTTGAGGTTTTAAAAACTGTTAGAAAATCAAAATCTAAAATAGCGGTAATTGTTATTACGGCACGCGGAGAACTCGACGACAGAATTAATGGACTGCATCTTGGTGCCGATGATTATTTGACAAAACCATTTGCTTTGACAGAACTTAGCGCCAGAATATTTGCTGTAATCCGTAGAATACATGGTTTTACTTTGAATGATTTACTGATTCACGGATTTTCAATGCAATTGCAGGATTATAAAGTAAGCTACGATTCAATTCCAATTAATTTGACCAAAAAAGAGTTTGATATTTTTCAGTATTTGGTTCTGAATAAAAACCGGGTAATTACAAGATTACAGCTTACAGAACATATTTGGGGAGATATTCTCGAAGTCAATTCTGATTCTAATTTTATTGATGTTCATGTTCGAAATCTTCGAAAAAAACTCGACAAACATACTGCTATAGATTGGTTCGAAACCGTACGAAATGTGGGTTATCGTATAAACGAATAAATAAACGATGAAAATAAAACATCAGCTCGCTATTTTTAATGCACTAACGCGTTTGTTGGTGATTTTGGTTTTATGGCTGATGTTGCCGATTTTAGTTCAAAATGTAGTTTATAAACACATTAATAACGGATTGCTGGAAAAGAAGAAAAAATTCATTGATCATTTAAACCAAAATGAAATTAATGATTTTATCGAAAACGAAGGTGATTCTACCGAAACATATTCTCAATTTTCGACCTTACACAGTGAGTTTTTGGTTTTGTCAAGAACTTCTGTTAAACCAAAACAAAAGAAAACCACTTTTAGCAACGATTTTCGAATTATTGAAGGTGAAGAAAGTGAATATAGAATTCTTCGTCATCATTTTACGTATGAAAATCAGGATTATCAGCTCGAAATTGGCAGCAGTCTTAGCGAAGTAAATGATCTTACGTTTATTATCAAGCTGTTTATTATTATTGTTTTGGTGGTTATTCTTCTGGTTACTTTTTTGGCAGATACTTTTTATATTGAATATTTGCTTAAACCTTTTTATAAAATTATTGATACTAAAATAAGGCGTGTAAACGAACCCGAAGCGTTTGATTATACACCCATAAATGCGAAGTCGAGAGATTTTAGAGAACTGGATTTGGTTTTAAATCAAATGATGGACCGCATTGGAATTGTTTTCAAAAAAGAAAAACAATTTATTTCGAATGTTTCTCATGAACTGCTTACGCCAATTGCTTTGCTAAAAAACAAATTGGAGAACTTACTTCAAAATGATTCTTTGGATGATAATGCAATTGATAAAATTGCCAGTTCACTCAAAACATTGGATATGCTCAAAAAAATCATTAATAATTTATTGTTGATTTCCAGAATCGAAAACAATCAATATGAAGCCAATGAAAGTATTGACTTTAATGAAATCATAAATGGATTATACGAAGATTTGCAGGATCGAATTGAGGATAAAGGTTTGCAGTTTGAAAATGCAATTCGGCACGATTTTCATTTTACAGGAAATAAAACACTAATTCATATTTTGTTGTATAATTTGGTAACCAATGCGATAAAATACAATCGCGAAAATGGAAATGTCAAAGTTAGCGACGGATTTTCAAATCAAAATTATTTCTTATCTATTTCTGATTCCGGAATTGGAATGGATGAATCTCAACTAGAACGTATATTCACTCGTTTTACCCGTATTAGTTCAGATCAGGACGGGCAGGGTTTAGGTCTTGCTATTGCAGAAAGTATTGCCGTTTTTCATCACATCGAAATTAAAGTTACTTCGACTTTAAATCATGGAACGACGTTTTTATTATTGTTTCCAAATCTTGTAAAAGCCAATTAAATGTTAATTGTTTTAGTAAGATAATTTCTTCATTTTGTCTTCATTTAGCGATTATATCTTTGGCTTATAAATAATGAAACAATAATAATCATAAAACTTTAAGTCATGAAAAAATTAGTAATGTTAGCTGTAGCAATCTTAGGAACAACAGCAATGGTAAACGCTCAAACTACTCCAGCTCAAACTACTCCAACAAAAGAAGTTAAAGCTACAAAACATTCAAAAAAGAAAGCAGAAAAAGCAGATAAAAAAGCTGAAGCTGCAAAAACAGAAGCTGCAAAGCCAGAAACTGCAAAAGCTAAAAAATAACGATTGATTTTCATTTTGGGTTCATAAATTGTTGGTTTGGTTTATGAAATTAGTTGACAATGATAATTTTTAGTCAGAGAAAAAGCTGTTAGAGAAATCTATCAGCTTTTTTGTTTCTTTTTTGAGTTAAATTTTTGATAATAAAAAGCAATAAAATTTTCATTCTTTGTTACTTTGCTTAAAACTATACCTACATGATAATTCGTTTTGTTATTCTTTGTGCTCTTTTTTTATTTATTGAGTTCTATTCTTATCAAGCCTTTCGTACCCTAATCAAATTAAGATGGGTTTTGATCAGTTATCAAGTTATAAGCTTACTTATTTTACTCTTTATAATTTATTCTTTTTCGCAAGTAGATCGTTCTGTTGGTCAAACCAGACAGTTCATGTTTACTACAGGTTTAATGTTGCTGGTTTATGTCCCAAAAATTGTTCTGACATTGGTAATGTTTGGAGAAGATATTTTTAGAGTAGGGGCAAGTATCCTGAATTATTTTATTTATAATGCTCCAAGAAAAGAAATGATGCCGGACAGACGAAAGTTTATCAGTCAGATTGCTTTAGGACTTGCTGCCGTACCATTTTTATCTTTAATTTACGGAATTTTTGAAGGAAAATATAATTTTAAGGTATTCAAACAAACGATCTTTTTTCCTGATTTGCCAGATGCTTTTGATGGTTTTAAAATCACTCAGATTTCAGATGTTCATAGTGGAAGTTTTGATAACCCCGAAAAAATAAATTATGCTATTGATTTGATTAATCAACAAGAATCGGATATAATTTTGTTTACCGGAGATATTGTAAATACACACGCTGTAGAAATGAATCCTTGGCTAACAGCTTTTAACAGAATAAAAGAGTATAAATATGGTAAGTTTTCAGTTTTAGGAAATCATGATTACGGAGAATATGTGACATGGCCTTCTGAAAAAGAAAAAGATGAAAATTTTCAGGCTATTAAAAGCCTTTACGGGCAAATAGGTTTTAAACTTTTATTAAATGAACATACTTACATTCAAAAAGGCGATGATAAAATTGCAATTATTGGTGTTGAAAACTGGGGTGTAAATTTTAAGAAAGCGGGTGATTTAAATAAAGCTTCGCAAAATGTTCATCAGGACGATTTTAAAGTTTTAATGAGTCATGATCCAAGTCATTGGGAGGCAGAGATTAAAGAACATCCTAAAAATTTCCACTTAACATTATCAGGACATACGCATGGAATGCAATTTGGAATTGAAATTCCGGGATATTTTAAATGGAGTCTGGCTCAATACATCTATAAACAATGGGCGGGCCTTTATGAAAATGTAGGAAGATATGTTTATGTAAACCGCGGTTTTGGATTTCATGCCTATCCGGGACGTGTTGGTATCATGCCGGAAATAACGGTTATTGAACTAAAAAAAGGCAACAATGTGGCTTAATTCGTTAAAAATGCTACATTTGTATTAATTATCTCTTTTTAAAAGATTAAAAGAATTAAATTTTTGGTTTTATGTCAAAATTTGGAGAACTTATAAATGCTCAAGTTCCGGTGTTAATCGATTTTTACACCGATTGGAACGAATCATCTGTATCTATGCATCCTGTTATTAAAGATGTTGCGGCTGCGCTTGGCGATAAAGCCAAAGTGATTAAAATTGATGTAGATAAGAATCAGGAGCTGGCTGAAGCATTACGTATTAAAGGACTTCCTACTTTAATGATTTATAAAGAAGGACAAATGATCTGGAGACAATCCGGAGAACTTGACGCGAATACTATTATAGGAATAGTTCAGGATCAATTTAGCGTATAAAGGAAACTACTCCTTGAAGGATATTAGTGAATAATATCAAAAGCAAATCCGTTTTCTTTTAAAAAATGCAGTGTTTTAGGTAACGCAAATTTTAAATTTTGTGAAGCTTTAATACTGTCATGAAATACAATTACACTTCCTGATTTTACATTTTTAGTAACGTTTTCAAGACATTTCTCGGGTGTAATGCTTTGATCAAAATCGGCACTCAAAACATCCCACATTATTATTTTATAGCCCAGATTTCGCAAAATCTTAGATTGTTCTTTTTTGATTTTCCCGTAAGGAGGACGAAATATAAGTGTTTTTTCTTTTTTCTCTTCTTCTAAAACAGCAGCACAATTTTTTACATTCTCTATATAATCATTCGTATGGCTTTTCCATCCATTAACGTGATTCATAGTGTGGTTTCCTATTGAATGCCCTTCTTTAATTAGTTTTTCAAATAAGGATAAATTGGCTTTTATGTTTTTTCCAATACAGAAAAAAGTTGCTTTTGCATCAAATTTTTTCAATTCAGATAAAACCCAATCAGTAATTTCCGGAGTAGGCCCATCATCAAAAGTGAGGTAGATTTTCTTTTCATTGTTCGGAATATCCCAACAATATTTAGAAAATACCCTTTTTATAAATGAATTAGTTTTTACCCAATAAAAGCTCATTTTGAAATTATTTTAGATATATGTAAAAATAAAAAATGTAGCGCTATTTTTCAATAATGCTACATTTTTTTAATTAATATGTTTTTCGTATCTTATTATTCTTTTTCTCTGCCAAAGCGTTCGAAAATATTTACATAAGTGTTAAAAGTTGCTTTATGTTTTTCATAGAAAGCCGAGTCTTTGTTTTCTTTCATCACCTGTAACAAGCTTCTGTAGCGCTCAATATCTGTAATGATATCAATTGCCAAATCAGATTGGTCTCCGGCAGTTAAAGTTTTATAATAATCTAAGTTCTCTCTGTATTTTTGAACTAGTTTATCAAGTAAATCGTGTGCTTTTGCTGTTTCTCCTACTTTATAATATCCTCCGGCAAAAGGCTCTACTAATGAATAGTAACCAAATTTATCTAAAGGCATTTTTGTCATGGCTAAATTGATAATGTTTTTAGCCTTGTCAATTTTTCCTTCTTCAATAAGTTGATACATTAAACGCGACAGGTTTGTGCGGTATGTAATACTATTTCTTCTTGTTTCAGGATCGTGATAGATTTTTTCGCTTTCGCTATTGCCCCAATCCCATTTCATTACAATGTCGTACATTTTATCAGCATCAATTTGTCCCATGTCCATAGGTCCGCCATCTTTAGAAGGCGTATTTTTAACTGGAACTAATTTGTAGACCATTCCGTCTAGCTGTAAATAATCTTTCAGCCATAAATAATCTTCATCATCAAAAGCACCTCCACTAAAATAAATAGGACGTTTCCAGTTGTTATTCGCTAAGATATCCAACATCATTAAGCGGTTTTTGTAGATCGCGCTTCCTTTGATATCAATGTCCATATAAGGAACAATAGAATCGTTGTATTTAGGGTTGACAACTTTATTTTTGATGATTAAATCTTTGTCAACATTTACTCTGATTTTATTTGTTGGATAAAAGTGAATCGTTTGTCCGTTTTGTAAACCAACGGTCGATTTTGGATTCTTAATAAAACTAATAAAATCATTAATATTCCAACGAGTTTCTATTTTCGGTATATGAGCCACATAATCCAGTTTATCACCCACATATTCTGCATGCGTAAATGAAATAGGTAATGGATCGGATTCATACGATTTGGCTTTCATTTGATCGATATACCAATCTGTCATAAATAAACTCGTATTTACGATTTTTACGTCGGTTCTAAAATGCTCAATTTCCTGCGCATACCATAATGGGAAAGTGTCATTGTCTCCAATGGTAAATAAAATAGCATCTTTGTCGCAAGAATCCAGGTAAGCTTTTGCCATTGCAACTGCCGTACGTTTGTTAGATCTGTCATGATCATCCCAGTTTTGAGATGCCATTAAAATTGGCGCTGCTAATAAACTTCCCGCAATAATAATTGGACCCGCAATTCTTGGGGCTACATATTTTTGAATGCTTTCGTATAAAGAATAAACCCCAAAGCCTATCCAGATTGCAAACACATAAAATGATCCTACAAGAGCATAATCTCTTTCACGAGGCTCAAAAGGTCTCTCGTTTAAGTATATTTTTAAAGCAATTCCAGTAAATAAGAATAATGCTAAAAGCACATAGAAACTTTTAAGATCTTTATTTGCATGGTACATTAAACCAATAAGTCCAAGAATAAATGGCAGGAAGAAATAAACATTTCTTCCTTTGTTATTTAAAACATCCGAAGGTAAATTATCCTGAGACCCAAGATGTACAGAGTCCAGAGGTTTAATTCCGCTAATCCAGTTTCCATCCAGATTGTCGTATTTTCCCTGAACGTCACTTTGGCGTCCAACAAAATTCCACATTAAATACCTCCAGTACATATATCCAAATTGATATTCAATCATGAAACTGAAATTGTCAGCAGTAGTTGGTTTTTCGATGATTAAATAATCACCGTAACTTTTAAGGAATTTTACATAACCTTCGTTGTCAATTTGTTTTTGCGCATAAGCTCTTCTAAATTCAGAAACTGTTTTCTCAACTTCATTACGTAATTGTGCAGTAGCTTTATTGTACTCTTCTTCGCTTAATTGGCTGGCGTCAATTCCGTATTTAGCCAAATCATCTTCATAAGGATAATTAGGATTTATTTTGAATTGAGGAGGACTTGTAAAATTGATATAGTTTTGAATGTGTCCGGTTTCGGTACTCCACATTCTTGGCAGAATCGTTTTTTGATTATCATCAGTATTCTGTTCTGCATTTTTATAATTATTGGTAATAATATATTTACCTGTTTTATAATCTCTTTCGTAGTTTGGTTTTTTATCTAAATAAGGCGTTTTTGCATCTAAACCAGCAAATACTTCTGTGTATTGTGGTCCATAAAACAATGGATTGACACCATATTGTTCACGATTGTAATATGCCAAAACCTCTGTAGCATCCGATGGTTTGTTTTCGTTAATTACAGTATTGGCATTAGCACGAACCGGCAGCATCATCCAGGTAGAGAAGCCTATTAAGATAAAAAGAATGCAAAGAATGATAGTATTATAGAAAACCAGTCCTTTTTCTTTGGTGAATTTTAATCCAAAATAAAAGAATGCAATAAAAAGTAAACCAACAAAAATAGTTCCTGAGTTAAATGGCAATCCCATACTGTTTACCATGAATATTTCGGTTTTACCGAAGAAAGCCATTGTTAACGGAAGAAGCAATTTGAATATAAACAACAAAATAGCAATTACAACAGCGTTTGCAATAATGAAATTTTTGATGGTAACTTTTTCGTAGTGTTTAAAATAGTAAAGAAAACCAATTGCAGGAATGGTTAATAGTGCCATAAAGTGAACTCCAAAAGAAAGTCCGATAACAAGTGAAATGATTAATAACCATTTGTTTCCTTTAGGTTCGTCCATATCTTGTTCCCAACGTAATCCAAGCCAAAAAAGCAATGCGATTAATAAGGAAGCCATAGCATAAACTTCGGCTTCAACAGCGTTGAACCAAAAACTGTCAGAGAATGTATAGGCAAGGGCTCCAACAAAAGAACTTCCCAGAATAACAACTGAATTGTTTTTGTCAATTTCTGCAAATCGTGCAATGATTTTTTTCAAAATCATTGATGAGGACCAAAACATAAACAAAATTGTAAATGCGCTAGAAAATACAGACATCATATTTACCATTACCGCCACATGTTCTTTATCTATAGCAAACATGGCGAAAAAGGCACCCATCATTTGAAATAAAGGTGCTCCCGGAGGGTGGCCAACTTCCAGTTTAGCGGCTGTAGCAATATATTCGCCACAATCCCAAAAACTCATGGTAGGTTCAACAGTTAGTGTATAGGTAATTAAAGCGATTGCAAATGCAAACCAACCAATAATTGTATTCCATTTATTGAAATTGAATTGTGCCATATTTAGGTGTTAAAATTTTGTATGTTTTCTATCCTACAAAGAAAATGTTTTTTTGTGTAAAGAAACGACCATTAACAAAAAATTCTACAAAACTATTTGCTCGAAGTAACGTATTGTTTGTGAAATACTTGTGGTGGTATTAAAGGTTTTGGAGGAATAAAAAGGAAAAAAAATTGATTTTTTTCGTCAAAAAGTTTGCGCAAACTAAAAAAAGCTTTAAATTTGCACTCGCTTAACAGCACTGCTGGTCTATGGTGTAATGGTAACACAACTGTTTTTGGTGCAGTCTTTCAAGGTTCGAGTCCTTGTAGACCAACATAAAGCCTCTCAATCGAGAGGCTTTTTTTATGTTATAAACTTAAGGATTTTGTTGAGATAAGTAATTTTCAATTTTTACTGGAGAGAGAAATTTTTTATAGAAAAAAAAATAATTTTCTCTTTTTATTTAATCTTTCGTTAGTGTTTGGATTTTTATAAAAAAAAATGTTTACGGTTATTTTATAAAAAGTTTGTGTAAACTAAAAATTAAATTAAATTTGCATTCGCTTAATCGCACTGCTGGTCTATGGTGTAATGGTAACACAACTGTTTTTGGTGCAGTCTTTCAAGGTTCGAGTCCTTGTAGACCAACATAAAAGCCTCTCAATCGAGAGGCTTTTTTTATGCAATGTCTCGTGCTGAAGCAAGTGTACTACTTGAGGGTAGTATTTAATCTCTTGATATCTGAATATTTAAATAAAAATTGAAAATGATAAGCTCAGGTTTCTCGTTTTCTTGTATTGTATACGAGCTTTGCTGAAAAATATAAATAGTTGTTGAATATTTATTTTGAAAACAAGGAAGAAGGAACTACTCCAAATTTCTTTTTAAACGAAAAAGAAAAATGGGATAAATCTTCAAAGCCTACTCCGATATAAACTTCTGATGGAGGATTTCCTTGCTTGATTAAATAATAAGCTTCCTGAAGTCTTTTGTTTAATAACCATTTTCCGGGCGTTTGCTGAAAGACTTTTTCAAAATCTCTTTTGAAAGTAGCTAGGCTTCTGCCGGTTAAATAAGCAAAACGATTTAAGTGTACATTAAAATGAAAGTTTTTATTCATAAAGGCTTCCAGATCTATTTTTCCGGGTTCGGTAAAATCAAACAGAATGTTTTTTAATTCAGGATTTACTTTAATTAAAAGATGAATGGCTTCTTTTATTTTTAGTTTAAACAAAGCTTCGTTGTTTTCCTGTTCAACTTCAAGATAAGAAATTAGTGATTCTATGAATGATTTGTACAGCGGATCAGGATCTAGCGGAATGATAGATTCTGAATGTGCTTTTTTTTGAATTGTGATGTTGTATTCGCTGCTTACTTCGCGTAAAACTTCCTGATCTAAAAAAAGTGATATCGATTTGAATTCGCCTCCCTCGGGCGGAATTTTTATAAATTTAGCTAAATGATTTCTTTTGCTAAGGCGAAAATCACCAGGTTTAGAATGATAGGTGTTTTTGCTGTCAGAAGCGATCATTTCTCCGGAAACCTGATAACTAAAAACATGTTCGGGAATAAAATGTTCACCTTCGCGACTGCGTGCAAAATAACAGGAATATAGTATTTTGGGTTTTGTATTAGTAATTGCTGCCATAATGTAAAGTTAGTAAAAGATCTGAAAATCTATTTATGAAGATTTTCAGATCCTTGTATTTAGGTATTTATCGAATTAAGGCTTTTGGTTCAAGATAAGCTTCAAGCCCAATTGTGCCAAATTCCCTGCCTATTCCTGATTGTTTAAATCCGCCAAAAGGAGCCATTGGATCATGTTTAATTCCGTTTATTTGCACACGTCCTGCATTAATTTGAGAAGCTACGTTATGTGCTCTTTTTTCGTCAGAAGAGCTTACATAAGCTTGTAATCCGTAAGTGGTGTCGTTTGCAATTTTAATGGCTTCTTCTTCTGTTTGGTAAGTAATGATTGATAAAACCGGACCAAATATTTCTTCTTGTGCAATACGCATGTTATTTTTCACATTTACAAATACAGTTGGTTTAACAAAATTACCGTTTTCTAATCCGTTAGGTTTTCCTAAACCGCCAATTAAAATTTCAGCACCTTCATTAATTCCTATTTGAATATAATTCTGAACTCGTTCATATTGTTTTCTGCTAACCATTGGGCCCACTGTAGTAGTTGTGTTTTTTGGGTCGCCAACAACGATGTTTTGAGTGCTATTTTTAATCAGGGATTTAACTTCTTCCAGTTTATCTTCAGGTACCAATAATCTTGTACCTGCAATACACGCTTGTCCACTGTTCATATACGCGGCGGCTATTGCACGCGGAATTGCTTCTGAAAAATTAGCATCATCAAGAATAATATTTGGTGATTTTCCTCCAAGTTCAAGCGTAACGCGTTTCATGGTGTTAACAGCTTCTTTTGCAATAATTTTCCCGACAATTGTAGAGCCTGTAAACGAAATTTTGGCAACATCAGGATTACGGCTTATTTCGGCACCGACAATTTCGCCTAAACCATTAACGATATTAAAAACGCCTTTTGGCAAGCCGGCTTCATGAAGGCATTCTGTCATTAATTGTGTTTGTTGAGCACTCATTTCGCTTGGTTTTATTACTGCCGTACATCCCGCGGCAATTGCTGTTGAGAGTTTGCCACAGATGAAACCATTGCTTGAATTCCATGGAATAATAATTCCAACCACACCAATTGGTGTCATCTGAACTTCAGATTCCCCCATAATTTTGTTGAAACTATAAGTGTTTAATAGTTGAATTGCCGACTCAAAACTTTTTAGCATATAATCAAAGCTGATTGTTGCAAATTGAGATGTTCCCCCGTATTCTTCAATCATTGTGCTAATGAATTCTTCTTTTCTTTTTTTAATAGAAGTTTGGATATTCTGTAAATAGTGAATTCTTTCGGTAATTGTTGTTTTAGAAAAAGTTTTAAAAGCTGTTTTAGCGGCGTCTATCGCTTTTTTTGTGTCTTCTTGGTTTCCTAAAAGAACTTTTCCTAATTTTTCATTAGTTGTGGGGCTAATAAGATCGAAATATTCTGTTCCTTTTGGTGTAATAAATTCTCCGTTAATGTAAATTTTGTCTATTGTTTTCATGGTATATTTTTTATGAATTTTATTAGACAAAGATCTGGATTAAGAATACTGCTTACTTTGTTGTAAGGTTCAAATAGACTTTGTTATAAAGCTCATAAAAAAAAGTTTTTATGAAGAATAATTATAGCGGAATATAAATTTAGATGTTAAAATTTCAAATAAGTAAGTTTTTTATTTGACTTATATGTCTGTTTATTAGTATTTTAAGTATATTTGATATGACGAAAAAATACTGCAGTGCGTTTTTGTTTTAACTAAAAATTTAAAATTATGGATAATTTAAAAAAATTTGAGTTTGAAGCGTTAGATTCTTCTGAAATGAAAGAAGTGCAAGGTGGAAATTTGTTTGATGATCTTGTAAAGGTGATAAAATCTTTAGAGCCAATTATTAATCCAATAGTTGGAATAGTAACATAAGAGTGTTAAACGTAGTTATTATAAAAAAAGCTTCTCAATTGAGAAGCTTTTGTGTTTATTGTGTTTTGTTATTTAAATTTTAAATGTTATTACGGGTTTAACAGCGTGATTTACTAAACCTTCGCTAATGCTTCCATTGAAAAAATGTGCAAAACCAGTTCTTCCGTGTGTGCACATCCCAATAATGTCTGCATTTATACTATTAGAGAAATTAATAATTCCCTTTTCTATATTCGTGTCGTTATAAATGTGTGTTGAGTAATTCGTAAGGTTGAATTCTGAAGTGAATTCCTTTATTGCTTGTTCTACAACATGAGTTGGTTTAAAACTGTTTGGTGTGCAAATAGTTACCAGGTGTATTTTTGAATCGAAAAATTTAGTAATATTCAACAGTTTTTCAAATGGTTTTTTAGTTTCGTCTGTAAAATCTGATGCGAAAACAATATTTGAAGCATTAAAGTTTTTTATGTCTTTTTTGATAACCAAAACCGGGATTTCAGAATTACGAACCACTTTTTCAGTATTAGAGCCAATTAGTAATTCCTCAATTCCAGAAGAACCGTGTGATCCCATAATGATTAAGTCAACATCGTAATCTTTGCTTATTTGAGTGATGCCGTGAATTGGTTTGTCCATTTTTACAATTTCGGTAACAGGAATTCCGTCCAGATATGGCCTTGATGAAATTTCGTCAAGTGTTTCGTTTGCTTTTTTCATAAAAAGCATGGTTTCCGGAATACTCACACCGCCCAAAATTGCATCATTCATTTGATGGGGTAACTCAAGCATGTGTAAAATGATAATTTCAGAATCGTTTTTTTTGGCAATCTGTGCGGCGACTTTTAAAGCGTCTTCAGCATGTTCTGAAAAATCTGTAGGTACTAGAATTCGTTTCATAACTTTTAGGGTTAAATAAGGTGAAATTCTTTATTTTTAATGCTTCTATAAAGATAAGAAATATTTTAGAGCAATGTATTTATTTTGATTTATAAAAAAAACACTATATTTGCACCGTTATTTATTAAAATCTAAATAATGAGGGGACTAAGTGTCCCCTCTTTTTATAAAATTATGACATTTAAAGAAAAAGTAAACGAACTAATTACAGAGGCTCTTCTGGAAAAGCCGTCAATCTTTTTGATTGATCTTGCTATTTCGGATTCTTTCAAAATTAGTGTAGGTTTAGATGGGGATAATGGAGTGGCGTTGCAGGATTGTATCGATATTAGTCGCGCAATCGAGAATAATCTGGATCGTGAAGAGCAGGATTTTTCGCTTGAAGTAGCATCTGTTGGAGTAGGATCGCCTTTGAAAATGACAAGACAATACAAGAAAAATGTAGGTAGAACGTTGATTGTTACTACAAAAACTGAAAAAATTGAAGCAGAATTAGTAGAAGCTAACGATGTTTTTATAATTTTGTCTTGGAAAGCAAGAGAACCGAAAAAAGTAGGAAAAGGAAAAGAAACAGTTCAAAAAGAGCAACAAATACCTTATACAGAAATTAAAGAGGCAATTGTTACAGTAACATTTTAATTAAAGAATTCGCATGGAAAATTTAGCATTAATCGATTCATTCTCAGAGTTTAAAGATAATAAACTTATTGATCGTGTAACGCTTATGGCAATTTTAGAGGACGTGTTTAGAAATGCATTGAAGAAAAAATACGGTTCTGATGACAACTTCGACATTATTATAAATCCTGATAAAGGGGATATGGAGATATGGAGAAGAAGAGTAATCGTTGCTGACGAAGATCTTGATTTTGAGAACGAAGAAATTACCTTGACTGAAGCAAGAATGATTGAAGCGGATTTTGAAATTGGTGAAGAAGTTTCTGAAGAAGTTAAATTGATCGATTTAGGAAGAAGAGCTATTTTGGCATTGCGTCAAAACTTAATATCTAAAATTCACGAACACGATAATACCAATCTTTACAAGCAATTTAAAGATATTATCGGTGATATTTATACTGCTGAAGTACACCACGTGCGCCCTAGAGTAGTTATCTTAGTAGATGATGAAGGAAACGAAATTGTGCTTCCGAAAGAAAAACAAATTCCATCTGACTTTTTCCGTAAAGGAGATAACGTTCGTGGAATTATTGAAAGCGTTGAATTAAAAGGAAATAAACCTCAAATTATCATGTCAAGAACTTCTGAAAAGTTCTTGGAAAAATTATTTGAACAAGAAATTCCGGAAGTATTCGACGGTTTGATTACAGTTAAAAATGTAGTGCGTATTCCTGGTGAAAAAGCAAAAGTAGCGGTAGATTCTTATGACGATAGAATTGACCCTGTTGGAGCTTGCGTAGGTATGAAAGGATCTCGTATTCACGGAATTGTTCGTGAATTAGGAAACGAAAATATCGACGTAATCAACTATACAAGCAATATTCAATTGTTTATTACGAGAGCATTAAGCCCTGCAAAAGTTTCTTCAATCAAAATTGATGAAGAAAACAAAAGAGCTGAAGTTTTCTTAAAATTAGAAGAAGTTTCTAAAGCAATTGGTAGAGGAGGTCACAATATTAAATTAGCAGGTCAGCTAACAGGTTACGAGTTAGATGTTATTCGTGAAGGAGATGTTGCAGGTGCAACGGCTGATGAAGACGATGTTGAATTAACAGAGTTTTCAGACGAAATCGAAGGCTGGGTAATTGAAGAATTTGCTAAAATAGGTTTAGATACTGCAAAAAGTATCTTAAAGCAAGAAGTAGAAGATTTAGTAAGAAGAACGGATTTAGAAGAGGAAACTATTCTTGACGTTATGAAAATACTAAAAGAAGAGTTTGATAGTTAGTTATCTGCTCTAACAACACAACGAAAAAGGTAATAATAAAAAGGTTATATGTCTGAAGAGAGAGTAATAAGAATAAACAAGGTTTTAAGGGAATTAAATATTTCGTTAGAAAGAGCTGTTGATTATCTAAAAGATAAGGGAATTGCTATTGATGCAAATCCAAATGCGAAAATTTCTGATAGCGAATTTAATATCCTACAAAGCCAATTTGCGGGCGATAAGGGGAATAAGGAAGCTTCTAAAGAGGTAGGAGAAGAAAAAAGAAAAGAAAAAGAAGCATTACGTGTTGAGCGTGAGAAAGAAATTGAAGACAAACGCAGACAGGACGAAGAGCGCCAAAAACAACAAGAGATTATCAAAGCGAGAGCTGTTGTAACAGGGCCTGTTCAAGTTGGTAAAATAGATTTAAATCCAAAGAAACCTGCAGTTGTTTCTACACCACCTGTTGAGGAACCGGCTAAAGTCGAAGAACCAAAGGTAGCTGTTACTCCAACTCAACCAGAAAAACCTGTTCAAAAAGAAATTGTACAGCCTGAGCCGCCTGTTGTAGCTCCTGTAGTTTCTGAAGAGAAAAAGGTTGAAAAACCTATTATTACAGAGAAAAAAGAAGTAAAAGCTGAAACTCCCAAAGTAGCATCAGAACCTGTTGTTTCAACAGATCCTGCAACGGCTGAGGAGACAATCACTACTCAATATCAAAAATTATCAGGAACTACCCTTACTGGGCAAACAATTGATTTATCTCAATTTAACAAGCCTAAGAAAAAGAAAGAAGATCCTAAGATAATACCAAATAAACCGGGTGCTCCGGGAGCTGGAAATAACGCTAACAAAAATAAGCGTAAAAGAATTGCTCCTAAGCCTGGAACTCCGGGTGCGCCAAAACCAGCAACTGGTAATGCGCCGGGAACACCAAATCCTAATAAAATTACTCCAAACACTGGTGGTGGAGGTTTTAATGCAAACAGAAGTGCAAGACCTGGTTTTGTAAAAGGAAACCGTCCGGCTATTGTTGCTAAAGTTGAGCCAACTGAAGAGGAAGTAAAAAACCAAATTAGAGAAACTCTTGAAAAACTTCAGGGTAAAGGTGGAAAATCAAAAGCAGCTAAATATAGAAGAGATAAAAGAGAAACGCACCGTCAGAAATCTGATGATGAGCAAAGAGCACTTGATGAAGGAAGTAAAACTATTAAAGTTACTGAATTTGTTACTGTAGGTGAAATTGCAATCATGATGGATGTGCCGATTACCAAAGTAATTGGAACTTGTATGTCTCTTGGTATCATGGTAACCATGAACCAACGTTTAGATGCTGAAACATTAACAATCGTAGCTGATGAATTTGGTTATGAAGTTGAATTCATTACTGTTGATATCGAAGAAGCTATTGAGGTAGTTGCAGATAAAGAAGAAGATTTAGTTGTTAGAGCACCAATCGTTACTGTAATGGGTCACGTCGATCACGGTAAAACATCTTTACTGGATTATATTCGTAAAGAAAATGTTATTGCAGGTGAGTCTGGAGGAATTACACAGCATATTGGAGCTTACGGAGTAACTCTTGATAACGGTCAAAAAATCGCATTCTTAGATACACCAGGTCACGAGGCGTTTACTGCTATGCGTGCACGTGGAGCTCAGGTTACCGATATTGCTATTATCGTTGTAGCTGCGGATGATGATATTATGCCACAAACAAAAGAAGCAATCTCTCATGCACAAGCAGCGGGAGTTCCAATTATATTTGCAATCAATAAAATTGATAAACCAAATGCTAATGTTGAGAAAATCAAAGAGCGTTTGGCTGGTATGAATTTACTTGTTGAAGATTGGGGTGGAAAAATTCAGTCACATGATATTTCTGCAAAAGTCGGAACAGGGGTAAAAGAATTATTAGAGAAGGTTTTATTAGAAGCTGAAATACTAGATTTAAAATCTAATCCAAACAAAGCGGCACAAGGAACAGTTGTAGAAGCTTTCTTAGATAAAGGAAAAGGATATGTATCAACAATTTTGGTTCAACACGGAACATTAAAAGTTGGAGATTATATGTTGGCTGGGAAACATCATGGTAAAATTAAAGCCATGCATGATGAAAGAGGGCATATCGTTATAGAAGCAGGTCCTTCGACTCCGGTATCTGTTTTAGGTCTTGATGGTGCGGCAACTGCAGGTGATAAGTTTAACGTTTTTGAAGATGAAAAAGAAGCAAAACAAATTGCATCAAAACGTTCTCAATTAATGCGTGAACAATCTGTACGTACACAACGACATATAACACTTGATGAAATTGGTCGTCGTATCGCTCTTGGTCAGTTTAAAGAATTAAACGTAATCCTTAAAGGAGACGTTGATGGATCTGTTGAAGCATTGTCAGATTCGTTCTCTAAACTTTCTACAGAAGAAATTCAAATTAATATTATCCATAAAGGAGTGGGGGCAATTACTGAAACTGATGTTATGTTGGCTTCTGCATCTGATGCGATTATTATTGGATTTAATGTTCGTCCTGCTGGAAATGCTCGACAACTTGCAGATAAGGAAGAAATCGATATCCGTTACTATTCTATTATCTATGCAGCGATAGATGACTTGAAAGATGCAATGGAAGGAATGTTGGCTCCTGAAATGAAAGAAGAAATTTTAGGAACTGCTGAAATTCGTGAGATTTTCAAAATTTCTAAAGTTGGATCGATTGCAGGTTGTATGGTGATGGATGGTAAAATTATGAGAACTTCTAAAATCAGAGTTATCAGAGATGGAGTAGTAGTGCATACGGGAGAACTTGTGGCCTTGAAACGTTTCAAAGATGATGTGAAAGAAGTTTCGAAAGGTTACGATTGTGGTATCCAGATTAAAGGTTATAATGACATTGAAGAAAGAGATGTTATTGAAGCATACCATGAAGTTGCTATCAAGAAAAAATTGAAATAAAATTGAAATATTTTTCAAATATAAAAATCCCGAGCCATCGGGATTTTTTTTTGTTTTATACTTTTTGAAATTGAATTTCTATGTTTCAGAGTTGTTTTTTATTCATTCTTTTATAATGGTGGCGTATTTTAAACAAGATGAAATCTAAATAGCTTTCAATTAGACATTGGTAATTAATTGTTTCAAATTATAATTACGCATAATTTTTAATGAATTATTGATTTCTTTGTGATAACATTTTTTGTTTTCTGATTGAAGAAATTTTGTTTTATTAATGAAAGTCTTAAATGAAAATTAGAATAATTCATACAATAAATACACTTATAAATAAAGGTTTTTAAATCTAATGCTATACGTGCCTTTACAAATATTGAGCAGTTAAAGGAAATTATGCCTGATTTGTTGTGCGGATATTTATCAGAAGACGAAATGCCAAATAGTTTAGTGTTGTTATCACCACCTCCGGAACTTAATTATGAGGCCTTCATACTTGACCTGGAGCATGCTAAAAAAGCAGTAGAATCTAAGATAGAATTCGTTTTATACAGGCGGCTAATGATGCAAATTTGTCATTTCCGGCTGCAGTTAAATCCTTTGAATCTACTTTAGGTATTAAAATTAGTGAGGAAAAAACACCCAAGCTTTATTTATGCGCAGAGTAATGACAGATGCCGGTTTGTCTACATATGCAGCTAAAAAACATTACAATCGAGAACGCCCTTTTGTTGTTAATAATTCTAAAACCTGTACTATGGAGCAAGAGGAAGTATTGTGTAAAATAGGTTCTTTTCCCTCTGGATACAGCCGTTGGCTGGACTTGGACATTGGTTTTTAGCGAAATTTTTCCCTATAGAGAAGAAATGATTTTAAAACGTGGATACGAGTTTGGTGAAAGTCGTGTCATTTGTAATGCGCATTGGTATAGTGATGTGGAAATGGGTAGGATTATGGGGAATGAAACCGTAAAGCGTCTTCGTTCTAATCAGGCTTTCCAAAGAGACTTTGAAGCAGTTAAAGAAGAAGTATTAGGAATAATAGAGCAAAGTAAAGAAAAAGAATAAAAATGATTAATCAGATTTAAAATAAATCAGGTAAATTTTGAAACAAAAAACAAAATTATTTTTATTTTGGGGAATCTTTAATATAAATTTATTTTTGTGATTTGGTCATAAAAAAAAGCAACTAATTAAGTTGCTTTTTTTATCATTACTTGGTTGGTTTTATTAGAAAAACACTTTTGTATTTTTTCTTAATCTCTACTAAATTTCGTTCAGCTTCTATTCTTGTTTTAAAATTTCCAACTAAAACTTTGTAGTTGGGAGTATTAAAAATTATAGTACCATCAATATCACTATATTCTCTTTTGAAATCACTCAAGGTCTTTTTTGCATCTTCGCTTTTTCCGCTGAATATTTGAATTTTATAAGTTTCGTTTGTGGTTAACGACGTGTTAATTTTACGCTTGTCATTTAATAATTGCTCAAATTTAGGGTCTTGATTTAGTGTTAAATTTTGGTCTTGTGCATTAATGTTATATGCTAAAGTTGTCATTATTAATGTTAAGAAAACTTTTTTTGAAGGAGTTAAAATTCTCATAATGTGATGGTTTTTATGCAAAAATAGGATTTAAAGTTTGTATTAAAAATTTTGATATTATTTAGAATTGATATAAATTGATATTTAAGAGTATTTTAAGGTTTTGAGAATAGTTCATAAGTCGTATTTTTGTGCAAGTTTTAAAAGAGGGTATAGATTTTTGCTTAATTAATACAGAAAAAATCATACCAAAAATTAGTAGATAATTATTATACTATATGAAAAAGGTGGGTAACCATAATTCGATCTCAAGAAAATTGCTGCTTAGCTTATCGCTAACACTTATTTTCTCCCTAACTTCATTTGCTCAAGATGCTGCTGCTGCTCCGGCGGCGCCTGAAGCTGCTGCTCCGGCTGCAACTGCAGGCGGTGATCCAGTAAAAGGGAAAGAACTTTTTAATGCAAATTGCGCTGCATGTCACAAACTAGATGCTAAATCGACAGGTCCTGCTCTACGAGGAGTTGCTGCTAAGCATGAAATGGCTTGGATCTACAAGTGGGTTCATAACAGTTCTGACATGATTAAGTCAGGTGATCCTGTTGCAGTAAAACTTTTTGAAGAAAACAACAAGTCTGTAATGACTTCTTTTCCTCAATTATCTGAAGGTGATATTGATAATATTATCGCTTATACTTCTGAAGAAAAAGCTGCGCCAGCTGCTGGTGCTCCTGGAACTGCTGCATTGCCAACAGGTGGTGTGCAGGAAGGAAGTGGAATTTCTAATAATATTATTTTAGGTGCTCTTGCTTTAGTAATGGCTATTTTGGTTGTCATGTTGTTCATGGTAAACAAAGTGTTAACTAAAGTTGCTAGTAACAATGGTATTGTAGTCGCTCCTAGAGAGGCTAGAACTCCAATCTGGAAAGCATTTGCTAAAAATCAATTTTTAGTATTGGTTACTTCTATATTTTTACTTTTGGCAAGTGGTTATTTTGTGTATGGATTTTTGATGCAGGTTGGTGTAGATCAAAACTATGAGCCAATTCAGCCAATTCACTATTCGCATAAAATTCATGCTGGAGATAACGAGATCAATTGTAAATATTGTCACTCTGCTGCACGTGTAAGTAAAAATGCAGGTATTCCTTCCTTAAATGTTTGTATGAACTGTCATAAAAACATTTCTGAAGTTGCTGAAACTACAGCTACTGCAGATCACAGTAAAGCATTTTACGATGGTGAAATTCAAAAGCTGTATGATGCTGTTGGTTGGGATAAAACTAAACAAGTATATACTGGAAAAACTAAGCCTGTAAAATGGGTTCGTATTCATAATTTACCTGATTTTGTATATTTCAATCACTCACAACACGTTTCTGTTGCAGGAGTTGAATGTCAGACTTGTCACGGTCCGGTACAAGAATTTGAAATCATGAAACAATATTCTAAATTAACAATGGGATGGTGCGTTGATTGCCATAGAAAAACTGATGTTAAGATGGAAGGAAACGCATACTATGATAAAATTCATGCTGAACTTTCTAAAAAATACGGTGTAGAAAAATTGACTGCAGCGCAAATGGGAGGTTTAGAATGCGGTAAATGCCACTATTAATCGAATTATTAAGATTTTAATATTTATATACAATGTCATCAAACAAAAAATACTGGAAAAGTGTTGAAGAACTAGAAAATAGTTCTATTGTTGAGGCGCTTAGAAATAACGAATTTGTTGAAGAAATTCCTACGGATGAATTCTTAGGAAATGCAGATGCTTTAGCTTCATCTGGAACTTCACGTCGTGACTTTTTAAAGTACGTAGGGTTTAGTACAGCAGCTGTTACACTTGCTGCCTGCGAAGGTCCTGTTCACAAGTCTATCCCTTATGTGTTACAACCGGAACAAATCATTCCTGGTGTTGCAGATTATTATGCAACTACTGTTTTTGATGGTTTTGATTTTGCTAACTTATTAGTAAAAACTCGTGAGGGTCGTCCAATTAAAATTGAAAACAATACTATTTCTGGAGCTAAATTTTCAGCCAATGCGAGAATTCATGCATCTATCTTAGCTTTATATGATAGTATGCGTTTGAAAGAACCTAAATTGGAAGGTAAAAATAGTAGCTGGTCTGCTGTTGACTTGAAAATTAAATCAAGTCTTGCTGATGCAAAAGCGAAAGGAGGACAAGTAGTGTTGTTGACTAATACTTTGGCGAGTCCATCTACTGAAAAATTAATAGCTGAGTTCATCGCTAAGAATCCTAATGCAAAACACGTTGTTTATGATGCGGTTTCTTCATCAGACGCATTAGATGCATTTGAGACTGTATATGGTGAAAGAGCTTTAGTTGATTATGATTTTTCAAAAGCTTCATTAATCGTTTCTGTTGGTGCTGATTTCTTAGGAGACTGGCAAGGTGGAGGATACGATGCTGGATATGCTCAGGGACGTATTCCTCAAAATGGAAAAATGTCTCGTCATTTTCAGTTTGAATCAAATATGACATTATCTGGAGCTGCTGCTGATAAGCGTGTCCCAATGACAACTGCTGATCAAAAACAAGCTTTAGTTCAAATATACAATATCGTTGCAGGTGCTTCTGTTCCGGTTACTTTAGAAGCTAAGTACAAAACAGAAGTAGTTAAAGCTGCCCAACAGTTAAGAGCCGCTGGTTCTAAAGGAGTTTTAGTATCTGGAATTGAAGATAAAAATGCTCAATTATTAGTTTTGGCTATCAATCAGGTATTGGCTAGTGAAGCTTATAATACAGCTGGTACAAGACAAATTAGAAAAGGTTCTAATGCAGTTGTATCTCAATTAATAAAAGATATGAATGCTGGAAGTGTTCATACTTTAATCATGAGTGGAATTAATCCTGTTTACACATTAGCTGATTCAGCTTCTTTTGTATCTGGATTGAAAAAAGTAAAAACTTCAGTTGCTTTCTCTTTAAAAGAGGATGAAACTGCTTCGATTACTACAATTGCTGCTCCTGCACCTCATTACTTAGAATCTTGGGGAGATGTTGAAATTACAAAAGGTACTTATAGTTTAACTCAACCAACTATTCGTCCTATATTTAATACAAAACAATTTCAAGATGTTTTATTGTCATTAAACGGAGTTTCTGGAAATTTCTATGATTACCTTAAAGTTAATTCAGCTGGTATTATTGTAGGTTCTTCTTGGAATAAAGTATTACATGATGGTATTTTTGTAATTGGCTCTGGTGCATTAGCTGCTGGTTCTTTTGATTATTCTGCTGCTGCAAATGCAGTTTCAAAATCAAAATCAACTGGTGACTTTGAATTAGTATTGTATACCAAAACAGGTATGGGAGACGGACAACATGCTAACAACCCATGGTTGCAAGAGTTTCCAGATCCAATCACAAGAGTTTCTTGGGATAACTATGTTACTGTTTCAAATGCAGATGCTAAAAAATTAGGCTTAACGAATGAAATTGTTGCTAACGGAGGTTTAAACGGAAGTTATGCTACAATTACTACTGCTGATGGTTCTAAATTAGAAAATGTGCCGGTAATTGTTCAGCCAGGACAAGCTATTGGAACAGTTGGTTTAGCTGTTGGTTATGGTCGTAAAGCGGCTTTGAAAGAAGAAATGCAAGTAGGTTTAAATGCTTACGCTTTATATAAAAACTTTAATAGTGTTCAGTCTGTTTCTATTGCGAAAGCAAATGGAGAGCATGAGTTTGCTTGTGTTCAGGGACAAAAAACATTAATGGGTAGAGGAGATATCATTAAAGAAACTACTTTAGAGATCTTCAATACTAAAGATGCTAAACACTGGAATGAGCAACCAATGGTATCATTAGATCACCAGGAGGTTGAAGCTACAACAGTCGATTTATGGGAATCATTTGATCGTTCTACAGGACATCACTTTAATCTTTCAATTGACTTAAATGCTTGTACAGGATGTGGAGCATGTGTTATTGCTTGTCATGCTGAAAACAACGTTCCTGTTGTTGGTAAAGCAGAAGTTAGAAGAAGCCGTGATATGCACTGGTTGCGTATTGACAGATATTATTCTTCTGAAAGTACTTTTGAAGGTGATAACGAAAGAAAAGAAAATATCGCTGGTTTATCTAGTTCATTATCTACATTTAATGAAATGGAAAAACCTGGAGATAATCCACAAGTTGCTTTCCAACCAGTAATGTGTCAACACTGTAACCACGCACCGTGTGAAACAGTTTGTCCGGTTGCTGCTACATCTCACGGTCGTCAAGGTCAAAACCATATGGCATACAACAGATGTGTTGGTACTCGTTATTGTGCAAACAACTGTCCTTATAAAGTACGTCGTTTCAACTGGTTCTTGTACAACAAAAACAGTGAATTCGATTACCACATGAATGATGATTTAGGTCGTATGGTATTAAACCCAGACGTAAACGTTCGTTCTCGTGGAGTTATGGAAAAATGTTCATTCTGTATCCAAAGTACACAAGCTGTTATTCTTGAGGCAAAACGTCAAGGTAGAGTTGTGGCAAAAGATGAATTCAACAATGCTTGTGCATGTTCTGCAGCTTGTTCATCTGGAGCAATGGTATTTGGAGATGTAAATGATAAAGAAAGCGCTGTTGCTAAATTAGCAGAAAGCGAAAGAATGTATCATTTATTAGAGCATGTTGGTACAAAACCAAATGTTTTCTATCACGTAAAAGTTAGAAATACTTAGTAAAATTATTAATAAGAAACAATATAAAGGATTATGTCGTCTCACTACGAAGCACCCATTAGAAAACCTTTAGTTATAGGTGATAAATCTTATCACGATGTAACTGTAGATGTAGCTGCACCTGTTGAAGGGCCTGCAAACAAACAATGGTGGATTGTATTTTCAATCGCATTAATAGCCTTCCTTTGGGGGTTAGGTTGTATAATTTACACCGTATCTACCGGTATCGGAACATGGGGATTAAATAAAACAGTTGGTTGGGCTTGGGATATCACGAACTTCGTTTGGTGGGTTGGTATTGGTCACGCTGGAACATTAATTTCTGCGGTATTATTACTTTTCCGTCAACGTTGGAGAATGGCTATTAACCGTTCTGCAGAAGCAATGACTATCTTCTCTGTTGTTCAGGCAGGTTTATTTCCAATTATTCACATGGGGCGCCCATGGTTGGCATACTGGGTTTTACCTATTCCAAATCAATTTGGATCTTTATGGGTAAACTTTAACTCGCCATTACTTTGGGACGTATTTGCAATTTCTACGTATCTTTCGGTATCATTAGTTTTTTGGTGGACTGGTTTATTACCTGACTTTGCAATGCTGCGTGACAGAGCAATAACACCTTTCAATAAAAGAGTATATTCTATCCTAAGTTTTGGGTGGAGTGGTAGAGCGAAAGACTGGCAGCGTTTTGAAGAAGTATCTTTAGTATTAGCAGGTTTGGCTACTCCTCTTGTACTTTCTGTACACACGATTGTATCGATGGACTTTGCTACTTCTGTAATTCCGGGATGGCATACAACAATTTTCCCTCCGTACTTCGTTGCTGGTGCGGTATTCTCAGGATTTGCGATGGTAAATACGTTGTTGATCGTTATGAGAAAAGTTTCTAATCTTGAAGCATATATTACATTACAACATATCGAATTGATGAATATCATTATCATGATTACAGGTTCTATTGTTGGTGTTGCATATATCACTGAGTTATTCGTAGCTTGGTACTCAGGTGTAGAGTATGAGCAATATGCTTTCTTAAACAGAGCTACCGGACCTTACTGGTGGGCATATTGGTCGATGATGACTTGTAACGTTTTCTCTCCACAATTTATGTGGTTCAAAAAACTAAGAACAAGTATCATGTTCTCATTTATTATTTCGATTGTAGTAAACATCGGAATGTGGTTTGAAAGATTCGTAATTATTGTTACTTCTTTACATAGAGATTACCTTCCATCTTCTTGGACAATGTTCTCACCAACATTTGTTGATATTGGAATTTTTATTGGAACAATTGGTTTCTTCTTTGTGTTGTTTTTATTATACTCTAGAACATTCCCTGTAATTGCTCAGGCGGAGGTTAAAACAATTTTGAAAGGAACAGGAGATAATTACATTAGAGAAAGAGCAAATAAAGATTCACATCATGAGTAATAAAGTAATATACGCCATTTATAATGACGATGATATTTTGATGGATGCAGTAAAGAAAACAAGAGCTGCTCATCATCATATTGAAGAAGTTTTTACTCCATTCCCAGTTCACGGATTGGATAAAGCTATGGGTTTAGCGCCAACAAGATTAGCAATTTGTTCTTTCTTGTATGGTTGCGTTGGTCTTTCTTTTGCAACATTCATGATGAGTTATATTATGATTCATGACTGGCCGCAAGATATTGGAGGAAAACCAAGTTTTAGTTATATCCAGAATATGCCATCTTTTGTGCCGATTATGTTTGAGTTGACAGTATTTTTTGCTGCCCACTTAATGGTCATTACTTTTTATATGAGAAGTAGATTATGGCCATTTAAACAGGCAGAAAATCCTGATGTAAGAACAACAGATGACCATTTCTTAATGGAAGTTGCTGTAAACGATAATGAAGCTGAACTAGTTTCTTTTTTCGAAGGTACAGGAGCTGTTGAAGTTAAAGTAATTGAAAAGAATTAATTGTAGCTATGAAAAGGATATATAAAATAACACTTTTAGTTGGTATAACTATTTTAGTTTCTTCTTGCCACAATAATTCGGCACCAAACTATCAGTATTTCCCAAATATGTATGAATCTGTTGCTTATGAGCCTTATACAGAAGCAAAAATATTTAAGGGAGGAAAAGAAGGACAACTTCCGGTAGAGGGAACTATTAACAGAGGTTTCGAACCTTATGAATATGAAAATTCAACAGCAGGTTACGAATTGGCAAAAGCTAATTTAAAATCTCCTTTGGATTCTATTGAAAGAAATTCAGGAAAAGGAAAAGAACTTTTCGAAATTTACTGTATTAGTTGTCATGGTGCAACTGGAAACGGTAAAGGTAAATTGGTGGAGAGAGAAAAATTTCTTGGAGTACCTAGCTATAAAGACAGAGTTATCACTGAAGGAAGTATCTTTCACGTTGAAACTTATGGTTTAAATGCAATGGGTTCACATGCAAATCAATTAAGTGCCCACGAACGTTGGTTAGTTGCTGACTATGTTCTAAAACTAAAAAGCCAATTATAATTGTTGAACAAACTGATCGTAATAGATATGTATACATTTTCAAGTAAATTAAAAACTTTTTCTATCATCCTAATGGCCGTTGGTATATTAGGAATTGGATATGGTTTTTTAACTGCTCCTAAAGATATTCAAGAAGTTGAAAAAATTCTTGCTGCAGATGCTCATGGTTCGCATGGTGTTGCACATGAAGAAACAGCAGAGACTTCCCATAAAGAAGCGGGACATCATGAAGCTGCGGAAGCTTCACACGAATCACATAAAGATGGTGAACATGCAGAAATTAGTGCTGCCGATGAGCATAAAGAACATTTAACACATGTATTGCACCAATTGCAAAATAAGCCTTGGTCTGCATTATATGTAGCTTGTATTTTCTTTTTGTTAATTTCTCTTGGAGTTTTAGCATTTTATGCTATTCAACAAGTGGCTCAGGCAGGTTGGTCTCCGGTTTTATTCAGAGTAATGCAGGGAATTACTGCTTACTTACCTGTAGCTTCAGTAATTTTCTTTTTAATTTTAGTTCTTTGCGGATTACATTTTAATCACATATTTGTATGGTTAGGTGAAGGAGTTACAGATCCTAAAAGTCCAAATTATGATGAAATTATTGCTGGTAAAGCAGGATATTTAAACTTTCCTTTTTGGATTGTTAGAGCGGGTATATTTTTATTAGGATGGAATTTATACCGTCACTATTCTAGAAAAAATTGCTTGGCTCAAGATGAAGCTAACGATGATTTAAATTACAAAAAGAACTTTAAATTATCTGCAGGATTCTTAGTATTCTTTATCGTATCTGAGTCTATCATGTCCTGGGATTGGATTATGTCTTTTGATCCACACTGGTTCAGTACCTTATTTGGATGGTATGTATTTGCTTCTTTCATTGTAAGCGCTATTACTACTATAGCATTAGTTACTATATATTTAAAATCTAAAGGATATTTAGAATATGTAAATACAAGTCACATACATGATTTAGCGAAATTTATGTTTGGCTTTAGTATTTTCTGGACATACTTATGGTTCTCTCAGTTTATGTTGATCTGGTATGCGAATATACCTGAAGAGGTAACTTATTTTATCACAAGAATTCAATTATATAACTTGCCTTTCTTTGGAGCAGTTGTTATGAATTTTGTTTTCCCATTATTGATTTTAGTTAATACTGACTTTAAACGTTTAAGCTGGGTTATTGTAATGGCTGGTGTTGTTATCTTATTAGGTCACTATGTGGATTTCTTTAATATGGTTATGCCTGGTACAGTTGGAGATAAATGGTTTATTGGAGTTTCTGAAATTGCATCTATTCTTTTCTTCCTGGGATTGTTTATTTTTGTAGTATTTACTGCATTGACTAAAGCTCCTCTGTTAGCAAAAAGAAATCCTTTCATAGAAGAAAGTAAACATTTTCATTATTAATATTTAAAGAAATAAACAGATGACAAGTTTGTTGGTAATTATAGTTTTAGTTTTATTAGCAGTTGCATTATGGCAATTGACCAAGATATTTGATCTTACTCAGGTAGGGTCTTCTTCGGACGATTCTCAGGTTGCATCAGATAATGATAATAATATTCAGGGGTATGTTATGTTTGGCTTCTTGGCATTCATATATATATTTACAATTTATGGTTTACTAAAATGGGGTGGTTTAGCGCTTCATACGCCTGCTTCAGAGCATGGACTTTTAGTAGATAATTTAATGAATATTACTTGGGTTTTAATTTTCGTAGTTCAATTTATTACTCAGGGTTTATTATATTGGTTCTCTTTCAAAAACAGAGGTCATAAAGATAAAAAAGCATTATTCTTTGCTGATAGTAATAAATTAGAAGCAATCTGGAGTATAATTCCATCTGTAGTTTTAGCATGTTTAATTCTTTATGGATTGTATGCATGGAACAATATTATGTTTGTTGATAAAGATGAAGATGTAATAGAAATCGAATTATATGCTCAACAATTTAAATGGACTGCAAGATATGCAGGTCAGGATAACGTTTTAGGAAAAGCTAACGTTCGTTTAATCGAAGGTATTAATACTTTGGGTGTTGATATGTCTGATCCGAATGCTCAGGATGATATTATTGTTTCTGAATTGCATATTCCAAAAGGTAAAAAAATTCATTTCAAAATGCGTTCTCAAGACGTATTACACTCAGCTTATATGCCTCACTTTAGAGCGCAAATGAACTGTGTACCTGGAATGGTTACTGAGTTTGCTTTCATTCCAACTTACACAACTGCTGAATACAGAGAGTTGCCATTTATGGTTGAGAAAGTTTCAAACATAAACAAACTTCGATCTGAAAAAAGCACAGAGTTAGTTGCAAAAGGTGGAACAGCTTTAGATCCTTATACATTTGATTATTTATTATTATGTAATAAAATTTGTGGAGCTTCTCACTACAACATGCAAATGAAAGTTGTTGTTGATACTCCGGAAGATTATAAAAAATGGTTAAGTGAAAAAACTACTTTAGCTCAGGATATTAAAGCGGCTGCTGCTGCTGAAAAGCCAGCTGAAGGAGCAGGAGCTACTACTACAGATAGTGCAAGTACTATTGCTAAAGATACTGTAAAAGCGGTTATCGATACTGTAAAAGCAGCTGTAGCTAAAGTTGCTATGAAATAATATTTATTTAAGAAAATTTAAAGTACACATATATGTCAGCAGAAGCGCACGATCACGATCACGGACACGATCATCACGAGCACGAACATCATCATAAAGACACGTTCATTACTAAATACATCTTTAGTATTGATCATAAAATGATTGCTAAGCAATACTTGATTACAGGTATTATCATGGGTATTATTGGTATTGCAATGTCCTTGCTTTTCAGAATGCAATTAGCATGGCCAGAGGAGTCTTTTAAAATTTTTAATGTTTTATTAGGAGACAAATTTGCACCAGATGGTGTAATGGCAAATGATATTTATCTGGCTTTAGTAACAATTCACGGTACCATCATGGTATTCTTTGTACTAACGGCTGGTTTGAGTGGAACATTCAGTAACTTACTTATTCCACTTCAAATTGGTGCACGAGATATGGCTTCGGGATTCATGAATATGATTTCATATTGGTTGTTTTTCTTGTCTGCTGTAATAATGTTGTCTTCATTATTTGTTGAAGCTGGTCCAGCTTCTGCAGGTTGGACAATTTATCCACCATTAAGTGCTTTACCACAAGCTATTCCGGGTTCTGGAACAGGTATGACTTTATGGTTAGTTTCAATGGCTATCTTTATTGCATCTTCTTTAATGGGATCTTTAAATTACATTGTTACTGTAATCAACTTAAGAACTAAAGGAATGTCTATGACTAGACTTCCTCTTACAATCTGGACATTTTTCGTAACAGCTATTATTGGTGTTATTTCGTTTCCAGTATTATTATCAGCTGCATTATTATTAATTTTTGATAGAAGTTTTGGTACTTCATTTTTCTTGTCAGATATCTATATTGCAGGAGAGGTTTTACACTATCAAGGTGGTTCTCCAGTTTTATTCGAACACTTATTCTGGTTTTTAGGTCACCCTGAGGTTTATATTGTAATCTTACCAGCAATGGGACTTGTTTCTGAAATTATGGCTACGAACTCTCGTAAACCAATCTTCGGATACAGAGCGATGATTATGTCTGTTCTTGCAATTGCATTTTTATCAACTATTGTTTGGGGTCATCACATGTTTATTTCAGGTATGAATCCTTTCTTAGGATCTGTATTTACTTTTACAACTTTATTGATTGCAATTCCATCTGCTGTAAAAGCATTTAACTGGATTACAACTTTATGGAAAGGTAACTTACAATTCAACCCTGCAATGTTATTCTCTATCGGGATGGTTTCTACTTTCATTACTGGAGGTTTAACAGGAATCATTTTAGGAGATAGTACTTTAGATATTAACGTTCATGATACTTACTTTGTAATTGCTCACTTTCACTTAGTAATGGGTATCTCTGCACTTTACGGAATGTTTGCTGGTATTTACCACTGGTTCCCTAAAATGTACGGAAGAATGCTGAATAAAAACTTAGGTTATATTCACTTTTGGGTAACAGCAGTTTGTGCTTACGGAGTATTCTTCCCAATGCACTTTATTGGATTAGCTGGTTTACCAAGACGCTATTATACAAACACAAACTTCCCATTATTTGATGATTTGCAAAATGTGAATGTTTTAATTACAACATTTGCTCTTGTGGGAGGTGCGTTCCAATTAGTATTCTTGTACAACTTCTTTAGTAGTATTTTCTATGGTAAGAAAGCTGTTCAAAATCCATGGAGATCAACAACATTAGAGTGGACAACTCCAGTAGAACATATTCACGGTAACTGGCCAGGTGAAATTCCTCATGTATACCGTTGGCCGTACGACTACAGTAACCCAAATCATGATGTAGATTTTGTTCCTCAAAATGTACCAATGAAAGAAGGTGAAGAAGTTTTACACCACTAAAAATAATAAAGAAAGGTCATCTGAAAAGATGGCTTTTTTTGTTTTTGGCAATTAGTATTTAGCTGAAAATTTCAATTACGGAAATGTTCTCAATTGTTGGAGTTGGGAATTTAGATATTAGGATTTGTTCCTGAAATTCTGAATTTTATTAAAAATTATCTGTTTTACAAACTGATTACTTTGTCTATCTTTGTAAAATGAATGAAAATCTGGATCCTACAACAAAAGGATATAACCCTGAAGAACTAGATCTTGAAAAAAGATTGCGTCCGCTGTCATTTGATGATTTTGCCGGACAGGACCAAGTTTTAGAAAATTTAAAAGTTTTTGTGGCAGCCGCTAATCAACGTGGAGAAGCACTTGACCATACACTTTTTCACGGACCTCCGGGATTAGGTAAAACCACTTTAGCTAATATTTTAGCAAATGAATTGGAAGTAGGTATTAAAATAACTTCAGGTCCTGTTTTGGATAAACCAGGAGATTTGGCGGGTTTATTAACAAATCTTGATGAAAGAGATGTTTTATTTATTGACGAGATTCATCGTTTAAGTCCAATTGTAGAAGAGTATTTATATTCGGCTATGGAAGACTTTAAAATTGATATTATGATTGAATCTGGCCCTAATGCAAGGACAGTGCAAATTAATTTGAATCCTTTTACATTAATTGGGGCAACAACAAGATCTGGATTGTTAACGGCTCCAATGCGTGCCCGTTTTGGAATTTCATCACGACTACAATATTATACTACTGAACTTTTGACGACAATTGTTGAGAGAAGTGCTTCGATATTAAAAATGCCAATTTCGCTTGAAGCGGCAATTGAAATTGCTGGACGAAGCCGTGGTACACCTCGTATAGCAAATGCATTATTAAGAAGAGTTCGTGACTTTGCACAAATAAAAGGGAACGGTACTATTGATATTGAAATTGCACGTTACGCACTTAAAGCATTAAATGTGGATGCACATGGTCTTGATGAAATGGACAATAAAATTTTGTTGACCATCATTAATAAATTTAAAGGTGGACCTGTCGGCCTTTCAACTTTAGCGACTGCTGTTTCTGAAAGCAGTGAAACAATTGAAGAGGTTTATGAACCATTCCTTATCCAGGAAGGGTTTATTATGCGAACACCACGTGGACGTGAAGTAACTGATAAAGCGTATAAGCATTTGGGAAAAATAAACACTAACATTCAGGGCGGATTGTTTTAATTCTGTTTAAAATGTCTGAGAATAAAAAATATAATTACCCTAACCGACTTTCAATATTTAGATTTTTTTTGGATGCTGAAGGAGTGCGTAAAAACCCTATTCCTTTTCATAAAAGATATTTTGATAAGTTTGGAGATTCTTTTTCTTTAAAAATTGGCTTTTCAAAGCATATAATTTTATCCAGAGATAACGAAGTTGCCCAATATATTTTACAAAAAAATCAGAAGAACTATCATAAATCTAAGTTTCAGTCTGTTTATCTTTCTAAATATTTAGGAAAAGGGCTTTTAACTGTTGACGGTGATTTCTGGCTGAAACAAAGAAGACTTATTCAACCCGCATTTCATAAGCAAAAAATGAATCAGTTAGTTGAAAATATGAATCAAACAATTGTTTTAGAGCTTGATGATTTAATTGAGGAAAAAGCTGTTGATCTTTTTCCAATTATGAGCCAGTTGGCCTTTAATGTTGTTGCTAAGTCTCTTTTCGAACTTTCAATTTCAGAGGAAAAATTAATTCGCATTAAATATATTATCGAAGAAGTGCAGAATTTTTTAATCAAAGAAATTAGGCTTCCTCATAAAGCCTGGTGGTTTTCTGTAACAGGTCAGGTTAAGAAACATCTTGAATTGGCAGAGGAGAACAATAGTATTATTCGGGAGATTGTTGAGGAGAGAGGCAAATCTAAAGAAGATATTAATGATTTACTTAATATGCTTTTAGAAACGCGATATGAAGATACAGGTGAAGGAATGTCTGTAAAACAATTGGTTGATGAGATTAAAGTCCTATTTATTGCCGGTCATGAAACTACCGCAAATGCATTAACTTTCACTCTTTATCTTTTGGGAATAAATCCTAAGATACAACAGAAAGTTTTAGATGAAATTACAGCTATTGAATCTCAAACGGAAAATATTGTTGAGCAGCTTCAGAAAATGACTTATACAAATGCGGTTTTAAATGAGGCTATGCGTTTATATCCACCAGCCTGGATTACTGATAGGGGAAATGTTGAAGATGATAATTTAGCTGGTTATAATATAAAGAAAGGAACATTAATTGGGGTTTCTTTTTATGAATTGCACCGAAATCCAAAGTATTGGGAAAATCCGGATGAATTTATACCAGAAAGATTTCTGGGAGAACAGAAGAAACAGTCAATGCAATATTTTTATCCATTTGGAGCAGGGCCCAGAATGTGTATTGGAGCTGGATTTGCTATTTATGAAATGTGTTTGACGATTTCTAATTTAGTAAAAAGATACAATATTACATCTGTTAATAGTGAAATACAGCTCAATCCACTGATTACATTGAAGCCTGTTGGAGTAAAAGTCTTATTCTCTAAAAGATGACAATTAATGCTAAAGAAACATATTCAAAGTTTATAAAAGCTGAGGCGAAAAGGCTTGGGTTTCTTTCTTGTGGTATTTCCAAAGCCGGATTTTTAGAAAAAGAAGCGCCCCGACTTGAAAACTGGTTAAAGAATAACAGTCATGGTCAAATGGCTTATATGGAAAACCATTTTGACAAACGATTAGATCCTACTTTATTGGTTGATGATGCTAAGAGTGTTGTTTCGCTTTTATTAAATTATTATCCTGAAGAATCTCAAACTCAGGAAAGTTTCAAAATCTCCAAATATGCTTATGGACAGGATTATCATTTTGTTATCAAGGAGAAACTAAAGGAATTCCTTTTTTCGATTCAGGAAAATGTTGGAGATGTTTCCGGTCGTGCCTTTGTCGATTCTGCTCCGGTTCTCGATAAAGCCTGGGCAGCTAAGAGCGGTTTGGGCTGGATTGGAAAAAACAGCAATCTTATAACTCAAAAGGTAGGTTCTTTTTACTTTATTGCAGAGCTTATTCTCGATTTAGATCTTGAATATGACTATGCCACTACAGATCACTGCGGTTCTTGTACAGCCTGCATTGATGCTTGTCCTACACAAGCTATCGTTGCTCCTCATGTTGTTGACGGCAGCAAATGTATTTCATATTACACCATCGAATTGAAAGAAAATATTCCGAATGATATGAAAGGTAAATTTGATGAGTGGATGTTTGGATGTGATACTTGCCAGGATGTTTGTCCCTGGAATAGATTCTCAAAATCGCATTCTGAACCATTATTTAATCCTAATCCTGATTTGCTTTCTTTTACTAAAAAAGACTGGATTGAAATTACAGAAGAAACTTTTCGTACTGTTTTTAAAAATTCTCCTATTAAGAGAACAAAATTTGATGGTTTAAAACGAAATATTAAGTTTCTTGAATAAAATTTATTTTTTATTCTGCTCATTTATAAGCTTTTATTCTTTCTTTTTATTTTTTCTGTTTATTTTTTTTGAATAACATTCAGGATCTAGCTGTGAAAAAGTTGTAGGTTATTTTTGTTTTGTAAAAGTATATAATTATTTGATTTATAAGTGATTATAAAATATTTCTTATTGTAGTTTTGTAAGATTGTTTTATGATTTTGTCATCTTTTTGCTCAAAAACAAAATATTTGATAAAAATTTAAGAATTTTCTCCGCTATTATTATCAAATAGTTAATTTTTATACAGGTTCAGGTTAATTTTTGTTGATAAAAAGTGTTATTCAACGTTTATCTTGGTAGTTTGTCGACGAAAGTATTTAGTATAGAGGACTTTATATAATTTCGCGACTCCAAAACTACTAATTTAATCCAAAGACAATTTTAGTCTTGAGCCTATAAATACTAATGGTCCAAACACTACTTTCTTTTTGCATTGATTTTGACAAATCTTTTAAGAGATCTTCAAAATCCATTTCCTTTCTTTTATCGTATCTGTCCTATATGTTGAAGATCTCGTTTGATTTTTCAACTTCTAATATTTCTATTATTCAAATTACAATTGTCTATGCGTAACTTTACTCTTAGAAAGTTTAATTCAATTAAACTACTTGCTTTTATTTTATTTTTAATGATTAGCTATAATGCCTCAGCTCAATTTTATACTAAGCATTATATAGCGCCAGCGCCTTGGCAGTATTTTAGTAAAGCAAATGAAATTGTTATTGCGACGAATTCAACAGCAACTGTAAATATTACCGTTTCAAAAAGTGATGGTACAGTTGTAACAACACTTATAGCTTCAAAAGGAGCACCTGCAATATATAGATTTGCCGGTAAACCGAGTGCAGCTCCTGCTTTTGCATTTAATACAGTTTTAAATGCTGCAGGATTAATCGTTACGGGTAGTGCGCCGATATCTATTAATTTACGAAACGTAGCTTCTGATGCTTTAGGTGGTGATGGATCTGATCAGGATATTAAAGGAAATGCAGCATTGACTAGTTTTGGTGATGCCGGAATTGGGATAAGATTTAGAGTTGGATATTACAGAGATGGTTCTCTTGGAAATTTCAATAATTACGGTGATCAACGTCCGATTTATAGTGTAATGGCAATTACAAACGGTACAACCGTAACAATTGGAGGTGTTATAACAGCAACTTTAAATGCAGGACAAAGTTATTTATTCAAAGCAACAATTGGAACTTTAGTAGAAACTTCAAACCCGAGTGTTATGAATACTTCTGCTTTTATCGATACACCAAATGGTTGTGGAGATGGAGCTTTTAATCAAATTCCGCCAGAAGCAGTTTTAGGTTCAGAATATTTTATAGAAAGAGGAAAAGGAAACGATACGGCAGAACAAACTACTGTAATTGCAACTAAACCCAATACAAAAGTTATTGTAGATACTTATTCGGTAACCGGTGCTTTGGTATCTACAAAAACAACAACATTAGCAACAGCGGGTAGCTTTTTTACCTTTTTGAATGGTGTTTCCGGAGCTAATTTTTCAGCTTCAAGAGTTTCTGCAGATAACAATGTTGTTGTTTATTCAGGAACAGCTCAATCTTGTGAAGTTGATATTTCGACGATTGCTCCGGTCTCAGAATGTGGAGGGTCTAAATTTATAGAAACAGCAAAATTTAGAAATTACGGTACAGGTTCATTGCCTTATTTTGGATATGTTCTTTTAAAAGATGCCGTATCAAAAGTATATGTTAATGGTGTAGATATTGAAACAAAATCAGGAGTTTCAGCACGTCATCAATTGGGAGCAACAGGATGGTATTTAATTAATTTTGAAGATACTCAAATCGGAAGCCCGGATGTTCTTTCCATATCTAGTGATGCTAAATTAACAGTTTCGATTGTACAACAAGGCGGAGGATTCTCTATGGCAGGTTTCTTTTCGAATTTTGCTGTTCAGCCAGAAGATCCAACTTTGTCTTACATTGCAGGAGGTGGTTGTACAAATAGTACAGCTATATTGTCAACACCAACCGGATTTGTTCCATACCAATGGTATTTTAATGGTACTGCAATATCAGGTGCTACCTCAAATACCTACACAGCAACTAAAACGGGTTCTTATTCTGTAGCTTCAACTTTAACATGTGGAGCTCAAACACAATCAAAGCCTGTATCCGTTACTTTGTGCACAGATTTGGGTGTTACAAAAACAGTAGACAATGCAACACCATGTGTGGGATCGAATGTAGAATTTACAGTAACCTTATCCAATTTAGGAGTAAATAATGCTACAGGAGTTTCTGTAAATGATTTGCTTCCTACAGGATATACTTTTGTGAGTTCAACACCATCCGTAGGAACTTATAATTCAGGAACAGGAGTTTGGAGTATTGGAGATATAAACGGAGGCATAGCTGTAACATTAAAAATTGTTGCCAAAGTAAATGCTAGTGGAGCTTATACTAATACTGCAATAATTCCGGCATCTGTTCCGGATACTAATTCAGCAAATAATTCGGCTAGTATTTCAACAACGCCAAATCCTTTGCCAACAGCTTCAATAAACGGAACATTAACAGCATGTTATACAACTACATTGACAGCGGTTACCAATGCTGGTTCTCCAGCATATGTTTGGTATAAAGATAACGTCGTAATTTCAGGACAAATATCATCTACACTAGTTGTTACAGTTGATGGAGACTATAAAGTTAAAGTCACCAATACAGCTACAACTTGCGAAAATACTTCTGCAGTTTCAACGGTTAAAGTTAGTGATACCCAAAAACCAACAATTACCTGTCCGTCGAATGTTACGGCTGTAGCCGATGCCAATTCATGTACTGCTACGGGAGTTGTTTTGGGAACACCAACAACAACGGACAATTGCACAGGAACAATCACAGTTAGCAATAATACACCATCAAGTTTCCCAATCGGAATTACTACGGTGACTTGGACAGCAAAAGATGCTGCAGGAAATACGCAAACGTGTACACAAACGGTAACAGTAAGCGATACCCAAAAACCAACAATCACCTGTCCGTCGAATGTTACGGCTGTAGCCGATGCCAATTCATGTACTGCTACAGGAGTTGTTTTAGGAACACCAACAACAACTGATAACTGCACAGGCACAATCACAGTTACTAATAATGCACCATCGAGCTTTCCAATCGGCGTTACAACAGTAACCTGGACAGCAAAAGATGCTTCGGGAAATACACAAACGTGTACACAAACGGTAACAGTTAGCGATACCCAAAAACCAACAATTACCTGTCCGTCAAATGTTACGGCTGTAGCCGATGTTAATTCATGCGCTGCTACGGGAGTTGTTTTAGGAACTCCAACAACAACGGACAACTGCACAGGCACAATCACAGTTACCAATAATGCACCATCAAGTTTTCCAATCGGAATTACTACCGTTACCTGGACAGCAAAAGATGCTGCAGGAAATACACAAACGTGTACACAAACGGTAACAGTTAGCGATGCCCAAAAACCAACAATTACCTGTCCGTCGAATGTTACGGCTGTAGCCGATGCCAATTCATGCGCTGCTACGGGAGTTGTTTTAGGAACTCCAACAACAACGGACAACTGCACAGGGACAATCACAGTTACCAATAATGCACCATCAAGTTTTCCAATTGGAATTACTACGGTGACCTGGACAGCAAAAGATGCTGCAGGAAATACGCAAACGTGTACACAAACAGTAACAGTTAACGATATCCAAAAACCAACAATTACCTGTCCGTCGAATGTTACGGCTGTAGCCGATGCCAATTCATGTACTGCTACAGGAGTTGTTTTAGGAACACCAACAACAACTGATAACTGCACAGGCACAATCACAGTTACTAATAATGCACCATCGAGCTTTCCAATCGGCGTTACAACAGTA